>NZ_JBGANL010000127.1:0-4583 GCF_044222345.1 Prosthecobacter sp.
TGAACGGCGACTTTGACGCCGGCGGCGGCTACCGCACGACGGAGAAGGCGGGGAAGATTCTCAATGAGATCGGAGTGAAGGGCCCCTCTGGCGG
This sequence comes from Prosthecobacter sp., assembly GCF_044222345.1. GTDB lineage: Bacteria > Verrucomicrobiota > Verrucomicrobiia > Verrucomicrobiales > Verrucomicrobiaceae > Prosthecobacter. The sequence goes on from NZ_JBGANL010000127.1 coordinate 95, forward strand.
TCCCGTGAAAGTGACGGGCGGAGTGCTGGAGACTTCGCCTGAGTTTGGCATGACGGTGAATGCCGCACCGGGCACGGACCGCATCGGCAGTGCGGGACATCAGGCGCAGGTGAAGATGGGCGCACAGCATGGCGAGACGTATGTTTCAGAGACCGGAGGATCGCTGAAGCCAGGGGCGCTGAAGGACCATGTGGCCACGATGGATCACGCGAAAAAAGCGCTGCACGGCACCAGTGCGCCGCCGGAGACTCTGGTGGGCGGAGCACCGGAAGGCCAGATGATGGCCAAGGGGGCGCTGAAGGCGGCAAATCAGGCGGGACTGGACCCCGAGATGGTCAAAACCATCGCCAAACAAAATGGCGTCAAGAACCCCGAGGACATCCTCGACAAACTGGGGGAGATCAAAACGGGCCGCACGACGATTTCAAACGCTGATGAAGCCGCCAAGCTGCAGAAAACCACGCGGGACATTTTGAATGCCGCCGAGGCCAAGACCAAGACCGCAGCGGCGGCTGAAGTGCAGCAGACACAGACGAAGATCAACGAACTGGAGGCAAAGGGACTGAAGGCGGAGGCCCAGCAGGCACGCAATGAACTGGCGGACTACAAAGCCAAGGCCAGTGCCACCACCGAGGCCGTGCGCGGCCCGAATGAACCGGTGACCAAAGCTGGCGGCCTGAGCGAACCCGTAACGAAGCCTGGTGGTGCGAAAAGCGTGGCGGTGGAACCGGAGGCGAAAGCTGCCTCCGGAGGTCGGCTGATGAAGGGCGCGGGGCTGGCTCTCGGTGCCTACGGCATCTACGAAGGCTACAAGACTGCCAAGGAGGAGATGGAGGCGAAGAAGCAGGGCGAGCCCTCGGGCGCGCTTGGCTGGAGCAAGGACAAGGCTGAACTGGCCGGGCGCACCCTGTGGCATGGCCTGGGATTTGGATCGATGGCGGACATCGGCACGAAGGCCGGCAAGGACGCGTTTGATCAATACCAGAAGGACATCGCTGCGGGCAAGATTTCCCCCGATTCGTGGAAGTCCTATCTGGAAATGAAGGGCAAGGCCGTGCTTGGCGGTCTCTATGGCGGTGCGAAAGCCATCACCTATGACGCGGCCAAGCAGAGCGGCACGAATTTGGGCAATGCGATTGGCGAGGGACTCGGGGCCGGGAAGGGGCTGCTTGACCAGCTGAAAAGCGCCCGCAATGAAAAGCAGATCAATGAGGAGCGGTCCAAGGAGATCTACGACAAGCTCATCAAGAACGGGGCCTCCCCCGTGGGTGCACAGCGTGCGGCAGATGGCGTGAAAAACGGTGATTTCACCGAGGCAAAGCGGCTGAACAAGGTGCTGGAGGGCAAGAAGGCCGCGAAGCTGGCGGCTGCGGAGCCTGAGCCGAAAACGCGGACTTATCGTGACCGCAAAAAACTCGCCGCCAAGAAGGAAGCGGGCAAAGAGGAGGCCAAGGCCCGCGAAAACGCCACCGATGACGCGGTGAAGATGCGCGAGACCGTGATCGCGAAATTGAAGGCCAAAGGCCTGCCCGCGAATGCGAGCATCGTGGATCGTCTTGTGCGTGTGCTGGAGAGCGATGGTGTTCCCGCGCTCGACGCGGCGATAGGCGAGATGAGCGGCATGCAGGGCACCTTTTCCGGCTCCTTGAGCGGCAAGGGGACCATCCGCATCACCGTGAGCGGTTCACGCGTCACGGGGAGCTATGGCCAGACCGTCACCGTCGGCGGCCAGACCGCCCGCGCTCGTGCGAGCATCAGCGGCGATGTCGAACTGAGTTCCGGCACGATTTCGATGAAGATGACCGGATCCGTCGTGGCGAAGGACACCAATGTGCCCATCAACTCCTCGATGAGCGGCAGTTTTACCGGCACGGGCTACAAGGGCTCCGCCAGCATCCCCGGCGGCCGTGCCTCGTGGAGTGTGAGCAAGTGAATGCTCGACCAAGTTTTGCGCTCTTGTCTCAAACTTCCGTTGGCTTCACTGAGAGCGTTCGTTAGTCTGGCAGGGTGAGTTACCAAGTTTTTGCCCGCAAATACCGCCCCAAGACCTTCGCAGACGTTCTCGGCCAGGATCACGTTGTCCGGACGCTGCGCAATGCCATCGCCCAGCAGCGGCTGGCGCATGCCTACCTGTTTGTGGGGCCGCGTGGCACGGGGAAGACCTCCACGGCGCGTATTTTTGCCAAGGCGCTGTGCGCCAAGAACGGGCCGACCATCGACTTTGACCCCGAAGACGAGCTGAGCATCGAGATCGCCGAAGGGCGCTGCATGGACGTGCTGGAGATCGACGGTGCGAGCAACAACGGCGTGGAGCAGGTGCGTGAGCTGCGGGACAACGTGAAGTACGCCCCGTCGCGCTGCCGTTACAAAATCTACTACATTGACGAGGTGCACATGCTGACGACGGGGGCCTTCAATGCGCTGCTGAAGACGCTGGAAGAGCCGCCGGAGCATGTGAAGTTCATCTTTGCCACGACGGAGGCCAACAAGATCCTGCCCACGATCATCAGCCGCTGCCAGCGCTTTGACCTGCGGCGCATCCCGAACGCGGTGATCGCCAAGCATCTGCTGCACATCGCGCAGCTTGAAGGGGTGAATCTGGATGAGAAAGCGGCGTACGCCATCGGCAAAGGCGCGGAGGGCGGGATGCGCGACGCGCAGTCCATGCTGGACCAGCTCGTGGCCTTCTGCGGTGGCAACATCGCCGAGCAGGACGTGCTGGATGTGTTTGGCTTCACCTCCGGCGAAGCCGTGGCGGCGCTGGCGCGGCACATTCTGGAGAGCAACACCGTGGGTGCCCTGCGCGCGGTGTACGAGCAAAACGAGGCCGGCAAGGAGCTGGGGCGTTTCCTGGGAGATCTGATCCAGCATTTCCGCACGCTGCTGGTGCAGCAGGCGGACCCTGAAGCGGCAGCGGAAGATTTGAGCCCGGAAGTGGCCGAGGAAGTCGTGGCCCAGTCCCAGATGGCAGACACAGAGCAACTGCTGCGTGTGGTGGACGGCCTGGCCGAGGTGGACTCACGCATGCGCTGGGCCAGCAACAAACGCCTGCACTTTGAGCTGGGCGTGATCGCCGCCGTGCAGAGCCTGAATGAGGTTTCCATCAGTGATGTCATTAACGCGCTGGATTCCGGCAGTGCTGAGGGCTTGACCCGGCCGGCACCGCGTGTGCAGGCGGCCCCACCGCCGCTGCGCCGTGCAGCAGAGCCGGTGAAATCCGCCCCTGCGGTGATGACGCAACCCATTGAGCGTGCTGTGGCCCCAGCCCCCGCTGTGCTGAAGGTGCCGGAGCCTGAGCCGCAGCCCGTGGTGAGGGCCGCGCCCGTCATCGAAAAAGCGCCTGAGCCCGTCGTGGAGAAGGCGCCAGAGCCTGTGCCAGCACCTCCTCCCTTAGCAGCGGCGAAGGTCCGGGAGCCTTCTCCGGTGGATGAACCGGGTGAGTTGTTCAGCCAGGATGTTTTTTGGTCGAAGTTTGTCGCCCAGGTGCAGGCGCGCCGTCTCTTGATCGCGCCGTGGCTGCAGCCCGCGACGCTGCTCGACATCTCACGCAACACGATCAAAGTGGGCTTCCCGCCCAGCGAGAGCTATGCACGCGACAGCCTGATGCGTCCGGCGCAGGTCAACTTCCTCGAAGGACTGGCGCTGGAGCTGTCGGGGAAGGCCATGAAGTTTGAGTTTGTGCTCGATCCGAACCTCAAGGCGCCCGCGTTTGCAGAGGTGGACCTGGGGCTGCTGAATGAGCCAGAGCCACCGGCCAAACCTGCGGCTGAAGCCAGGCCTGAGCCGAAAGCGGAGGTGAAAGCCGCACAGCAGGAGGAACTCATGAAGGCGGATGCACCGTCTGCGACACCTGCGGCTCCTACGGCTCCCGATGATTTCTACAACGACCCGCTGATCCAGCAGGCGATGGTGAAGTTCAAGGCGAAGCTGGTGGCGGCGGAGTAGGGACCATGCAGCCCCGCGTTCGTTCGTAGGTCGGCCGTGTTTGGCGTCGAGCGCGGTTCATGCTCCACCGCTCCCTCCGCCAAACCGCCCGACTTCGAGGACGTCCGTACGCCGTGGGGTTTGCCGTACGCTCGCAGACGGGCGGGCTTCGCCACGGCCGTCCTACGTCCAGGCGGCCCTGTGGTCGTGGTGTTTGGCGTCGAGGGTGCTGGTGTCATAAGGAAAAGCTCGCAAAGGGTTGCTTGCTGTCTTTGGATGGCGGCTTTCCCACGCCATGACTTCCGAACCCACCGGCCATCCACGCGGCATCTACACGCTGTTCTTCACGGAAATGTGGGAGCGGTTCAGCTACTATGGGATGAGGGCGCTGCTGGTGCTCTACATGGTGGCGGAGGTAAACAATGGCGGCATGGGGCTGACGGATGAAATGGCCGCGGCCATCTACGGGCTCTACACGGCCCTCGTTTACATGACGGCGCTGCCGGGCGGCTGGGTGGGAGACCGCCTGCTCGGAGCCAAAGGTGCGGTGTGGTGGGGGGGCATC
>NZ_JBGANL010000128.1:0-4430 GCF_044222345.1 Prosthecobacter sp.
GGTGATAAGCATAGGCCCCAGTCATGCTGTTTGGATAACTGACAGTGTTGACGCGACTCGTGGCACCCACATAGGAAATGATGCAGCTTCCCAGCGGACTCGTCGTGGAAACCGTGCGCCCGAGTTCGTCATAACTTTGCGTCTCTCCCACACCATTCACGGTATGGCCCAAGCGCCGCCCCAACTCATCGTAAGTGTGGGTGATGGTGTCATTGGTCAGTGGCCCATCTTCCGAAGCGAGCGTCCCTGCGCCCAGCGTGCCAGGCGCGATGGCGTAATAGCCATAGGACGTGGTTCCCGTGCCATCCGTCATGGAGGTCTTGCGTGGGAAATAGTTATCGTACGTGTAGGACACGCTCGGCGTGGCAACCGTGGCGTTGGTGTAGGCGACGCTGGCAACCGAATCGTCCATATTGTAGGTCATCGTCTTGACCTGCCCTTTCTCATCCGTCACAGACAGCAACCGGCCAGAGAACGGCTCGTAGGCATAGGCGATGGTGGAGCCGTCTGGATAAATCTTGCTGGTCACCCGGCTCGCCACATCATGCTTCCAAGTGGTGATGCGGTTCAGCGGATCGATAAGCTGTTTCACATCGCCGCAGCGGCAGTAGGTGTATTGCGTGGTGCGGCTGGCGGGATCGGTCACGCTGATCAACTGGCGGAGGCTGTTATACACGAAACTCGTTATCCGTCCCAACCTGTCGCGTTTGGTCTGCGGATCGAGCGCCAGGAAAGTGGTCTCTGTGTACGTGCCGTCAGGGAATGTGACTCGAGTCACCCGATCGAGATTGTCATAGGTATAGGTGAGGAAATAACCATCTGGGCCCGTCACACTCGCCACGCGGCCAACGGCATCGTAGTCGAACGTGATCACGTCTGAATTGCCAGCCAGAGCGCCATCGATGGTTTGTACGCGGCCCTTGCGCTGCTTCCCTGCCGCGTCGGCACTGTAGTAGGTGTAGGTGGTGGTTTCATTCTTCGCATTCTTTACGGAAGTCGTCTGGCCACTGGCATTGTAGGTGTAAGTGGTTGTCTGCCCGGCGGCGTCCGTCGTGGTGAGCGGCAGATGCTGGGCATTCCAAGTGTTACTCGCCAGCGTGACGGGTCCGCCCGCAGTCTGCTGCGTCACGGTGAGCAAGTCCTGATTATTCCCTGCATAGGTGTATTGGGTGATGCGGCCCAGCGCGTCTGTGATCGAGGTGACATTGCCCAGCGCATTGTAGGTGTACTGCGTCAACTGCGTGCTGCCATCATCCAGGCGTCGGCCGATTTTGGTGGGTTTGTCGATGCTTCCCGGTGCTGTGGCTCCAGTGTCTCCTGGCTGCTGATTGGGGTAGTTGTACCAAATGCGATTTTCGAGCGGCGGCTTCTCACTTTCCAGCACGCGATCCGCTTGCGTGAAGTTCGAGGTATGCTGCCAGTGATACACGCGCGCCTTGCTGTAATCGGCTGGGTATTCCTTCCACGCCTTCTTGGTCCAATAGTACGAATTCCTGGCGTACTGGAAGGTGTTCGAGATAGTGATACCGGTTGGCAAGGTATTGGCAGGGTCACTGTTGGGCTGAACATTGCCATTCTCATTGAATTCCAGCACTTCCATGTCTCCCTGCGGATCGGTGGCTGTGAGGCGCCGCGTGCGGCCGGAGTCCAAGGTGGTGAAGGTGGTGGTGCCGTAGGGCGTGGTGAGGGTGTTGATGAAGTCGCCGCTGCCGCTGTAGGTGAACTGGGATTCGATGCCGATGACATCGCGAATCTTGATGAGCCGGCCGCTTCCATCGTAAAAGAATTCAGCGAATCTGCCGAAAGGATCGGTGACCTTCGTGATCTTGTAGCTGTCGGTGGGATGGTCGTAGGAGAAGGTGGTGACCTGGCCGATGGCATCGGTTATCTGGGTGATCCGGAACTGTCCGTCATAGGACAGGTTGGTCACATTGCCTGCGGAATCGATTTGCTGCGTTTGAAATATCTTTCGCGGCGCGACACTACTGCCATCGGACAAACCAAACACCTCCTTCGAGCCATCTGGATACGTGACCTCATAACGCAGCGGTGAGGTAGATGTGCGCTGCAGCACGCTCTGCGATGTGTATTCCGGCGAAAATGATTGCGAGCCGGAATCGTAACCACTGAAGCGGCGAGTGCCGCCACCGGGGGCTGCTTGGGAAGCCGAAGCCGGGGCCGCGGGGTCATCCGTGATATAGCTCAGCCAGTTGAAGGTCCACTTTGGTCCCATGTTGGAGTAGTTGAAATTGCTCGGCTGACCGGCCTCGCGCTGGTTATAGGTGACGGCAAAATGAACTCCCGGCCCATAGGGCGGATCATAGCCCACCGGTGTATCCGTAATGTGCAGGCTGACCAGCATGGAGTGCATGGCGTATGTGGCCATCGCACAGCATCCACCCTCATTTCCGCCGCTGGCCTGCTCCTCACACTCGGTGCAATCGGGGTTGTTACTGGACGTTGCTCCCTTGCCAAAGTTGTTACTGGACGTTGCTCCCTTGCCAAACACTTTGGCGGCATCTTCGGCCCCGACGACAGACCAGCCCGTCGGAAGCGGGCCTTCGGGCACAAGAAAATAGCCGCTGGCTTCGGTTTCGAGAGCTTCCGGGCTGTGCCACGTCGCGTTCTCAAACGTGGGGTCTTCACTCAAGTAGCGGCCATTCTCCAACTTCATCAGTGCCGCGTAATGACCGGCCTTCCAGTGGATCACACTCGGCATGATCAAGGCAGCACCTGGGGAGCGCCGCGCGGCTTGGTAATTCAAGCCCACTCGGCGGGAAATGTCCGCCACCTCAACCAACGAGATGCCTTCCAAGGTGGATCGGGAGTCAACAATCGCAGGCGCAACTTGAAGCGTCGATTTTTGCGAGGCAAGAATTCGACTCAAAGCCAGAGGTCCGCAGCGGAACGCCTTCTCAGGATGCGTCTCCATGAGTGTTGCACCTTCCCTGCCCGCAGTGATCAACTCCGTGGATTGTCCGATGAACTGCCTGGTTTCCACGGCCTTGAGAAACGCCTTCAACTCCGAGTAACGCCCCAGCCTCGCCAGCATCTTCGTGTATTCACCCGCGGCGCGGTCGGCCAGCGCTTTGGCCTTGAGATCGGTGGCATTCTTTCCCACCTCCCACGCTGCCAGGTAAGCAGGCATGGTCTTCGAGAAGTAGCCAGCGCTGTAGTAGAGCAGACCGAGATTCGTTTGCACGGCGACGAACCATGGCGATTGCGGATGTGCCACCACGAACTGCTCCAGCGCGGAGAAATCGTCGGACTTCTGCCGCTCCTCGAAGGTAGCAAGCGCGTCCATCAAGGATTGATTGTCCGCCGCGGTCGGCGCAGCGCCAATCGGAACAAGAGGTTCTGGAAGCTTTCGCATCGCGAAGATTTCATCCACGGACAGCGGACTCGATTTTGCAGTTCCTCCAGTAAGAGATGAAACGGTCAGAACCAAAACCGCGAAAGCGGCGCGTCGGTGGGAGCACAGGGACGACTTCATAATCCCGAAAAGTGGGTTTCAACCAAACCGGCTCCATTTGCGCCGATGCCCTGCACAGAGTCAACGACAAAAAGGTTGAACGCCGCCAGCGTGCATGGTGTCGCCGACGACCCAGTGATGCGCCGCCACATCAGCAGCGTGGGAGTAATCGGGTCTAGCCAGCGACTCTCACCACGGTCGGACTCCAGGAGCTCTGGCCGCCTTTGCCGCCGATGGTGGCGACGCGGAAGAGGTAGGAGGTGCCGGGGATCATGTCGGTGAAAACGTACTTCGGCTTGCTGGCGATGAGGGTGGTCCAGGCGGGGTTGGGGTCGCCCCTTTTGCCCTCGGCGTATTGGAGAAGGTAGCTGCGGTTCTTCTTCACGGCACCCCAGGTGAGTTCCATGGAGCCGGCGTTTTGGCCGAGGGTGACGGTGAGGCTGGAGGGCGGGCTCAGAAGACCGACGGGTGTGGGCGTTTTTTGGGTGGCAAGGCCGGCGGCAGCGATGCCGGTGGAGTCGCCTTTGCTCATGATCTGGACGCCGGCAATCCTCATGCGAGTGCCGTTCTCGAGGGCGGCGCGTTTTTGGTCCGGGCGGAGGGTGAACCCGTTTTCCCCTTATCTTGTCACCCGCAGCCTCACAAAACGCTGGCCGCCGCTGCCAGCGGAAAGGATTGCCTTAACGTTTTGCACTGCGCTATCTTCCGATAAGATCGATTCCGTGATCCCTGTCGTGGTCCAACTCAGCGGCGACAGATCGTCACTCCATTCCACCGCGAATGTGACGCCTTCGCTCATCGCGGTCTTGGAGCGGGTGTAGGTGAATTCGATGTTGGCGCCATTGCGCACGGCCTGACCGGGCATGGTGCTCGCGGTGGTGGGATTGAGATTGGTGCCGAATTCGAGCAGGTTGACGATGCCGTCCAAGTCGGCATCGGCCGTATCGGCGGCGTTGCC
>NZ_JBGANL010000129.1:0-4422 GCF_044222345.1 Prosthecobacter sp.
GCCATCCGCCGCGCTGAAGAGCGCGGCATTCCATGTGCCCTGCGCCTGACGGCCCGCCATGAGGAAGTGCTTTCCATCGGGATGAAACGCCAGCGTCTCCATGAGGCCGGAGCCGTGCTGACCGTCCTTGATCTGATCCAGCTTCTTGCCAGCGCGCCAGTCCCAGCGCTGCCAGGTCATCTTGCCATTGCCCGCCATGGGATCTCCCATGGGCCCCATACCACATCCTAGCAGGGCATTGCCATCGGGTGAGAAAGTGAGGCCGTAGATGCCGCCGGAGTAGTGGTGGGATTTGGTGGTGCCCCAGGAGGTGAAATCGGGAGACGTCCACTGCGACACCGGTTTGCCATCCTTCGCCTGCACATCCCACACGCGCACCTCGCCCATCATGTTTGCCGCAGCGAGGTGTTTGCTGTCCGGGCTGAAGGCACAGCTCAGCACCGGCGGCGTGTGGCTGTAGCTGGCCACCAGCGCACCGCTGGCGGTGTCATACACGCGCACAGACGGCTCGCCCTCCGCCGCAGGCTCATACTTCCAGCCCCCGGCGATGTACTGCCCCGTCACACTGGCCACCCGCGTGCCATCCGGCGAGATCGCGAGCTGCCAGCTCCAGAATTGATGCGCCTTCACCTCGCGGATGCACTTGCGTGTGGCCACGTCATGCCAGAGCAGCATGCCGTCATACCCGGCGGAAATGAGCGTTTTGCCATCCGGCAGCAGCACGCAGCCGCTGGCGTAGGAGCTGTGCTTCTTTTCAAAGACCTCCTTCTTGCCGGTCGCGGTTTCCACCGCATGCACGCTGCCGTCCATGCACGCCGCATAGGCCAGCGCGCCATCCGGCGTGGTGGCCAGTCCCAGGACGGCAAAGGGCATCTCGTATTGTTTGGTACGGGTCAGTTTCATGGGCGGTCTCAGGCGAGGATGTCGCGGATCGGTTCCACTTTGTTTTCCACGCGGTGGAAGGTGGGCATGCCGGGCAGGTCATACTCCGCATAGGGGTCAATGCCCAGCGCCGTGAAGATGGTGGCGAAAAGGTTTTGCTCGCTGTAGGGCTTCTCGATCACGTCCACGCCGTCCACATCCGTCGCGCCCGTGACCACGCCGCGCTTCAGGCCGCAGCCGGTCATCATCATGCTCCAGGCATTCGGGTAGTGCTCACGGCCGCGCGCCGCATTCATCCACGGACTGCGGCCAAACTCGCCCATCGCAATCACCAGCGTGGAGTCCAGCAGCCCGCGCTCTTCGAGGTCGTTCACCAGATTGTAAACCACGTGGTCCAGCTCCGGCACAAGCATCTGATGGATCTCATGGTTGAACACATGATTGTCCCAGTTCATACCATTGGCCACCATGACAAACGGCGCGCCGTTTTCCACGAGGTGCCGCGACATCAGCGCATGCTGCGCAAAACTCCCTGGCCCGTAGCGCTCGCGGTCCTTGGCCGGCAGCTTGTTCACGTCAAACAGGTCCGCACTCGCGCTCAGCCCCTTCATGCGTTCAAAGGCCGCATTCTGACTGCGCGCCACCGCGCTGCTGCGATCCCGCTCATACTTGGAGGTGAGGAATTTGCGCAGCGTCTCGCGGGATTCCTTGTCATGCTGCGGGATGCCCGCGCCCTCCTTCTGCAAAAACTGCGTGTAGTCCCCGCCCAGCCGCACGGGCGCGTACTCCGCGCCGAGCCAGCCAGACCAGTTGCCCGCCTTGAAGGCTTCGAATTCGTTGCCGCCGGGCACGGGATCGAGAAAGATGAAGTTCGGCAGTTTGGAATCCATCTGCCCTATGGCCTGCGCCAGACTGCTGCCCAGCGTGGGCCGCGTGAAGCCCGCGCGCTCCGGACTGCCGCGCTGCAGCAGATTGATCGCCTGCAGATGCTCCGGCTGGTTCGTCTTCATGCTGCGCACGAGATTCAGCTTGTCCGCGATGCCCGCGCACTTCGGCATCAGCGAAGAGAAATGGATGCCCGGAATCTTCGTGGGCATGCTGCCAAACGGTCCGTTTCCCGGACTGCCCGGCTTCGGATACCACGTCTCAAACTGGCTCGGCGCGCCGCACAGCCACAGCAGGATGCAGTGCTTCTGCGCCTTCTTCGTCTCCTCCGCAAAGACCGGATTCTGAAACAGCCCTGTAAAGCTCGCCGTGCTGGCCAGCGCACCGCCCGTCAGCCCCTTCAAAAACAGCCGCCGGTGCAGCGTGTGCTCTTGGGTCGGGCAGCGTGGGTGGGGATCGCGGAGATTCATCAGGGGAAAAGGGGGCGGAAGGGCGCGGGAAGTTTACACCGTTTTGAGCAGGTTTTTAGCAGGATTTTTCGTGCCTGCGCAGCTTCTACTTCGATCAGTCATCACTCTCACGGCATGGCCAGAAACTCCGCGCTGGTGAGCAGCGCCCAGAGGAGATCCCGCGTGGCATCCGCAGGGTGAGCGGCATTGGCAGTCACAAAGGCCGCCGCCTGCGCGGACTCATCCGCCCCCGGCGCGCGTCCATAGACGGCCTGAAAGGCTTCGCGGATGCGAGTGGTAGCATCTGGTAGCGCCGTCAGCCTGGCGATGACGCCGCCCTGCGCCGCCTGCAGCAGCGCGTTGATCGTCGGAGAGTTCGAAAGAAACTGCGCCTGCTGGAAGGTGGCGTTGTACTCCCTGGGCAGCACGTCCGGGATGGCGGAGATCACCTGGCGGCGGAACTCATCGTCATTCGGCGGCAGATCCAGCGCCACGCGCCACGAGCGCGCGAGCTGCTCCGCCGTCAGCGGGCGTTCCAGCATGCCCGCAAACAGCTCCGGCGCGGCATCTGAAGCCCCCAGCGCATAGACGCGGCTGCGCACGATCTCCCGCACCACGCGGCGGGTGTCATGCTTGTGCGCAGCAAAATCCTGCGCCAGCCACTCCAGCAGTTCAGGGTGGCTGGGGGTGTTGCGCTCGTTGATTTCATCCGGCGGATTGACGATGCCGCGACCGATGAGCGCGGCCCACATGCGGTTTACAAACGCGCGCGCCAGCAGCGGATTGCCCTGCGTGGCGGCTTCCGCAAAGGCCTCGCGGCGGGAGTACTTCGGCACACGCACGGGGGCTTTGGCATCCTCATACAGCTCCGGCTTGTCACTCTCCTTCGTCTCGCCGCCGGGCCATACTTCGGGCAGGGTGCGCCCGGTCAGCAGCGTGACCACCGCCGGCTGGGATTCCTTTTTCAAATTGGTGAAATTCATGAAGCCGCCCACCGCGCTCTCCGCCACGGCCGTGCTGGCGTCCACGTTCTTGCTGCGGTTAAACGCGGCCACGAGACCCCAGTAGTGCGCCTGCTTGATCTCACGCGCCAGCGGATGGTCATGGCACTGCGCGCAGTCGATCTTCGTCCCATACACCACGGGCGCCACCGCCTCGGCGATCTTCTGGAAGTCGTTCTTCCGCTCAAACAAAAACCATGAGGCGCCCTTGCGGTCCGGCGCAGGGTCGGGCCGTGCGCACAGCACATCGTACACCACCTCGTTCCACGGGCGGTTGTCCTTGAAGGCCTTCTCCAGAAATGTCCACCAGCCCGAGCCTTTGCGCCGACCGTCCGGATTTTGGCGAAGCAGGCGCCCCATCAAAAACGTGTCCCACAGCTCCCGCATGCGCACCGCATACTCCGGTGCCGACAGCAGCTTGTCGATGAGGGCATCCCGCTGCGGTGCCGCGACAAAGGCCGCCAGCTCCGCCTGCGTGGGAATGCGACCCGCCAGATCCAGATACACACGCCGGCACCACACCGCATCCGGCACCGCCGCCGCAGGCTTCACACCCGCGCGCGCCCAGCCTTCGGAGATCAGCGTTGAGATGGCTTCTTCGCCGGAGGCAAACTTCCGCGCCACCTTGGGTTGTGTTTTTTCCACGGCAGCCAGCGTCACTGGCAGCGCCGAGATCCATTCCTTCACCGCCGCGCGGTCTGCATCGCTGAGCTGCTTCTTCGGCGGCATGTGCGGGTCCGCGCCCTTCTCCAAACTCGTGAACAGCGCGCTCGCCTCCGGCTTCCCCGGCGTGACCACAGCGCCGTCGTCACCGCCTTTGATCACCATCTCCGGCGTGTCCAGCTCCAGCCCGCCCTTCTGCTCCAGCACGCCGTGGCACTTCACGCAGTTCTCGTCCAGAATCCGCCGCACCTTCCCCGACCAAAGCGCCGCCGCATCCGCCGCCGCATCCGCCGCCGAGGCAGCACGGGTGGCAGTCAGTGAAAGGCAGAGAAAGGGAAGAACAAAGGCGCGACGCAGCATGCAGGGAGAAAACACGAGATGGGGGTGCCAAAACTACACCACGCAGCCGCGTTTCTTGCGGAGAAAAGAGGCTCCATTCCATCAAGCGGCGCGCGCTCACCTCGCGGAGTGTAGTCGGCGCGTGGGGTCATGGCTGGGAGCGCCGATGTCCACATCGGCTCCGGCGAACGTCCCTGCGCTAT
>NZ_JBGANL010000008.1:0-147165 GCF_044222345.1 Prosthecobacter sp.
GAGCGGATGGTCCGGCCACAACGGGAGTGGCGGCCAGTGCCAAGAACCCCAGCGTTTTCAGCAATGCGTTCAATTTCATAGTCTGATTAGTTTGGTAGTAGGTTGGTTGGGTTGAGGTCGGACACTCGCATGGGACGAATTAAAACCGGGGTTTTAATCCATAGTACGTGAGCCGTTCAGTCCAGAATCTAGCAGGGGCCGCCACACGTGAAAAGCAATTTTTGCAATTATGGAACATTTTTTTGCGTCCCTAATTGCTGCCTTGTTTATAGCTGTTGTCCTCATTCACGCAGCCTTCATGCCAATATCTTTGAAATCTTGAGATTGAATGGATTGCGGAAGATGATTACCCCTCCGCTATGTCTCGTCTGCTGATTTTTACTTTGCTCATGGCATGGTCGCTGCCACTGCATTCCCATGAGCCTTTTCCTCTCATTCATTTGAGGGTTCGAGTGCACCTTATGCAGTCCAATATGAATCAAAGGTTGCAAACAACGCTTACGGAAATGGAAGCGCGCGCCATTTTTGAGGAAGTGAATGACATTTGGTCCCAGGCGGGTATTCGATTCGAACTGGAGGCGGTGGATAGCCTCCAAGCACTCGATCTCGCTCCCAAAAAATGGTTCATCAAGGATCGAAACTGGGTCAAATCGGCGATTCCAACGAATCAATTCAGCCCTACAGCAATTGACGTTTGTTTTGTGAAGGACATGGGCCCCAATGGCTTTTTTTATGGCGAGCCGGTGGTGGTTTGTGAAACCCCCGAATTTCACAAGGTTTCAGGCGGCGCAGACAATCCCGTGGCCCGCGTGACGGCCCATGAACTGGGTCACGTTTTGTTCCTGCAGCATCGCCAGGAACGCACCAACCTGATGGCCTCGGGGAAGAATGGCGTTTCTTTGAACCCCCAGGAGATCAAGGACGCGAGAAAACGGGCGCTGGAGATTTTGGGGCAGACGCCTCAGCCATGAGGCTCAAGCCTTTCCCTGAGAGCGATGCCCAGCGAATCGATCTGCGCCGCTGAGTGCAATGCGCTGACCGTGATGCGCAGTCTGGCGCTGCCGCGGGCGACGGTAGGGTAGCGGATGCAGGGAATGAGGAAGCCGGCTTCACGCAGGCGAGCGCTGACTTCCAACGCGCGCGGCGCTTCACCCAGAATGACCGGCAGGATGGCTGCCGGGCCGGGCGGTGAAGTGACACCGATTTCAGACAGCAGGGCTTGTGTTTGTGCTGCATGGCTGAGGACATGTGCCCGCAAGGCATCGCCTTTCTCACCGCGAATCAAATTCAAAATGGAGCCCAGCGCATGGGCCAGATGAACGGGCGGAGCGGTGGAGTAGATGAAGCTGCGTGCGCGGTTGATCAACAGGTCAATGACCTGACGTGAGGCAGCCAGATAGCCACCACTGAGGCCGAAGGCCTTGCTCAGCGTGCCCAGATGCAGATCCACCTGCTGATCCACGCCGAGTGCAGCGGCCAGCCCACGTCCCTGAGGGCCAAGAACACCCACGGCGTGCGCTTCGTCCACCAGCAGCCAGGCTCCGTACCGGGCCTTGAGCTCTACGATTTCCCGAAGCGGGGCGGCATCACCGTCCATGCTGAAAATCGACTCCGTCACCACCAGCACTCGCCCTTGGGCCGTTTGCAGCAGGCGTTCGAGCTTTTCGAGGTGGTTGTGGGGAAAAACACGGATCGTTGCCCCGCTCAAACGTGCGGCATCGACGAGGCTGGCATGGCAGAGCTTGTCGAGGATGATCGTGTCGCCTGCACCCATCAGCGCCGGGATCGTCCCCAGTGCCACGGCAAATCCGCTGCTGAAGGTCAGCGCGGCCTCCGTTCCCTTGAAATCCGCCAGGGCTTCCTCCAAGTCGGCATGCACACGATGCGTGCCGCACACCAGACGTGAGGCGCTGGAGGAAAAATTGAGCCACTCGCGGCCTTCGGCGCGCACGGTGACTCCGTTCAGTTCATTCAGCGGTCGCAGCTCGCGCCAGAGTCCCTGCGTGCGCAGTTCATCCAGCTGAGCGGTGATGTCCCATGGGTCTGTGTGTTCCTGCATGTGTTACTCCTTCAGGCGGCGTTCCACCACATCATCCTTCGCCACCCCGAGAGTGAGCGCCTTCTCGTAGTGCCGGCGTGCCAGCTCAATGGCTGGCGGGCGGCGCTCCAGAAGCATCAGGGCCATGTTGAAGTGTGCGATGCCGTAATCCGGCTTCAGTTCGATCGCGCGCTGCAGTTCTGCTTCGGCTGCATCCGCCCAGCCCAGGCCTTTGGCGGCAATGGCCAGGTAATTATGAGCGCGTGCATCCTCTGGCTCTTCGTGAATGGCGCGTGAGAAACAGGAAATGGCCCGGTAGGTGTCTCCTTGTTTCTGCAGCAGCAGCCCCAGCGCCGTCCACGTTTGCGCAAGCTGCGGATTGATCTGCACGGATTTCTCAAAGCATTCGATGGCTTGCTTCGCGTTTCCTGCCTGCTGCTCCACTGCCCCCAGATTGGCCCAGATGAGGGCGTTGCCATCATCGAGCTCCAGCATTTCCTGGTAGGCCTTGCGGGCTGCGGGCCAGTCCTGCTTGCCGAAGGCTGCCGCCGCACGTTCTCCCAGCACTTTGGTGAAAGGCGGCAGCATGCCGGTTTTATCCATCTTGGCCGGGTTGATCGGCGCGGCCTCCTGCGCACGGCTGACCGTGGCCAGCAGCAGCAGTGCGGAGATTTTCAGGTGATTCGAACACAACATGACTGTGACTATGCGCTGAAATTGACGCAGGAAAACATCTTGCGTACGGAGCATCAGCGGGAATGTTCGCCCGAACAGCCTTTATTCATCATGTTCACAGACACTGACTCCCGCCTCACGGCCCGCCAGCAGGAACTCCTCGAGTACCTGCGCAGCTACCAGCGTACGAACGGTGTCATGCCTTCCACGCGTGACATCCAGCGCCACTTCGGCTTCTCCAGCCAGACGGCCGCCATGAGTCATCTGCGTGCGCTGGAAAAAAAGGGCGTCATCCAGCGCCATGCGCACAAGGCCCGTGCGGTGGTGTTTCCGGAAGACCTCGACCGTGCGGAAATCGTCGACATTCCTGTCTTTGGCCAGATCCCCGCCGGCATGGCCGCTGCGGACATGGTGCAGCATGCCGACCGCTGCATCTCCGTGGATGTGAACACCCTCGGCATTCCACGCTCCGCGAAAAGTTTCGCCCTCAAAGTGCGTGGCGAATCCATGATCGGTGCCCTCATCGGTGATGGCGACCTCGTCATTCTCGAAATCCGTGAACCGCGCCCAAAAGACATTGTCGCGGCGCTCATCGACGGGGAGAGCACTTTGAAACGCTATGTCATCAAAGATTCCCAGCCCTACCTTCAGGCTGAGAACCCCGAGTTTCCTGATCTCATTCCGGCACGTGAACTTCTCATCCAGGGAGTGATGATCGGGCTCATACGGCATGTGCGCTAAGGCAGGCCGGTTCAGCCAACGTAGCGCTCGCGCAGGTGCTTGATGTGCCACTTGGCATCCGTCGGTTTGCCCGTTGCCTGCGTGATGATCTCCTGCGGCAGCAGGGCGGCGCCCTTGCTGTGCACGTTTTCACGCAGCCATTGCAGCAGCGGCGCGTAGTCGCACTTTTCCAGGGCGGCTGCGATCTTCCTGTTCTTTTTCGCAGAGGCGAAAAGCTGCGCTGCATTGAGGTTCCCCAGCGTGTAAGTGGCGAAATAGCCGAGCCCGCCCATGCTCCAGTGAATGTCCTGCAGGCAGCCATGGCGGTCGTCCGGAGGTGTCATGCCAAAGAGTTCGCGATACTCCTCATTCCACACTCTCGGCACGTCCTGCACTGCGAGCTCACCTTTGACGAGGCGGCGCTCGATGCCGAAGCGCAGGAGGATGTGGAGATCATAGGTGGCCTCGTCTGCCTCCACGCGGATGAAGCTGAATTCGCTGCGCAGCATCTCTTGCATGAACGCATCCAGCTTCACTTTGCGCAGGTGCGGGAAGAGCTCCTGGGCGCGGGGCAGCCACTTGGCCCAGAAGGTGCGGCTGCGGCCCACATGATTTTCCCACAGGCGGCTCTGAGATTCGTGGATGCCCAGTGAGGCCGCACTGCCGCTGGGCAGGCCGTAATCCAGTCCGGGAAGCCCTTGCTCATACAGGCCATGCCCTGCTTCGTGCATCACTCCAAAGAGCGAGGACAGGAAATCTTTCTCATCATAGCGCGTTGTCAGCCGCACATCGCCGGGGCCGAGTGTGGTGCAGAACGGATGCGCTGTCGTGTCGATGCGTCCCGCCTCGAAATCAAACCCCAGGCTCTGCGCGATTTCACGGTTCAAAATCTGCTGCTTCTCGATAGGGTAGCGGCCTTTCAGCGTGCCCGGCTTCACCTTCGTGGATTTGGCCACCGCCTCGCGGGCGATTTCCGCCAGCTGCGGGCGCAGCTTGGCAAACAGCGCCGCTACTTCGCGTGTTTTCGCGCCGCGCTCGTAGAGATCCAGCAGCGCATCATAGGGCTCGTCCTCGTAGCCAAACAGATCGGCCTTTTTGCGTGCAATGCCCAGCACCTTCTCCAGATGCGGTGCAAACATCGAGAAATTGGATTTCCCCCGCGCCTCCACCCAGGCCGCCTTGGCATGCGCACAGACCTCGCTCTCTTCTTCCACGAGCTTTTGCGGCAGCTTCGTTGCACGGTCGATGTCGCGACGCAGCCCGCGCACGTTGGCTGCGTGAGTCGGATTTTCCGGCATTTCCTTCTCGGCACGTTCCAGCAGCTTCAGCGTTTTCTTGGAAGTCAGTAGTCCATGCGCTTTTCCCGTCAGGTAAGACAACTGGCGCGCCCGGTGCTCCAGCGCATGCGCTGGCATGTAGGTCTCCTGGTCCCAGCCCAGCACCGCTTCGGTGGAAGTCAGGAGGGCGATTTCAGAAACAACTTCGCGGAGGGATTGGTAGGCGGTCATGCAGCCTCTAATCTGACGCACAAGCACGGGAGAGCAACTTCAAGCAGCCACCGGATGCCAGGTGGTCTTGAATTCGATCAGCGAGCGGATTTCTTCCGCGCCCTGCATCGTGTCAGCGAACCAGTCGATGGGTTCTTCGGCCTTCAGCAGGCGCACGCGTTTCACACTCTCTGCGGCGCCGAGCTTCAGCGTCTTGCGTTCGGTGGCATTCACAGCACCGCTCAACGCGCGGAGGTGTTCATGGGTGGCAAAGGTGGACAGCATCTCGCTCCGCTGGCCGGTGAGCAGGTTGACCACGCCGCCGGGAAGATCGCTGGTGGCCAGCATTTCACCGAGCAGGATGCTGGGATAGGGCTGGGTGCTGCTGGCAAGCGCCACGACACAGTTGCCGCTGGTGATCGCAGGCAGGATGAGTGACACCAGGGCCAGCAGAGGTGAGTCATCGGGGGCAATGACGCCGATGATGCCCATCGGCTCTGTCACGGTGAAGTTGAAATGAGCGGAGGCCACCGGGTTCACGCTGCCGAGGATCTGCTCATACTTGTCTGTCCATCCAGCGTAATGCACCACGCGCTCAATACTGGCGGCGACTTCACGCGCAGCTCCCGCTTTGGATATGCCGCTCAATGCGATCGCTTCGGCCAGTTCCGCCGCACGCGCCTCCATCATCTCCGCGAGGCGATACAAGATTTGTCCACGGTTGAAGGCCGAGCGTTTTGCCCAGCCGGGTCCCGCTTTCGCTGCTGCTTCCACGGCATTGCGCAGATCCTTGCGGGTGCATTGCGGGATGTTCGCAACGAACGCGCCGGAGGCGTCATTCAGTGCCGTCACGCGGCCGCTCTCGCTGCGGATGAAAGCTCCGCCGACGTAGCATTTGGGGGTTTTGGTGATGAGGAGCCGATGAGACATAAAGAGCAAAATTGGGACAGGATTAACAGAATTTCAGGATCGCAGGATGGGGTGCTGATGACTTGGAAGGATTGAGGTGAAGAGGGTTGTCTGAAGAAATCCTGAAATTCAGTAATCTTGTGAATCCTGTCAAAAAAAGGCATCGCATCAGCCTACGCTTAGATAATCCAGCATTCCCTGCTTCCCGCCTTCACGACCAAAGCCACTCTCTTTGAATCCTCCAAATGGACTCGTCGGATCAAACTTGTTGTAGGTGTTGGCCCAGACGACACCAGCTTTGAGCTGAGTGCTGAGCTTGAGGATGCGGCTGCCCTTGTCGGTCCAGACGCCGGCGCTGAGGCCGTAGGGCGTGTTGTTGGCTTTCTCGACGGCTTCTTCGGGCGTGCGAAAGGTGAGGATGCTCAGCACGGGACCAAAAATTTCTTCTCGGGCAATGCGGTGGCTCATGCTCACGTTCGTGAAAATCGTCGGGCGAAAGAAGAAGCCTTTGGCGGGAAGCTTGCAGCCGTTGTCGCACTTCTCCGCGCCTTCTTCGACACCGCTTTTGACGAGGTCGGTGATCTTCGCGAGCTGTTCGCGGCTGTTGATCGCGCCGAGGTCGGTGTTCTTGTCCATCGGATCGCCCACGCGCAGCACAGCGATGCGGCGCTTCAGTTTGGCCAGCACCGCATCAGCGACGCTTTCCTGCACCAGCAGGCGGGAGCCCGCGCAGCATACGTGGCCCTGATTGAAAAAGATGCCGTTCACAATGCCCTCCACGGCCTGATCCAGCGGCGCATCATCAAAGACGATGTTGGCGGCCTTGCCCCCGAGCTCCAGGGTCATCTTCTTGTCCGTCCCAGCGAGGCTGCGCATGATGCTTTTCCCCACCTCCGTGCTGCCCGTGAAGGCCACCTTCGTGGTCAGTGGATGAATGATCACCGCCGCGCCGGTTTCTGCCGCACCGCTGACAATATTCACCACGCCATTTGGCAGGCCTGCTTCCTGGCAGATCTCACCAAACTTCAGCGCGGTGATGCTGGTGGTTTCCGCCGGTTTCAGCACCACGCAATTTCCTGCGGCGAGCGCCGGAGCGATTTTCCACGCCAGCATCAACAGCGGAAAATTCCACGGAATGACCTGCCCCACCACGCCATGCGGCGCGACCTTCCTGCCGGGCGCGAGATGCTCCAGCTTGTCCGCCCAGCCTGCATGATAAAAGAAATGCGCCGCCGCCATCGGGATGTCGAAATCGCGCGATTCCTTGATCGGCTTCCCACCATCCAATGTCTCGGCGATGGCAAATTCACGTGCATGATCCTGAAGAAGTCTTGCGATGCGGTAGAGATATTTTCCTCGTTCCTTCCCCGGCATCTTGCCCCAGACACCCACAAATGCCTTCTGTGCCGCGATGCACGCGGAGTTCACATCCGCAGCATCCGCGAGAGCGATGTCGGCAATCTTTGTTTCATTCGCCGGATTGATCGTGGGAAAATACTTCCCCGCCTGCGGCGCTACGAATGACCCATTGATGAACAAATCGTAGCGCTTCTTCAGCTTCGGGTCCGCCGTCTCCGGCGCCGGGTCGTATTCCCAAAGATCGCCGAACACGAGTTCGCGGGCAGGGTTGGTTTTGGAAGAGGTCTTGGGCATGCAAAAAGAGGTTAATAACCTTCAGTGGCTTCGCTGAAATTCCACGGGGTCTGATAAGCCCCCGTGCGTTCTTTTTCGAGCTGACGCACCAGGTCGTTCAGCAGCGCGGAGGCACCGAAGCGGTAGCGGCGGTTGTTGAGCCATTCATCACCGAGGGTTTCTTTGACGGCGATGAGGAAGTGCAGGGCTTGCTTGGCCGTGCGGATTCCGCCGGCAGGCTTCATGGCGATGGGGATACCGGTGGCGAGAAAGTGGTCGCGAATGGCCTCCAGCATCACTTGGTTGTTGCCGAGCGTGGCGTTGGAGGAAGTTTTGCCCGTGCTGGTCTTGATGAAGTCGCCTGGGCGGATCACACGCATGGCCAGGAAACTGGCGGCGCGGATGTTGTCGTAGGTTTCAAGTTCGCTGACTTCGAGAATGACCTTGAGCGTGGACTCGCCGCAGGCCTCGACCACGGCGGCGATCTCATCCTGCATGCGGCCGAATTCACCGCTGAGGAAGGCGCCACGATTGATCACCATGTCGATTTCATCGGCACCATCGTTCACGGCGGCGTGGACTTCGGCGAGGCGCGTTTTTAGCGGTGCCTGCCCGCTCGGGAAGGCGGTGGCAACGGAGGCAATTTTCACGGAGGTGCCGCCGACATGCTTCTTTGCGTGCTTCACCATGGAGGGATAGACGCAGACGGCGGCGGTGGGGGGGATGTCGCCTGTGTCATGCGGGCGCAGCGCCTTTTGGCACAGGGAGGCCACTTTGCCGGGCGTGTCCTTGCCTTCGAGCGTGGTCAGATCGACCATCGACACGGCCAGACGCAGGCCGAAGACCTTCGAATTCTTTTTGAGGCTGCGGGTGGCGAACTTGGCCACACGCTCCTCGATGCCGACTTGATCGACGGTGCCGATCTCATCAAAGAGGCGGCGGAGGCTGGTGGGCGCTTTGGCGGCTGGCATGGCAGTCATTTACATGTGAGACTACCTTGCTGACAATCACAGAATCTGTGCTCGCAGATTCTTCGGCACGCGTATGCTTCTTTACCATGAGCAACATGATCCCTCTAGTGTACGACTCGCCGATTTTCCGCATGGCCTGTCAGCAGTTTGATTTGGTGGCCGACTTTTTGGACATTCCTGAAAATGCCCGTGACCGCCTGAAAATGCCCAAGCGTGCCGTGAGCGTGGCCATGCCCGTGCGGCGGGATGATGGCAGCACCACGGTGTTCATGGGCTACCGCGTCCAGCATCATCTCACACTCGGGCCCACGAAGGGCGGCGTGCGCTTTCATCCGGATGTGACGCTCGGAGAAGTCGGGGCTCTCGCCATGTGGATGAGCTGGAAATGTGCGCTCACCGGTCTGCCTTATGGCGGCGCCAAGGGCGGTGTGACCTGCGATCCGCGCGCGCTTTCGCTCAATGAACTGGAGCGTGTGACGCGGCGCTACACGCAGGAGTTGATCCCGTTCATCGGCCCGCAGATTGATATTCCTGCGCCGGACATGGGCACCAATGAGCAGACCATGGCCTGGATGATGGACACGTATTCACTGCAAAGCGGTCACTGCGTGCCAGCCGTGGTCACAGGCAAGCCGGTGGCGCTGGGTGGTTCGCTTGGGCGGCGCGAATCGACCGGTCGCGGTGTGGCCTATCTGATTTCTCGTGCCATGGACACCGTGGGCATCCCGGCCCAGGGCGCGACGGCGGTGGTGCAAGGCTACGGCAACGTGGGGGGCGTGGCGGCAGCGTCCTTGAACCGCATGGGGCTGAAAGTGATCGCTGTGAGCGATGCGTTTGGCGGATTGTACAATGCGAATGGCATTGATCTCGCCAAGCTCGACGAACACGTGGCCAAAACTCGCAGCATCGTCGGCTTCGAAGGCGCGGACGCGATCACCAACGAGCAACTGCTAGTCACTCCCTGCGATGTGCTGGTGCCGGCTGCGATGGAGCGCCAGATCACCGGAGACAACGCCGCAAAAATCCAGTGCCGCATCCTCGCCGAAGGCGCCAATGGACCGACCACGCCGGAGGCTGACGCGATCATCGCCCAGCGTCCCGAAATCTTCGTGATCCCCGACATCCTGTGCAATGCCGGCGGCGTGATCGTCTCCTATTTCGAGTGGGTGCAGGATCTGCAAAGCTTCTTCTGGGACGAGGGCGAAGTGATGAGCAAACTCTACCGAATCCTCGAAACAGCCTTCGTACAGGCGTTGAACTTCAGCAAGAAACGCAACGTCAGCATGCGCTTCGCCGCCCTCAGCCTCGGCATCCAGCGCGTGCATGAGGCGAAGCAGATGCGCGGGTTGTTTCCGTGATGATTACACCGCTTTATCTTCCTCCTCCCCGGAATCCAAATTATCGGCAAGGGGAGGAATGTTAAGAGGAGGACGATTTTTCGGATTCCAACTGCAGACTTGGCGAATAGTCAGGTCCGGAGACGTGGGCGGAAGTGGATCTCGTCGGATAAACGAATGGCGGGTTCGGGCTCGGAACTGAAGAGGGGCCACTCTTCAATGGACATCACCTCCAGAAAAGCGGAAATGGTGTGGCTCTCCTGCGCGGGCATACAGAAATGATGCCCGTCAAATGCGGACGGCTCGGAAAACAGACGCTTCAAATGCACGAGGTCAGCCGCGGAGTCGTGCCCGCTGGTGCATAAAATCAGCTCCCAGCGTGCGAGAGAGGGCGAGAGGCTGTCGGGCAGGAACGCCCGCGGCGCTTGGAAGTGATAGAGACGCAGCAGTTCTGTGGTGGATGCGGGAGCAATGTCGTCCATAGAGGGCGCTCCGCCGCAGGCCGTGCGAAATATCTTCCAGTCCGCTTGAGAAAAGGAAAGCACGCCCTGACTGGCCATCCAGCGCGGGGGCGCATGCTCTAGGTGGGCCCAGTCACTTTGACTCATGGCAGCAAAGTCTGGCAGGATGAGGACATGGGAGTCAGTGCGCCGCAGCGCCACGCGTCCGCCTGGGACGCAGCCGGGGCAGAGGCAGGCTTCACACAGCTCCCATTGCACCGGCGGTTCCGCCCAGTCGATGGCATCCACGGCATTGCAGACCAGGACGTTGTCGCAGAGCACCTGCCGCACCTTGCGCAGTCCCTGGTCCGAGGCGCTCAGATCGAGCGTCGTGCTTCGTGATTCAATCCTGGCTGGGGTCCACATATGGCGGGCATTGTCCGTTGTGGAGTGACGCGATCAATGGCAAACACCCGTCCGGCTTGTGTTTGCTGTATCGAGAAAGAGCACGAAGAGGCGAATTCAAACTCACTGCATGATCTCCGTCGGGCATTCCGGCAGAGATGACAGAAACGCACGGCCATACGGCTTCGTCAGGATGCGGTTGTCCAGAATGGCGCAGATGCCTTTATCCGTGGCGGTACGGATGAGGCGGCCGACGCCCTGGCGGAGCTTGAGGATGGCCTCGGGCACGCTGTACTCGGTGAAGGGGTTGAGGCCCTGGGCTTCGAGGTGCTCGATGCGCGAGGCGGTGAGCGGGTGATCGGGCACCGCAAAGGGCAGACGTGTGATGATGACATTGCTCAGCGCTTCGCCGGGCACATCGACCCCTGTCCAGAAGCTGTCCGTGCCGCAGAGCACACTGTGGGTGTCGTTCTTGAATTCAGCGAGCATCTGATGCCGTGGCATGCCGCGTCCCTGCACGAGCAGCCGCCAGCCGCGCTTCTCGCAGTGGGCTTCGAGATTGTCGGCCAGCGAGGTCATCTGGCTGTAGCTGGTGAAGAGGATGAAGGCACGGCCGCTGCTGAGGTCGATGAAATGGGTGATCCAGTGCTCCAGTTTTTCGAGATAGCCGGGCTCGCTCGGTTGCGGCATTTTTTTGAGCAGATAGAGCTTCATCTGCTTCTTGAAATCGAAGGGGCTTTCGATGCATGCCGCACGCGCGTCTTCCGCACCGACGCGATTGCGGAAGTAGTTCAGCTCGGTGTCGTCGCCAATGCCAAGCGTGGCGCTGGTGAAGACACAGGCTTTGTGGCTGGCGAAAAAAATCTGCCTCAGGCGCGGCGCCACATCCACGGGCGCCGTGTGGAAGGAGACGATGCGGTTCTCATGGCTGGTGCGCTCCACCCAATGGACGTGGTCTTCGTTTTCCTGATCCAGGAAGGCCTTGATGCCTACACGAACGGCCGTGAGGCGTTTGGAGAGATCGAGGAGCTCCAGCTTGGTCCCTTCGCGATCCACGGCGTCGCCTGCTTTTTGCGCGCGCAGGGAGAGGCGTTGTAGCGGCAGGCTCAGTGTGTCCTCAATGAGCCCCGCTTCACGCACGCGGAATTCGCGGCCCATGGCGTTGAATTTGCAGGCGGCCTCGGCGTCGCGGAAAAAAGTGTCCACGTTGTCCAGCGTCTGCAAAACCTCTCGAATACCGTCCTTGTCGCCCACGAGCTGGAAGAATCCCTTGCGGCTCTTCGGATTGTGTAGGCGGCCGAGTTCGAATTTGATGTTCGATTCGCTGATGTGAAGGCCAAACGCCTTCGCGGCCACGTTTTCGATGGTGTGGGCCTCATCGAGGATGACGAAATCACGTGGGAAAAGGAAATTGCAGTCCTCGGTGCTGGTTTCATCGGCGGAGGCCAGCAGCGTGAAAAAGAGCGTGTGGTTCAGCACCACCACATCCGCCTGCTCCATGCGGCGGCGCACGTCCTGATACCAGCAGCGGCTGCCAGGCGGGCAGCGGCGCGGGGTGCAGGCATGCGGTTCGCTGCACACCAGCGACCACACGCGCGCGCTGGGCGTGAAGTCGAGATCGCTGAGCGTGCCGTCCTCGGTTGTAGCCACCCAGTCGAGCAGCAGCTTCAATTCGCTGGCTTCCGAGGAGGAAAAGAGATCGCCAGACTCATTGAGAGCGCGCTTGAGGCGCGTGGGGCAGATGTAGTTGCCACGGCCTTTGAGGATCTCGGCATGAAAGTCCCCCACGAGCTGTTTCACGATGGGGATGTCCTTCGTGATGAGCTGCTCCTGCAGATTGATCGTGTGGGTGCAGATGATGGCCTTGCGCTTCTGCTCCAGCGCAAACGTGACGGCAGGAACGAGGTAGGCGAGCGATTTGCCGACGCCCGTCGCCGCTTCGCACACAAAGGCGTGATTGCCATCCAGCGCCGCGCCCACCAGCTCCGCCATGCGCTGCTGCTGCGGCCGGTATTCGAACTGCGGCGACTCGGACATCTTGCCCTGGTTCGAGAAGGCATAGTGCATGCGCGGCGCCAGTGGCGGCCGCGAAATGCGGCCTGTCATTCCTTCTTCGTGATCTTCGGCGACGTGAAACATGCGGGAGTATTGATAACAGAGAGCGGAGCCGTCAGGACAACGTGGTTTTTGAGCAAGGTGTCATTTTTCGCGCTCGAACCACACCACCTGCAGCCCCTGCTTTTCCGCCAGCTGACGACCCACCTGCGGCCCCAGGACCAGCAATGCCGTGGCGAAGCCATCCGCCTGAGCTGCGCTGGGGTGAATGACACTGATAGAGGCGAGAGAGTGCTCAATCGGGCGCCCTGTGCGCGTATCGAGAATGTGTGCGTATTCCTTTCCTGCCGCAGAGAAACGCTGGCGATAGACACCGCTGGTGGCGATGGCCCGGTCTTTCAGCAGCAGAGTCTGCGCGGCTTCGCCGGGCGGTGCCGCAGGCGTTTGAATGCCCACGCGCCATTCCCCACGCGCGAGGACTTCACCGCCGATTTCCAGGAGAAAACGCGTGGCTCCGGTTGCTTCCAGATGCTGTGCGAGTCGATCCATGGCCCAGCCTTCCGCGACGGCACTGACGTTGATGCGCAGCCTGGGAATGTCTTTGCGCAGGGCAGGGGGCTCATGGCGCATGTGCAGGTGCTGCCAGCCGCATTGCGCCTTGGCTTGGGCGATCTCAACAGCAGTCGGCGGCTCGTCACGTCTGCCTTTGGAACCGAAGCCCCACAGGTCGATGAGCGGAGCAATGGTGATGTCGAGCACATGATCGCTCTCGCTGCCGATTTGCTGCGCGAGTTCAACGACCTCGACGAGTTCAGCCGGGACATCCGCCCACTCCGTACTGGCGGAGGCATTGAAGCGTGAAACGGCGGAGTCAGGCTGCCAGTGGCTGAGGATGGACTCCCAGGTATCGAGTTGCCGCTGAATCTCTTTTTGAGACATGGAGCCAGCCCCGCCATCCACGCGCAGGCTCCAGGTGGTGCCCATAGTTCGCCCCCCGAGAATGACGGGTTGGTCATCACGAGAGCAGCCGCTGAGAAGCAGGAGCAGCGCGCTCTTCAGACCCTGTTTTGCTCCTCCGCTGCGCTGGCGTTGAATGTGCGGCCTGACCGGGCGGCTGCGGAGATCGCCAAGGAAGCGCTTCATCTGCTCATGATCGGTGACTTTGGGACTGGCGGAGCGGATCAGCTCAAAGTGGCGGGAGCCATGCAGAAATTCGTGGGAGACAGTGGCGTGAAGCCGGAAGGCCTGCTGCTGCTGGGAGACAACTTTTACGGTCCCGTGAAGGGGGGCTTCAGCGTGGATTCTCCGCGCTGGCAAAAAGACATCGAGAAAATGTACCCGGCCAGCGTCTTTCCAGGCCCCATGTGGAGCGTGCTGGGAAACCACGACTACCATGACAACCCGGGCGGTGAAAAGGTGCAGCTGGCTTACGCGTCGCAGCCCGGAGTCCGCTGGAAGATGCCGGCGAAGTGGTATCGTTTTGACCTTGGACCCGCAGGCAAGCCCCTGGCGACGTTCATCTGCCTCGACACCAATTTCCCGACCATTGCAGGTGGCGTGGACAAGAAAACCAAAAAACCGAGAGGCTGCCTCACTGCTGCCGAGGAGAAAGAGCAGCTCGCCTGGCTCAAGGCGGAGCTGGAGAAGCCGCGTGCACCCTTCACCATCGTCAT
This sequence comes from Prosthecobacter sp., assembly GCF_044222345.1. Lineage (GTDB taxonomy): Bacteria > Verrucomicrobiota > Verrucomicrobiia > Verrucomicrobiales > Verrucomicrobiaceae > Prosthecobacter. The sequence goes on from NZ_JBGANL010000008.1 coordinate 14,343, forward strand.
CGGCCACCACCCCCTTTACTCAAACGGCGATCATGGCGACACGAAGCAACTGATCGCGCAGTGGGAGCCGCTGTTTCAGAAGCACCAGGTTCACGCCTATCTGTGCGGTCATGATCATGACCTGCAGCATTTGGAGATGAAGGGCCTTTTCACCACGCATCTGCTCTCAGGCGGCGGGGGTGCGAGGACGCGCAAACTCGAAGGCAAGCATGAGGTGCCATTTGGCAAGGACGTGCATGGCTTCACCCATCTGCAGATCACCGCAGAGGCGCTGACCTTCACGCATCACTCGGCGGATGGCGGAGTCCTGCATTCCGTGACGAAGCTGCCGGATGGCAGCTTCAAAGTCGGCTGATCACTTGTAGCCGGTGACCATGGCGCAGGGCACCTCTTTGCGCTTGCCCTCCTCCGTCTGATGGATGGCCACCATGTACATGCCGGTTTTCTTCGGCTTGTAGAAAAGCACAAAGCCCCAGCCGTCGAGCACGGGCAGGATGTCACCGGACGGTTTGCCTTCGAGGTCGAGCACTGCGCCGGTCACGTGGACACCGGAGTGTTTCGGCACCGCGATGCAGAAGCAGTATTCATTGCCTTTGAAAAGCTGCATGCGGGTGGCCTTGCCGAGTTTCGGTTGGAGCACGTAGGTTCTGACCTCGGCGCGGATGTTGTAGCCTTCCGCCTCCTGATCATAGGCCAGGGCGCTGGCGGCTTTCTCGGCGTCTTCATTGTCACCCGCATGCAGCCAGACCGCAGGGGTAAGCAGCATCAAGAGGCAAAGTGCAACGGAAACGAAGGGGGTGGGGGCGGCTGGGGTGCGCATGACACGTAAGGCTGAGAAATTTCACTCTCACACGCGAACATAGCCGTTGCATCAGGAAAATCCCAAGTTTCTGTTCCGTCGTTCGTGCCTTTTCTGGTTTTACGAATATTTACCCCCCCCTTAATCCCCCTCATTCATGGCTTCTGTAGTCTTTTACATGGAGGACGGCACTACGCTCGTTCATAAGTTGGAAAGTGATGTCGCGACCATCGGCAGGCACCCTGATAACGACGTCGTGCTCACCTGCCCGTCCTCATCCGGGAGGCATGCCATCATCAAGGCGTCAGACAACGGTGTTTTCGTGCAGGATCTGGGCTCCAGCAATGGCACCCGCGTCAATGGCGCGGAGATCGAAGAGGCCCTCCTCAAGGATGGCGACCGCGTGGGCTTTGGGGACGTTCAGGCCGTGTTCTACGCTGGGGATCCGCCTGCGGTGCTGGAGGAAAAACCGCTCACCACGCCTCGTTTTTCAAACTCGCTGCCACCGCCGGCTCCCGTCCATGGTGATCCTTCGACCCCGGCGGCCAGGCCCGTGCCTGCCGGACGCCCCCTCAGTCCGGTGAGGCGTGCCTATGGCAAGCCTGCCGCAGGCAGTTATCCAGACACCACCGAAAGCGGCTGCATGACCGGGATCATTGTCACCGGCATGTTCGTCATCGCTTTTGTCGTGGGACTGGCCATGCGCCACTCGAAAGAAATGGATGGTAACCTGTTTGAAGATCTGAAGGACAAGGTTTTTGGCTCCATGCCCAAAATCAAAATCGAGCGCAAAGATGAATAGAGGTCTTCACAAAGACCGCCGGTAACTGTCACACCGGTTGTGCCAGCCGGAGAGCCAGCGTTGTTCTTTGCGCTCCGCCGGGGCATTTGCCACCCGGCGGCTAAGCACGCGCTTGGCTGCTTCGGCGAACTGCACATTCCAGGCAGTGTAACTGCTGGGAGATTCTCCCATGGCCTGCAAAACCTGAAGCAGTCCCCAGCCTTGTCCCCTGTAGCGTTCCGTTGGTTTGGTGCCCTCGCCTTTGAAATTCACGTAATCGATCAGGCAAAACGTGCCTTCCGGCGTTGCTTTCAGGGATTCAAAGGCCATTTTGACCCAGGCACGCTCTCTGGCCGGAGCTTCCGCCAGCATCTTGGGCAGCGCAGCCTCCATGCGGGCCATGATGAATTCCGTCTGCTGCCTCACCGTGCGGCTGAGCAGCGCCCGCAGTTCCTGCTGCCGCTCGCTGTTCCGATCTGCTTCGAAGGCAGCTTTGGTCGGCCATGGGCAGGCGCCTCGCGCCCAGGCAGGGGGCGCAATGCCGTGAGCCTCCAGAAAAGCCAGCAACGGCGGGAAACTTTCTGCAAAGGGACCGCTGCGCCCCTGCGGGTACCAGATGAAGTGTCCGATGCCTAGGGAGGCGAAATCCTCCCCCCCATTCCAGCTGGTCAGCCCCGCCACAGTGCCGCCGCATTCGTTTTGCCAGATCCTCCTGCCGACGCGGTCCATTTGAGCTGCCGATAGACGCGTTCCGGCACCGCCATGGGGCGCGGGAACCTCGGCACAACCTTCCAAACTGCTCAAAACCAAAGCCAGAAGGCCGAAATATTTGATGAATCGCATGCCTTTCATGTTTTAGAAATCTTAAATGATGCTGTGCAATCGGAGTGGTTTTTGTAACAATAGGTTCTTAACCCATCTTCCCCATCGACTGATTTCATTAAGTTTGATTAACTGATTTTCCACCCTTATTCTTTCGACCCTTTAGTTCTTTCTGCGCGTCCGGCATGCCATATCTGGCCTTCAATCTTAATGATGGAAATGAGTTCGTCTTCGACATCCTCGAGGAACGGTTGTCCATCGGACGTGAAGCCAGCAATGACATCGTCATCAACAACACCTTCATTTCCAGCTTTCACGCGGAGTTTATCCGCCAGCCGGATGGCAGCTACGAAATCGTCGATTTAAAGTCCTCCAACGGCACTTTCGTCAACGGCAGACGCGTCGAACGTTTTCGCGTCAAAGGGGGGGATCGCATCATGTTCGGCCAGTTGGAAAGCCGGTTTCGAGAGCGGGCCCCGAAGGGGCTGGCCCCGGATGGCGGTTCCAAATCCGTTTCCATCGCCAAGGTACAGCCAAGTCGGGAGGATGGTAAAAAAGGCGACACCGAAAGCATCCCGGCACGGCACAAGGATGATCTGCCAAAGTCCACCCCTGAAACGGGCAAGATTGAGGTTACCAAGCCGGTTGTTCAGCGGTCCCAGACCGATGCTCCTCGCCCGCCCGGCGGCAGCACACCGCCTGCTGCGCTGATTCCCAAGCCGTCCGCTTTCATTTCTCCTGCGCCTTCCAAGCAGGCGGTCGAAAAGGAAAAAATCCCCCAGCCGCCTGACTCCCTGCCTGCAGAAAGTAACGTGGAGCAGAAACGGCGTGACGAAATCCGTTCACTGGAGGCCACGCTTGAGGTTCGGCGCAAAGAACTCAGCCAGACGCAGGCCGAGATCACCGGCTTCAAAAGCGAACTCGAAAAACTACGCGGCCAGGTGCAGAGCGCGAAGACGGACGTCGGCAAGCTTGACGCCAAACGCCGCGATCTGAGCAACACCGAGAGCAAGCTTGAATCCACCCGCGCCCTCGTTGCCAAGGCCGAGGAGGACTTGGGCACCGCTCAGAAGAGTCTGCAGGCCCTGCACGCTGAGGCCGACAAGCAGCGCAAGGATCGTGAAGCTGCGATAACCAGGCTCGCGGCCGAGGAATCGGCTGCGAAGGAAAAGGTGGCCGCCATCAACCAGCTTCTTGCCACAGCACAAAAATCTGAGGCGGATCTGAAATCCCAGCGCAGCGGAGAACTCCTGGAGCTCGAAGCCCGGCTTGCGGCCAAAACGTCCGAGCTGGCAAAAACCCAGGCAGAGCTCACTGCACAGCAGGCGGCGCTGGAAAAAACCACGGGAGAAGCCCAGTCTCGGGAGAGCTCACTGGCCAAACTGGCAGCTGACGAAGCTGCGGCTGCGCAGAAGCTGGCTGGTTTGCAGCAGCAGGCGGCCGCTGCGGATGCGGAAGTGAAGCGTCTCACTGCCTTGCAGACGGATGCGCAGAAATCCGAGGCCGAGCAGCGCACGAAACGGGGTGCCGAACTTCAAGATCTCGAAAGCCAGCTGGCTGGCCGGCGTGCCGACCTGGAGAAGACCCAGGCTGAACTGGCAAAGGTTCAGGGGGATCTGGCAAGCCGGAGCGATGCGCTGCAAAAGACCGCCGTGGAGGCGTCTTCGCGTGAGGCTGCCGTTGCCAAGCTCATCGCCGATGAAGCTGCCAGAGCTAAAAAACTTGGCGAACTTCAGGATCAGGTCACCAGTGCCGAAGCGGTGGTGCAGCGCCTTGTCTCCTTGCAGGCGGATACACACAAGTCCGACGCGGAGCAGCAAATCAAACGCAGCGGAGAACTGCAGAGGCTCGATCAGCAATTCGAGACCAGCAGCGCTGAACTGAAGAAGACACAGGCCGATCTGGCGAAAACCCAAAGTGATCTTGCCGCGCAGCAGGACACTCTCCTCCAGACCACGGAAGATGCGAAAGCGCGTGAGGCCGCCGCCGCGCAGAAGCTTGTCAGGTTGCAAAAGCAGATCAGTGATGCCGATGCTGAGGTGAAACGACTCACCGCGTTGCAGGCCGATGCGCAGACATCCGAGACCGAACTGCGCACAAAACGCAGCGCTGATTTGCAGGACCTCGACAAGCAGCTCGACCTGCGCCGCGCTGATTTGGCAAAGCTCGAAGAAGAGCGGCAAACCAGGCAGAACGAAATCGAGGCCGTCAATGCTTCGCTGGCCAAGGCTCAGGAGCAGGTGCAGCATGCACAGAGCCAGATCGCGCAGCTGGGTGGCGAAGAAAAGGCCATCACCGCACGTGTTGGCGAATTGCGCGGCAATGAAGAACGCCTCAATGCCCTGACCCTGACCTTGGGGCAGATGGAAAATCAGCGTGGCATGCTTGATGCCGCCATTGCCGCCCTGCTTGGCAGGCAGCAGTCCCATGAGGCGGATGCGAGCACCGCCGAGCAGCGCATGAAGGCCCTTCGTGCCGAGCTGACCGAACTGGAGCAGCAGCATCTCGCCGCCGAGCAGCAGCTTGCGGCGCTGAACACGCAGAAGTCGGAGGCTGAAACCGCTTTCGCCACCCAGCAGAAGGAAGCATTGGCGAAACTCGCAGACATTGAACGGCAGGCCAGGGACACGCGCAAGCTGGACGAGACTGAGCGGCTGGAGGCGGAGAAGCGCCAGGCAGACCTCAACGCGCAGATCGCAGCGCGTGGGGCGCGTCTTGCCGAGGTGCAGGCCCGGGTGAAAGAACTTGAAGACAAGGCCGCAGATCTCACCAACAAGCTGGATGACCTTTCCTCCACCGATTCGAAACTCAAAGACGCAACCGATGCGCTGAAGGCCGTCGAATCGCACAAAGCCGAGGTCCTGGCTGCAGTGGCCGCCTTGGTGAAAGACCGTGATGAACGCACTCGCGAGCTTCTCTCCGCCACCGAGCACGGCCGTGCGCAAACGTTGCTGACACAAACACTCACCCAGCGCCGCGAGGCTCTGGAAAAAGAGGTGCATCACATCGAGGAGCAGCAGACCGAGCTTTCCCAGGCCATGGGCAGGCTGCGCGAGCAGGTGCGTGTGGCTGAAGCTGGGCTCAAGGAGCGCGAGTCCGCACTCGCCGCCGTCGAGCAGCGCACCAAAAACTCCGAAGAACTCGCCGCCACCGCTGATCAGCAGTTCAAAACCTTGCAGGCCGAGCACAAGAAGGTCACCGAGCAGCTCGCCCTGGCCAAAGCCGATCTTGAGCAGTCGGTGGCCGCGGCGATTGAAAAGAAAAAAGACGCTGCCACCGCCGCCGCCGCTGCGGAGAAAAGTTCTCAGCAACAGCTCATGCTGGTGGAAAAAATCAGCGGCTTGGAATCCGTCATCGCAACCCTCACGACGACTCACGCCAGCACCCAGCAGAAACTCTCCGCCGCCGAGTCTGACCACCAGAATCTGCAAGATCGCCTGACCGCACGGCAGAAGGAAATCGCCGGGGCGGAAGCTCGTGTGGCCGAACTCACGCAGCAGACCGCAGGCCTCGACGACCGTTTGAAGGAACTTGCCGCCGCGAACAAGCAGAACGCCGAACTCAACGGTGCTATCACCACTGCCACCCAGGAGCGTGACAAGTTGCAGGCCGAAACACAGCGTCTGGCCAAAGAGCGCGCCGAGCTTGAGTCGGTGCTGCCAGATCTGCGCGGCACTGTGACACAAACCCGCGCCGAGGCGGACAATCTGAAAGCCGAGCTCGCGGCCCTGATCAAGGATCGTGACGCCGCTGCGGCGACCCTGAAGGAATCGCTGGCTCAGCGCCAGGCTTCCGAGGCCGCCGTCGAAGCTCTGCGCATCGAGTCGGTCAATCTCGACAAAATTCTGAGCGACAAGCGCAGCAATCTCGAAGCCGAAATAAAAGCGAAGCTGGCGGAGACGAGCGCCGCCGAAACGCGCCTCAAGGGCGTGCAGGAGCGCATTGCCTCCGCTGAAAAGCGGCTGGCTGAACTGGCTGAGGTGGATGCGCGCATCGCCACCGCCACCAAGACTCTCAAAGAGACTGAAACGCTGCGGCAGACAGAGGAAAAGACGCTGGCGGAACTGACCCTCAATCAGGACAGGCTCACGAAGGCTTGCGCCACGCTCGATGCGTCCCTGAAGACCGAGAATGCGAAGCTTGTGGAGCTCACCAAGGTCGTCAAAACCAGTGAGGCCAAAGCATTGGAGGCTGAAAAACGCACGGATAAAGCCGTTGCCGCCCAGCAGGTGGCCGAACACAAGCGCATCGAAGCCGAAGCCGCTGCCGAGAAGGCGCGTGCGGAGGAAAAGAACCTGCGGAAACAGATCCCTGCGCTGACCACCGAGCTGGCAGGCATCCAGGCGCTGCTGGTCACTGTGACGAAAGAACGCGAGGAGGCTTCGCAGTTCGTCACACGCCTGAACGTGAGCACCGACGGCCAGAACAAGAAGCTCGCCGAACTGCAGCAGCAGGTCACCCAGTTGGAAGAGGCCCACAAAGTACGGGAGGAACGCGTGATGAAAGCACAGGCGGAAGTGGACAAGGAATCCGCGCGTCTTAAGACGGCGCAGGAGCATTCCCGTGCTGCCGAGTCGCAGCTTGCTGAACTGGAAAAAGAGGTCAAAGATGCCAAAATGAAGGCGGACGCAGCGAAGAAAGATGCCGCCGCGATCGAGGGCGAACTGCGGCAGCGGCTTGACCGCGTGCAGAACCTCAAAGCCGATGAGGAACGCCTGCTCAAAGTCATCGAGGCGCAGAAGTCAGAACTCGCAGGGGTGGAAATGACCCACAAGGAACTGCACACCAAGATCGAGGCGCGAAAGAACGAACTGGGCGAATTCATCAATGTCGGTGGCAAAATCCTCGGCCTTGGCCAGGCGCTGGCGGGGCTGGAATCACGTCAGACGGAAATCAACAAATCGCTGCGCAAGGCCTCCGAGGAGGATCTGGCGATCCAGATCAAACTGAACGCTGCGCAGGAGGCGCTGAATCGTGAAACCGCACGTGCCGAGCAGGCGCGCAAGGATCGTGAGGCCGCCGATGCCGAATTCAAAAAATTCAGCGCCGATATTCAGAAGCAGGCTGCAGCGTTGCAAAATTACGAGCTGGAGCAGAAGAAGCGCATTGCCGAGATGGAAAAACGCATCGCCGACCTGGGCAGCACGCAGCAGCGTGCCCTGGGCCAGATTGATGAAACCAAGGCCGAACTGGTCCGGCTCGAGGGCAAAAAGCGGGAGTTTTCCCAGGCTGAAGCCCAGCTCAAGCACTGGCAGGACATCGAAAAACGCCTGCGCGGCCAGCTCATGGAGCTCGAAGAAAAGCACGAGATCATGCGCCGCGGCCTGCCCACGGAGGAGAGCACTGTGGTCATGTTTGCCAACGACATCATCAAGCGCATCGACCTCATCGACGCCCTGGTGGCCCGCTACGCCGGGGCAAACGGCAGCGACGTCCCCCAGCAGCTCGTCACGCTGCGCGCCTCATTCGAGGATATTTTGCACCAGCACGGGGTGACCGAATTTGACGTGCCAAATGGCACCGAAGTCGATATTGAGCTGCGCAAACGCATTGCCGTCGTGGATTCACTGCCCGGCAAGTCAAAACCCCGCGTCACTGAAAGCTGCCGCTCCGGCTTTATCTTCTCGCGTGGCGAGGGACACGAGATTATCCTGCGCAAAGTGGAGGTCCGGACCTCCAGCCAATAGCCCCGCTTCCGGATAATTTTCACACACTCATTGTTATGGCTGAATACGTTGGAATCGACCTTGGCACCACCCTCTCCGGGCTGGCCTACCTGAAACCTGATGGCAACCCAGAAATCGTGCCGAACGCCGACGGTGAGCGACTGACGCACTCCGTGGTGTTCTTCGATTCCCATGAGGACGTGAAGCTCGTCGGCAGCGCCGCTCGCGACGGTGGCGAACCCGACCGCACCATCTTCCAGATCAAACGCTACATGGACGACCCGGAGCACCTGGTCGAGATCGACGGCAAGAAATGGACGCCGGCGGAAATCTCCGCGCTGATCCTCTCCAAGCTGAAGCGTGACTGTTCCAAGATCTGCGGAGACATCACCGAAGTCGTCATCACCGTGCCGGCAAACTTTAACGAACTGGCCCGCAAGAGCACCATCGCCGCCGCTGAAATGGCCGGCATGAAGGTGAAGCGTCTGGTGAACGAGCCGACAGCGGCGGCGGTTTACTACGCCCACTCCCAGGGCGTGAAAGGTCGCATCCTGGTGTTTGACCTCGGCGGCGGCACCCTGGACACGACGATCCTTGAGGTCGATAGCGACAACATCAAGATCCTCACCTCCGAAGGTGCCCGTCATCTCGGCGGCAGCAACTTTGACGACATCCTGCTCGAAGCCTATGCCGAGCAGTACAAGAAGCAGACGGGCGCGGCGCTCTACAGCGACGAACGCCACCGCCGCCGTGTGCTGCAGGCCACGGAAGACGCGAAAAAGATGCTCTCCAAGCTCCAGCGCGTGAACGACACCGTCGCCAACGACCAGAACAGCGGCATCGCCCGCATTGACCTGAGCCGCGATCATTTCGAAAAGCTGATCCGCCACATGCTCACCCGCACCGTGTTCCTCGTCGAGCAGGCGCTGGACTCCGCGAAGCTGAAGGCCTCCGACATCGACCACGTCGTGCTCGTGGGCGGATCCACGCGTATTCCGAAGGTGAAAACCATGCTCGAAAAGATGTTCGGCAAGACCCCCAAATCCTGCGGCAACGTGGATGAGTGCGTGGCGCTTGGCGCTGCCTTGTTCGCCAAAAAATCGGCGCGCATCCAGGAAGTCTGCAATGCGAGCTACGGCACGCTGGCCATGGTTTACAATGCGAAGACGAAGGAGGAGAAGCTGATGAACTCCATCGTGATCCCCAAGAACTCATCGATTCCCTGCTCACGCACGCAGGTTTACCAGACCTCCGAAGACAATGAGCGCATCATCGAAGTCGACATCACCCAGGGCGAGGATGAAGACGCGAAATTCGTCGATGTCATCGGTCGCCTCACCTTGGAAGTGCCGCCGAACCGCCCCAAAGGCTGCGAAGTGGCCGTGACTTTCAGCTACGATGAAAACCAGCGCGTGCGTGCCCTCGTGGTGGACAAGCAGTCCGGTCGCAGCAAGGAAGTTGCCGTGACCTACAAGGGCTCAGGCGTGCTCTCAGAAGAAGAATTAAAGCGCCGCAGCCAGCATCTTCGCACCATGCGCATCGAATAAACGGTCAGTCACAGAAGGAGCCAGCATCATGTTCAAGATCCTCAAATCGCTTTCCAAATCTCTCGGTGTTTCCAAACCCGCCGCTGAACCCAAACCCGCGGCCAAAGAGCGCAGCCTGCTCGACAAGGTCAACAAAGGGGCTCCCGTCGCCGCGAAGGTGGAGTCTTCCAAAAGTCCCGAAGAACTCTGCGGCATCACGCCCAAGATGCCCAAAGACGAGATCAAGGCCCGGTTGAAGATGCTGTTCCGTCGCTACAACCGCAGCGCCTCCAGTCTGGATGCCAAACTGCGCGGTGAGGCGGACCAGATGCTCGATGCCATCGTGCAGGTGCGTGAGAAGCACTTCGGCGAAATTTGATTTTGTCGTTCACGACCTGGACGCAGTGACGGCATGAAACTGGACCGACTCATCGCCGGGTATGAGGCCATGGGGCGCCAGGCCGCCCATCTTGCCATCGCTGCACGCCGCGTGCGGGTGGATGGAGTCTGTGTGACAGACGGCCACCATCCCGTGGATCGCTTCACCTTGGTGGAGCTGGATGATTCAGTCGTTCAGGCGTCTGAGCGCGCGCTCTATCTCATGCTGCACAAGCCGGTGGGCATCCTCAGCGCCACCAAGGACGATCTGCACCCCACCGTGATCGATTTGATCGACGATCCCGACAAACACACCCTGCACATCGCCGGGCGGCTGGATCGCAGCACCTCAGGCCTGGTCCTGCTGACAAACGATGGCCGCTGGTCCAAACGGCTGATGGCGGCGGAGGAAAAGGTGCCGAAGGTTTACCTTGTCCAAACTCTCGACCCTGTCGTCCCAGATGCGGTGGAGGCCTTTGCGCGCGGCTTCTACTTCCACACCGAGGACATCACCACACTGCCGGCGGAGCTCGTCCTTTTAGGCGCCAATCAGGCCCGGCTCACGCTCCATGAAGGGCGCTATCATCAGGTGAAGCGCATGTTCCACCGTGTCGGCAATCGTGTCATCAGCCTGCATCGCGAGAGCATCGGCTCACTGGTCCTGCCCGCCGATCTGCCGCCGGGAGCCTGGCGGGCGCTTTCACCTCAGGAAGTTCTGGCCGCAGCCGGTGGTGGTTGATCTTCAATCACGGTCAGATTTCTGGCAGTTGTTTGTTTTTCGGAAAATCCAGCTTTCGCAGATGAATTTCACCCCTTAATCTCCACCTCTTGTGATCCCCCCACGCATGTATCTTAGCATTTGGTTTGGCATCATGTTGGCAGGCCAGTCGGGCTGTACAACTCAAAAGGCTGCAAAGCCGGACAAACTCGCCATTGAAGAGGCGCGCAAAGCGCTGCCGCTCGTCGAAGAGAAGGAAAAGGAAAATCCGCTCGTGAAGCGGCTGAACAATCCTTCCTCCATGCCCGTGGTGCCTCCTGCTGGCGTCCGCCTCTCCTATTCCTCCGTCAAGATCGCGCAGAAGACGCTCGCGATGACATTTGATGACGGCCCCCATCCAAGCCTGACCCCCAAACTGCTCGACATCCTCAAGGAGCGGAACATCAAGTGCACCTTCTTCCTCATTGGTGCTCAGGTGAAGATGTATCCCGCCATCGTGCGTCGCATCATTGAAGAAGGCCATGAAATCGGCAATCACACCTGGACCCACTGCAGCCTCACCAGCCGCTCGGATGAGCAGATCCGCAGTGAGCTGAAAAAGTCCGAAGACGCCGTCTTCGAAGTGGCCGGAGTTCGCCCCCACCTGGTGCGTCCGCCTTATGGTGCCATCAACACCCGCATCAAAAACCTGATGTTCACCGAGTTTGGCTACTCCACCATCATGTGGTCGGTCGATCCCCAGGACTGGCGCCGTCCCGGTGTGGCCGCTGTGACCAGCCGCCTCGTCAATGGCGCTCACCCAGGAGCCATCATGCTCTCGCATGACATCCATTCGCCCACCATCACCGCCATGCCGGCGATGTTCGACCAGCTTCTAGCCAAAGGTTATCAATTCGTCACCGTCAGCCAGCTCCTGAACATGGAGAAGGCCTCGATGCCCGTCGGCGTGATCATCCGTCCCGCTGAAACCATCGGCGACAAAGATCCCAAGCCGCTGCCGGAGAAGAAGCCGAAGGCTTGAGGGCAGCAGCAAGGCATGCCTGCCTTGTGCGCTGAAAAAAAGAAAGCGCCCCGGGCGGAGCCGGGACGCTTTCAGACCCGCCTGTGCCGTCCGAATACAAAGGGCTCACGTATCCCATGAGACCAGGTGGGAACCCGCGTGATGAAGCTCTGTCTTCCAGTGAAGGCATGACATGTCACTTCAGCGCGTAGCCCCCGCAGTTGATGAATCGGGCCGGGCCACAAAGCTCGAAAACGAACACCGCAGGAAATGTTTCAAAGAGCAGGCCGCAGCAAAACACCGGACCAAGATGGGCAAAGGGTATCCTGAGATATGGGCATGATCAAGAGCTGTGTCGCTTGTCTTCATCGGAGAAATCCATGCATGGCATGCGTTTGTTTCCTCCTACAATCATGACGCGTTTTTTCCTTTTCCTCCTGCTCGGCTCCGTCGCTGAAGCCGCCGCCATCCAGCGCATCTGGCTGAGTTTTCAGCGCGAGACTCCGAGCCACATCACAGTCAACTGGGAGACCGCGCAGCCCGCCGATTCGGAGGTGTCCTTTGGGACCAGCGCCATACTCGGCGGCAAGGTGGCCAAAGCGGAGCAGGTCACCTTGCATCACATCGAGATCCCGATCCCCGGGAAAGACGTGACGTATCATTACCAGGTGCGCTCAGGCGCTGAGACATCCGCGGTTCACACTTTCAAAGCCATGCCCGCCAAAGAACTGCGCATCGCCGTCGTTGGCGACTGGGGCTTCGCCCAGCCGGACCTCGCCGCCTTGATCCAAGACGATCCGCATGTGCTCATGACCGCCGGCGACAACGTCAGCAGCCTCCACCAGCAGGGCAGGGAAGGCACCAAGGCCTTCAGCGCCTTGATCGATTCACAGCCAGAACTCTTCCACAGTACACCCTTCATGCCAGTACTCGGCAATCACGACCGCGAAATCCGCTCGCGCGGCCCCAAGCCGCCACCCGAGGCCGTCTATGACGTCGAGGCAAAAGCCTACCGGGACTTCTTCGCGCTGCCCGGCAATGAGTGGAACTGGACGCTCGCTTTCCCCGATTTCGAGGCACGCTTCCTCGCGCTCGACCTCGAGCACATTCAAGACATGGGCACCACATGGCAGACCGGTCACCCCTTCGAAGAGGGTTCCGCTCAACTCACCTGGTATCGCCAGCAGATGGCGCAGCCACATGTCGGTCACACCATCAGCATCCAAAACGAACGCAACGCCACCATGCGCAGCCAGTTGAAAGGCGAATGGGGCCGCCTGTTTCAGCGCGGCACCGCCGTCATCACCGGCTTCGGCTACTTCGCGGAGCGCGCCATGGTGGACGGCTTCCCCTATTACAACACCGCCCTCAAGGGCAACGGCGACAAATATCCCGATCCCAAGTCCGCCTTCTTCGCCAGCGAGCACAGTTACATCCTGCTCACCTTCAAACCAAAATCGCCCATGAAGATCGAGATCAAGAGCCTGGCCGGGAAAGTCCTCGATGCCCAGAACGTGCCTGGAAAACAGCCTTCCGCACAGTAGCCATCTCGCTCCGCCGAGATGCCCCCGGCATTTGCGCAAACCATGGCGGGCATGCTGCACCAGGGTCTTCCTCTTCCCGGAATTCCGGCCTCGCGGAGCTGGGTCGTGTGTCCATCGTGTTCGAATGTGGTAACATAACACCTTGATTTCTCCTTCCAGCCCATGAACCCCGCCCCCGGCAGCGTTCTTCTTCCACATCCAACCATGAAACACACGCTCCTGCTTCTTTCCCTGCTTGCTCTGCAAGCCACCGCTCAGGACAAAGCCCTGCTCGATCTCGCTCTGGAACCACCGGCCATCAACACGCAGCCCGGCCCCGAGTACGACGCCGAGAAGCGCTCCGGAAACATGATCATCGGCATGGACCGCACACCCAAGGGCCGCCTCTGGGCCGCATGGGTCGGCAACGGTGATTCGCCCAACGGCTTCTTCATGCTCGCCACCAGCGAGGACGATGGCAAATCATGGTCCAAGCCTCGCGTCGTCATTGATCCCCAGGACGGTGAACTCAATGGCGTCAAATACGAGCGCCGCGCCCTCGTCGGCAACCTCTGGACCGATCCCCTCGGCCGCCTCTGGTGCTTCTTTGATCAAAGCCTCGGCTACTTCGACGGCCGCTGCGGCGACTGGTACATCCGCTGTGATGACCCCGATGCCGCCGAACCCAAGTGGACCGCCCCCACGCGCTTCGCCCATGGCTGCACCCTCAACAAGCCCACCGTTCTTTCCAACGGCGACTGGCTCCTCCCCGTCGCTCTCTGGACCCGCGACCGCATGCACGGCCCCGGCGTGGACAAGGAAGCGCACAAAGACCTCGACGTCATCCGCATGGCGAATGTCTTCGCCTCCACCGATCAGGGCAAGACCTGGACCCGCCGCGGCGGCGTGGTCTTTCCACGCACCGACTTCGATGAGCACATGATCGTCGAGCGCAAAGACGGCAGCCTCTGGATGCTTGCCCGCACCAAGGACGGCATCAGTGAAAGCACCTCCGCCGACAAAGGCACCACCTGGAGCGAGCCCCAGCCCTCCGCAATCCAAAATCCCAGCGCCCGCTTCTTCATCCGCCGCCTCGCCTCAGGAAAACTCCTCCTGGTGAAAAACGGCCCCATCAATTTGCGGCTCCCACGCCGCTCCAACCTGAAAGCTTTCCTTTCCGACGACGATGGCAAGACCTGGGGCAAAGGCTTCCTCATCGACGATCGCGCGGAAGTCTCTTACCCCGATGGCTTCCAGGCCCCGAATGGCGACATCCACATCCTCTATGACTGGAACCGCCACACCGACGCCGAGATCCTGCATGTGAAGTTCACCGAGGAGGCCATGCAGAAGCAGGCGGAGATCGGCAAATTGACAATGGACCCCGAGGAGATCAAACGCCGCGCCACGGTCGGCAAGACCGTCGTCAATAAAGCACATGCACCCAAGCTGCCGAAGTCCATCACACCTGACCCCGTATGGGCCGCGCAGGCCATTGAGGATGCAAAGCAGGACTTCAAAAGCATCCCGTATGACGGCATCACGCCCAACAAAATGGTATGTGATACCACCCTGCGTGAACTGCCCGACGGCTCCTGGATTCTCTTCATCCTCGCTGGCGGTGACACCGAGCCCAGCCCCCTGAACTACACCGGCGTCACCCGCAGCCACGACATGGGCAAGACCTGGACCCCATTGGAAGGATTCGATGTCGGCTTCCCTCGCGAAGGCAAAACCATCGGCCAGGGCCCCACAGAACTCATGATCCTCGGCCAGCGCAGCACCCTCTTCTTCTCCACCCATTCCAAGCATTGGGCCAATGACTGGCGCTCCTGGTATCTCACCAGCGACGACTCCTTCAAGACCTGGAGCAAGCCCATTGAAGTCCCCGGTCGCCTCAAGGAGCGCACCTTCATCCGCAAGCACATCGTCTGCAAAGACGGTCGCATCATGATTCCCTTCCAGCACTACATCGGCCCCGATGATCAGCAGGATCGCGCGCCCCTCGATCGCGACTTCACCAACCCACGCAACGGCGTCCTCATCAGCAGCGATGGCGGCAAAACCTGGACCGAGCATGGCAACATCCGCCTCACGCCCAACAGCCGCTACTTCGGCTGGGCGGAGAACGATCTCTTCGAGCACCCCGATGGCCGCATCACCATGGTCATCCGCGCCGACGGCCTCGGCGGCATGCTTTACAAAGCGGAAAGCAAAGACGGCGGCAAGACCTGGCCCGAGTTCGCCTCCATCACGCAGATCCCTAATCCCGGCAGCAAAACCACCCTCTACAATCTCGGCGGAGATCGTGTCGCCATCCTGCACAATCCCAACAGCAAGCACCGCAGCCCCATGGCCCTCTGGATCAGCTTTGACGGCATGAAGACCTGGCCCTACCAGCGCATCCTCCAGCAGGAATCCGTCGATGGCCCCAAAGGCCGCATGAACTACCCCGACGGCTTCGTCAGCAAAGACGGCCAGTGGCTCCACTTCGCCTTCGACGACAACCGCCACCGCGCCGTGCATTACAGCGCCAAGCTGCCACCACTAAAGTAGCCTTCTCGCTCCGCGACAGGAGCCCGGTGCCCGCGTAAAGTCATAGCGCGGGCGAAACGCCAAAATCTTCCTCCTTCTCTTACTCATACTCCTCCTCCCGGAGTCCGGGCCACCGGGAGTGAGAGAAGGAGTGCGACGAAGAAGAAAATCGAAGAAATCACTTCATCACCATCGGCTGCCCCGTACATTCCAGCACGCTGTGCCACAGCTCCTGCGTCGGGTCCACCTTGCGGCGGCCATGGATCACGAGTTCCAGCGGCAGATGCACGAAGGAATTGTGCCAGCGGCCCACCAGCATGTTGGTCTTGCCTGCCATGGCGGCATGCACCGCGTTTTGGGCCAGGCGTGAGCAGTACACATTGTCCTGGGCATTGGCCGGCACGCTGCGCACGATGTAGCTCGGATCGATGTATTTGAGATTCACCTCGGTCTTCCGCTCTTTGAAGAAGCCATTGATGCGGTCTTTCAAAAAGGGGCCGATGTCGCCGTACCGCTTGTTCCCGCTCGCATCGGTGTCATCGCCGGTCTGCATGAGGTGCTGCCCGGCCCCCTCCGCCACCACGATCACAGCGCTGCCGCGCTTGATCAGCCGCTGGCGCAAAAACTCAAGAAAGCCGCCGTCGCCGTCCAGTTCAAAATGGACCTCGGGAATCAGCACAAAATCCACGTTGCTGCCCGCCAGTGCGGCATAGCACGCGATGAAGCCGGAATCACGCCCCATGAGCTTGACCAAACCCACGCCGTTCACCGCGCCGGTGGCCTCCACATACGCACACTTCACCGCCTGCACGGCGGCATCGAAGGCGGTTTCAAAGCCGAAGCTCTTGTCGAGGAAACTGATGTCATTGTCGATGGTCTTGGGAATGCCGACGACCGCCTTTTTCAGTCCGCGTCGTTCGATTTCCTTCACGATCTGCGCCGCACCGCGCAGCGTGCCATCACCGCCGATCACAAAAAGAATATCGACCTTCATGTCCTCCAGCGTGTCCACCATCTCCCCAATGTCCTGCTTCCCGCGCGAACTCCCTAGCAGGGTTCCGCCAAAATGGTGCGCCTGCTCCACGGACGAAGGTTTCAGCAGCAGCGGTGTGTGGCCGAAACGCTGCACCAGCCCCTCGTAGCCGTAGCGGAATCCATACACGCGTGCCACGCCGTATTGCTGATGGCAGCGGTTCACGATGCCACGGATGATGTCGTTTAAGCCCGGGCACAGACCGCCGCAGGTCACGATGCCGACCGTGGTCTTGGCCGGGTCAAAGTAGATCATCTCCCGTGGCCCCGCCTCTTCGTAGCTCGGCTTTGACACATCACGCCCGTCTTCGAGCAGATGGCTGTGGTACAGAATGCGGTCCACCGCGTCCGTTTTGTAGGGGGCTTCCACTCCGCCGATTCGGTGCAGGGGCGAATGAATCAAACAGGGGCCGAGCGTGGGGATGCTCGTGTCGGAAGGGGCAGGGGTCATGGCGGGTCGGTAAGGTGTAAAGCAGGAGAAGTGCCATTCTCCCGCTCCTCGTAGCACTCGCCAGACACAATTGGCTTTTCGCTAACTGTACATGTCAGTTGCAAAAGCACGCATCCCCTCCTGCTTCCAGCCATGAGCACCGCCTTTCCCGAAAGCCTCCGTCTGCAACTCCACCAGACCGGCGTGATTGCCGTTTTGATGATCGACCGTGTGGAGGATGCCGTGCCGCTGGCGCAGGCCTTGCTCGCAGGCGGCGTGAACGGCATCGAGCTGACGCTGCGCACCGATGCGGCGCTGGAATCACTGCGGCGCATCCGCTCCGAGGTGCCGGAGATGACCGTCGGCGTGGGCACCATCCTCACGCCAAAGCAGGTGAACGAGGCCAAGGAGGCTGGCGCAAGCTTTGGCGTGGCTCCCGGCATGAATCCACGTGTCGTGGCCGAAGCGGTTCGTATCGGTCTGCCGTTCGCACCCGGCATTTGCACACCCACAGACATTGAGATCGCACTCGAAGCCGGGTGCCGTTTGCTGAAATTTTTCCCTTCGGAGCCGAGTGGTGGTCTGGCCTACCTGCGCAGCATCATGGCGCCCTTCATGCATCTCGGCGTACAGTTCATTCCCCTGGGGGGCGTGGGAGCTGCCAATGCCGCACACTACCTGCGCGAACCTGCGGTGCTCGCCCTTGGTGGCTCATGGCTGGCACCAAAAGAAATTGTGGCCAGAGGCGGGTGGGATGTGATCACCGCGCTGGCGCGTGAGGCCACGGACATTGTCAAGCAAGTCCGTCCATGAGCCGCGTTGTCACTTTCGGCGAAATCATGCTGCGTCTCGCCACGCCGGGATTCGCACGTTTTCAGCAGGCCATGCCAGGCGCCTTGAATGCCAGCTTTGCTGGAGCCGAGGCCAGCATCGCCGCTTCACTGGCCTACCTCGGCATTGATGCGGCCTTTGTGACCGCACTCCCTGAAAATGCCATCGCGGATGCCTGCATCGCCGATCTGCGCAGCCTCGGTGTCGAAACAAAACACATCCTGCGCACGCTTGAAGGCCGCCTGGGCACCTACTTCCTCGAACACGGTGCCAATCAACGCGGCGGCAATGTCATCTATGATCGCGACGGCTCTGCTGTGGCCATCACACCAGCCTCTGCCTACGACTGGGACGCCATCTTCTCCGGCTGCGAATGCTTCGTGATCTCCGGCATCACGCCCGCGATCTCCCGCAACGCCGCCGAAGTAGCGCTCGTCGCTGTGCAGGAAGCCGCACGCCGTCAGATCAAAGTCGTGTGCGACATGAACTACCGCACCAAACTCTGGCACTGGGACCCGCCACTGAGCGCCCGCGATCTCGCCACCCGCACCATGAGATCGCTTCTTCCCTTCGTGCACATCTTCGTCGGCGGTATCAGCGATGCCACCGCCATGCTCGGCATCGAGCACAGCGCCGATCTTCAGACGCTGGCGCAGCAGATCATCACCCAGTTCCCCAATCTCACCCACGCTGCCTTCACTCTGCGCGATGGCAGCACCTCCGCCGCGCAATGCTTCAGCGGCGCTCTCTACGAAGCTGCCACCGGCACCCTGCACACCGCTCCGCGCTACACCATCACCCAGATCATTGACCGCCTCGGTGCCGGTGATGCCTTCACCGCCGGCCTCCTCTTCTCCTTCCTCCAAAACTCTCCGCCTCCCACCGCCATCGCCTTTGCCACCGCCGCAGGTTGCCTCGCCCACTCCATCGAGGGCGACTACAACTACAGCACCCGCGCCGAAATCGAAACCCTCATGCAAGGCGACGGCGGAGGCCGCGTCAGCCGCTGATTTTTTTATGTCCCACTCTGCCACCACCCATCCCGACCGCTGGTCCCTCGAATCCTGGTTCTCGGCCTTCGGCGCTCCCGACTACACCGACTTCAAAGCCGTGCTCGTGCATGATGTCGAGGCGCTCAAAACACAGGCCGCCGCTCTCGGTGCCGACACCGCTGAAATCGCCCGCGTCATCAACGCCCTGGAATCGCTGAGCGATCGCCTCGGCCACCTCTCCGCCTATCTCGGCTGTCTCTCCGCAGATGACGCCAACGACGAGGCCGTGAAGGCCGATGAAGCATGGATCTCCACGCTCGAAGCCGAAAGCACCAAGCTCATGGCCTCGCTGCGTGCGGCGCTGGCGGCTTTGAGTGATGACGCATTCGCCACCTTGCTCGCCGATCCCTCTTTGAAAAATGCCGAACACGCTGTGAAGCGCATGCGTCACGAAGGCCAGCACCAGATGAAGTCGGAAATGGAGGCCCTCGCCGCCGATCTCAACGTCAACGGCCTCCACGCCTGGGGCCGTCTCTACGACACCCTCACTGGCAAGATGGAGTTCGAGATGACCTTCCCCGACGGCCACAAGGAAATCGTGCCGATGTCACGCCGTCGTGCACTGATGTCCGAACCCGACCGCAAACTGCGCGAGGCCGCTTTCAATGACGGACAGAAGCCATGGAACGATCATGCCGTGACACTCGCCGCCGGATTGAACGGCATCGCCGGCACGCGCCTCAGCCTCTACGGCCGCCGCGGCCTGACTCACTTCCTCGACACCCCGTTGTTTGATGGCGCGATGAGCCGCAAATCCCTCGACGCGATGCTGGAGGCCATCCACACGCACATCGAGCTCCCACGCCGCGCCTTGCGCAAAGCCGCCAAGCTGCAAGGCACCTCCGCCTTGCATTACTTCGATCTCGAAGCCCCCCAGATCGCCGCCCCGGATGAAAAAGAGCTCACCTGGGACGAAGCCTGCGCCACGGTCGATCACGCCTTCACCTCCGCCTATCCAAAACTCGGCGAATATTTCCGCGAGATGCTCGCGCAGCGCTGGATCGAAGCCCAGCCCCGTGCCGGCAAGCGCCCCGGCGCCTTCTGCACCGGCTCCCAGCTCAAGCGCGAAGAACGCGTTTACATGACCTTCCACCGCACCGTGCATGACATGGTCACGCTGGCCCATGAAGTCGGCCATGCCTGGCATTCCTGCGTCCTGCGCCCCGCGCGTTCCTTTGCGGCAAACTACCCCATGACCCTCGCGGAAACGGCGTCAAACTTTGGCGAGATGATCCTCCTCAACGGCCTCATGACCAATCCCGGCATCACCGAGGCCACCAAGGCCTACCTGCTCGATCAGGAAATGCTCCGCGCGCACGCCTACCTCATCAACATCCCCATGCGCTACGAGTTTGAAAAAGCCTTCTACACCGAGCGCTCCAGCGGTGAGGTGAGCGTGAGCCGCCTCAGCGCGCTCATGAACGAAGCACAGCGCAAGCTCTATGGCGATACCCTCCTCGATGACGGCACCGATCCCATGTTCTGGGCCTACAAGATGCATTTCTTCATCACCGGCGTCTCCTTCTACAACTTCCCTTACGTCTTCGGCTACCTCCTCAGCCAGGCTCTGTTCGCACGCTTCAAAGCCGAAGGCGCGGCCTTCCTGCCACGCTACGAGGCCTTCCTCTCCATGACCGGCAGCGCGACCTGTGAGGAAGTCGTGAAGCAAAGCCTCGGTGAAGACATCACCCAGCCGGAGTTCTGGGCCACGGCCCTGAAAGCCATTGAACCGACGCTCGCTGCCTATGAGGCGCTGAAGTGAGAGCAAGTCCTTGATAGCTCAATGCCCGGCTCTTCGTGTTAGTGGGCCCATGAAACCCTCGCCCGTTTCCCGCCGTCATTTCCTTCACGCTGCCCTCGCCGGTGGCGCGGTCAGCCAGAGCCCGGTTATAGCGGCAGACGCGGCTCCAAAAGCAGGCGTCTTCGCCGAACCCGCCCACGAGATCCCGCTGGCGCAGGATGCCGATGTCATCGTCTGCGGTGCCGGCCCTGCGGGCGTGACGGCCGCCATCACCGCCGCACGCGCTGGCGCAAAAGTGCGCCTGTTTGAGTGGCGCGGCTGCCTCGGCGGCATCTGGACGGCCGGCCTGCTCGGCTACTTCCTCGACTTCAACAAGCCCGGCTTCGCCAAGGAACTCCGCGACAAGCTGGATGCCCGTGGCGCCCGTGCGAACTCCACCAGCATGAGCCGCTTCTGCTACGATCCTGAGGCGCTGAAACTGCTGCTGGAAGAGCTATGCATGGAGGCCGGTGTCAAATTCCAGTATCACACCAAGGTGTGTGCCGCCTTCCGCGAAGGCAAGCGCCTCACCACCATCGTCACCGAATCCAAATCTGGCCGCCAGGCATGGAAAGCCCCAGTCTTTATCGACACCACCGGTGATGGCGATCTCGGATTTCAAGCGGGTTGCGCCTTCGAAATTGGCGAAGCTGCCGAGTGCCCCTGCCAGCCTCTGTCTCTGAATGCGCTGCTGGTGGTGAAAGATGTCGAAAAGCTGCGTGAATTCGTGCGCTTTGGCCAGCCAAAGCCCGGCGAAAACACGGACGGTGAAAAGAAAAAGCGCATCAAGGACGCCATCGTCAGCACCGGCCATTTCCCCTCCTACGCCGGTGCCACACTCTGGCATGTGAGCGGAAATCTCGTCTTCGCCATGATGAATCAGGAGTTCGGCATCAAGCCCTGGGACGCCGCCGAGATCACCGCCGCCACCGTGCGCGCCCGTGCGGAGATGCATCTCATGGTCAATGGCCTGCGCAGTCTCGGTGGCCCATGGGAGGGCATCCAAATCGTCGCCACCGCCGAGCAGATCGGCGTGCGTGACGGCCGTCGCATCGTCGGTCGCTACCTCGTGAACAAGGAAGACCTCATCAAAGGCGCGCGCTACGATGACGCCGTCGTGCGTGCCACCTTCGGCGTGGACATCCATGCCACCACCGCGGAGTTCAATCAGAAAGCGGCGATTCATTCCACCAACATCAAAGTGAAGCCCTACGACATCCCCTTGCGCGCCTTGATCGCCAAAGATGTCGATGGCCTCATGATGGCCGGTCGCTGCATCAGCGGCGATTTCATCGCGCACTCTAGCTACCGCGTCACAGGCAATGCCGTCGGCATGGGCGAAGGTGCCGGCGTCATCGCCGCTCTCGCCGCCACTTCCAAACGCATGCCCCACGAAGTTCCCTGGAGCGAGGGCGAAGCCAAACTAAAATCCATGGGCCAGCGCATCTAGTACGATGGACACAGTTGCTGTCCGTTGATCAGCGCTCACAGATCCCCTCAGACGCACAAATAATCTGCGCCTGCTGCATGGGGTCGCTACTCTCTCACGCCCCGCACGCTCGGCCCGTCCACCCACTTGGGCGGGATCATGATCTGGCGCGGCACTGCGGGCACTCCATGCTCATGCTGGGAAAGCTGCGTGACGATCAAGTCGACCGCTGCCGCTGCGAGGTGTTCGCGCTGCTGGTAGATGCCCGCAAACTCCTGCATCCTCGGCGTCCAGTCATGCACCACAAAGCCGATGTCCTCCGGCACACGCAGACCCAGCCGCCGCAGCCAGTGGGGCACATGCGTGTCAAAGGTGATCAGCGCATCCGGCTGATGTTCCCGCATCCATTTGGCAAAAGCCTCAAAGCCTTTGCTGATGTCATTGCTCGGAAACAGCAGCAGCGGCACCCGGTCCTCCGGCGCGAGGCTTTGCTGCCAGTGAAACAAACCGCCGCTGTAGCCAAACTGCGAGCGGTTCACGATCCACTTCGTCACCGCCACGCCGATGCGTTTGTAACCTCGCGCACTGAGTTGATCCGCCGCCATGTGAATCCCCAGCGTCATGTTGCCCGCGCACATGTGCAGCGCCGGGCTGCTCATCGCATTGCCAAAGGTCACGGCGGCAAACGGTGAAAAATCCATCTTGCTGCACGGCAGCTGCATGCTCTGCGGTGAAACGATCACGCCCTCGATGCCGCGCGCATGCAGGATCTTCTGCAGCTTCTTCGGCGTCAGCCCGTCCTTCCCCAGCCAAAACTCCTCCACCGCATAGCCATGGCCATGCGCACGGCTGCGGATGTCCTCGATCGGCACATATTGGTACGAAGGGCTCAGCAGTTCATCCTGCGGCACATGCTCGCGGACTACCGCGATCACCGCCCGCACCCGCTGCTGCTTCTTGCCCCGCACCACCTGCATCATCCGCGCCAGATGCGGGTCCGGCTGGTAGTTCAGCCGCTTCGCCTCCTTCAGCACCAGCTCACGCTTCTCCGCCGACACCTTCGGCGCTCCCCGCAGCACGCGGGACACGGTCATCAGCGAAAATCCCGTCGCACGGGCGATGTCCTTGAGCGTGGGCGCGGCGGTGGCGGGCATGGTGTTGAACGGCAGTCAGAGCTACAGAGCAGCCAGCGTCGCCGTCAGCAGCTTCCAGAACTTCTGCGCAGATGAAACACTCGCGCACTCCTTCTCCGAATGCGCCTCATGAATATTCGGTCCAAACGAAATCATGTCCAGCCCCGGATACGCCATGGAGATCACCCCGCACTCAAGCCCCGCATGGCAGGCCCCTACCTTCACCTCCTCACCAAACAGCTCACGATAAATCACCTTCATCTTCTCCAGGATCGGCGACTCAGCACTCGGGCTCCAGCCCGGATACGGATCGCCCGATTTGACTTCGGCGCCGATGAGTTCAAACGGCGCCCGAAAAGCACGCGCCACATCCACCTTGCTCGATTCCACCGAGCTTCGCTGCAGGCTGCCCCACTCCGCCTTGCCATTGCCCAGGGCGATGGTGGAAAAATTCGAAGACGCCTCCACCAGTCCGGGCACCACAGGACTCATGCGATAGACGCCATTCACCACCGCCTGCATCGCCAGCACAAAGGACTTCTGATGTTCCGCTCCCATGATGCCGATCTCACCCGCAGCCACCTCCACAGGCATCGCGACAATGCTCAGCCCTGGCTCGATCAGCCGAAACTCCTCCCGAATGCCCGCCGCCTCCCGCTCAAAGCGCTCCGCAAACGCTGCTTCATCCAGCACCACCACCTGCGCCACGCACTGCGCCGGGATCGCATTGCGTGCGCTGCCGCCACGCATCGTTGAGAGCGCCACCACATCCTCACCACACGCGCTCAGCAGCCGCGCCATGAGTTTGATCGCATTCGCACGCCCTTCGTGAATCTGCAGTCCCGAATGCCCGCCGCGCAGTCCCGAGATCTGGATGTTCACCACTGCCGTCGCCGCTTCATGCGCCACCTCAGGGTATTTGAAGCTCCCTGTCGTGTCGATCCCGCCCGCGCAGCCAATGGTGAACGTGTCATCCTCCTCAGAGTCCAGGTTCAGCATCGTCTTGCCCGTCAGCAGTCCCGGTTGCAGCCCCAGCGCACCGCCCATGCCCTGTTCTTCATCCAGGGTCAACAGCGCCTCAATCGGCGGGTGGGACAAATCATTCGCTGCCAGCACCGCCAAAATCGCCGCCACACCCAGACCATTGTCCGCGCCCAGTGTGGTCCCGCGTGCCCGCACCCAGTCGCCATCCACCCACATGTCGATGCCCTGCTTGTCGAAATCAAACGTCACCCCGTCTCCGGCTTTGTGCACCATGTCCAGATGCGCCTGCATGATCACCGCCGGGCGCTCCTGCTTATCTGCCGACGCCGCCTTTTTGACGATCACATTGCCAGCACTGTCGAGCTGTGCCGAAAGGCCATGGCGTGCGGCGAATCCCAGCACAAATCCCACGACCCGTTCCTCGCGTTTGGAAGGGCGTGGCACGGCATTAAGGTCGGCAAAACAGTTCCAGAGAGCACTGGGTTCGAGGGCGCGGATGTCGTGGGTCATGAGTTGATCAGTAGCATGAGCTAGAGTCCCGCGCATGCGCCTTCAACCGGCGGCGAGGTATAAAATTGCCATTGATGTAAATAATATTGATCTAAATATTAATAATGTTAAATTAGGCGTGTAAAAAATGAAACGCTTTCCCGTTCAATGCCCGAGCTGCGACCACTCGCTGGAGGTGAAACGACTCGGTTGTGCGCACTGCGGGACCGAGGTGGAAGGCCGCTATCCCTTGCCCGTACTCACGGCGCTTTCGCCGGAGGATCAGGCCTTTGTT
Organism: Prosthecobacter sp.; assembly: GCF_044222345.1. Classification (GTDB taxonomy): domain Bacteria; phylum Verrucomicrobiota; class Verrucomicrobiia; order Verrucomicrobiales; family Verrucomicrobiaceae; genus Prosthecobacter. The sequence goes on from NZ_JBGANL010000008.1 coordinate 39,546, forward strand.
TGCGAGTTCGTGAAGGCCAGCGGCAGCCTCAAGGAGATGGCCTCGATCATGAAGATAAGCTACCCGACAGTGCGCAATCGTCTGGATGACGTGATCTCCAAACTGAAAATCTTCCCTCAGGAGGACACCCCATGACATCGCCCCATACCAACCGCGTTTCTCAGTTCCTGTTTCACCCTTTTGTCCGCGTGGCAGGTGCGGCATCCCTGGCCCTCGGCCTCGCGGCCATTCTTCTTGCGGGCCTGATCGGCGCAGGGCAGGGGCTTCATTTTGATGGCGTGCTGGATGCCCATGTGGGGCTTAAGCTGCCAGTTTGGTTCTCTGTGGCTGAAGGACTGCTCGACTGGTTTTCGCTTGCCGTGGTGCTTCATATCGTGGGTCGTATCATTTCGCGCACCGCTTTCCGGGCCGTCGATCTCCTGGGCACTCAGGCTCTGGCGCGTTGGCCCACCGTCATTGTCAGCCTGGTTTGTCTGCTTCCGGGCTTTCATCGCTTCTCCGATCAGTTGCTGAAGTCCGCGCAAAAAATGGCCTTCGAGCCCACGAAGCTTGCTCTGCCTCCCTTGGGAATGGATGGGGCGGTGTTCGGATTGGTCACTCTCATCATGCTCGTCTGCACGCTGTGGATGGTGATGCTCATGTGGAAGTCCTTCTCCCACTGCTGCAACGTGCGTGGCGGGAAGGCCGTGGCAGGCTTCGTTGTCGGACTGCTCATCGCTGAAGTCCTGTCGAAGCTCGGCCTCGGCCAGTTGTTGAAGTTTCTTTGAGCCCTCATGAAACGTCGCTTCACTCTGCTCGCCTTGGTGCTTGCTGCACTCGTCTTTGTCATCACCCATTTCATCTGGCTGGGTGACTTGCCGCAGAGGCTGGCCACGCATTTCGACGGTGCAGGAAAACCAAACGGCTGGATGACGCGCCAGGATCACGGCCTTTGGATGCTGCTCTCAGGCCTTGGTCTTCCCCTTTTCATTCTGTGCTTGATCTGGCTCATGAGGTTTTTGCCTTCCTCTCTGCTGAATGTCCCCAGGCCCGACTACTGGCGCGCTCCTGAAAACTACCCCAAGGCCTGCGCCATCATGCAGAGCTGGGCGCAATGGTTGGCCACTGGCGAATTGCTCTGGATGACACTGCTCAATCGTCAGATCGTGCTTGCCAATCATCTCCAGCCACCTCGGCTGCCAGCAGAGGACACCTGGTATCTGACTGCGGGATTTCTCATCATGATCGCCGCATCCATCCTTGCGTTGATCTGGCGCTTTCGAAAGACGGATGCTCCGGCTGCCGGACACTCGGCCCCTCCATCCATGGCGGCGGGGTCATGATTCGATGCGGCACCCTTTGTTCGTGTTGAGAGATCTGCGTGACAACCAGTCTTCTGCGGTCGCAAAATTGGCCGCGATATCCGAAAGGAGCAGGCATGTTATCATAACACCCCATGGCTTCATTCTGCGCTGAAATGCATCGCCCTGCGCACGTTGCTATGCCCGATGACTTTCCACCAGCTCCGCCTTCTCATCGCCCTCACCCTCACCCTCGCATTCACATGCGCCCGTGCCGCCGAGCCCCTGGGCCAGCGCCACCAGACCTGGCAGGGCATCCCGGGACTCGAACGTACCGCCAAAGGCCGCGTCTTCGCCTCCTGGTTCACCGGCGGCTCCAAGGAGCCCTCCCCGGAGAACATCGTCCTCCTCTGCTACAGCGATGATCAGGCAAAGACTTTCACGCGTCCTCAAGTCATGGCTGAGCCTGGGAACGGCACGCGTTGCTTTGATCCCACCCTCTGGCTCGACCTCAAAGGCCGCCTCTGGTACATCTTCAATCGCGGCAATCAAGACACCGCCGTCCACGATGTCCATGCGCGCATTTGTGAGGATCCAGACGCCTCCCCGCCGGTCTTCGGCCCTGAGTTCCGCGTCGGCTACGAAGGCCCCTACGCCTTCCGCATGAACAAGCCCACCGTGCTCTCCTCCGGCGAATGGATCATGCCCGTCACGCATGCCACCGAGCCGATCCACTCATGGTTCGCCGGCCCCAAGCAACTACAGGGCGTCGGCATCTCCACGGATGAAGGCAAAACCTGGCAGCTCCACGGCGCGCTCAAAGCCCCCGAATGGGCGCTGGAGTGCATGATCACGGAACTCAAAGACGGCCGCCTCTGGCTCCTCACCCGCACCGGCGGCGGGTTCCTATGGGAGAGCCATTCCTCAGACAAAGGCCGCACCTGGTCAGAGGCCAAAGCCAGCACCATCCCCAATCCCGGCTCCCGCTTCTTCATCCGCCGCCTCGCATCAGGAAACCTGCTGCTGGTAAACCATCACGGCTTCACTGGCAAGACACGCAGCCACCTCACCGCACAGATCTCCACCGATGACGGCCACACATGGAACGAAGGCCTGCTGCTCGATGAGCGCAAAGGCGTTTCCTATCCCGATGGCGTGCAGGATCGCGATGGCCTCATCTGGATCACTTATGATCGGGATCGCGGCGGCGATGGCGAAATCCTGCTCGCAAAGTTCCGCGAGGAAGATGTCGCCACTGGCAAAAACACCTCCGGTGCAGTCACGTTGAAGCAGGTCATCAGCAAACTCGACAAGCCTCAGCTCGTGCCCGTCAAGTGGGACCCCGCTCTCGCTGGCGACATCGTCATGCAGCGCCTCGTCAATACCTCTGCACTTCAAGTAAAAGGCGCGCATGATGCCGAGTTCGTCTGTGTCGGTGACCGTGCCTACATCGTGACGGAAGCGAATGATGTGAGGCCAGGGGAGAGCGCCGGGTGGCCGGAGATCTATGCCACGCTTTCCATCGTGAACCTCAAAACGCTCGCGCTGGAAAAGGTTGTCGACTTCGCGAAAAGCGGGCAGCAGTTTGCGAATGAAACCCTCCCCGTGGGCGCATGTTTTGTACCCCGCATCCTGCAAAAAGATGCCAGCACCCTGCGCTGCTATTTCACCAGCGAAGATCCCGGCAGGCGGCAGTCGCAGATGTGGTATCGCGATTTCGATCTGAAGTCCGGTGACTTCATGCCCACAATTCACAAGGCAAAGCTGAAGACCGCTGTGGGCACCTTTGATTTCCAGCCGCAGTACTTTCACGCGGACGCGGCGGCGCAGGGTTTCACGAAGAAAGCCAGCGACTCGTCCTTCTTCATCTTTGATTCATTCAAAAAATTCGATGGCAGGACCTACGTCGCTTTGAACAACTTCGGCGGCAAACAAAACGCCCTGGCGCGGGTTCATGAAGATCTCTCCACCTTTGAAGTCCTCGGCCACTTCAATGAACCGCAGATCGAAGCCTTGAGCGAATCAGCCGTGAACCGCCTGCCCGACGGCACCTGGATGGCCATCTGCCGCAACGACAAGGGCAACTACCATTTCACCACCAGCGCCGATGGCAAAACCTGGAGCACCGGAAGGCCGCTGCCCATCGTGCCGAATGGTGCGAACTCGAAACCCACCTTCGACAAGTTCGGCGGCGTCTATTACCTCGGCTGGCAGGAGTCCACCCGCATCCAGGGCGTCGGCCGCAGCGTGTTCAATGTGGATGTCTCGCGCGATGGTAAAACGTGGGAGCGCAAATACCGCTTCGAGACGCCGAAGTCCTTCCAATACCCGACCTTCCACGAACACAACAGTGTGATCTGGCTCGTCGTGACCCAGGGCGACAAAGACGCCAGCCGCAAGGAGCGCATCATGTTCTGCAAACTCGAAGACGTAGGCCAGTTCGAGCCGCAGGCCGGGGAAAAGCGCATCGTCTGGCCTGCACCACCACCGGAGGAAGCGGCCGTGATGAAGGTGGGCGTGAAGCTCTTCACGGATCGTGACTACGTGATTGAGGGCGTGTTTGAGCAGCTCAGCGGTCTGCCATTTCTCCGCACGGGCATTGAGAAAACCAACGTCGAGGTCACCAAGCCGGGCACGCTTTACGCGCTCACTCCGTCCCCTCGACCCCAGGCAGCCAGCCAGGAGGCGGCACTCATGAGCGCCGGATTCACCAAGGTGGATGCACCCGAGGTGCAGCTTTTCCCCGGCGCGATCAATCGCGTGAGCCTTTATCGCAAAGAGGTGAAAGCGGGCGAGCAACTGCACTTCAAGAAGCTGGTGCTGCTGATCAGCGGCACCGGGGTGTTGCTGCGCGAAATCCATCCTTGATCAAATCCACATCCTCTTGGTATCACCGATACATGATCCGCTTTTTCAACTGGTTTAACAATCTCTATCCCGTGTGGCTCGTGAGCCTCGCGACGCTCGCGTTTTTCTGCCCGCAGACCATGTTGTGGTTCGACAAGCCATGGATCTTCTGGTCGCTCGCGGCCTCCATGCTCGGCATGGGGCTTACATTGAGCCTTGATGATTTCAAGGCTATCGCACGCATGCCCGGCAGCGTGGCTCTGGGCTTTGTCGCGCAGTACACCATCATGCCGCTCACCGGCTGGCTGGTTGCCACGGTATTGAATCTCGAAGCCGGACTCGCGGTGGGCATCATTTTGGTGTCGAGCTGTCCTGGTGGCATGGCGTCCAACATGATCAGCTACCTCGCCCGCGCGAATGTGGCGCTCTCAGTCGTGCTCACGCTGGCCTCGACCCTGCTGGCCTTCTTTTTCACGCCCATGTGGACCAGCACGCTCGCCGGAAAATATGTGCCCGTGGATGCCTGGGGGCTGTGCCTGTCCGCTTTGCAGCTCACGGTCGCTCCCGTGGTGCTGGGGGTGCTGATTCGCTGGAAGCTGCCGCGCACTGCGGATCAAATCGGCGCCTGCGGCCCCACCGTCGCCGTTCTGGCCTTTACGCTGGTCAGCGGTGGCATCGTGGCCGCCAGTGCCGATGCCGTTGCCTCACACTTTGGCCGTCTGGCTCTCGCCGCATTTCTGCTGCACGTCTTTGGCTTTGTGGTTGGCTACATGATTCCCAAAGTGCTGCGCTATCCCGAATCGGTTGCTCGCACGGTGAGCATTGAAGTCGGCATGCAAAACGGCGGCATGGCGGCCGCACTCGCCCGTGAGCATTTTCCCCTGATGCCGCTCGCTGCTGCCGCCGCCGTCTTCAGCGGTGTGATGCAAAACATCGTCGGCGGCCTCATGGCCGCCTGGTGGAAGCGCCGCACGCCGGAGGCCTGATCATGAGCCGGCGCGACATCTATTACTGGAAATGCGACCGCCCTGCGGCCTTTCACGGCACGCAGACACGCGGCGCGGCGGATGTGGAAATCGAGCGGCAGCTTGGCGAAGTTTTGCGGCGCCACTTCATCACCCAGGTCGTTGAACTGAGCGCGGGAATCGGTCAGGGAAATCACCTCACCTGGAATGCCAGGGTGGCCGGACAGTCGATGTTCATCCGTGTCGAAAACGGGCCTGAAAAGGACGGCCAGCTAGCCGTGGAGTCGGCGCTGCTGGACAGGGTGCGTGAGGCGGGGGTGATGACGCCTCGCGTGTATGCCTGCGATGCCACGCGCTCCAGCGTCCCCTTCGCCTGGCAGGCCTTGGAGCGCATCTCCGCGCCCGATCTCAATCACTGGTTCAAGCTGGGCCGTCTGGACGTCCCACGCATCGCCTTCGGCATCGGCGCGGCAGTGGCGAAATGGCAGGCCATCACGCTGCCAGGCTTTGGAATCCTGGATGAGTCCATGTCAGGCTATCACGCCACCTACGCCGACTACTTCCATCTTCGCCTCGATCTACACCTGGCCTTCCTCGCCACCCGCGGCTTCCTCACGCAATCTCAGAGTGCTGAAATCCTCGCAGAGATCGAAAACCACCGCTCCCTCTTCCAGCTCGGCACCGGCTGCTTCGTCCACAAGGACCTCGCCCTCTGGAACATCCTCGGCAGCGAACACGAAATCGCCGCCTTCATCGACTTCGACGACGCCATCTGCGGCGACCCCATGGACGACCTCTCGCTCCTCGCCTGCTTCCATGACGACGTCTTCCTTCGTCATGCGTTTGAGGGCTATCAAAGCACCCGCACGCTTCCTCCCGATCATCTGCGCCGCTTCTGGCTGCACCTGCTGCGCAACATGATTGTCAAAGCCGTGATCCGTGTCGGCGCGGGTTACTTTGACCGTGACGATGGCTTCTTTCTCATCTCGTCCGGCACCTCTGGCCGGTCGCTGCGCGAATTCACGCATTCACGCCTGAACCTCGCCTTGCAGGGCTTGCGCAACTCCAGCAGCATCGACATTCTTCGACCATGAAAACTCACATCGGCACTTTTCTCTCCATCGGCTCACCTGCTGTCACTGAACTCGCTGCGGAGTGCGGCTTTGACTGGGTTTTGATCGACCTCGAACACGGCTGTGAATCCGAAGCCGCGCTGCCTGATCAACTGCGCGCCCTCCGTGGCAGCGATACCATCGCCATCGTGCGCGTGAGTGCGCCGCATCCAGATCTGATCGCCCGCGTGCTCGACTGGGGTGCGCAGGGCATCATGGTCCCGCATGTGAACACAGTCGCCGAGGCGCGTCACTGTGTGGATGCAGCCTACTATCCACCGCAGGGCCATCGCGGTGTGTCACGCACCGTGCGAGCCTTTGGCTATGGCATGCGCCTCCCAGAAGGTGAGATGCCCAAACCGATCATCCTCGCCCAGATCGAAACCGCCGAGGCGGTGGCGAATGCAGAACCAATCGCCGCCGTGGAGGGGGTCGATGCGCTCTTCATCGGTCCTGCCGATTTGTCCTTTGATCTCAAGGCACAGCAGTCCCCCCGCAGCTACGACGACTGCGTCAGCAGCATCGTCAAGGCGGCCAAAGATCACGGCAAAGGCTGCGGCATCCTCGTGCGTCATGCCGATGACAAGGAAAAGCTCAAGGCTCTCGGCTTCACCTGGATCGCCATGGATTCCGACCTCTCGCTCGTGCGTGAGGGCTTCAAACGGAATCTCGCCACGGCGCGGGCTTGGTGAAAAAGTCTGACTTTTTCCTGTTCAAAGGCGTTTCCCCTATAATCTCGCCTCCCCCATGAACGCCTCCCCCCAAATCAAATCCAAAATCGTCGAACTGTGCGAAACCCTCGTGGCCGACAGCGACGTGAAAAATGCCCGCGAAAAAGCGGAAGCCTTTCTCGCCAATGAAGAAGCCGTGTCTCTCTATCGTGAGATGGCCACGCTCGGCCGCGCCCTGCATCAGAAGCAGCACAATGGCGAAGAGCCCAGCGGAGAAGAAATCTCCCGCTTCACCGACCTCCAGGACCAGTGCGATGCGAACACCGCCATCCTCAGCTTCATCGAAGCTCAGGACGTCCTGCGCGGCATCGCCGAAGTGGTGACCAGCTTCGTCGGCAAAAGTCTCGAGCGTGGTGAAGTGCCTGCCGAATCCGAAGTGTTCTCCAAAGGCTGTGGCGAAGGCTGCGGCTGCCACTAATCGCCAGATTCCATGAAAGCGTTCGTCCTGATCGCTGCGCTGCTGTTTTGCGTCTCATCCTTCGCGGGAGAGGCCAAAACGGTGAAGCTGCTTACCATTGGCAACAGCTTCTCTGCCAACGCCACTCACTATCTGGGTGATCTGGCGAAGGCGGGCGGGCACACGCTGATTCATCAGCCCCTCGTCATCGGCGGTGCCTCATTTCAGGTGCACGCCGAGAAAGCACAAAAGCACGAAGCAGATCCCAAGGACAAAGCAGGCCTCTACATCAGCGGCCGCGGCTTGAAGGAAAATCTCGAGCTGCAAAAGTGGGACTACGTCACCATCCAGCAGGCCAGCATCAAGAGCCATGACTTCGCCACCTATCAGCCCTACGCCGGCTGGTTGCGCAACTACATCATCAAACACGCGCCGCAGGCCAGACTGCTGGTGCATGAAACCTGGGAGTACCGCAAAGACGACCCTCGCTTCACCAGGCCATCAGGCAAACCCGGCGAGCCCCAAACGCAGGATGAAATGTATCAGGGGCTGCGCGCCGCCTATGACAAAATCGCCGCCGAATTCAATGCCCGCATCATCCCAACCGGCGATGCCTTCCATCTCGCGGACACCGACAAGGAATGGGCCTATCAAACCGACACCACTTTCAATCCCAAAGCCGCCAAGCAGCCAGAATTGCCGAATCAGACACACTCACTGCACGTCGGCTGGCGCTGGGCCAAGCCCAAAACCGGCAAGGGCCCGGTGGCTCTGGGCATGGACGGCCATCACGCCAACATGGCCGGCGAATACCTCGGAGCCTGCGTCTGGTACGAGGTGCTGTTTGGCGAGAGCTCCGTAGGCAACACCTTCATGCCCAAGGGACTGGATTCGGCGGACGCCCGTTTTTTACAGGAGACTGCGCATCGCGCCGTGATCGAACGGACAAAATGATGTCCAAAATGAGAGGGGCGTGTTCTTATGTGAACCATGAATCGCCTCGTCTTGCTTCTCTTTGCGCTCAGTTTCACAGCACATGCCTCCACGGAGGCGGATGTCATTGTCTATGGAGCCACCCCGGGCGGATTCTGTGCCGCCATCGCCGCAACCCGTGAAGGCGCCTCCGTCATCCTTCTGGAGCCTACCGCCCATGTCGGCGGCGTAAACACCGGCGGCCTGTGCTTCAGCGACTCCAATCAAACCGTGCGCAGCACGGTGCTCGGCCTGTTCGAGGAATGGCATTCGCGTGTCGAAAAAGACTACCAGATGCGCGGTGTTGCACTTCCTTACACCGTAAGTGACAAAGATCACAAACCCTGGACCTACGAGCCCCATGTGGCCGCAAAGATCACGCAGCAGATGTTGGATGAAGCCGGTGTGAAAGTGCTGACGAAGCGGGTTTTGCAATCCGTGGCAAAACAAGGCACTCACGTTACAAAACTGGTCACAAGTGACGGCGATTTCGTCGCCAAGGTCTTCGTCGATGGCACCTACGAGGGCGATTTGATGGCAGTAGCAGGAGTGAGCTGGACGATTGGTCGCGAAGGTAGGCAAGAATTTGGCGAACCCCTGGCCGGAAAGCAGTATTCCAAGGCAAAGCTCCCAATCTCCGGCCTCGATAACTCTGGTAACCCCTTGCCGTTGATCACGACGACGGATGCAGGCCCGGACGATGAGGGAGACAAGAACGTGATGGTTTACAGCTTCCGGCTCTGCGTGACCAAAGATGCCGCAAATCGCGTCCCGTTTCCACAACCTGCCAATTATGACCCGGCACGCTTTGAGGTCGTGCGGCGCTATTTTGCGCAGGAAAAGAGGCCGCATTTGCTGTGGGATCTGTATCCGCTGCCGGGCAACAAGTTGGATGCAAACAATGGCATCGGGAAGCAGTTCTCCATGGGCCTCGTGGGTGCCTGCAATGGCTGGAGCGAGGCAGATGAGGCCGGACGCGCAAAGATCTGGGAGGCGCACAAGCAGTACACTTTGGAGATGCATCACTTCCTCAGCACGGACCCTGCCGTGCCTGCTGAACTGCGGCAGCAGATGGCGGAGATCGGGCTCTGTCGTGATGAATTCGCAGCGTACGGTCACTGGTCACCTCAGCTCTATGTGCGCGAAGGGCGGCGCATGATCGGCGAATATGTGGTGTCGCAGAAAGACATCATGGACGAGCCAAAGAAGAATGATCCGATCATTGTGTCATCTTTTCCCATCGACTCGCACGATTGCCAGCGCGTGGGGACCAAGGACATGGTCGTGGATGAAGGCACCATCATGCCGGTGCGCATGGCGGGCCGGAAGCATGGCTATCCGTATCACATCCCATATCGGGCCATCACGCCGAAAGCCGCCGAGTGTGACAACCTGCTCGTGCCGGTGGCGCTGTCCTGCACGCATGTGGGCATCTCCTCGATCCGCGTGGAGCCTACGTGGATGATCCTCGGGCAGAGCGCAGGCATCGCCGCTGCTTTGAGTGCAAAGCAAAATCTCGCCGTGCAGAAGCTGCCGTATCCAGCGCTGCGCGAGCGTCTGCTGGCTCAGAAGCAGGTGCTCGAACTGCCTGTGCTGCCGGATCTGCCGCCGGAACCGAAAGGCGTGATGAACGTTGATCCGAAGACCCTGCCGGGCATCGTGCTCGATGATGCGCAGGCCGAACTCAAGGGCCAGTGGAGCCGCTCTTCCGGCTTCAAGCCGCACATCGGCACGGGCTATCTTCACGACGACAAACGTGCTGACGGCCAGTCCATCGCTGTCTTTGGCTTTAAAGCGCTCAAGACAGGACGCTACGAATTGCGGATGGCCTACTCACCTCATGAAACGCGCGCGACGAAGGTGCCTGTAACGATTCAATGCAGCGGGCGCAAAACAGACATCACCGTTGATCAAACGCTGCCGCTGGCCGCCGGAGAGGCGTTTCGCACCATTGGCAGCGTGCAGCTTGATGGCGCTGTTGAGACAACCATCACGGTGAGCAATGCAGGCACTGACGGTTTTGTGATTTTGGATGCGTTGCAGCTTATTGAAGTTAACTGAACCCATCCATGATGAAGTCACTGTTCCTCGCCTGCTTGATCTGCATCACCCAACTCAACGCCGCAGACATCGTGGTGTATGGAGGCGTGCCCTGTGGCATCGCTGCGTCCATCGCAGCAGCGCGTGAAGGCGCGAAAGTGGTGCTCATCGAACCGACCAGGCATGTCGGCGGATTGAGCACGAGTGGTATCAATACCGCCGAGAGCGAGCACATGCTGAAATGGACCATCGGCGGCTTCGCGGATGAATTTTACCGCCGCCTCGGAGCGCACTATCAGACCGGCGGACCGGAGTATTTCTTTGAATCCAGTGTGGCCGAGAAAATCTACCTCGACATGCTGCGCGAGGCAGGAGTGGAGCTGCGTTTCGGCGTATCCGTGGACAAGGTGGCCAAAGAGGGTGCACGCATCACTGAAATCACTCTGACAGATGGCTCCAGGCTGCAGGCTCAAGTTTTCATCGACGCAGGTTATGAAGGTGACCTCATGGCTCGTGCGGGTGTCAAATACGCCGTCGGCCGCGAGTCGAAGACGGAGTTTGGCGAAGAAGCTGCGGGCATTCGTTTTGACAAGACACCGCGTAGTGCCCGGACGGTGGACGAGATTGGTACGTTGCTGCCTGGCATCAGCGCGTGGGCCAAAGATTTGCATGAAGGCGATGCTCATCGTGCACCGATGAACTACAATTTCCGCCTCACGGTGGCAAAGGATCCCAAGCTGCAGGTGCCCATCCCCGCGCCGAAGCATTACGACCAAAAGCGTTACGCACTGCTGGCCAGCTGGTTCCGCGATCAGACCCAGCAAAAGAAGCCGGTCAAACTTGAGGACATCATCGACCTCTACCGGCGGCGCAACGGCAAGTTCGAAATGAACAACAAGCAGTCCGCCATCTACTCCCTGGGACATTTTGGCGGCCAATTTGAGTGGCCCAACGCCACTTACGAAGAGCGCGCCCGCATTTACCAAGATCACATGGATTACACCCTCGGTCTGCTGCATTTCCTTGCCACGGACGACTCTGTGCCTGCGAATGTTCAGGAGGAGATGAAGTCGTTGGGCTTGCACAAAGACGAGTTTGTGGACAACGGACACCTGCCTTATCAACTCTACGTGCGGGAGGCACGGCGGATGCGCGGGGAATATGTCGTGACGCAGCAGGATGTGCAGGCAGACCGCCGCAAGCCGGACAGCATCGGCATGAGCAGCCATTTCATCGACTGCCATCACGTTCAGCGTGTGGCTTTGAATGAAAATGAGTTCGTCAATGAGGGGCGCATCTGGCGCATGGGCCATGCTTATCAGATTCCGTATCGGGCGCTCACACCCAAAGCCGCCGAATGCACCAACCTGCTGGTTCCCGGCGCGGCCAGCTACACCCACGTGGCTTTTTGTACGCTGCGGTTGGAGAGCGTGTGGATGATCACCGGCCATGCTTCGGGCATCGCCGCTGCATTTGCGGTGAAAAACGATACGACTGTGCAGAACGTGTCGCTGGCTCCATTGCAGGACAAGTTGCGCGCCCAGAAGCAGGTGGTCGATTTCATCCCCGGTCTGCCGGAGAAGTGCGAGCACCTCAACGGCCCGCCGGAATTTTAACGTTCCATTCTGTTTCCTGCCTTCCCACCATGAATACGCGCCGCCAGTTCATCGCCTCCATCACCGCTGCGCTTGGCGGTTCCGTCTACGCCGCTGATGGCAAACCAAAGACCCTTCTTCTGCAATCGGGCTGGGACACGGTGAACATCGGAGACATCGGCCACACGCCTGGAACACTGCGCGTCATTGAAGAACATCTGCCGGAGGTGAAGGTGGTGCTGTGGGCGATGAAGCTGGATGAACGCGTCACAGCCATGCTCAAGACGCGCTTCCCCAAAGTGGAGATCCTGCAGGGCAGCCTCACGGGCAAAGGCGAAAAGGACGAGGCGCTGCGGCAGGCGATTATGAACTGCGATCTCTTCATTCGCAATTCCGGCATGGGGCAGGACACAAGCTTCATGCAGTTTTGTCAGAAAGCAGGCAAACCCTACGGACTGTTTGGGCAGTCGTATTTTGCCAGCATGGTGGAGGGCAAAGGCGCGGAAGAACGCATCGCCTTGCTGAATGTGGCTTCGTTCATCTACACGCGTGAAAGCAAAACGCTGAGCATCCTCAAGCGTGCTGGAATCAAGACCCCTGTGCTCGAATTCGGCCCGGATGGCTGCTTTGGCATCGATGTGCGCGATGACCTGCGCGGATTGGCGACGATGAAAAAGCTCGGACTGGAGGAGCGGAAGTTCATCACCCTGCAACTGCGCACCAACACAGCGAAACTGCCCGGTGTGGACGACACCCGCACGCCGAAGCTCAATCCGCTGCATCCCACCCCAGAGCAGATCGCCGATGATGAACGTCGTGCGGCGAAATATCGGGAGCTCGTGACGCTGTGGGTTCAAAAGACCGGGCACAAGGTTCTGATCGCGCCGGAGACGATCAAGGAGATGGGCCACAACAAGCGCCTCATTCACGATCCGCTGCCGCCGGAGATTCAGAAGCACGTGGTGAACCTGGAGTATTTCTGGAACGCCGATGAGGCCGCGTCCGTCTTTGCGCGGGCGCACACCATTGTGTGCCACGAGCCGCATTCACCCATCATCGCGCTGGCAAACGGCACGCCGATCATTCACACCTACTCCGAATTCCATTCGCCAAAGTGCTGGATGTTCAAGGACATCGGTTTGGGCGAGTGGCTGCTGGAAATGGACGAAACACCGGCAGACAAAATGGCGGAGACGCTGTTCGCCATTGATGCTGACTACCCGGCGGCTCAGGGAAAAGTGAAAAAGGCCATGGCTTATGTGCATGAGTGTTTCGCAGGATCAATGAAGCACGTGCGGAGTGTTATCCGGGCATGATCATTTGAGGGTAGCTGGTGCTGGTCCGAAACATGCCCTGCCGTGAGCGAGGTCTGTTGAATTGGCTGCAAGTCGGCACCGTCGAATGACGCTATGAACAATCATGATTTCTCGCCGCGCCTTTCTCCAACACAGCAGCCTCTGCCTCGCCGGTTTCGGCGGGGGCAGACTTCTCGCAGCCGATGCTGCGGCCGCCCCCACTCTGCGTGTCGGGTTGATGACGGATCTGCACTACGCGGACAAGGAACCGACGAAAACGCGATTCTATCGCGAGGCATTGACGAAGCTGGATGAGGCAGTGGAGCTCATGAATCGTGAAAAACCGAACGTGGTGGTGGAGCTGGGCGATTTTATTGATCAGGCAGATTCGGTGGAGCGCGAGATCGAGTGGCTGAAGACAATGGAGTCGCATTTCATGAAGCTCTCGATGCCCAGGCATTATGTGCTGGGAAATCACTGCGTGGGCACATTGACGAAGCAGGAGTTTGCCACGCACACCCAGGCGTCGGGCGGACATGCAGCATTCGAAGAAAATGGGGTAACCTTTTTGATTCTCGACGCCTGCTTCCGTGAAGATGGCACACCGTATGAACGGAAGAATTTCAACTGGCAGGATGCCAACCTGCCCAAGGCGGAGCTGGCATGGCTGGAGGCTGCGCTGGCAAAAGCCAGCGGGCCGGTGATCATTTTCGCGCATCAGCGCCTCGACATGGACAAGGCACATGCCGTGCGCAACGCCGCCGCGGTGCGTGCGTTGCTGGAGAAGTCGGGCAAGGTGCTCGCGGTGTTCCAAGGCCACTCGCACAAGAACGACTATCAGCAAATTGCCGGCATTCATTACACCACGCTCGTGGCGATGGTGGAAGGCAGCGGTTTGGAAAACAACGGCTACTCGCTGCTCGGCATCATGGCCGACGGCTCGCTGCGCTTGAACGGCTTCCGCAGGCAGGTAAACCGCACTTTGAATCACGCATGAAACCCATTCTCCTTCTCCTGGCATTCACAAGCTCCGCGCTCGCGCTGGAGCCCGGCTTTGAATCCCTCTTTGATGGGAAAACCCTGGATGGCTGGAAACACGACGGTAACTGGTCGGTCGTGAACGGCGAGATCGCCCGTGTCAAAAAGGGCGGCTCATTAACCTATGAAAAGGCGAAGGTGCCGGATGATTTCGAGCTGCGCTTCGACTGGAAAGTGGCGAAGGGCTGCAACAGCGGCGTGTACTATCGGCCGGGTCAGTATGAGTATCAGCTGCTCGACAACGCCAACAGCCCCTATGGCGAGAATCCGCGGCAAAGCGCAGGCTCACTGTTCTTCTGCATGGCCCCGACCAAGGATGTGGTGCGGCCCTTTGAGCAGTGGAATGAGGCGCGTGTCGTCTGCAAGGGCAGCGTGATCCAGCATTGGTTGAACGGCGAGAAAGTGGTCGATTTCGACTATGCCGATCCACGCTGGCGGGATGCAGTCAAGCTGGTGGGCTACCGAGGCACAGATCTGACAAAGCGGGGTGGCAAGCTCTGGCTGCAGGACCATGGCGCTGATGTGTGGTTCAAGAACCTGCGCTGGCGCGCGATTCCAGCCGATGAGCCGGTGGTGAGTGAGAATCTCACGCCCATGCCCGTATCCGAGGCTGCACTGAAAAAGGAACAACTGCGCATCCAGGAACTGCTGAATCCCAAACCCAAGCCCGCGAAGAAATCTGCATGGCAGCATCAAGAGCTGAAACGCTTCAAGGCCGAGGAAGCGCATCAAGGCGTGGCGGTGGATGACACCTTTTTTTATGCGATTACAAACGCGGCCATTGGCAAATATCGCAAGGACAACGGTGAACGCATTGGTGGCTGGCAAGAAGCGAAGGATGGGCGCATCAAGCATTTGAACGCAGGTCTCGTGCTCGATGGAAAGCTCTACTGCGCGCATTCGAACTACCCTGAAATGCCGATGAAGAGTTCGGTGGAGATTTGGGATCCTCAGACGATGCAGCATTTGGAGTCCATTGACCTGACGGACGCCGAAGGTTCGCTGACCTGGGTGGACCGGCGCGATGGACTTTGGTATGCCTGCTTTGCGCAATACGCGAAGACCGGTGATCCTGCCAAAACGCGGATCGTGATGTTTGATGCCCAGTGGAAGAAGCGCGGAGAGCTGAAATTTCCGAGCGAGGTGGTGACCAAGTTTGGCAAGAACAGCAGTTCCGGCGGCAGCTTTGGGCCGGACGGGCTTCTCTTCATCACCGGGCATGATGCGCAGGAGCTCTATGTGCTCGATCTCCCGGCCAAGGGCGAGGTGTTGAGCTGGAAGAGCGCGACCCCGATCAGCGCCCACGGCCAGGCCTTCGCCTGGAATCGCACTGAAGCCGGAATATTGTATTCCATCGACCGGAAGACCTCTGAGGTGATTGTTTCACGAATTACGAAGTCCTGATTTCACCGCCGATCTGATGCCGGAGAACAAGTGCGTCCTGAGCATCCATGCTGGGGAGAGCGGTGTGGGAACCGGATTCCTTGTCAGCCTTGCTGCAAGATGGCTTTCGTGCCCGGTTCCCAAGTCAGCCCCCAGTCACGGATGGATTTCATCACTGGCCGGAGGGAGTCGCCTTTCTCAGTGAGCTCATAGGCCATGCGCTTGCCGCCGTCAGAGGCGGGGATCTGGCGCACAATGTCTGCTTCGAGCAGACGTTCCAGACGATCGCTGAGAATATTGGTGGGAATGCCTTCCGGGGAGCTGACAAAGTCTTTGAAGCGGCTTCGGCCCAGCATGAGATCGCGGATGACTAGCAGGGTCCAGCGATCACCAAACAGATCAAGCGCGCAGGACACAGGGCAGGGGGAGCGCCGCGAGGGTGGTGGCGCTTTGTGCGGGCGTCGGGATGCTTTGGCCTTGGGCATGGTAAACTATCATGGCGAACGCTTGCGTTTCAAAAGTAAAAAACTTGCATAATGCAAGTAATGAACAAATTTAATCCAATGCGCGCCACCACTGATCCTCAACTCGCCCCACCAGGAGCCGGGCTGCCCATCATGGAACTTTGGGCCGCCAGGCTGTTGTTCGCGCTGACACGCCTTCGAGGCAGTCGTGAGACCTTTGTGGCCAAGTTTGAGCAGGAGCGTGCGGCGATCCGTGCGCTGATGGCTTCCTGCCCTGAAGCGCAGCGGAGTAAGCCGGTGCTCATCACACGTTTGCGCGGACTGGAGGACAGCAGCCGCAACTGGTCTGTGTGGATGACTCTGGATCATCTGCGCATCACCAACACGGCCTTCGCCCGGGTCATCAATGCACTCACTCATGGGAAAGTGCCGCCGGGCAAGGCGAGCACGGCAGCGGTTAAACCGAGCACCTCGTTGACTCCAACCGTCGAGACAGACTTCGAGCGTTCGTGTGATGGAGTGCTTACTGCGATCTCCGAGGCTGCCGAACTGAATACAAAACTGCGCTTTGCACATCCGTGGTTCGGTTCGCTGAATGCTCTCGGCTGGGCGGCGCTGGCGGGTACGCACATGGGCATTCATCGTGTGCAGATTCAAAGCATCATGGCAGGATTGAGCAGCACATGATTGACAAACTCGCGGCACCGGCGAGGCATCCCGCATGTCCGCCAAACCTGACCCCGCCACGCTGCCTTGCAGCCCTCTTGATGAAACCGCCGGTTTGAAGTATTTCCCGCGGATGCTGGGCAAGATCCGTCTGCATGCCGCTGGCAGGCTGTGGGAAGATTTGCACGCGAATCTGGGCAAAGGCAGCGACGGAAGCTGCGTCGGATTCCTGCATGTGAACTATGACGATCTCAAAGCCCGCGTGCTGGAAGGTGGAACAGACGAGGAGATTTTGCACTGGTGCCAGGTGCGCGGCCGTCCGCTGAATGACACCGACAAGCTCGTCTGGAATTACTACATCCTGAAACTCGGCATCAATGACCACATCACCGACATTTTGGCGAAACGAAAGGCTGACGGAGGACTCGGTGATCGTGACGACATCCAGACCATCACGAAATACATTGATGTGGATGAGGGAAGGCTGCCTTGAATGAGTGAGGAGGCATCACCCCCGGTTTCATTCTGGCAAAGCGTGCGGCAGTCACTGCGTGGTGAGGAGCATGATTACACCGCGCTGCCGCTGAACCGTGCGGTCATCCTGCTCGCAGTGCCGATGGTGCTGGAGATGGTCATGGAATCGCTGTTCGCGGTGGCGGATGTGTTTTGGGTTTCCCATCTCGGAAAGGAAGCCGTGGCGGTCGTGGGCCTCACCGAGTCAGTGATGACACTCATCTATGCGGTGGCGATTGGCATCTCGATTGCCGCGACCGCGATTGTTTCCCGCCGCATCGGCGAAAAGGAACCGGAGCTCGCAGCTCAGGCGGCGGGGCAGATTGTCCTTCTTGGGGTGCTGGTGGCGGCGGGCATTGGCATCTTGCTGGGATATTTTGCCCCGGACATTTTGCGATTCATGGGGGCGGGTGAGGAAATCGTGACGCTCGGCTCCGGCTTTGCCCGCATGATGCTCGGTGGCAATGCCACGGTCTTTTTGATCTTCCTGATCAACGCCATCTTTCGTGGCGCGGGAGATGCCGTCATTGCCATGCGCACGCTGTGGCTGGCGAATGCGCTGAACATTGTGCTGGGACCGTGCTTCATCTTCGGCTGGTGGATTTTTCCTGAGCTGGGCGTCACGGGGGCGGCGGTGGCAACGAACATCGGGCGTGGTGTCGGTGTGCTGTATCAGCTCTGGCATCTCGCAGGGCATCACAGCCGCGTGAAAGTGCGCTGGCAGCATTTCAAACCGGAGCGGGAGGTGATCGGTGCGGTGCTCAGCAAGTCCGGCAGCGGCATCATCCAGCTTCTCATCAGCACCACGAGCTGGGTCGGTTTGTTCAAGATTCTTGCACTGTTCGGAAGTGCGGCACTCGCAGGTTATACGATTGCAATTCGGATTGTGATCTTTGCCCTGATGCCTGCGTGGGGCCTGGCAAACGCAGGTGCCACCTTGGTGGGCCAAAACCTCGGCGCACATAAGCCGGAGCGTGCGGAGGCAGCGGTCAAGATCGCCGTGAAGTCCGACGTCATCGTCCTGAGCTTGATCGGCATTTGTTTCGTTGTTTTCGCGAATCCTCTGATTCGTCTCTTCACCCAGGATGCCGAGGTGGCGGCATTCGGCACACAGGCACTCTGGATCGTGAGCCTCGCTTTCCCGCTTTACGCGGCCGGCATGTGCTTCGAGGCCGCGTTCAATGGTTCCGGTGACACCTGGACGCCTGCCCGGCTGAATTTCCTCTGTCTGTGGCTCGGGCAGATTCCCATCGCGTGGGGGTTGTCGAAATCTTCTGGTTTCGGCCCGGTGGGGGCATTTATCGCCGTGCCGGTGGCCTATTCGCTGCTGGCTATCTTTAGCTGGCTGCTTTTCAAAAGAGGGAAGTGGAAATCGCAGAAGCTTTGAAGCGACCTTGGTCCTTGCATGAAACAGAAAACATTGCCTGTCGCGACTTGATGGCAGTGGGCTGGCGCATGGAATGGATCTGGTGAAAATGCGGCCAACTAATCTCAAGGAAGGGTGAGCTGTGGCGGCAGGCTTTACTTCGAAGGAGATGGGCAAGCCTTCCATTTGAATAATGTTGCTTTTATGGCATCAAAGCCCCCCCAAAAAACCATCTTCACGTACAGGACAGCCCCATGCCAATCAACCACCTGCGCTGCCTTCGAGGAGCCCAAACGATCCTTCGGTCGTTATTCGCCGCTCTCGCACTGACGGCTGTCGCTCATGCCGATGTTCTGGTCTGGGACACTAACATCATCACTGATGGCGCCCAGGACGGCACTGGCACCTGGACAGCAGGGCTGGCCAATTGGTTTAATCAGACACAAACGCTCCAAAATCGGACCTGGGTCAATGGCAGTGATGCAGTGTTTGGTGCCGGCAGCGGTACGGCTGGAACGATCACTCTCAGCGGCCCGGTCACTGCGGGCAATCTGACGTTCAATGCAGCAACCAGCGGCACCTACGTCCTGGGCGGCGGTGGTTCACTTACCTTGGTGAACTCCACGATCACCAGCAATGTCGCGGCAACAATCTCCGCAACACTGGCGGGAAATACGGCATGGTTCAAAAACGGCGCGGGTACACTGACCGTGGGGGGGAGCAGCTCCAACACACTCACCGGACTGCTGACCGTCAACCAAGGCCTCCTCACGCTGAACAAGACCGGCGGGGCCACGGCGGTCGCCGGGGATCTGGCCATCGCCACAGGCGGGATGGTCAATTTCACCAACAGCACCACGAATGAGATTGCAGCCACGGCCGCCGTATCGATGAGCGGTATGAGCAGTGTTTTCAATGGCACCGGCCCGAATGCAAACACTGGCAACGGCCTGAATCAGACGCTGTCGTCATTGATCATCACCGGGGGCACTTTCAATTCCGGAGCGAGCAGCGTCTGGAACATCGGTGCAGTGAGTTTTGCAGCCGGTGAGAACAAGGTCTTTGTCGGCAATAGCGGCTCCATTCAGACCTTCGGCAGTCTTAGCCTCGTGGGCATGAATGGTGTGGCTTCAGCAACAGCTGTGGCGAATGGTTTCACCATTTTTGGAAATGGCGGCAGCCTGGCCAATCGGACTACCCTCACCATCGGCGCTGGAGGTTTGTCACTGGACGGCAGCATCATCCACCTCAGCGCCGGCACAAGCGGCAGCGAGCTGGTCCTCAATGGCGATGTCACTACCAGCGGCACGACCGCTTCCTCGATCACGCGAGAGGCCGGCACGGGGCTGCTGCCGTATGTCAGCCTGAGTGGCACCACCGGAGTGGTGAGCCGGACCTTCACCGTGGGCGGCGGTGGTGCGGATCTGAGCATCGCCCCGATCATCTACAATGGCGCTGCCACGACGGCATCCTTGATCAAAAATGGTGCCGGCACATTGATTTTGACCGGCACCGAGGCAAACACCTACACCGGAGATACCATCATCAACGCGGGCACCTTGCGCCTCAACAAAACGGCGGGTGTCAACTCCGTGGCTGGCAGCATCATTGCCAACACCGGCGGCACATTGCAGCTCAGCACCAGCAACCAGATCGCCGACACGGCGGGCATCACGCTGAACGGGGGAGTGATAGCGGGATGGAGCACGGATGAAACAATCGCATTTTATACCCAGAATTCTGGCGGGATCACCGGCAGCAACATCGGGCATGTCACCATCACCGGTGCGCTCACTCTGGCGGGAGGGAGCATGCTCACCATCAACAGCAACCCCGGCAGCGCCACTCCGGCGAGCTGGAATGTCGGCAGCGCCATCCTCACCGGAGCTGACATTTTGATCGGAGGCAGCAATGGCGCGGCCAATCCACGCACCTCACTGACCATCGGCTCCGGCGGGCTGTTCATGGCCGGACGCACCATCACCATGAATGTGGGGGATGCGGGCGTGATTCTGTACCTGAACGGTGACTTTACCGGCACTGGAACGAACAGCTTCAACACCAATGCGACTTCCAGCGTGCAGCCGCTCCTTGAGATCGGCTCGGCCTCACGCACCTTCAATGTTCTCAATGGCACGACCACCGCGAACGTGATCATCAGCGGTGCGGGCGGCAGTCTGGTGAAAGCCGGCGCCGGGCTGCTGCAGGTGACTGCGGTAAACAGCTATTCCGGCACCACCACCATCAGTGGCGGCACCTTCAGTGTGGCGGGCACGAGCGGTGCATTGACCAGCACGACGGCCCTCATCGTGAACCATGGTGGTATTTTGCAGGACGGCAGTTCCACCACGGCGAACAACAACAGCGTGGCCAACCGCATCAACGCGGCGGCGGCACTCACCCTGGGCGATGCCTCGGGTGGTGGCACATTCACCCTGATGTCCGCAGCAGCGGGATCGCACACGCAAAGCCTGGCCGGCCTCACGATCTCCGGCGGTGCAAACACGGTGAATGTGATGGCCGCAGCCAGCACCACCGCCACGCTGACCTTCAGCGCTGCCAGCCCCTACTTGCGCACCGGCGGCACGGTGAATTTCATCCAAAATCCGGCCGTGGGTGGCAGCATTGTCTTCACCAATGCGCCAGGCGGAGCTGGAAGTGTGGCCGATGGATTGCTGGTGGGCGCCACGCTCAATGGCACCGATTTGATCGCGGCACAGGCGGGTGTGCTCACCGCCTACAGCGGCTGGATTCCCACCGGCACGACGACTTGGACAACGGGCGGTGCCATGGACGTGACCGGCAGCAATTTGACGGCCTACGGCGCCACCAACATCGCTGCGCTGCGGTTCAACACCGTCGGGCCTTTCACCGTCACGCTGGCTGGCACACACACGATCGACACCGATGTCATTTTGATGACGACGAATGCGGGAAGCGGCGCCTCGCTCATCACAGGCGGCACGTTGCAGGGCACTGTGGGTGGAGATCTGACCGTGAGCCAGTACAACACTGCTGGTACACTGGAGATCGCCTCCATCATTGCCAATAATACCAGCGCCACCGGCTTCGGCAAAAGCGGTGGCGGCCTGCTGATCCTGAGCGGTGCCAACACCTTCTCCGGCATCACCCGCGTGAGTGAAGGCGTGCTGCGTGCGGCAGATGGCACGGGCCTGCCCACGGGATCCGCCCTGCTGCTGAATGGCGGGGTGTTTGAATCCACCGCCGCCACGTTTAACCGTGCACTCGGCACCACGGCGGGTGACGTGCGTCTGACAGGCAGCGCGGCGGGGTTCAGCGCGGCGGGCACTGCAGTGACGGTGAATCTCGGCGGCAGCGGCGCGACCCTGCAGTGGGGTGGCACGAACTTTGATACCTACACGCTGGTGTTGAACGCCTCCACCGCCACGGCGGCGTTGAACTGGGTGAACGGCATTGATCTCAATGGCACCAGTCGCAGCATCCGGGTGGATGCCAACACTGCCACCCTTTCCGGCGTGATCAGCAACAGTGTGACCGGCTCGGCAGCGGGCCTCAGCAAGTCCGGCGGTGGCACTCTTACCCTGACCCAGGCCAACACCTTTGACGGTGGTGTGACGGTGACCGGTGGCACGCTCGGCATCGGCAACAATCAGGCTCTGGGATCGGGGGTTCTGACCGTGAACGGTGGCAGCCTCGTGGCAGATGGTGCGGCGCGTGCCGTCAGCAACAATCTCGTGCTTTCGGGAGCTGCCACAGTCAGCGGGCTGAATACGCTCGCCCTTAGCGGCGTGGTGAGCTCCACCGGCACCCTGAACAAGAGCAACATCAGCATTCTGGAGCTGAGCGGCAACAACACCTACACCGGTGCCACCAATGTGAGCGGCGGCATTCTGCGCGTATTGAGCAACACGGCGCTCGGTTCCACCGCAGGCGCCACGTTCGTCACTGGCACCTCGCATGTGGAGCTGGAGGATGGCGTCGTTGTCACTGGCGAGACGATCACCGTTTCCAGCCCCTCTGGCGCCAGCGGAACAGGAAGCCCCACGGTAAACCGCGGAGGTTTGCAGGCTGGCGTCAACGCCACCGCCGAATGGGCGGGAGATGTCATTCTCGGCGTGGATCTGGCACGCATCGGTGTGCAGGAGGGCGGCACCCTGACTATCAGCGGCAACATCACCGATGGTGCCAATAATTTCACGCTGCGCCTCAGTGGTGAACTGACCGGCACCGGTGGTGTGATTCTCTCGGGCACCGGCAATGCCTGGGATGGGCAGACTGAAATTGTGCGGGGCACGGTCTACCTCGGTGCGGACAACACCCTGCCCAGCACCGCGATTCTGGACATTCACTTCACCAACTCCAACAACAACGAATACGCAGGCGTGGAGATGAACGGTTTCAATCAGATGATCGGCAGTCTGCGCAACGATGGTGTCACAGGAACCAACGCGGAGCTGAAGAACAGCAGCCGCAAATTGTCCACCCTCACGATCAATGAAACGGGTGCCGCAAATTACACCGGCATCCTCACCGGCAATCTGGCCGTGGTGAAAAACGGGGCCGGTACTACCACGCTGTCGCAGACCAACACTTTCACCGGTGGCATCACTGTGAACGCAGGCGTGCTTCAGGTGGCAAATTCCGGCGCGCTCGCCAATGGTGATCTCACGGTCAATGGCGGCGCGCTCACGGGTGGCAAGCTTGATCTGAACAACACCAGCACCACTGTCAATGCGCTCAGCGGTGCCGCAGGCGCGGTTTCCGGCATCATCGCCAACGAAAGCGCCACCAGCGCTGTCCGTATCCTGACGGTCGGCGTGGATCATGCCTCCAGCACCTATGCGGGCCAGATCGTGAACAACACGGGCGGCACTGCGCTTGGTACTGTGTCCTTGGCCAAAATCGGCACCGGCACGCTGACACTCACCGGCAGCAACAGCTACACCGGCGATACCACGATCAGCAACGGGACCCTGGTGTCGGACTACAGCGCAGGAGTGCCCCTGAGCGCCACCTCCACCATCAAGATGAACGGCGGCACGCTGGTGATTGCTAACGCCACCACGGCGACCATTGGCGCCATCACCCAGGTGCAGAATGCCGGCTTCACCACGGGTGTGCTGCGGATCGAAAACGGTGCCACCATCACCACCAGCGCTTTCGCGGCGGAAGGGTACACGCCTTTCCTTCTGGATGTCACCGGCGGTGGCACCTTGGTGGCAAATTCGCTCACAAACGCCGGCGTCATCAACGGCATTCTGATGGGCACCGGCAGCAACCGTGCCACCCTGCTTGTGCGGGATGACGCCGGTCTGGGGTTCGCCACCCAAAATGGAGGCAATGCAATCGTGCGCTACACCGCCGCCACCGCGCTCACAGTGAGCAACACATCTGGCACCACGAACTTCATCCTCTCGGGCGATGTGACACGCACTGCCAGTCTCTCTTTCAATACCATCCAGCTCGACACCGCCGGGGGCAATGTGACGCTCGACATGGGTGCCAGCAACATCACCGTCGGTGCCAACGGCCGCAGTATCTTGGCCACCGGCACCCACAATGCCACCATCACCGCAAGCACAGGCGCTGTCACCGGTGGTTCCATTTACTTCACCAATGACAGCACAGGCACCCTGGCTCTGGACATCAGTCTTGCCACTCAGACCGTGATCATTGCCGGCACCGGCCTCACCACCTACAGCCAGACCGGCAATCCCGCCGACCTCTATGTCAGTGGCGGTGTTTTCCGCATGCAGGGAGCCGCCCGCGACTACAACACCAACATCCTCCGCATCTATGGAGGCGGCGTTCTCGAAATTGGGGCGGACTTGAACGACGCCGCAGCCGGTGATTTCACCCGTGCAGTCGGCACGGGCGTAGGGCAGGTGGCTCTGGTGGGAAATGCCGGTTTCAGCGCATATGGTGCGGATCGCATCGTGGCGCTCGGCGGCACGGCAGCACCGACGGCGCTGACCTGGGGCGCCGCAAACTTCCTCAGCGGCCCCGGCGGCGACAATAACTACAGCCTGATGTTCGGCTCCGCCTATTCGACGAACACCGTCGAGTTTCAAAACACCATCAACCTCGGTGCCCGTGAACGCATCATCGATGTCGCCGATGGCACCAGCACCACCAATGTGGATGCACGCCTCACCGGTCAGCTCAGCGGCACGGGCGGCGTCGTCAAGGAAGGCGCGGGCACTCTCGAATTAACCGCAGCAAACACCTACAGCGGAACCACGCGCGTGAATGAAGGCGAGCTCCTCATCAGCGCGACTGGCACTACAGGCACCGGCGCTGTCACTGTCGCTGCTGGCGCCTCGCTCATGGGTAGCGGCGTGGTGCAGGGGATCAGTTTCACGCTGGAGAGCAATGCCACAGTGCAGGCCGGAAACGGCACGACAGCGGGAGATCTCGGCACGCTCACTTTTCAATCCTCCGGCCAGGCAGTCTTCGACGTGCAGACTGATTCCCAGGTTATCCTCGGTATCACTACCGCGAACAATCAAGCAGCCATCGACCCCTTCTTCGGCGGCAACGAGATCGGCAGCGCTGGCTATAACGCCTACGTAGATGCTTTTGGTGGCGTCGGCACGGGCCAGCATGATCTGCTCAAGTTTGACGGAGCTGCCGGGACCACGCTCACGTTCAGCGGTAATGTGCAGGTGCTGCCGGACCATTTGACCGCTCAGGCAGGCCAGGTCTTCAATCTGCTCGACTGGACTGCGATGGTGAACACCGATTTCAGCAGCTTCGCTGTCGGCACAAACTTTCGCACCGGCGCTGGCGATGATCTCACACAGTTCGATCTGCCGGAACTCACCGGCGGCCTGGCCTGGGACATCAGTCGCTTCACCACCAGCGGAGTCATCGTTGTCGTGCCCGAGCCCGGGCGTGTCATGCTCCTGCTGCTCGGTGCCATGATCCTTTGTTGCCGCCGCCGCCGATGATCTGTAGGTGAGACGTTGCGCGGTGCCCGGTTCCCGCCACACTCGCCCATGCTCCGTACCCTGCCCGTCCTTGCCTTTTTCATCGCTTTTGCCAGCGCTGCCGAACTCAAAACCGCCAACGCGGGCATCGAAATTTCAGCCGGGAGCCTTGGCAGCTTCACGCTGACCTACCCTGAGTTTGATCCGGTGTACAAACCGATCGAGGTGAGGGCAGCAGGCGCGAATACGACGGTGCGCTATGAAGGCGGGGCCGAGTGCGCGGTTTCCATCAGCAAAGACGAAATTGAACTCACTTTCAAAGGCGTGCCGGCAGGTGCGAAGTCGTGGAAGATGTCCATGCTCATCGGCATCGCCTTCGCCAAAGGCGGCTCGTGGAAGATTGCAGACAAGGAAGGCTCCTTCCCGGCGGAAAAGTCCACGCCACCCCATTTCGCGAGCCTGAACAGCACGAGCTTCCTGCTGGAGAATGCGCAGGGTCAGAGCCTGAGCTTCAACACGCCGGATTATTCGTTTCAGCAGCTCACGGACAACCGCGAGTGGAACTGGGCCATCTACAACTGGTTCTTCATGGTGCCGTACAACAAGGACCAGCCAACGGCCAAAATTCACATCACTTCAGATCTAGCAGCCGTCGCAAAGCTGGTTGATCCCTTTGGTCAGAGCCTCAAAGATTCGTTCCCGAACAAGCTCAAAAGCCTGAACGATCTGAAAGCGGATGTGGAGGCAGACAAGGCTTACTACTCCAGCATCGAAGCACCAAGGCTGGACCGCTTCGGCGGTCTGCCCGGAAGCGGTGAAGCGTTGGGCCTGAAGAAGACCGGCTTTTTTCATGTGGAGCAGAAGCAGGACAAGTCCTGGCTTGTTGACCCCGATGGAAACGCCTTCTTCCACCTCGGCGTCTGTGGCTTCGCGCCGAGCGACGACTATACCTACGTCACAGGTCGCGAGGGCATCTACGAGTGGTTGCCAAAGGCAGAGGGCGAATTTGCCAGTGCCTTCCGGCCCGGGGATGGGGAGGCGAATTTCTCCTTCTATCTCGCGAACGTGATCCGCAAGTTCGGCGCTCCCTATGCTTATGAAGCGCATGCCACACGCATGATCGAGCGGGTGCGCAAATGGGGCTTCAACTCCATCGGCGCGTTCAGCCCAACGCCGGAGAAGGCACATGTGAAGGCTGATTTCCCCTATGTGACCAGCCTGCCGATCAATGCCTGGGAAGGCGTGCCGCGCATCCCCGGCGTGCATGAGGTATGGGATCCGTATGATGCAGCGACCGCGCAAAAGATCGCCGAGAACCTCGCGCGTGAGCTGCCTGCGCGTGCGAATGATCCGCTGCTCATCGGTTATTTCATCGTGAACGAGCCGCGCTACGATGAGATCTCACGCGTCGTTCCATCCCTCACAGGTAAACAAGCCTGCAAGCGGCGCCTGGTGGCGGTGCTGAAGGACAAGTACCACTCGGTCAATGTTTTCAACACCGCATGGCAGCTCAAAGCGGCCTCCTTTGATGAGTTGATCGATGTCGGGCTCGCGGTAACCACCGACGCGGCCAAAGCAGATATGAAAGCATACGTGGGCGCGTTCATGGAAACCTACTTCGCGCAGATCGAAAAGCTGTTCCGTCAGCACGACACGCACCACCTGCTCCTTGGCAGCCGTTTGCAGCCGGTGACCATCAATGACGAGCAGCTCTGCCGCATCATGGGCAGGCATCTTGACGTCGTATCTTACAACTACTACACCATGGGCGTCGATACGGCAGCCTTGAAGCGCTTCCACGAATGGACTGGCAACAAGCCGATGATGCTCAGCGAGTTCTTCTGGGCCTCGCCCAAGGACAGCGGACTGGTGGGCGGGCGCGAGGTCAGCAGCCAGCAGGAGCGCGGACTGGCCTATCGCAACTACGTCGAGCAGAGTGCCGCCCTCGGATTTGTCATTGGCATTGAGTGGTTCACGCTCATCGATCAGGCCACCACGGGGCGCTGGTTTAGCAAGTACAACGGCGAGAGCTACAACACAGGCCTTGTCAGCGTGGCCGACCGTCCTTGGAAGGACATGCTGGCCGAAATGATGAAGACCAACCACACCATCTATGACCTTCTGCTTGGCAGGCGCCTGCCGTTCGCCTGGGATGACCCCCGTTTCCGTGCCGAGGTAAAATAAAGCTGCCAGATCAAGGATGGTCATCCAGGTGCCAAGGATGCGCATCTGGTGCGGGTTGTGACTTGTGCTGGTGAAATGCAAGTCTCTTGGCTAAGATGTGGTTTATGCCATCCAAATCCAAAATCGTTCAGCTCGTGGCCAGCGGTGACCTGCGCCTTTCTGCCAATCAAACGTGCTGGGCGGCCCAGGCAGCCATGGAGGAGGCGCTGGGCGCTGCTCTTAAAGCGGAGGGCTGGGAGGTCAAACGTGCGCATGCACTGGACGCATCCAAGAAGCATGGGTTCATCGATTCGCAGCGGATGGGCATGGAGGTGTTTCGCGGCATCGACCCCGAGGCACCGCTGATCGTGGCGGAGGCGGTATGGCAGTACTCGCACCATGTGCTGGCCGGCTTGACCACACATCGCGGCCCGATTTTGACCGTGGCAAACTGGAGCGGCCAGTGGCCCGGGCTGGTGGGCATGCTGAATCTGAATGGCTCGCTGACCAAGGCGGGCGTGAAATACTCCACGCTGTGGAGCGAGGATTTCACCGACACTTTTTTCAAGACCAAGCTCAAGCAGTGGCTCAAGACCGGCAGCATCACCCATGACCTCAGCCACGTGCAGAAGCTGGAGAAGGTGAAGGTGCCCGCAAAGCCGGCGGCACTGGGCAAGGAACTGGCCGCCACGCTGCGTGCTCACAAGGCCATCATGGGCATCTTTGATGAAGGCTGCATGGGCATGTTCAATGCCATCATTCCAGACCATGCGCTGCATGCCTGCGGCGTGTTCAAAGAGCGGCTGAGCCAGTCGGCGCTTTATCATGAGACGATGCAGGTCAGCGATTCAGACGCACTGGCCATCCACACCTGGGTGGTGAAGCACGGCATGACCTTCCAGCTTGGCGACAATCATCCGACCCAGCTCACGCGCGATCAGGTGCGGCTGCAGTGCAAGATGTACGCTGCCGCGCTGCGCATCGCGGATGACTTCGGCTGCGATGCCATCGGCATCCAGTATCAGCAGGGCCTGAAGGATCTCCTTCCTGCGAGTGATCTCGTGGAAGGCATGCTCAACAACTCGGACCGCCCGCCGGTGAAGTCACGTGATCGCAAACGCACCCTTCTCGAAGGCCAGCCGCTGCTGCATTTCAATGAGGTGGACGAATGTGCCGGACTCGATGGCATGCTCACACAGCGTGTGCATCGTGCCATGCAGCAGCCGGTTGAAACCACCCTGCACGACATCCGCTGGGGCGAAAAATTCGGCAAGGACTACGTCTGGGTCTTTCTCATCAGCGGTGCGGCGCCGCCCGCGCATTTCGCCGAAGGCTGGAAGAGCGCTGAGGGCTTCCGCCAGCCAGCGATGTACTTTCCCAGCGGCGGCTCCACGCTGCGCGGCATTTCCAAGCCGGGCGAGATCGTCTGGTCGCGCATCTACGTGCAGGATGAAGCGCTGCACATGGACATCGGCCGCGGCTGTGTGGTCGATCTCCCGCGTGAGGAAACCGAACGCCGCTGGCAGCTCACCACGCCGCAGTGGCCGATCATGAGCGCGGTGACTTATGGCGTGAGCCGCGATCAGCTCATGGCCAAGCATCAGGCCAATCACATCCAGGTGGCCTATGCCAATGACGCCAAGGCGGCGGACGAATGCATGTTTGCCAAGGCGGCCATGGCCCGCGCCCTGGGCATGCAGGTGAATGTATGCGGCACGCTGTCGCGTTGATTGTTTTACCCAACCATGAAGCTCCTCCAACCCCTCCTGCTTGCCTGTCTCTGCAGCCACGCTTTTGCCGCTGACGGCCTCACGCCCCTCAAGTACAACAACCCCGGCCTCGTGGTCGATCTTGGTGTCGGATTGTGGGCTTGGCCGCTGCCGATGGACTTCGATGGCGATGGCGATCTCGACCTTGTGGTGAATTGTCCCGACAAGCCCTACAACGGCACCTATTTCTTCGAGAACGCCAGTGGCGACACAGCCAGGAACAAGATGCCCGTGTTCAAGCCGGGCAGGCGCATCAGTGCAGGGAAGCAGAACGTGCAGGTCAGTTACGTGGACGGCCAGCCACGGGTGCTTTCACCCGGCAAAGAATACCCTGACTTTCTCAAAACCGGCCTCGATCATGAGCAGAAGCTGCCGGTGGACGCGAAGGTGCACCCCAACAAAATACGCGCCGACATGTGGCGCATGGCCGACTTCGATGGCGATGGCAATCAGGATCTCATCGTCGGCGTCGGCGACTGGACCGAGTACGGCTGGGACAATGCCTACAATGAAAACGGCCGCTGGATGAACGGCCCCCTGCGCGGCTACGTTTACGTGCTGCGCAACACTGGCACAAACGACAAACCCGCCTACGACAAGCCCAAAAAAATCATGGCCACCGACCGCCCGGTCGAAACCTTCGGCTGGCCTTCACCGAACTTGGCGGATTTCGATGGCGATGGCGATCTCGACCTGCTCTGCGGCGAGTTCCTCGACGGCTTCACCTATTTTCAAAACACCGGCACCCGCACCAAGCCCAAGTATGCCCTCAGCGTGCGTCTGAAGGCGGACACGGGCCGCTATCTCACGATGGATCTCGAAATGATCACGCCCACCGCGATTGACTGGGACAAAGACGGCGATTTCGACCTCATCTGTGGCGACGAAGACGGTCGCGTGGCCTTCATCGAAAACACCGGCAAGCTGGATAACAAGGCACCCGTCTATGCCGAGCCGCGCTACTTCCAGCAGGAGGCGGATCAGGTGAAGTTCGGCGCGCTCGCCACGCCCGTCGGTTTCGACTGGGATGGCGATGGCGACACAGACATCATCTGCGGCAACACAGCAGGCTACGTCGCCTTCATCGAAAACCTAAGCGGCAAAGGCGTCGAGCAGCCAAAGTGGGCGGCACCCGTTCGTCTTGAAGCCGCAGGCAAAGTCATCCGACCGATGGCCGGCCCCAATGGCTCCATCCAGGGCCCATGCGAAGCCAAGTGGGGCTACACCACCCAGACCGTCGCCGACTGGGACGGAGACGGCCTTCCCGATCTCCTTCTGAACTCCATCCTTGGTAAGGTCGTGTGGTATCAAAACATCGGCACACGTCAAAAGCCGAAGCTTGCCGCCGCACAACCCGTCGAAGTCGAATGGAACGGCCCGCAGCCCTCGCTCGCCTACGGCTGGCTGCGTCCAGAGGGCAAGGCGTTGCTCACTCAGTGGCGCACCACACCAGTCGCTGTCGATTGGAACAAGGATGGCCTCACCGATCTCGTCATGCTCGATCAGGAAGGCTACCTCGCCTTTTTTGAGCGGGCGAAACAGAAGGGCAAGCTCATCCTCAAGCACCCGCAGCGTGTCCTTTGCGCCGCTCAGGATGCCAAGGCCCCCGGCCTGCTCGACAAGGCCCTCACGGCCATCAAAGTCAAAACACCCGTCGCCATGAAGCCCGGCGAGCCACTGCGCCTCAATGCCGGCATCGCCGGCAAGAGCGGCCGCCGCAAGATCTGCATCATGGACTGGGACAAGGACGGCAAACTCGACATCTTGCTCAATTCCGCCAACGCCAACTTCCTCCGCCAGACCTCCAGCGGCGATGGCAAATGGTACTTCGCCGACATGGGCCTACTCATTGATGCCAACATCGAAGGCCACGACGTCAGTCCCACCACGGTGGACTTCAACGCCGACGGTCTGCCGGATTTCGTCGGCGGAGCAGAGGACGGGCATCTGTATTATCTGAAGAATCCGAAGACAAAATAGTCCCAGGACTACTTTCCTCATGCGCTGCGCAGTGTGCTGAGTAGTGACGAGGCATGACGCTCCTCGAACTCCTAACCCTCAGCGCAGCAGGCTGTGCTGCCGGGGCGATCAACGCCATTGCGGGTGGAGGCACACTGCTGACGTTTCCGGTGCTGCTCATGTTCGGCACGCCTCCCGTGCTGGCGAATGCGACAAGCACCGTGGGGCTCGTGATCGGCACGGCGGGCAGCATCGTCGGTTTTCGTGGGCATTTGCAGGCGATCCGCACGAAGCTGCTGCAGTTCATTCCGGTCTGCCTCGCCGGCGCGGTCATCGGGAGCTGGCTGCTGACTCAAACCAGCGACGATCAGTTCTCGAAGCTCATTCCCTTCCTCGTCCTCTTCGCCACCGTGCTGTTTTTTCTCCAGGGTTTCCTGCGCAAGTCCGCCACGGAGTCGAAATCCAAGGAGCTGTGGTTCTCCCTCGCGCTGCAGCTGCCTGTGGCGATCTACGGCGCGTTTTTCGGCGCAGGCATCGGCATCCTGATGCTCGCATCGTTCGGTTTCATGGGCATGACCAACATCCACGAGATGAACGCTCTCAAAAACGTGCTCGGCTCGCTGATCAATGTCATCGCCGCCGTATGGTTCATCGCCGTCGGCATGGTGAACTGGCCGCAGGCGCTGGCTCTGACGGCAGGTGCGCTGGTCGGCTACTACCTGGGCGCGCATTTCTCCCAGCGCATCCCGCCGCAGCGGGTGAGAAACCTTATCACCCTCATCGGACTGGTCATTTCAGTGCTCATGTTTTGGAAGCAGTTCGCATGACAAGCGGCTCCTGATGAAGTTCATTGCCATCATGAAAACCGGCTTTCTCTTTTGCATCGCTATGGGCCTTGGCGTTTCGAGCTGTTCTCTCATCACGGTTCCGGTGAAGACGGCGGGCAGCGTCGTTAACACGACGGTATCCACCACAGGCAGAGTGGTGACGGCTCCCTTTGAAGCGGTGGGACGTAAAAATGCAGTCAGTGTAGAGGAGTCAGAGTCACCGCAGTCCGGCACAAAAACGCGCGTGCTCGACCGGAAGCCGCAGCGGCGAGAGACTCCGCCGGACGAGGTCAATCAATAACGGGCGAGTGCAGACAAGCGGGCCGTGCAGCTCCGGCCTGGAAACGATGAGGAGCCCTCACGCCAGCTGCCATGGACCGCGCATCGGCCGCGTCAGCATGGTCGAAGCTTCAGCATCTTCCAGCACCTGCTCCTTCGACGGATCCCAGCGCAGCTTGGAGCGGTTCAGCCGCAGGGCGATGTTGGCCAGATGCGCGATGGTGATGCTGCGGTGCGCGTATTCAATGGGTGCGGCGGGTTTCACGCCGTCCTGGATGGCGTCGATGAAGTTACGGAAATGATCTTTGCTATCGTAGAGGCGCACATCACTATCGGCCAGCGGCTTGCGCAGCGAGTCGGGCTTGATCTCCAGCTTGCCCCGGGTGCAGAGCACGCTGCCTTCTTCACCTTCAAAAATGATGCCGGAGCCAAAGTCTTGCTTGTCCGCCACGCGCACCGTGGTGCCATCCTTGTAGCGATAGGCGAAGGCGAACGTCGGTGGCGTGCTGTATAGACTTCCGGGCAAGGGCCAGGTGGCCTTCATGTCGAAAAACTCCACCGGGCCGCTCTCATCCTGCCCCAGCGCCCATTGCACGATGTCGAGATGATGCGCGCCGAAGTCGGTGATGTTGCCGCCGGAGTAGTCGAAAAACCAGCGCCAGTTGGAGTGCAGCCGCGCCGGGCAGAAAGGGGCATCAGGCGCCGGGCCGAGCCAGAAATCGTAGTTCAATCCCTCGGGCACCGGTGCAGGCGCGGTTTGCGCGGCACAGCCGTTGTTGTCGCGGTTGTCGCTCGCCAGACCCACACGGATTTGTTTCAGCTTGCCGATCCTGCCATTGCGCATGTATTCACAGGCCATGCGGAAGTGGATGTCGCTGCGCTGCTGGCTGCCAGTCTGCCACACAACCTTGCTGTCCCGTACCACGTCACTCATGAACCGTCCCTGCGCCACGGTGAGGCTCAGCGGTTTCTCGCAGTAGATGTTTTTTCCGGCCCGTGCCGCCGCCACGGCCATCAGCGCATGCCAGTGGTCCGGCGTGGCGATCTGCACGGCATCCACATCCTTGCGTGCCAGTACCTCGCGGAAATCCTCATGCGTGGCACAGCCCTGAGTGCCGTAGGTCTTGTCCACCAGCCGCCGCGCCGGTTCGCGGCCCAGGGTTCCCGCCTTTTTAATGATGCCCTTGTTATAGCGGTCGGATTCGCGCTCCACATCACACACCGCGATGACCTGCACACGCTCATCCTGCAGGAAATTCTTCACCACATCCGTCCCACGGCCGCCGCAGCCGATCAGGGCGAGGGTTGTACGGTTGGAGGGGGCTACGGTGCCATTTTTTCCCAAGGCAGAAGCGGGGATGAAGGTAGGAAAACCCAAAACGGTTCCGAGGGCGGAGCCATGTTTCAGGAACTGGCGGCGGGTGGGAGCGGCTGGGGATGTCATGACGCTATTTCAAACGTGGATTCAAAGACGGTCCTTCAAGTAAGTCTGAACAGGTAATGCCTTCAGCATTAAATGTTTAAAATGGACAAGATAAGGATATTTAATTAGATGATATTACTTAGTAAAATAAATGTAGATTGTAATCTGGTGGATAAAAAATACTATGATGCTCTCGTTGGTTACAAAGTTTACCGCCATGAAGACTCACCTTTTTGCCAGCCTCTGCCTTCTTCTTGCCACCACCGTGTTGCTTCCTGCCCGAGAGTTTACCGATCTGCAGGGCCGCAAGCTTGATGCTGAGATCATCGCTGCCGCCAGTGGGCAGGTCACACTCAAGCGTGCAGATGGCCGTCTCTTTGCGGTCGCGGCCACCATGTTCATCACGGAAGACCAGAAGTTCATCACAGAGTGGGCGGACAATAACACGAAGTACAGTTTCGAGGTCACCTACACCAAGAAGAAGCTCAACGAAACGCGCACGAAGCGTGGCCCTGTGACCTACGAGGACGAGACGTGGATCTACAAGATCAACATCCGCAACCGTCAGCCCACAAGCGTGGGTGACCTGCGTGTGGACTACTGGTGCTTCCGCCGCGAAGATGGGGGCAAAGGCAAAGGTTCGGCGCGCATTGAAACTTCCGGCAGCACCAAAATCGCAAGCGTGGCCGGGTCTGCGACGGCAACTGTGGACACTGCGGAAATCGTGCTGCACAAGCAGGAGCTGGCGGGAGGCTTCTATTTCATCAATGGGGACGACGCGATCCAGTCTGACGGCATGGGCGGCTTTGCCCTGCGCATCTTTGACCGCAAGGGCCGGGAGGTCTACAAGTGGGCGACCAAGGAGGATCTCTTGGTGGCAGCCGTGGGCACGCCGCAGGCAAGAGGTTCCAACTCTGAATCCCGCGCGAGTTCGAAATAGTTTGCTGGCGTCCACGATTGGGAGCGCTACGTAATTCCATGGCTGCGCCGGCACTAAACCGGCGCGCTTTGCTTTGGACTCTGACAGACGCGCCCTCAAATCTCGCGGCGTGAAAAAGGCTGCGAAACGTCAACCGCCACACCCATCCGGGCGTGCGCGGGGGGATGCACTCGGTCTGGTGGATCTGACCCTGGCTTCGGCCGAATTTAAGCGAAAGCTGGGCGGAAAGGAAGTCGTGCTCGACCACGTCACACCGCAGGCCTTCGGCTTCGCGGCGGCGCTCATGGTTCGGCACGCGGAGAAGACTATGCCCGGGTGTCGCGTTTGGATCTTGTGCGCGGACGTGAAGACGCAGGATCACGTGCATGCGGAACTCGGTGTGTGGCAGTGTCCTGCCTTGTATTTCCCACGCCTTGGGCAGGTGGTGAACGATGCCTTGATCGATCCTGAACTGCTGGCGGAGCGCGCGGGTGTGCTTGGCCGCATGATGGAAGGAGATGCGCCGGTCATGGTGCTGTGCGCGGAAAGTTTGGACGAGCCCGCGCCTGCCCTGGCTGAAATCTCCAGCCAGCGCCGCATGCTCAGCGTCGGCGCGAAGCTGGATGTGGAGGCCCTCCTGCGCGATCTGAGCGAGGCCGGCTATGAACGTGTCCCCGTCGTCACCGAGCGCGGCCAGTTCGCACGCCGTGGCGGCATCGTGGACTTTTTCTCCTGGCAGGCGGAGGAACCTCTGCGGCTGGAGTTCTTCGATGACGAGATCGAATCGATCCGCGCCTTTGATCTGCACAACCAGTCCTCCATCAAGCGGCTGGAGAGCGTGGGCGTCATCCTGCAGATGAATGACAATGCCGAGGAGGCTTCGCGGGTGCGGGAGCATCTGCATCAGGACGACTTCATCGTTGCCATTGATTGCGATGCCGCGGCGCAGGCGCGCATCCTCAGCGGCGCCGCTCCCGTGGAGGGCTTGGAGGATTATTCAGCGGCGATTCATGAGAACCCGCTTGGCGTCTTCGATGCATCCGACTTCGTGCTGCATGAAGCACGGCGTGAGCACTTCGCCCGGCAGATTCGTGAATGGCATGGTGATGGCTGGCGCACCGTCATTTTCTTTCATAACGAAGCTGAACGTGAACGCTTCTCGGAACTTCAAAGCGGCCTTCCTGCCTCGCTAGAAACAAAGCTGGGTTTGTTGTACCGCGGCTTCACCGTGCCGGCGGCCAAACTGGCGGTGCTGACCGGGGCGGAAATTTTTGGCCGTCATCAAAACATCCGCCGAGTGCGCGGCTCGAAGCTCGATGAAGCCGAAGTGCTGCGCAAAGCGCGCGATGTCATGCGCGACTTGCGTGAGGGCGACATCGTCGTGCATGCCGAGCATGGTGTCGCCCGCTTTGGCGGCGTCGAGGTGCGTGATTCAGGCAAGCGCGAGGAGGTGCTCGTGCTGCATTACGCCGAAGGTGCCAAGCTCTTCGTGCCGGTGGCCCACACGCATCTGGTCACACGCTACGTTGGCGTCGGCGGCAAGGCTCCCGCCCTCAGCAAGCTCAGCGAAGCGCGCTGGCAGAAGACGCGCAAGAGCGCGGAGAAAAGCGTCGAGGACTTCGCCGTGCGCATGCTCAGCGTGGCGGCGGAACGGCAGACGCTGAAGGCGTACTCCCACCAGCCAGACACGAAGTGGCAGGTCGAGTTCGAGGAATCATTTTTGTACCGCGAAACTCCAGACCAGCTCCGCAGTGTGGAGGAAATCAAGCGCGACATGGAGGCCGAAAAACCGATGGACCGTCTGCTCTGTGCCGACGTCGGCTTCGGCAAAACCGAGGTCGCCATTCGTGCGGCGTTCAAGGCCGTCATGGGTGGACGTCAGGTGGCCATCCTCGTGCCCACCACGGTGCTGGCACGCCAGCATTGGGAGAATATTCGCCAGCGCATGAGCGAGTTCCCTGTGTCCGTGGAAATGCTCTGCCGCCTCACACCGCCCAACCGTGAACGAGAGATCCTGCGGGGCATCACCGAGGGGACGGTGGACATCGTTGTCGGTACGCACCGCGTCATTTCCAAAGATGTGCGTTTCAAAAATCTCGGCCTCGCCGTGATCGACGAGGAGCAGCGCTTTGGCGTGAAGCACAAAGAAAAATTCAAGGACCTCTTCCGCCTCGTCGATGTGCTCACGCTCAGCGCCACGCCGATTCCTCGCACGCTTTACCTCGCGCTCATGGGCATGCGTGACATGAGCACCATCGAGACTCCGCCGCCGAACAAGCAGGCCGTGCAGACCATGATCTGCCCCTACGACGAGCGCACGATCAAGCAGGCTGTCGAGGCGGAGATCGAGCGCGGCGGGCAGGTTTTCTTCCTGCACAACCGCGTGATGACCATCGAAAAAGTCGCGCAACGCATCCGCGACCTCTGTCCGAAGGCCCGTGTGATCATCGGCCATGGCCAGATGGACAGCGAGCTGCTGGAGGATGTGATGCACACCTTTGTCGATGGCGGGGCGGATGTGCTGGTTTGCACCACCATCATTGAAAGCGGCGTCGATATCCCCAATGCCAACACCATCATCATTGATCGCGCAGACCGCTTCGGCCTCGCTGATCTGTACCAGCTGCGCGGGCGTGTCGGCCGTGGTGGTGTGCAGGCCTACGCCTACCTGCTGCTGCCGCAGGATGCGGTGACCGCAGGTGATGCGCGCAAGCGCGTGAACGCCATCAAGCAGTACGCCGGCCTCGGCAGCGGCTTCAAAATCGCGCTGCGGGATCTGGAGATTCGCGGCGCGGGCAACCTCCTCGGCACCGAGCAGAGCGGCCACATCGCCGCCGTCGGGTTTGATCTCTACTGCCAGATGCTCAAGCAAAGCGTCGCCCGCATGCAGGGCCGCCGCGTGGCCCGCCCGGTCGAAGTCGGCCTGCGCACCGACTTCCTCGTCATGAACGAGGCCATGATGGTCCAGGCCGCCAAAACCGCCACACCGGCCTTCCTGCCCTCCACCTTCATCGAAGATCTCAAGCTCCGCATCACGGCCTATCGGCAGGTGGGCGAGATCATGACCCGCAAGGAGCTTGAGGAACTGGAAGGCCAGTGGCGTGACCAGTTTGGCGAAAAACTTCCCCATGCCGTGCAGAACCTGCTCACCTGCGCCGCCATCCGTCTCGCTGCGGCGCACGCCGGCATCAGCGATGTCGAAATCAAAGAGCGCAAGCTCATGCTCACGCGCAATGGCAAGTTCGTCATGATCCAGGGCAAATTCCCGCGCCTCGGCTCACGCGAAGGGCACAAGCAGCTCGCTGAGACGCTGGAGATGCTGCGGACGCTGTGATCAGGCCTGGCTCGACAGCACCGTGTCGAATAACGTCTTCGCAGTGGCATCCCCAAGCTCGTAACACTGCTTGAGCCTTCCCGGAAAAAACGGCGAAGGGCGTGAATGATTCGTCGTGATGATGGTGAGCTTTTTGCCGTGCAGGCGCGCCAGTTCAATGCGGTCGTTCAGAATCTGGCGGTTCATCGATGCATGCGTCGCGGCGATGGTGGCCAGCAGGCGTCTCAGAGGCATCAGCGGCGGCTTTCCACTCGGCTGGTCGATACGGTGAATGATGATGTGATCGATGTCGTCATCCACAAACCAGGGATCAATCGGCGACTCATGCGCAACACCACCGTCAGTGCACAGGCGGTTTTCAAACTCAAGCGGCGTGAAGAGCATCGGCACGCAGGAGCTGGCAGCCATCGCCGTGGCCAGTGGCCCGCTGCGAACGAAGAGGGTCTCCTGTTTTGACAGGTCGCTCAAAGCGATCAGCAATCGGGGGTTCGACAGAGTTTCGATGGTCCGCTTGCCGACGACCGACTCAAAATGGGTGATCGCCCCCCGTGCGTCGAAGAGACCGGGATGACGGCAAAAGAAGCTGCTGATGAGCTGGTGCCAGAGCCACTTGGTGCGCCTGGCGAAAGACAGATGAAGGCGCGGACTGAGCACTGCCTGCCGGATGACTTCCTGCTCCAGGCCAGCCGCGTAAAGACCTGCGGTGATGGCACCTGCTGAAGAGCCCGAGACAGCGACCGGACGCACCCCCAGCGCATGCAGTCGCGCCATAAATCCCGCATGCGTGGCATAGCCCATGAAAGAGGCTCCGAGCGCGATGGCGATGCGCGGTGGTGAACTCATGCGCACTGTGCCTCCGGCGATAGGATGGCAGCATGCCTGACGCGCAGAAACAGCACGCCTCCGATGATGCCCCAGAAAAGATTGAAGATCCACCCCGCCAGGGAGGCGGAAATGCCCACGGCCTCGGGTACATTGGCCAGGCCTGCCAGCAGCGCCTCAAAGGTGCGCTCACGCACGCCGAGCCCGGAGATGGAAACCGGCAGTGACGCCGCTGCATCGACGATGGGCATGGCCGTCAGCACATCCAGCACAGGTGCCACGCCGCCCACTGCGCGCAGGCCGCAGTAAAAGCTCATGAAAAAGGCCGCATGCATGCCTGTGGAAACGACCGCGGCCGAAAGCGTGCGCTGCCAGAGCCGGGCGGCCACTTCATGAATCCGCGAGAGGCGTGCGATAAGGCTGGCCAGCCTGGGACTGCCCATGGTGCGCGGGAAAGCGCCCCGTCCCCACGCCAGCAGGCTGGGCTTGAAGGAAAACCAGCTGATAATGAGGCCAACAAGCGCCCCGCCAACATACATGGCATAACCGGTGATCAGCATGCGCAGATCATAGCCGATTTCATTCCAATGCGATGCCCGGGCCAGCATGCAGGCCGCAAACAAAACGGCCACGGAGATAAGTCCTGTGAGATGATCCAGCACGAGCGACACGCTCACCGGCATTGTCTGTCCGGGCAGGCATCGTGACAGCGCCATGATTTTATAGGTGTCGCCACCCACCACGCCGACGGAGCTGATGTTGAAGAAAGCGCTGATGATTTCCGTGCGCAGCACAATGCTGAACGGCAGATCGGGCACCTGGCCGCTCAGAATGATGTGCCAGCGCACGGCGGCCAGAAACAGGGAGAGAAACGCAAAGGCAATCCCGGCGCTCGTCCACGGCCAGTTCGTCAGCAGGGCCCGCAGGCGTGGTGCGATGTCGGAGATGAGATCATGCTCCCGAAACAGCAGCGCAAGCAGCGCTCCGCTGATGAGCAGACGCAGGGAAATGGAGATGAGGCGTTTCAAAACGCAGGGCTAGGGCAGGGAGGTCACGCCGCCGCCTTCTGATCCACGGCCTCGGCGATCGTGTTCACACTTTGCAGAATGCGCTTGGCCTGGTCCTGATCGGCCATTTTGTAGCCAAAGTGTTTTTCGATCATCACCACGAGCTGCAGGGCGTCCACGGAATCGAGGCCGATGCCTGCGGGTCCGAAGAGAGGGGTGTCATCGCCGATTTCATCTGCGGCCATGTCGAGCATGAGTTCGCTGATCATTAGTTCCTTGAGGCGCTGGCGGGTCGGCATGTAGGGGATACGTTTCGTAGGGTCCAGAGGGTAGGCTAAAGGAGGCCTCCGTCAATTTTTAGGGTCGAACCAGTGATATAGCTCGCATCCGGGCTCGCAAGGAAGAAAACCGCCGCCGCAATCTCCGCCGGCTTGGCAAAACGCCGCATCGGGAGCTGCATTTTGAGCGTCTTGAGGTGTTCCGGGGTCCAGTCGGCAGGCAGCCCGCCTTCAATATAGCCGGGGCAGACCACATTCACGGTGATGCCCATTCGGGCGGATTCCTTGGCCAGACTCTGCGTCAGGCCTATCACGCCAGCCTTGGCGGCGGCGTAGTTGGTTTGTCCCGCCGGCGAAGAAATGGCGCTGAGCGAGGCGATGTTCACGATCCGCCCCTGCCGCTCCCGCATCATTCCCGGTAAAACCGCCTGGCAGCCGTGGAAGACGGCGTTCAGATTGGCGTCCAAAACCCGTGACCACTGATCCTGCGCCATGTTCGCCAGCAGCGCGTCTTCATGAAAGCCCGCGTTGTTGATCAGGACGCTCACGGGAGCCGCCATACTCTCGATTTCAGCCAGGGCTGCCTTCCAGGCGTCTGGAGAGGTGATTTCGAGCGTGATCAAGTCCGCCCGGCCAGGAAATCGCGTCGCAAGCTCCTGCGCCCGCTCACGCCGCTCCCGCACCCCGAGAAACACGCGGCAGTCCTCTTCCCGTGTCAGGAAAAATTCGGCGATGGCCAGGCCCAGCGCTCCGTTCGCGCCGGTGATCAAAATACTGCGATTCATCGTGAAGCATTGGAGTTCGCCGGGAGGAGTTGCAAGTCACTTCCTCGCCCCGCTCCAGACCTGTGGGGATCTCACTCCCGGCCGCGCCTCACCGCCTGGGATCACGATGTGCTCCTGCCAGCGCACGGCATTGGTCGTGACGAGCGAAAAGGGCACTTCACCCGCCTGGCTCCACGTTTGCGTTTTCACCTCGAAGACCAGAATGGACCGTGGGAAGCCCGGATGCTTTTCCTTGGGCTCAAAGTTCACGTTGGCCCCGTCATCACCGCCCAGGATGTAAATCCTGTCCCCGATCACGGGCGCAGGATTCGGAGCCGCCACGGCGACGCGGGGCATGTCGGGCAGTTTTTTCCAGCCCGTGGCCGGTGCGTAGCACCACGCATCATTCAGCCATTCGCGCTCAGGTTTGCCATCCTTTCCCGCATGCAATGCCGCACCGCCAAACAGGTGCACCACACCATTCACAGCAGCCATGCAGGCCAGGATGCGCGCTTTGCCAGGGCAGGGGGGCAGCACCTGCCACTCAGCCCCGGGTTGTTTCAGATCGAGCGACCAAAACGTGCTCAAGGCCGTGGTGGCCGCCGGTGTTTCGATGCCTCCGGCAATGTAGATCACGCTCTCGCTCTCACAGCCGCACATGAAGGCGCAGGGTTTCGGCAGCGGTGGCAGTTTGGCGTCCTTGTTCACCCAGAACACCTCACGAAAATGCTCCGTGGCGTTGCCTCCCCCGAGGATGATCCAGCCGGCGGGCGTCGTGATGCTCACCCCGTAGCCATTGGCTGTCGGCAGCTTTCCCGCCACCTTCCAGGCTCCCTCTGGCTGCTCCAGCGCGAACAGCGTGTCATACCAGACCTTCGTCCCGCCTTCCCAGGGCATTTTGTCGGTGAAATGCGTGCCTCCGCCGACCATGAGCGTGCCATCCACCACCCCGGCAAATGAACCGGCGAAACCGCGTTCATCGGGCAGGGCAGGCAGACGCGACCATTGCAGATCGGCGGCGGAGGCCGTCAATGTGAGGGACATCAGGCATAGCAGCGGGCGAAGCATGACCGGCACATAACGTCGTTTTGATGATAGTTCCGGCACATTGAGTGCTTATTTTGGATTCACATGCTCACCATTTCTGGAAAATCTCACGGCAAGTTCTGCGACGGCGTCTCGCGTCGCGACTTCCTGCGCATCGGCGGACTCGCCATGGGCGGGTTGTCGTTGCCGGAATTGCTCAAGGCAGAGGCGGAGGCTCGCACGGGCCGCAGCTTCAAATCCGTGATCATGATCTACATGTGCGGCGCCCCGCCGCACCAGGACATGTATGATTTGAAGATGGACGCGCCGCTGGAGATTCGCGGCCCCTACAAACCCATCAAGACCGCCGTCCCCGGCATCCACATTTCTGAGCACGCTCCCCGGCTGGCCAAAATCATGGACAAGCTGGTGCCGATTCGCAGCATGTACGGCTCGCCGAACGGTGCGCATGACAGCTTCATCTGCTACACCGGCAAGCCCCCGCCGCCAAACGGTGGCGGTGCCCCTGTGGGCCGTCTTTCGGACCCTCCCTCCTTGGGCGCGGTCGTTTCCAAGCTCAAAGGTCAGGCGGATCCCGCCATGCCTGCCTTCATCGGTCTCGCTCCCAAGGCCGGACATCCGCCCTATGGTTCGCCCGGCCATCCAGGCTTCTGCGGCAACACGCACGCCGCCTTCCGCCCCAACGGTGCGGGCATGGAAGATCTCCAGCTCAACGGCATCACACTCGACCGCCTCGAAGACCGCCGCTCACTGCTCACTGGCTTTGACAAATTCCGCCGTGAAATCGACGCCAGCGGCCTCGTTGGCAGCATGGACGCCTTCAATCAGCAGGCCCTGAACGTGCTGACCTCCAGCAAGCTCCTCGCCGCGCTCGATTTGAATCAGGAGAGCGTCCAAACCCGTGAACGCTACGGCAAGGGTGATTCGAAAAATTACGGTGACGGCGCTCCTCTCAATCTTGAGCACTTCCTCCTCGCCCGCCGTCTCGTCGAAGCCGGTGCGCGTGTGGTGACGCTGAATTTCGGCCGCTGGGACTTCCACGACAACAACTACCCGCAGCTCCTCCGCCATCTGCCGCTTTTCGATCAGGGCATGAGCGCTCTCGTCGAAGATCTCCATC
Organism: Prosthecobacter sp.; assembly: GCF_044222345.1. GTDB lineage: Bacteria > Verrucomicrobiota > Verrucomicrobiia > Verrucomicrobiales > Verrucomicrobiaceae > Prosthecobacter. Next base: position 82,832 of record NZ_JBGANL010000008.1, read on the forward strand.
AGCGTGGTCTCGACAAAGACGTGGCCGTTGTCGCCTGGGGCGAGTTTGGCCGCACGCCGATGGTGAACAAAGATGGGGGCCGTGACCACTGGCCTCGTGTCGGCGGTGCTTTGCTCGCGGGTGGCGGTTTCCGCACCGGCCAGGTCATCGGCGCTACGGACCGTCTCGGCGGCGAACCCACCGAACGTCCTGTCCATTTCGGCGAAGTCTTTGCCTCGCTTTACCAGCACATGGGCATTGATACCGTGAAGACCACGCTCAATGATTTGACCGGTCGTCCGCAGTATCTCGTCGACGGCTGGTCGCCGATGCCGGAGCTGATTTGAGGTGGAAGGCGGCTTGCCCATGCCCCCTTCAGGCATTACGGGTGGCCATGTATCCAATCAAAACGACGATCCCGGAAGGGCTGGTCCTCAAAGAAGGTGATGAGGCCGATTTGCGTGTGGTGATTCAGGATGGGGCGATTGTGGTGACCAAAATTTTGCGAATCAAATCTGCAGCGGATGTGCCGGCCGCTGATCACACGATCAAGCTGGGTGTCTGGAACCGGAAGTAGTCTGTTTGGAAAGTCTTGGCGTTAGCGGGCGTATTCCCATGCGCATGTCCTTGCCGCATCCAGCACATCCCGTTTCCCGCCGTGAAGTGATTCAGGCCGGGGCGGTGGGGCTTCTGGGCCTCGGCATGAATCACCTCAGCGCCCTTCAGGCGATGACCGCGGCTACGCAGCCGCCACGGGCAAAGTCCGTCATCTACATCTTCCTTTCCGGCGGGCTCGCGCAGCATGAGAGCTTCGACATGAAGCCTGACGCGCCCATGGAAATCCGGGGTGAGTTCAAGCCCATCCGCACCCGCACACCGGGCCTGCACATCTGCGAGCACCTGCCCAATCTCGCGCGCATTTCGGAAAAGTGGTCGCTGGTACGTTCGCTCACCCATGGCAGCAATGATCACTCGCTGGGCCATCACATCATGCTCACCGGCCGCAGCGATGCGCCTCTGGGATTCGATCCATCGAAGCCCAAGAAGTCCGATCATCCCAGCATGGCCGCGCTGGCCACCGCGCTGCTGCCAAAGCGCAAAGACAACCTGCCCCCTGCCATCGTGCTGCCAGACAAGCTCGTGCACCGTGAAGGCCGCACGCTTGCCGGACAGTTCGCAGGCACGCTTGGCGCTCAACATGACCCATGGTTTTTGGAGATGTCGCCCTACCACCCCAAGCACTACGGCGCCTATCCCAAATACCTCTTCCATCACGAGCGTGGTTTGGAAACGGATACCACCCTGCGCTTTCAGGCCCCGCATCTCTCGCTGCCGCAGGGACTCACGCTGGATCGCGTGATGGACCGCGTCTCACTCCGCAATGCCTTGGAGCAGCAGACCAATGATCTCACCGCGCTGGCAGGTGATGAAGCCTTTGATTCCACCCGGCAGGCGGCCATCGGCCTGCTGAGCAACCGCAAGGTGCATGACGCCTTCAGTCTGGAAAAAGTCGATCCCAAGATGCTCGACCGCTATGGTCGTCACAGCTTTGGCTGGTCCCTGCTCATGGCCCGCAGGCTCGTCCAGAGCGGCGTGCGCATGGTGCAGGTGAATCTCGGCAACAACGAGACCTGGGACACGCACCAGGCCGCGTGGGGAAATCTGAAAAACTACCTGCTCCCGCCGATGGACCAGGCCCTGAGTGCTCTGCTTGAAGATCTCGACGCCAGCGGTCAGCTGGATGAGACCCTCATCATCATGGGCGGCGAGTTTGGCCGCACGCCCAAAATCAAGAGCATCTCCGCCACCGCCCTGCCGGGCCGTGATCACTGGGGCCACGCTCAAAGCATTCTTCTCGCCGGCGGTGGTATCCAAGGCGGTCGTGTCATTGGCTCCACCGACAAAATCGGCGGCTATCCCGTCAGCGATGCACAGACGCCCGAAAATCTCGCTGCCACGATCTACGAAGCTCTCGGCCTGTCACGCGAAACGATCTGGAAGGACTTCACCGGCCGCCCCCACACGCTGTACATGGGCTCGCCAATTTCAGGGCTGATTTAACACATCAGGGTCGTTTGAGTTTGTTCCAGCCTCCGGCGCGCTGCTTTGGCAAAGCCCGCCACTCCGGCACCTGTGCGAGGGTTTGCTCCATCAAGTCGGCGCATTGCTCCGCGATCGTCACCAGCGTCTCCCGCATGCCCGCGCTCTCGGCCATTTCGATCATCGCGGCAAACTCCAGCCCGCCGCTGACGCGCTTCGCCTCCTCGCTTTCACGCTGCACCACACGCAGCACGTCGGTGGTGTGATAAGGCAGCCAGCGACGGTTTTCGGCGAGCACGGCCGCTAGCAGCGATTGCAGCTCTGGCTTCCAGCCTTGATCAAAAAGTTGCGCGAGATCGCCACGCTTGTCGCCCACACGCATGTAGTGCGGCTGGATCGGCTCCACCGGAGTCGCCGCCATGTCACGGAAAGTTTTGACCCAGTCGATGCCCAGCTCGCCGCCAATCGTGTGAAACGTAAACTGATCCTGCACGATACGGTTTCTCGGCGTGTAAACACCATCCAGCAGATGCATGCGAATGCCCGGCTGGACCGACTTGATCAACGAATCACCGACGATGTGTACCATCCAGCCCAGCGCATAGGCCAGGCCGCGCTCAGAGCCCATGTCATCGCGAATCGCCCGGGCGCAGTAATCCGCCAGATGGTCCCAAGGCACGCGCAGATTCACCTCCGGTTTCGCCCAGCCAAACACGAGATGTGCACGGCCATAAAACAGCTCGTGAATCTCTTTGGGCCGGTATTTGCGCCCGTCATGCTCCAGCATCCAGGGCTTCACCGCGCCGCCGGTGATCGGGCTTTTTTCCAGCGGCACCGTGCCAAAGCCCACTTCGCGTCCGGTATCGACGCAGACCGCTTCCGGCATCACCTGGATGTCGCAGCCGAGATACGCGCCGCAGAGGAAGCTTGGCAAATTTCGCTCAACAGGCGGAGTGATGGGCAGCCCTCGTCCTTTCGCGGCTTTCAGCGCGAGGATGCCATACATCGTGTGTCCGATCAGTCCGCTCATGTTGGAACCAAACGCACTCTGTATCACCGGTCTGGCAAGAGTCCCATCCCTCGCCCCGTAGGTTTGGGGTCCTCCACCCAGCCATGCTCAATCTCTACTCACATCCCAGCGGCGGCTATTGCGATGGCGTGTCACGTCGAAACTTCCTCAAGATCGGCGGACTCGCCATGGGCGGGCTGTCGTTGAATGATGTGCTGCGTGCCGAGTCCGTGCAGAAGACCGGTAAGTCGCACAAGGCGGTGATCATGATCTTCCTGCCCGGCGGACCGTCGCATCAGGACATGTTCGACATGAAGCCGGACGCGCCGAGTGAGATTCGCGGCGAGTTCAAACCGATCTCCACCAACGTCCCCGGCATCCAGATCTGCGAGCATCTGCCGCGCCTCGCGAAGATGATGGACAAGTGCACCCTCATTCGTTCGCTCGCCGACTGTGACTCGCGCCACGATGCCTTTCAGTGCCTCACCGGTCGCAACTCCAAGCAGCAGCCCCCCGGTGGCTGGCCTTCGCTCGGCTCCATCGTTTCCAGGTTGCAGGGCAGCACCAATCCTGCCATGCCGCCCTTCGTCGGCCTCTCCCCAAAAATGGGCCACATGGAGGGCGCGCACCGGTGAGCCGGGTTTCCTTGGCGTCTCGCATGCTCCTTTCCAGCCAAATCGCGGCGGCGGCACGGAAGACATGTCCCTTCGTGGCATCACGCTCGATCGTCTGCGTGATCGCAAGTCCCTGCTCTCCAGTTTTGACGTTCTTCGTCGTGACCTCGATGCCACCGGCCTCATGGGCGGGGTGGATGTGTTCAACGAGCAGGCGCTCAATGTGCTCACCAGCCCAAAACTGCTTCACGCCCTCGACTTGAGCCGTGAAGATCCGCGTGTCGTCGAGCGCTACGGCAAAGGCGAAAACCGCAATCGCGACGACGGCGGCCCTCGTTTGCCCGAACATTTCCTTGCTGCTCGTCGTCTGGTGGAGGTAAGCGCGCGCGTCGTCACGCTCGCCTTCAGCCGCTGGGACTACCATTCCAACAACTTCGGCCAGCTTCGCGAAGACCTGCCACTGCTCGACAGCGGACTTTCCGCCCTCATCGCCGATCTGCATGAGCGGGGCATGGACAAGGATGTCTCCGTCGTCGTCTGGGGTGAATTTGGCCGCACTCCGCTGATTAACGCCAATGGAGGCCGCGACCACTGGCCGCGCGTCGCATCGGCACTCCTCGCCTGCGGCGGCATGCGCCACGGGCAGGTCATCGGTGCCACCGACAAACAAGCCGGCGAACCCACCGAACGCCCCGTCGCCTTTGGTGAAGTCTTCGCCACACTTTACAAGCAGATGGGCATTGATGTCACCAAAGCCACCCTCACCGATCTCACCGGCAGACCGCAATATCTCGTCGATAGCCATCTGCCGATGGCCGAGCTGGTTTGATCGAAACAAGGGGTAAAGCTCGGACCAGCGCCCCCTTGGGTTCTTCAATGAAGGGCGCTTCAATCGTAATTATTGCCATCATACTTTGTTTGTTACGACAAAAATTGTCCTTCCACCCCGTAGGTTCTTGCTGTCATGACCTTCTCACGCCTTACCCTCATCGCCGCACTCTCTGCCGCCGCACCTTGTTTTGCGGCCGAAGCTTTGCGCCCGCTGAACTTTGCCAACGACATCGTGCCCATCCTCACCAAGGGCAGTTGCAACTCCGGCGGCTGCCATGGCAAATCGGGCGGACAGAACGGTTTCAAGCTCTCGCTCCTCGGCTTCGAACCCCAGGAAGACTATGAGCACATCGTCAAGGAGGCGCGTGGACGCCGCGTGTTTCCGGCATCGGCGGAGCAAAGCCTGCTGCTGACCAAAGGCACCGCCCAGCTCCCGCACGGCGGCGGCAAGAAGCTCGATCCAAAATCCGAGGACTACGCCGATCTGGCGCGCTGGATTCGCGAAGGCATGCCCTATGGCAAGGACAGCGACCCCAAGATGGCCAGCATCAGCGTTGAGCCCTCGAAGCTCACCATGCCGCTCAAAGGAGCGCAGCAGCTCAAGGTCACCGCACATTACACCGACGGCAGCACCCGTGACGTCACCAAGCGCGCGCTGTATGAAGCCAACGAAAAAGCGATGGCCGAGACCAGTGAAACCGGCCGCGTGCAGCTTTTTGACCTCCCCGGTGATGTCGCCGTGATGGTCCGCTACCAGGGCAAGGTCTCCACCTTCCGCGCCACCGTTCCTCTCGGTGCCCCTGTGGAAAAACTGCCTGCCTCCCGTGGCTTTGTGGATGATCTCGTCTTCGCGAAATTGAAGACCATCGGCATGCCGCCGTCTGAGATCGCAGACGACGGCACCTTCATCCGCCGTGTCACGCTCGACATCACCGGCCGTCTTCCCACCGCCGCAGAAATGAAGGACTTCATGGCCTCCAAAGATGCGGCAAAACGCAGCGCCCTCATTGACCGTTTGCTCGACAGCCCCGACTACGCCGAATACTTCGCCAACAAGTGGAGCGCCCTCCTGCGCAACCAGCGCACGCAGCCCACCTTCGCGCGCGGCAGTTATCTCTTCTACTCGTGGATTCGTGACAGCATCGCCGACAACAAGCCTTACGATCAGTTCGTGCGCGAGGTCGTCGCTGCCTCCGGTGATCTCGATCAGAATCCTCCCGTCGCCTGGTATCGTCAGGTCAAGGAAATGAAGCAGCAGATGGAGGACGTTGCGCAGCTCTTCCTCGGCACGCGCATGCAGTGCGCGCAGTGCCACCATCATCCTTTCGAGAAGTGGAGTCAGCAGGACTACTACGGTTTCGCCGCCTTCTTCAGCAACGTCAGCCGCAAGCCCTCGACTTTTGCCGGTGAAGAAATGATCTTCAACAAGCGCGGTTTGGCCCAGGCCACGAACATTCGCACCAAGGAGGCCGTCACCCCCACCAGTCTTGGCGGCCCTACATTGAAGCTGAAGCCTGAACAGGATCCACGCCGGGCGCTCGCCGAATGGATGAGCCAGAAGGACAATGCGTTCTTTGCCCACACGCTGGTGAATCGTTACTGGAAGCATTTCTTCAATCGCGGCCTCGTCGAACCCGAGGACGACATGCGCGAGACCAATCCGCCGGTGAATCCCGAGCTTCTCAGCGCCCTCGCGGCCGATTTCGTGAAGAGCGGTTACGATCTGAAGCAGCTCATCCGCACCATCACCAACTCCACCACCTACCAGCTCAGCGCCGTTCCAAACACCTACAACGCGAAGGACCGCCAGAATTTCAGCCGCTACTATCCAAAGCGTCTCAATGCCGAAGTCCTCTACGATTCCGTCAACACGCTGCTCGATGTCCAGACCAGCTTCGCCGGTCAGGCCCCCGGCACGCGCGCCGTCGCCCTGCCGGACAACAGCTACAACCAAACCACCTACTTCCTCAGTGTCTTCGGTCGTCCCGATTCCTCCAGCGCCTGCGAGTGCGAGCGCACCCAGGAGGCCAGCCTCGCGCAGAGCCTGCACCTGCTGAACGCCGCCGAAATCCAGACCCAGCTTTCACGTGGCAACGGCCGTGCCGACACCCTCACGAAGGACACGCGGCCTGACGATGATAAAATCACCGACCTCTACCACATCGCGCTCAGCCGCGACCCCAACGCCGCCGAAGTCAAATTCGCCCACACCCATCTCGACAAGAAGACCGCAGGCAAAACGGGCGATGAAGCCTTCAAAGGCAAAAAGGAAGCCTATGAGGACATCCTCTGGGCGCTGCTGAACACGAAAGAGTTTCTCTTCAATCATTAAGCGCTCGTGCCATGCCTTGCTCCAATTTTCAGTTCTCAGTTTTGACTCGTTACACTCGCCCTTCGGGCTGCCTTCGGCAGTCTATCTCCGCTTCGCTCCGGTTCAGTTTACAATGTTCAGTTCTGCTGGCCTTCGCTGCTCCAGCGTTCTCTCAGGCCACCTTTCCGTCTCCCACCCTGACATCGATTTCTCCTCTCGGGGGAAAACCCGGTGCCACAGTCGAGCTCACCCTCCGTGGCGCAGACCTCGATGGCCCGCAGTCGATCCTGCTCAACGAGCGCGCCATCCCGATCAAGAGCACCAAGCCGAATCTCATCAGCCTGACGCTCCCCGCAGACCTGAAGCCTGCCATCTACGATTGCCGCTTCGTCGGCCGCTACGGTGTCTCCAATCCACGTGTCTTTGAAATCAGCACGCTCGACGCCGTCGAATCCCCAGGGGCAAACGCCAAGCCCGACAATGCTCTCAAAGTGGCGGTCGGTTCCGTCATTCAAGGGGCCTTCAAATCCAATTCACCGCATTGGTTCACGTTCGAAGCCAAAAAAGGCCAGTCCATCATCGCCAGCTTCGATGGCCGCCGCTTTGACACTCGCACCGAACTCTTCGGAGTCATCACCAGCACCAATGGCAAAGAACTCGCCCGCATGCGCAATGGCGTCATGCGTTTCGTTCCTCCCGCCGATGGCGCTTACCGTATGCGCCTCAACGAACTGATGTACCGGGCCGGCGATGATTACGGCTACCGCATCACTCTTTCATCCGCAGCCCCTCCGGCTCCTCGCACCGTCAAGCTTGAGGCCGTTTGCCCCATCCAGATCGGCCAGACTGTTCGGGACTCCTTCCTATCCCAGGGCCTGCCACAAATCTTCGATCTGCCATTCAAGGCGGGCGAAAAATTCATCATTGAGGTGCACTCCCATCAGCTTGGCCATGCCACCGATCCGCATCTGGTCATTGAAAATCTTGCTAAAGATCCGGCAGGCAAAGAAACGCTCAAACCGCAGGCGGAAGTCGCTGATGCACCGGCCATCGTGCCCGCACCCAGTATCAACCTCCCCAGCCGCGATCCCTCGTATGCCTACGAAGCCAAGGCCGATGGCACCTTCCGCATCACCCTCAGCGACAACTTCGCCTCCACCCAGCCCTATGAGCTGCGCATCCTCAAGGAAGCGCCGCAGCCCGCATTGCTGATCGCCCTCAATCCCATCCTGCCTGGAGCCAAGACCAAAGGAGGCGAGATTGGCAGCGCCAATGTCCCGCGCGGAGGCATCGCCGCGCTCGAAATCATCGCCCCCAATCGCAATGCCCTGAGCACTCCTCTTGAGCTCAAGGCAGACAAGCTCCCTGCGGGCGTCACCTGCCTCGGTGGCTTCATCGGCAAAGGGCAGTCTCTGGGTTACATCGCGTTTCAAGCAAGCGCCGATGCCCCTGCCGGCGCCGCTCTCCTCAGTGAAATTCCGCAGAGCCGCTTCGTGTGCTTCGCAGTGGCTGACGCCGCCCGGGAAAACGTCCTCTACCGCACCACTGGCGCGCCCGCCCTCGGTGTCAGTGCACAACCCTCTCCTGCGTTCGTGCAGACGGAAAAGACCGACATCCTCGAAGTCGCTGCGGATGCCAAACTCGAAATCGCCCTCAAAGTCACCCGCCACGCCGACTTCACCGAGGCTCTCAAGCTCAAAGCCCTCGGCCTCATCGACGTCGCCAAAGCCCCTGAAGCCGACATCCCTGCCAAATCCGCCGCTGGTAAATTCACGCTCGATGTGAAAGCCCTCAAGCTCGCTCCCGGGGATTACGGCTTCATCCTCCAAGGCCCGGCAAAGATGAAATTCCGCCGTGGCCTCGAAGAACTCAAAGCCGCCGAGGCAGACGCCAAAAAAGCCGTTGAAGTGCAGGCCGCTGCCAAGAAGCAGCTCGACAGCGCGAATGCAGACGCCACGCCGAAAAAAGCCGAACTCGTCAAAGTCGCCACCGCTGCCCTCAAGACGGCTGACACCACGAAAGCCACCGCTGACAAGCTCGTCAAAGACCTCACCGCGAAGTCGGCTCCCAAAGAAGCCACCTTCATTGTCTATTCCAATCCCATCCGCATCCGCGTGAAAGAGGTCGCCAAAAAATGAAAAAGGCCCTGTCATTCGTCATCCTGAATTCGTCTTTCGTCATGGCCGCGGCTCCCACGCCCATCGACTACGACCAGCAGATCCGTCCGTTCCTGAAGGACAACTGCATCGCCTGCCATAACAAGACCACCACCAAGGGCGGCCTCAACATGGAGACGCCCGAGCTCATGGCCAAGGGCGGCGAGAGCGACAAGGGCATCATTCCCGGCAAAGGCGCAGAGAGCGTCATGTATCAGGCCGCGGCTCATACCTGGGATTCCGAGATGCCGCCAAAGGGCAACAAAGTCGGTGCCGTGAATCTCACCCCGGAGCAGCTCGCACTCTTCAAAGCGTGGATCGACCAAGGCGCGAAAGCCTCGCCCAAAAAAGTGCAGGTCATCGCCTGGGAGCCGCTGCCAGCCGGCTTGCAGCCCATCTATGCCATCGCCGTTGCACCCTTGGGGGACTTTGCTGCGGCAGCTCGTGCCAATCAAATCAGCATCTACCATCTGCCCACCCAGAGTCTCGTCACCAAGCTCACGGATGAAACCTTGCTCAAAACCGGCCTCTACAAACAGCCCGGTGTCGCCCATCGCGATCTCGTTCAATCGGTCGCATTCAGCCCCGATGGCACACGCCTTGCCACCGGCAGCTTTCGCGAGGTGAAACTGTGGAAGCGCAGCTCCCCCGCAGCTCCCACCTACGCCCCCTCTGCCAAATTCACCGCCACGCAGGAAGCGGACAACTCCATCAAGCTCACCGAAACCGCCGGCGGCAAACTCATAGCCCACATCAAATCCGATCTCGCTACCGAGCAGGCCTTGGCTCAGCGTACACTCACCGCCGTGCGTGCTGCGCTGGAAGAGACTTATCAGGGGGCGGCCATCCGGACGGCGGAGAAAGCTGTCACCGAACAGACGGATCGCTTGAAGAAAGCGAACGAACTCGCCGAGCTCGCCAAAAAGGCCCTCGAAGACAAGAAGAAGGACATCAAGCCCAAGGAGGACGCAAAAATCGCCGCCGATAAAGCCGCCAAGGAAATCGCGGATGAAGTGGCCAAAGCCAGCGCTGGCAAACCAGATGAAGCTTTGGCCCAAAAGCAGGCTGCATCACAGGCCACTCTCGCCAAAGCCGCAACCGACCTTGCTCAAACTCAGGCTGCTCTCCAACGCGCTGAAGCAGCCATGGCGACCGCTGCCGCCGAAATCAAACTTGCCGCCGCCAGCGATGCCAAAAAGGCGGCTGCGTTGACCGAGCTCGTGGAACTCGCGAAAACGGGCCTCGATGAAAAGCGGAAGTCTCTCAAGCCCAAGGAAGATGCCAAAGCCGCTGCAGAGAAAGCAGCGAAGGAAATCGCGGATCAAATCGCCAAGGCTCCCAAAGCCAAACCCGACGAAGCACTGGCCAAAAAGAACACCGATGCCCAGGAAAAGGCCACGAAGTCCGCTGCGGATCTCAAACTCGCACAGGAAGCCTTCACTCGTGCTGAAGCCGCGATCACCGACACGGCGAACGAAATCAAACTCGTCACCGAAAATGAAGCGAAGGCCAAACAAGCCGTCGTTGATGAGAAGGCTCGCCTGGAAGTCGTGAAAAAGGAGGCGCTGAAAGCGAACGCTGATCGCGACCTCATTGCCAAAACTCTCACCACCAGCCTCAAGAAAGCCAAGTCACTGCAGTTCTCCGCAAACGGTCTCGAACTCATCGCCGAACAGGACAGCGGCCCGCCGCTCGCCTGGAGCACCGTGAATGGCAAACCCATCGCGCCGGGTAGCACGAGTGCGACGTGGACCCTCGAACGCACCTTCGGCACCGGCGATGGCAATTCCCAGCTCACCGACCGCGCCAACAGCCTCGCCTTCAGCCCCGACGGCAAAACGCTCGCCATCGGCAGCGGCGAGCCTTCCCGCAGCGGTGACATCACACTCTGGGACGTGGCCACGGGTAAGCTCACCACGAACTACGCCGAACGCCATCTCGACAGCATCTTCGCGCTCGACTTCTCACCCGATGGCAAGCTTCTCGCCTCCGGCGGTGCGGACAAAGCCGTTCGCATCACCGACTTGAGCACAGGCAAAGTCGTGAAAGTGTTTGAAGGTCACACCCACCACGTGCTCGGCCTGTCATGGCGCGCCGATGGCCGCGTGCTGGCCAGCAGTGGCGCCGACAACGTCGTCAAAGTTTGGGACTGGACCACTGGCGACCGCCGCAAGAGCGTTGATGGCTGGGACAAGGAAGTCACCGGCATTCACTACCTCGGTGCCGCAGATCAGATCGCCACCAGCGCTGGGGATACCAAGCTCCGCCTCATCACCAGTGACGGCGGCGAGGTGAAAAAACTGGCTGGTAGCACGGGCTTCCTCCAATCGCTCGCCACCAGCAAGTTCGGTGATGTCGTTCTCGGCGGCGATCAGGATGGCAACGTCCGCGCCTGGGATGTCGCCACGGCAAAGGAGATCGCAGTCTTCAAGCCCTGATCGCAGATCAAGCACCCATGGAGCGCGAACTTCAGTCCTCAGCACTCCGCATTCGCCCTTGTCATTTTCTCTCCGAAGCCTGAATGGCCGCGATTGAGAAAGAAAGGATACGGCAGGCACATCGTTTGCCTGCTGTATCATTCCACACTCAACCACCATGTACTGTCTCTATCGCCACCTCCTTCCTGTGCTCGCCTTCATGGCGGTGCCACACTTCGTCCAAGCCGAAATCGCCGTGAAAAACGGTGAAAAAATCGCCTTCCTTGGTGACTCCATCACCGCAGGCGGCTGGGGCAATCCCGCAGGCTACGTGCGGTTGGTGATCGCCGGCTTGGAAGCCAATGGCATCAAAGCCGAGGCGGTTCCAGCAGGCATCAGCGGGCATAAATCCGATCAGATGCTCGCACGTCTCGACAAGGATGTGCTGAGCAAGAAGCCGCAATGGATGACGCTGAGCTGCGGCGTGAACGATGTCTGGCACGGCCCGCGTGGCGTGCCCCTCGATGAGGTCATGGCGAAGACCGGCACCTACGATGACAAGGTTTCCACCCGCGGCACCTACAAGAAGAACATCACCGCCATCATCGATCAGGCACAGGCTGCGGGTGTGAAGCCCGTCATGCTGACAGCCACCGTGATTCAGGAAAATCTCAGCAGCAAGGAGAACGGCCTCATTGCGCCCTACAACGCCTTCCTTCGTGAACTCGCCAAGGAAAAGCATCTCCCGCTGGCAGACCTGAACGCAATGTTTCAGGAGCGCATCAAGGCCGAGAACAAGCCCAACGTGAAAGTGCTCACCAGCGATGGCGTCCACATGAATGTCGAAGGCAATAAGCTCATGGCCGTCGGTTTGCTGCAGGCTCTGGGCCTCAATGCTGCCGAACTCGACAAAGCCAGAGCCTCCTGGCCGCCGCTCGAAGCCGCCAGCATCATGGCGGCGCAGAAAGCCGCTGAGGCGAAAGCCAAAGCTGCCGCTGAAAAGAAAGCCAGGGAAGCTGCGGACAAAGCCAAAGGCGCGAGCGCAAAGAAGTAAGCATGAAGGTATTTCTTTTCGCCACGCTGCTGCTGTCCCCGCTCGCAGCCCTTCAATCCGCCGACATCGCCACAACGCGCAACGATGCCACATGGCTGCGCGAAAAAGGCCAGATGATCTTCCATGACGCCTTCGAGCGTGAGGAAGACGGAAATCTCGCCAAAGCCATCGGCAATGGCTGGAACAGCGCCACGGCGGATCGCGTGCCGCAGATCAAGATGGCCGATCTTGATGAAGGCATCTTGAAAATCGCCAGCGCCACCAAGGAGGCAAAGCACGCCGCCCACATCCATCACGAGGCAGGCTTTACCTACGGCGGTGCCGTTGTGCGCTTCCGCTTTCCCGGCTTCAATCCCGCCGAGTCACTCCAGCTTGGCTTTGTGGACCGCGAGCTGAAAGGCGTCCATGCCGGACATCTCTGCTACGGCATCCTCAGCCAGACCAGCATCACTCTCATCGACCACAAGACCGGTGTCATGAATCTGGAAATCCGCAAAAAGCGGGAGGAAGCTCAGGCGCGGAAGGAAAAGCTTCCCGCTGAACTTGAGGCTCTGCTCAAGACCAAACAAGTCGTCGTCCCCTGGAAGGCTGACCACGAATGGCACGAGCTCTTTCTCGTCACGGAAGGCGACGAAATGCGCCTCAGCATCGACGGCAAAGTAATCGCCAGCCACTACTCCGAAGGCTTTGCCCATCCCATGAAACGCTGGTTCAGCTTTCTCGTGCCCAGTACCGTGTGGATCGACGATGTGAAGATTTGGAAAGTGAAGTGATTCCCCCATGAAGCCCGTTCACATCGCCATCGCCGCCCTCTTTCTCACCGTCACGTTTGCCTGGCGCTCCATCGCCGTCGAACCCGCCGCAGAGCGTCTTGTCGTCCTCAGCTTCGACGACTCCGTGGCCAGTCACGCCACCTTCGTGGCACCGCTGCTGAAAAAGCACGGATTCGGCGCCACCTTCTTCATCACCGAAGGCTTCGAGTTCCTCGTGGACAAGAAGCACTACATGACCTGGGAGCAGATCAAAGCCCTCGACACTGACGGTTTCGAAATCGGCAATCACACCCGCAAGCACGCTGGCGTCGCCAAACAAAAGCCTGAGCAGCTCGCGGCAGACGTGGAGTACATCGAGCAGCAGTGCGCCACCTACGGCATCCCCAGGCCGGTCAGCTTCTGTTACCCCGGCTACCAGACCAGCGATGCCGCGGTGAAGCTCCTGCGAGAGCGCGGCTACCAGTTCGCACGGGCAGGTGGTGCGCAGGCCTTTGATCCCGCCCAAGACGATCCTCTCACCATGCCCCAGGCATTTGATGGCAAGCCCGACAGCACGCTCGAGCAGTTCAAGGCCGCCGTTGCTCAGGCCAAAGACGGCAAGGTCGCCGTCATGACCTTCCACGGCGTGCCCGACATCAAGCACCCCTGGGTAAACACCGACCCCGTCAAATTCGAAGCCTACATGCAGCACCTCAAGGAGTCCGGCTGCAAAGTCATCGCCATGCGCGATCTGGCCAAGTATCTGCCTGCTCGGAAGTAAGATGGAATCGCGGCGTATTGATCACCAGCCATGAAACTCGCTCTTCTCGCCACTCTCGCGTTTGCCGCCACGGCTTTCTCCCAGAATGTGAAGTCCAGCATTCCCTACGTCGAAAACGGCCACGCACGGCACGTGCTCGACATCTACTCTCCGGCGAATGCCAAAAACCTGCCCGTCGTCTTCTGGATCCACGGCGGCGGCTGGACTCAGGGAGACAAAACGGATGTGAAATTCAAGCCCCAGTGGTTCATGGACAAAGGCTTCGTCTTTGTCTCCACCAACTACCGCCTCCTCCCCGAGGTGGACATGGGCACGCTCACGCGTGACGTCGCCAAAGCCTTCGGCTGGATGGAAAAACACATCGCCGAATACGGTGGCGACCCCAAACGCGTTCTCGTCGGCGGCCACTCCGCCGGTGCCGAACTTGCAGCGCTCATCTGCACCGACGACCGCTACCTGAAGGCCGAAGGCGCCGCCTTCGACTGCCTCATCGGCTGCGTTCCCGTCGATGGAGACACCTACGACGTCCCCGCCATCATCGAGACAGCGGAGACCCGCTTGCGCGTGCATCACCTTCCACCCCGTGTGAACGGCCATCGCGAAAAATTCGGCGGTACTCCCGAGAAGCACCTCGACTTCTCCGCCGTCACCCACATCGCCAAAGGCAAGAGCATCCCGCCCTTCCTCATCCTGCACGTCTCCGCACATCCAGACACCAGCGCCCAGGCCGCCCGCTTGGGCAATAGCCTCAAGGAAGCCGACATCCCCACCAGCGTCTTCGGAGCCAAGGACACCAGCCACGTCAAGCTCAACAACGACCTCGGTCTCCCTGATGATCCCGCGACGAAAGCTCTCGACACTTTCGTGACCGGCGTGCTGAAAAAGTGACCCTCACGTCCGATTCGGCCAAAATCATGTCTGCATCATGCTGAGGCCGGCGGTTGTATAAGCAGGGTTGCCAACCCTGCTCCAGCCGCCATGAAACTCCTCTGCGCTCTCCTGCTTGCCACACAGCCGCTTTGCGCGGAGTCGATTTTCGACGGCAAAACGCTATCTCACTGGTCCGGCAAAGCAGAGCACTGGCGTGTGGAGGACGGAGCCATCACTGGCGAAATTCCCTCCGGCCAGCAGCTCAAAGGCAACGAATGGATATTCTGGGACGGCGAGGTGCATGACTTCGATCTCACCGTCGAGTTCCGCATCACCGGCGGCCCCAGTGCCAACTCCGGCATCCAGTACCGCTGCCAGCAGAGCCCAGACGGTCACGCTAGCGGTTACCAGGCCGATCTCGATCAGGGCGCCGTCTGGCTCGGCCGCATCTACGATGAGCACGGCCGTGCGCTTCTGGTCGAGCGCGGCTCACGCGTCAGCATCGCACCCGATGGACGTCGCTGGGCCGATGTCTTCGCCGAGCCCAAGAGCCTCGCCAGCGTCAACAAGGCGAACGACTGGAACAAATACCACATCACCGCCACCGCCTCCCACGTCGAGATCCGCGTGAACGATGTCCTCATGAGCGTGCTCGACGATCACGAGTCCAAGGCCGCCGAGTGGAGCGGCAAGATCGCCTTCCAGCTCCACAGCGGCCCCGGCCCGGCCAAAGTGCAGTTCCGCAACATCCAGCTCACCCACCTCGGCAAAACCGCCATGCCGCTCCGAAGTGATGCGGGCACTCCTGCCCGCAATCCCATCACTGCCGACGTCCCTTCCATCTCACCACCCTCCGAGCTCAACCTCGGCTTCGAAACCGGCACCCTCTCCGGCTGGAAAGCCGAAGGCGACGCTTGGGACAAGCAACCCATCGAAGGCGACACCGTCGCCATCCGCAAACGCGGCAACTCCCAGCACGCCGGCAAATTCTGGCTCGGCGGCTACGAGCGCACTGGCGACAAAGGCACCGGCACGCTCACCTCCACCAGCTTCGTCGCCTCCCATCCCTGGGCCAGCTTCCTCATCGGTGCCGCACCAGATGCAAACACCGAACGCGTCGAGATCGTCGAAGAAGCCACCGGCAAAATCATCCAGAGCAGCAGCGCCGCCCAGCAGGAAAACATGAAGCGCGTCGCCGTGAATCTGGAGGCCGTCGCTGGCAAACGCATCTTCATCCGCATCGTCGATCAGTCCAAATCCGGCTGGGGCCACGTGAACTTCGATGACTTCGTCTTCCACGCTCAAAAGCCCACCTTCGCCACCGCAGCCCTGAGCATCAGCGCAGACCGCACCAAGCGCGGCGATGAAAGCCCCGTCCTTTGGCACCTTCTTCCCAATCCCGCCAAAACCACGACGGTGAAAAACGAAGCCGCACAAAAGCTCGTCGCTGGTATGAAATTGCAGGACGGCTTCCAGGTCGAGCTCATCGCCGCCGAGCCCGACGTGCGCCAGCCCATCGCCTTCTGCTTCGATGAACGCGGCCGCATGTGGGTGGCCGAGGCCTTCAGCTATCCCAACCGCCAGCCCGAAGGGCAGGGGAAAGACCGCATCAGCATCTTCGAAGACACCGATGGCGACGGCTCCTTCGAAACAAAGAAAATCTTCTGCGAAGGCCTCAACCTCGTCAGCGGCATCGAAGTCGGCTTCGGCGGCGTCTGGATCGGCGCAGCACCTTATCTGCTCTTCATTCCCGACGCGGATCACGATGATCATCCCGATGAAAAATCGCCAGCCGTGCCGAAGACCCCGTCCCTTGGGTCCTTTGAGTCTTTTTCGTCCTTTCCTTTGGCCGCCGGATTCCCTTTTGCCGTCCACATCCTCCTCGACGGCTGGGGCTACCAAGACACCCACGAAACCCTCAACAGCTTCACCTGGGGCCCCGATGGCTGGCTCTACGGCAATCAGGGCGTCTTTACCCAGTCCCACATCGGCAAGCCCGGCACTCCCGATGACCAGCGCATCACCTTGAACGCAGGCGTCTGGCGCTACCACCCCGTGCGCCACGTCTTCGAAATCTTCTGTCACGGCGGCAGCAACCAATGGGGCCTCGACTACAACAGCAACGGCCACTTCTTCATGACCCACTGCCGCAGCTTCTGGGGCAAAGGCGGCACCACCAACGCTATCCGCAACGGCCACTTCTGGAATCAGGCGAATAGCAAATACGCCCCCTTCATCTCCGCCACCGCTCCGGACTTCGCACCCGACCTGCAAAACTACCTTCCCGCCTCCGCCCGTTACGACAGCGGCGAAGGCGGTGCAGGCAAGCCCGGCACCACCGCCGTCTATGGCGGCCACTCACACGTCGGCACCTTGATCTACAACGGCGACAACTGGCCCGCCATCTACCGCGACCACCTCTTCACCCACAACCTCCACGGCCATCAGATCAATCAGCAGCACATGGTTCGCAGCGGCAGCGGTTACGAAACCTTCCACGCCGGCTACGATCTCCTCTACAGCCCCGCCCCCGACTACATCCCCGTCGATCTCCAGACCGGCCCCGACGGTGCCGTCTATGTCATAGACTGGACCGACACCCAGCATTGCCACAATCCCGAAGACGAAAAATGGGACCGCACCAACGGCCGCATCTACCGCATCTCATGGAAGAAGACCTACAAGCCCGTGAAGGTGGATTGGGGTAATCGCGACGACGACAAGTTCTTGGATGCGCTGGCACACCCAAACGCATGGTGGTTTCGGACTGCGTTAAAGCATTTTCAAGAACGGGTCGCTGAAAGTGGAGGTCCAGGCCTCGAACTCTACCATTTTGGCTTCATGCAGGGCATGATGAACGAACCAGAGTCTGCGTTTCGATGGATGATGGCGGCCCACGCGTTCAGGTTGTTGGACAAACCTTCAGGTTACGAGCAGTTTTTGATCCATCCGAACGACATCATCCGGTCCTGGGCCATCCAGCTCGCCACCGAAGAACCCGGCAAGCCCAAGCTCACCCCCGCCACACTCCTCAAGCTCGCCCAAACCGATCCCTCACCTACCGTCCGCCTCGCTCTCGCGTCGGCACTGCCAAATCTCGACACCAAAACTGCATGGGACGTCGCCTCCGCCCTCGCCATGCACGGCGAAGACAAAGACGACCGCTTCCTCCCCAAAATGATCTGGTTCGGCCTCGGTCGCGTCATCGCGGAGGACTGGCCCCGTGGCCTCGCACTCGCCGCCAAAACACCTCTGCCATCCCTCGCCGATTCCATCCGCTGGTTCGCCGCCACCAGCTCCGCAGGCCGCGAAGCCCTGATCCCCACCATCCAAACCGAGCGCGATCTCAAAATCCTCGCCTTCGGCATGAAGGACGAAGCCACTGCCCCCATGCCCAAAGCCTGGCCGCAGCTACAGTCCAAATTCCCCGGAGCCACCGCCGATCAGCTCTCCGCCCTCTTTGGCGACAAAGCCGTGCTCGCCAAAATGCGCAGCATCCTCGCCGATGCCTCTCAGCCGCTCCCCCAGCGCCGCACCGCCTTCGATCTCCTCAAACGCGTCAACGACACCGAGGCCACCCCCATCTTCGCCAAACTTCTCGACCAGCCCGACTTCACCAGCGCCGTCATCCCACTGCTCTCACGCTCCACCGATCCCGCCACGGCCAGCGCCCTCATAAACCGTTTCACAAAACTCAACGACACCGACCGCAGCGCAGCCCTCGGCACCCTCACCAGCCGCGCCGAACTCGCCCTGCCACTGCTCACCGCCGTCAAAGCAGGCGCCTTCGAAAAGAAGCACCTCAGCTCCCTGCAGATTCGCCAGATGCGCAATCTGAACAACGCCGAGATCAACACCCTCCTCGACGCCACCTGGGGCAAAGTGAACGATTCCAGCGAAGCCGCCAAAGCCAGCATCGCCAAATTCAGAAAAGCCTATCAGTCCGCGCCCCTCTGGGCCTTCAACGCCAAGTCGGGCGAGGAAACCTTCAAGCAGGTCTGCGCCGTCTGCCACGCCATGGGTGGCGTTGGCGGCAAGCTCGGCCCCGACCTCGCAGGCTCTTGGCGCAACGGCCTCGACTACTTCCTCGAAAACATCATCGATCCCAACGCCGTCGTCGGAGACAACTTCCAGCTTCACGTGCTCACCAAGAAAGACGGCAGCGTCATCTCCGGCGTCATCGAGCAGGAAACCGACACCGCCATCACCGCTCGCACCGTCACCGACTCCGTCATCATCTCCAAAGCCGACCTCAAAGACCGCCAGAAAATGCCCGCCTCCCTCATGCCCCCCGGCCTCCTCGAATCCCTCCCCGAGCGCAAGGCCCTGGAGCTGCTCAAGTACCTGCTGAGCAAACGCGAGTAATCGTTCCGCCAAGGCCCCCCCGGCTTCGTCAGAAGCGATCCCCGTCCTTCCAAACATCGGCTTGGCATATCCGCATGGCTCGATGCGTATGATTCCCATCATGAAGCCTGTTTTCCCGATCCTTGCCCTCGTTTTCGCATCCTTTGTCCAGGCTTCTTCACAGACGCCGGAATGGAAAGCAGCGGCCGCCAGCACGGTGATCACACCCACAGAGCCGATGTATCTCGCCGGTTTCGCAAACCGGGAGGTTCCCGCAGAGGGCACGGCGATGGAGCTGCACGCAAAAGCGCTGGCACTCCAGGACGCGCAGGGGCAGCGCTTCGTCATGGTCACTCTCGATCTCGTGGAGGTGACGCTTCAGCTCAGGGATGCCGTGGCTGAGGCCGTAAAGACCAAGTTCAATCTGCCTGAGAAGGCGCTGCTGTTGAACTGCTCACATACACATTGCGGCCCGGAGCTGCGCTACACGGACCTGGAATTCCTGGGCTTTACCGATCCTCTCCGCAAAGAGCGCTGCCTGCGCTACAACGCATGGCTGAGAGACAGGATCATCGCCATCATCGGCGAGTCACTGCAGCAGCTTGAGCCGGCCACGATCAGTTATGGCCACGCCCGTTGCGGCTTCGCCATGAACCGCAGGCTGAAAAACGAGAAGCCGGCAGGCGATCCCTATTTAAACAGCCCGAATCCCGAGGGCGTGGTGGATCATGATGTGCCCGTGCTCACGGTTCAAACCACAGCTGGCAAGCTGAGCGCCATCGTGTTCGGCTACGCCTGCCACAATACCTCGATGAGCATCAAACAATGGCACGGTGACTATGCCGGTCATGCGCAGCAGTTGATCGAGGAGGCGCATCCAGGCACCATCGCATTGTTCATGATGGGCTGTGGTGGCGATCAAAACGCCTATCCCCGTTTCAGTCCCATCTTCAGCCTTCGCCACGGTCAAAGCCTCGCCACAGCGGTTGAGGCGGCGCTGGATGCGAAGCCCAAACCGCTCCACGGCCCGCTGCGCATTGACTGGCAGACCACACGGCTAGACTACCAGTCCATTCCTACGGCAGACCTGATTGAAAAACGGCTGAGCACGGGCGAAGGCTATGAAAAAAGCTACGAGGTCTATCAGCGCAAGTGGGATGAAAAGCGATTGTATGCGATCAAGAATGGCGGATTGCGCGACCACTACGACTACCCGCTTCAGGTGGTGCATTTCGGCCATGACCTGACCTTCGTGGCGCTTAGCGGTGAGACGTGTGTCGATTATTCGTTGCGCCTCAAGCGCGAGTTCAAGGGGCCGGGGGCATTGTGGGTCGCAGGCTACAGCAACGACATCCTCGCCTACATCCCGAGCAGACGCGTGCTGCTGGAAGGCGGCTATGAAGCGTTTCGTTCCCTCATGTACTGGTCCAACCCGCTGCATCCGGACAAGTTTGCAGACACACTTGAGGAGCGCATCATCTCCAAGGCACAAAAAATGATGCGATAAGGTTCGTCCCGACCTCGGATGATCCGGCGTTCGCTAGAAATACTTTCTTGCATCGGTACGGCATTCTTGGCCATGCTGTGCGCATGATCCGTTTTCTCCTTGTTTTCAGCCTCTGCCTGGCCGCCACACTCCGCGCCGAGGAAAAACGCCCCAACATCCTCTGGCTCATCGCCGAGGATTTCGGCCCGCATCTCGGCTGCTACGGCGCCAAGGAGGTCTCCTCTCCAGTGCTGGATGCTCTCGCCGCCAAAGGCATGCGCTTCACCCGCTACTACACCACCGCCCCCGTCTGCTCCGCCAGCCGCTCCGCCTTCAATACCGGCATGTATCAGACCACCATCGGTGCGCACAATCACCGCTCCCATCGCGATGATGGCTTCACCCTTCCCGCAGGCGTAAAAGTCATCAGCGAGCGCATGCGCGAGGCCGGTTACTTCACCGCCAATGTCAAAGATCTCCCGCCGGAGGCAGGCTTCAAAGGCACCGGCAAAACCGACTGGAACTTCCAGGAACCCTCCAGGTCTTTCGACTCATCCAAATGGGATGACCTCAAGCAGCACCAGCCGTTTTATGCCCAGCTCAATTTTTCGGAAACTCACCGCACCTTCCGCGCCCCACCCCATGCAGACCCGGCCAAGGTGGAGATCCCGCCCTACTACCCCGATCACGAAGTCACCCGCAAAGACATGGCGGAGTACCTCGACTCCGCCACCGAGCTGGACCGGAAAATCGGCAAAGTGATGGAACTCCTCCATCGCGATGGCCTCATGGAAAACACCGTCATCTGTTTCCTGGGCGATCATGGTGCCGCCCATGTCCGCGCCAAGCAGTTCTGCTACGAAGAGGGCCTGATCACCCCGCTCATCCTGAGCTGGCCCCCCGGCATTCCTGCCCCCGCAGGTTATGTGGCAGGGAAAGTCAGCGACCAGTTGCTGATGTCCATTGATCTGACCGCCACGTCTCTCGCATGGGCCGGCATTCCAAAACCAAAGGGCATGCAGGGGCGTGTGTTCATGGGCACCAATGCGGAGCCACCCC
This sequence comes from Prosthecobacter sp., assembly GCF_044222345.1. GTDB lineage: Bacteria > Verrucomicrobiota > Verrucomicrobiia > Verrucomicrobiales > Verrucomicrobiaceae > Prosthecobacter. The sequence continues at coordinate 104,535 of NZ_JBGANL010000008.1, forward strand.
GCGAATACGTCTTCGGCGCCCGGGATCGCTGCGACATGACGGTGTTTCGCCTCCGCACCGTGGCGGATGCGCGGTATCGCTACATCCGAAACTTCACTCCGGACCGGCCCTTCCTCCAGCACAACGCCTACAAGGAAAAGCAGTATCCAGTTTGGAATCTGATCAAAGAGATCGCGGCGCAGGGCAAACTCACGCCGGCACAGGCCGTGCTGGCTGCGCCCACCATGCCCGAGGAGGAGCTCTACGATCTGCAGGAGGATCCTCATGAGATCCACAACCTCGCGAAATCAAACATTCCCGAGCATCGCGCCGCCCGTGAGCGCCTGAGTTCAGTCCTCAGTGAGTGGATTGAACGCACCAACGACCAGGGCAGAATCCCAGAGCCTGAAGAGGTGGCCAAAAACGAAGGCCGCACCAAAGAAGCGCCACCTGCAAAACAGGGGAAGGGAAAGAAGAAAAAAGCGTGAACGACGAATTCAGAATGACGAACCTGCTGCCCCCGCCATTCTCAGAAGCGTGAAGCTGCTCCCCAACCATCGTGCGCATGACGCACGGCATCTCATCCAGCGCTGGCGCGTGCTTGCACGCACCGCTGGCTGCCGGGTCAGGACCTTGTGCAAGGTGGGTGATATGCCCGTGATCGTGCTCGAATCACCTGCGGCACAGGCCGGCGAACCCGCCGTCTATCTCTCCACCGGGGTGCACGGCGATGAAGCGGGTTCAGCCTGGGGCCTGCTCATCTGGGCCGAGAAGCACGTGCACGAATTGAAACGCGGATCCTTCTTGATCGCCCCCTGCCTCAATCCGGTGGGCCTTGTGCTGAACACGCGTCTCGACCATCGCGGTTTTGACATCAACCGCCGCTTTCACGATACGGCAGATGAGATCTGCGGCCCATGGCAGCAGTGGATCACTGGGCGCGCGATGCGCTTTGGGCTCTGTCTCCATGAGGATTACGACGCGCAGGGCGTCTACCTCTATGAACTCAATCACGCACGACAAACGGTGGGTCATGAAATCATCGAGCGCTGCGCTCGTGTGATAGCACCCGATCCGCGCAAGAGCATCGATGGTCAGCGCGCAAATCGCGGTGTGATCCGCCGCCGCACGCTGCCCACGCATCTGCCCGGAATGCCGGAAGCCATTGAGCTGCATGTGCGCGGCTGTCCCATCACTCTGACGTTTGAATCGCCTTCGGAGTTTGATTTCGATACGCGCGTGCGCGTGCAGGTGAAATTCGTCGAGTCAGCACTGGCCGTTCTTGATTAAACAATGAACACCACGCTCCTCCAGTGCCTGCTTGTACTCACGGTTATTACATTCTTGTCTGGGTGTGCTTCGGTAAAAAAAATAGCCGCAGGTCGCGGTGTGCTCTGCGCTGAGGACTGGGTGAGCTACGATGGCAAAACCATGCCATGGAAATCGTGGCCGGTACCTGCCGGAGTGAGGCCTCGCGGAGTGGTGATCACCATTCACGGCTTGAGCGGTGCAAAGTCGGACTTCTGGTATCTGGGTGAACAACTGCCACGGCATGGTTATGCGGTCTATGCGTACGATTTGCGCGGGCAGGGGAATGATCCCGTGGTCGCGGAGCGTGGCGATATTTCGAAAGCGAGCGCCTGGCAGCGTGATCTGGCCACTTTTCACACGCTGGTGAAACGCCGGCATCCCAAGACGCCGGTGTTTTGGTACGGAGAGAGCCTGGGCAGCCTCATCGCCCTGCACACAGCGGCGGACCTGCTCGGAAATCGGTCTGATCCCGACGGGATCATACTCGCATCACCCGTGGCCGGGCTGCGCACGACTTTGAGCGGCTTCAAGCGGTTCCTGCTCGACACCGCAGCCAGGCTCACCCCGCGCTCACGCTACACCCTCGGCGAACTGGCAGGCGTGGATGAATCGAAGATTCAAGTCACTTCGCACTCGACTCATGGCGGTCAGATGGCGGTCACCCCCCACCATGTCAGCGCCTTCTCGCTGCGCCTGCTCTCAACGATCGGCGGCATGCTCGATGCAAACACTGAATCAGCCCATCGTTTGAAAATGCCGGTGCTCTTCGTCGCATCACCGAATGATGTGCTCTCTTCCGCAGATCAGATCCAGGCCCTGTTTGCTCAGATTCGCAGCCGGGACAAAAAACTGCTCTGGTACACACGCTCCTACCATCTGCTGCTCCATGATGTGCAGCATGAAGAGGTGGTGAAAGATGTGACGCATTGGTTGAACCGCCAGGTGGACGCCGCTCGCCGCTGAACTGCCATGACACTCGAACACGCCATCCGCGAGGCCTTGAGCCGTAGCGAACTTCCGCTGAAAGCAGCGGAGATCGTCAAGCTCGTGAAGCCAGCGGTCGGACGGGAAGCCACCCCCAAAGCCGTGGCCGCAGTCTTGGCAGCATTGTCCTCATCAGGCGCACTCAATAGCATTGCCGCCGGCACTCGCAGCAAGCCACAGCCTCTCTTCACACCCCACAGCCTGGAAACGGCCGCCTCTGCACTTTTGAAACACTGGCTGCATGCCGTCGGCAAAGAGCAGCAGGTCGTGAAGTTGAAAGCCAAACTGCCGCCCGGACTCCAGCCTTGCTTTGAGGCAGCACTGGACAGCCTCGTCGCCGCAGGCGCTGCCTTTGTCCTCCCGGGGGCCAAACCGCTGGTGTATGCGCACAAACCGCAGCCTTCCGCTCTCCTGGATGCCCCGCTGCGGCGTTCTTTGCAAAAAGTCCTCCGCACGGTGAACAGCGTCCGCACGCCGCCTGCCAGCCTGGATGATCTGATCGCGTGGCTGGACGCGGCACCGTCTGCACCACCCGTTGAATCCGCCTGCGCTCCTGAAGAGGCCGATCTACACGCTTGGTATGATCTTGACCGCATCCGCTCCTCCTCGGTCATGATTCCCATCCCCCAGACCTTCGCCCGTTATCAGGCGTGGGCTGCAGAGCGCGGAGGGGTGGCTGATAGTCAGGTTTTACGAAATTTGATTGAGACGCTTTACATCAATGGGCACCTCCTGCTAGAACCTTGCGAAAGGCCGCAGGACCTCCCGGAGCATGAACGTGCCCTGCTCGTTCCAATGTCCCTCGGCCCCCCCGGTTACTCCTGGTGCTGGCTTTCCAGTTCCACTTCCTCCTGAATTCTGAACTCACTCCCCAGACCATGCCCTCCTATGCTGACCTGAATCCCTTCATGTCCACCAGTGTGGGCGAGAATGATCTGTGGAATGCAGCCTCCTTTCTGGACGTGCCTCACATTCACTCCGCGCCGTTTGGCGCATTGCGCACTGCGGTGGATCAGGTGCGGGCTCAGCACCGCAGCCAGGTCCGTTTTGTGCGGGGTGCTGGCGGTTCGGGCAAATCGCATCTCTTTGCGCGGCTTCGGCGTGAGTGTGCGGACTCTATCTTCTATGCCTATGCGCCCAATCCGCCGCTGCAGCCGGAGGCATTGGAAAATTTCATCCTCACTCGGTTCGTCGGCAGTCTGCGTCATCCGGCACGCAGCAAGGAGGGCAAAGAGGCGCCTTACAGCCAGCTGCGCCTGCTCGCCTATGCACTGCTCAAACCGGTCGTGGAGCAGGATTTCACCTTTCCTCAGCTGCACGAGGCCTGGGCGTCGATCAGTCTGGAGACCCGCAAGGAGATGATCCATCAGGCGGTGCAGCTCCTGGAGGCCGATCATCCCATGGTCCCCCGCAGCGTCTTGCGCTGCCTGCTCAATGTCCTGCGTGATGACAAGGAGCATCTCGCTGCCCAGTGGCTTTCCGGCGCTGCCTACCTCACAGAAAACGAGCTGAAATACCTCGGTGTTCCAGAACCGCTGGCGCGCTCGGAGATGGCGGTCGTCATCCAGCTTTTTGGCAGGCTGGCCTCGCAGGCTGGCTCGCCCGTCGTCCTCGTGCTCGACCAGCTCGACCTCGTCGTCACCCAGCCCCAGTTTGATGAGATGCAGCGGCTGCTCTTTGCGCTGATTGATCAAAGCGAAAACTGGGTCGTGCTGATCGGCCTTGTGGTGGAACGTTTCGCCGCCTGGGACGCCGCACTCTCGCAGGCTCTGCGCGGGCGTGTCGGTGTGCCCGATTCGAATGCACCGCTTGGCTTCCGCCTGCCTGTCATCGACATGCTGCCGATCGCCAACGAGCAGAAGCGCCTTCTGCTCAACTGCCGGCTCGAAACTCCCGCGCTCATCGAGCAGCGTCGGAAAGACGGCATCACCTCAGCCATTCATCCCCTGCTGGAGGAAGACGTGGCCCGGCTCACCGCCGGTGGCGCTATCTTCCCTCGTCATCTCCTGGCCGCAGCCGCCGAAGTCTATGCCTTGCGCACCACGCAGTCTGCGCCGCCCCCCGAAGTAGTTTCGGCTGTCGCTGCGCAGCCTGTCCTCCCTCCGGTGCCTTCTCTTCCAGTCTCCGCCCCAATACTCCCGGTGGCCGTTGCCGTGGTGGAGGCCCCCGCAGTCGCAGCCATACCAGTACCGACAGCTGTGCAGCCTGCACCTCTGCCTCCCCCTGCCGCCGTTCAGGCAGTCTCCAGGACAAGCCTCGCGGAGAAAGTTGACGCACTGCTCCAGCAGGCCGTGGCGGCTGCCAGGGCGGAAACAGCATCCCCCAGCGCCATCGATCTCGGTGAACGTACACGCGATCTCATTGAGCTCATGGTTGCCCCGCCGGTGACGATCAGCGAAGGCGACATTCGCAAGTCCTATGACAACTTCGACGGCTCGGACCGCTGGTTCGAATGGGGCGGCAGCCGGGTGCGCATTGTCACCAGTGATGCCATGCGCGGCAGCTTCATTGCCGTGCTGGAGCGGGTCAGGGAAGCCGCTGGCGACACACTGCTCCTGCGCAATGACATCGCCCCAGTTTCCGGCCAGCTCACCATGGAACTGCTCAACGCCTTCAAGGCGAAAAACATCTTCCATCACATTCCCCCAGCCGAAGCTGCCATCTTGTCTGCACTCGGACGCATGCTCGCCGCCCAGCGCGAAGGCTCCTACGATCAGTTCGCCACTGAACCGCCTGCGACGAAGGACAACGTGCTCGCAGCCTTGCGCTCACACCCGCTGCTGCGTGAGCTCAGATTCTGGGACATGATTCAAAAGATCCATGCGCCAAAGCAGACGCCGCCCGGGCCGCCTCCGTCCTCCGTGCTCTCGTCCATCATTCGGCCTTCGGCTGTGCCCGTGGCCAAGCCGCCTGCGATTCCCACTGCGGTGCCACCAGTGCAGCCGCTTGCGGTCCCACCAGCGGTACCGGTTGCAGCGCCGCCCGTAGCCCATGTGGCCAGGCCGCCCGTCGTGCCCGGTGCCAAGCCGCCACCTCCACCCTCTTACACGGGTGCGACCAAGCCTCTCGCCAGGCCGCCTTCGGCACCCATTTCGAAACCCATCGCGAAACCACCTGCTCCGCCCATGATGAGGCCTCCCACGGCAGTCGCCCGCCCGCCCGCAGCCAAGCTGCCGCCTCCATCCCAAGGCACAGCCGCCTGATCAAATTCGGTGGCTTTGCGGCTACAATGCTATGGTGCGTGACGTTTACCGCGCACCATGAAAGCCTTTGTCACTCTCCTGCTCGGCACTTTCGCGTTTCAGCTTTTTGCAGCGGAGGCGAAACGCCCGAACATCCTCTTCATCTACGCGGACGATCAGTCCACCAAAACCGTGGGTTGCTACCCCGGCTCATGGCCCTGGGTGCAGACGCCGAACATTGATGCGCTGGCAAAAAACGGCGTGCGCTTCCATGCCGCCTATCTCGGTTCCTGGTGCATGCCCTCGCGTGCCACCATGCTCACCGGCCGCTTTCCTCACGGCATCGAGTCCATGTCCATGGAAGGTCAATACCCCGGCAGCACCTACGATCCCAGGCAGTGCCCGTTCATCCCTGCCGAAATGCGCAGGCAGGGCTACCACACCGCGCAGATCGGCAAATGGCACACCGGCACTGACACCGGCTGGGGCCGCGACTGGGATCATCAGATCGTCTGGAACCGCCCGCTTCATCCCGAAAACGCCGGCGCCTACTACGAAACGCAAATCATGAGTGTCGATGGCAGGGAGCAGACCATCGAAGGCTATCCTGCTGACAACTACACCCAGTGGTCCCTGGATTACATCCATGGCAAAAACCGCGATGCAGCAAAGCCCTGGTACCTCTGGGTCTGCTACGGCAGCGTCCACGGCCCGTCCATCCCGGCGAAACGTCACAAAGGCAGCTACAAGGACGCCGCCGTGCCCGTTCCCGCCGACATCTTCCCGCCCCGCGAAGGCAAACCCGGTTACCTCGATAAAAAACAGGCATGGACCAAAGGCCCCGACGGCCATCCCATGGCAGGCAAGGGAGGCGAAGCCTTTGGCGAGAGCAAAAAAGGCAGGCGCTTCGATGACTGGGTGCGCCAGGTCAACGAATGCGTCCCTGCCATTGATGAAGGCGTCGGCCAGCTCATCGCCGCCCTCAAGGAATCAGGCCAGTACGAAAACACCCTCATCATCTACACCGCTGATCAGGGCTTCTCCATGGGCGAGCACGGCTTCCGTACCAAGCTCGCACCGTATGACGCCAACTACCGCTCCCCGCTCATCATCAGCATGCCGTCCCGCTTCCCCACCGGCAAAGTCTGCAATGCCTCCGTCACCGCCCCCGATCTCGCCGCCACCTTTCTCTCCATCACCGGCGTCAAAGTCCCATGGCAGACCCATGGCCGCGATCTCACCCCGCTGCTCGAAAAGCCCGACACCGCATGGCCGCACCCCTGCTACTACGAGCACATGGGCAACGAATACGGTGCCAAAGTCAGCCAGACCATCCTCACCGGCGCGGAGCAGAAAAATGATCAGGGCGTGCCTTTGTACAGCGCCGTCGTGCTGGATCAGTTCAAGCTCGTCCACTACCTCGATGGCAAGTCCGGCGAAGAACTTTACGACCTGAAAAACGACCCCGAAGAACTCAAAAACCTCATCGGCGAAGCCTCCCATGCAGCCCGCATCACCCAGCTCCGCACCGCCCTGAAAGCCGAGCTCAAACGCACCGAAGCCGGCTTCGTCAAATAACGCATGCACCAAGGCAAAACGTAGGATGGGTGTGGCGACAGCCCACCCGTCCATCAGCGCATGGCAAACACCCGCGCCCAAACCCATCCCATCGCGAAGTGGTCCGCACATTCCATGTGCGGCTGCTGGACAGTCACCCTCGCAACATGGCTAAACCTCACGGCTTCGTTTGCAGCTTTTTCCCCGGCAGCAGAAACATCCTCCCGGCCTCATTGCAGATCAGCAGATTCGGCCCGTTGCCACCCAGCATCGTCCCCACCGCACCTGTTTCATGCGCGCCACCGGGCTGAATGACTTTCCCTTCCTCATCCTGAAACGTCAGCGGCCTCGCGAACTTCATCTTGGCATTCGTTCCCATGTTCAGCATCACCAGCGGTGTGCCGAGCGTCTTCTTCAGCTTGGTCGGCAGCGCGGAATCCACCAGCCTGCCGATCAGTCCGCCCACCACCGGGTTCTGCCCCAGCGCCGCCATTGGGTAGCCCGTCTCACGATCAGGAATGCAGCACACCCGGCCCGTCCCGATCACAAAATCGAGTTTGCCATCCTGGTTCCAGTCAAAGAAGTCCAGCTTGCAGCGCCCGCTCATCCCTCCCACTCCGCCGCTCGCGCCGATCAGCTTCCCATCCTCCAGCAGCAGCTTTCCGCCATCCTCCACGTTGTAGTCATCAATGCGCCAGTAGAGATGGAAGTGATCGTCCCCATCCACGATCGCCAGCGCCACACGCTCACCGATCTTCGCCAGCGCCGGACGGCAGCGCCACATGCCGTGCAGGTCAACGCCATCGCAATAGATCGGATGCGCCGCATCCAGCTTCGGCTCCGTCTTGCTGCCGCGATTCAGATAAATCAGGTAGTTCCCCGTGATGTCTCCCGTGATCAGGTCCGGCAGTGCATCCCCGTTCCAGTCGATCACGTTGGGGGAGAGATACCCCCACCGCGCCTCCTGCAATCCCTGCAAGCTGCCGGCATAGCCCGCCTGCACCTGAATCTCGCGCCCACCAGCTTTCACTCGCGTCGCCGGCAGAAACTTCGGCTCGTCGTTGCTGCCTGTGTTCTTGAAGAACAGCACAAAGCCCTCCGAATTCCCCGCCAGAATGTCCAGCACCCCATCACCATCCCAATCCACCGTCGTGGGCGTTGGCAGCGTGCCCGCGTAAAGATCCGCGTTCTCCTGCAGCACGGACACCGGCTCCTGACAAACAGGGACCCCGTCTTCAGTGAACTTCCCCGTGAACCGGTAAAAATACAGCGATCCCTCTCCGCACGCGATCAAGCCATCACCATACGCGCACACACTCGGGTTGATGCTCGGATGCCGCAGCGCATTCCCATCCTCGCCCGCAATGAAGCGCTTCTTCTCCAGATCAAAACCCCTCGACGCCTTGTTGTGATAATACACCAGATTTCCCTGCCGCGACCCCGTCACCAGATCCCGTTCATGGCCGGCTCCCAGGTTGATCGCCGTGATGCCATGCATCGAGAAATACACCTCGTTCCGCGTCTTCGTGATCTGCCTCGCCTTGCCGTCCGCCGTCACTCCCATCAGATAGCGATACCTCAGCTCCCCCATCGCAATGCCCGATGAGTTGAATGGCCGCCATTCCTCCGTGTTCGGACTCCCCTCCGCCCCCTTGCCACCATTCGACATCTCAAACACCAGATCATAACTCCCATCCGCTTTCAACAGCACCCCCAGACTCCCTGGCGCTTTCACCGCACCCGGCAGCTTCGTGCGTTTCGTTTCCCGAAGCTCCACCTTCTCACGATCAAACTCCGTCGTCACCACCTCATCCTGGTCGATCCACAGCCCGACGATTGCGCCATCCTTCCGCTGAAACACACTGCCTTTGTCCTTAAACGCACACTGCACCTCCACCGGTTGCGCAAACACCGGCGCGCCCGTTTCCGCACTATCCACCCAGCGAAACAAATGCACCGCCTGCGGCCCGCCGAAACCCGCCACAAACAAATCATCCTCTCTTCCCCCAAACACCTTCGCATGCCCCAGCACATGATGATTCAGGTTCACCAGCGCCAGAGGCCCGCGCCCGTTCTTCGCCGCCGAAGCCAGCGCCTTCGTGCCCGGCGGCAGATGGGGCTCAACAGCTAAGACACCTGCGGCGAAGAGGAAAATGCCGAGAGTGATTTTCGCCTTCATGCAAAAACGATTACTTCGCGGGTGGTGGTGTCAGCTTGCACGACTGCCAGGCCAGGAAGCGCCACTTCCCCTCCTCCAGTCTCCACACTGCCAGAAACGCCAGCGTCGGCTCGATGTTCCCCGCCTCCGTGCCGATCTTGAACTTCGCGCTCCCAGTCATCAGCGCGATCCCCGGTGCCGGAAACGTAAACTTCCTCTCCGCATAATCGACAGCCAGATACTTCGTCGTCCCTTTGAGCAGCACCTCAATGAACGATGCCTTGGTATCCACCACACCGGAGGAATGGGCGTAACGCAGTTCATCCGCAAAGATGGCTCCCAGTTTCTCACGATCAGGCGCTTTCATCGCGGCCACACGCGCATCATCCGCGGCCTGCACCGCAGCCAGCGGCGCTTCTTCGGCAAACGAGATGATTGAGATCAGGCAGAGGAGGGAGGTCAGCAGTGTTTTCATGGTTGGGATGTCAGTTGTTTCACAATAAAATTCCAGATGTCGTCATAGCCCTCGGTGGGGTGACCCGGATACTTCACGTGGCAGGTGGCTCCCGCCGCAAGTGCAAGCTTCTGAAAACCCACCGCCCATGCCGGAGAGTGCACATCGTAGTTGTTCTGAGTGATGTCCTCCGGCTTCGTCATCCCCCACTCGTTCTCAAAATACATCGGCGCGGCATGCTTGCTCAGCAGCCAGTCCGGCGACCACTTCTTGATCACTGGCAGCGTAAATCCCAGCTTCTCCTTCGCCAGCTTTTCACCCTTCGCCAAAATCGTCCGCTGCTCCCCCGCCGTCCCATGCTCAAACTCCCCCGGCTCGCTCGCCGTCTTCATGTGATAGCCATGCATCCAGAACTCGATCAACCCGGACGCCTGCACATCCTTCAGCCACCTGTCCCACACCGGCTTCGCCCCCACACGCCGCGCGATCACATCGTCCAGTTTCAGCAGGATGATCTGCTGCGCCTTTGCCTCGGAAGCAAGTGACACCAGTAGAACGGCAGAAGCAAAAAGGAGGGCTCGGAGCATGACGCTGGGAAGAAGGGGGACGTGACAAAGCGGGTTGTCATTGAGCGGCCTGCTTCAAAACAAAATCCACCAGTTCCTGACACTCAAAAAAAGACGGCCCCACTTTGTGCCCTTCACCAGGAATCATCTTCACCTCAATCTGCCCGCCACCCGCAGTATAGCGTTCTTTAAGCAGTCCCGTGTTCAGCTCATAGGGCACCACCACATCGGAGTCCCCATGCACCACAAACATCGGCACCTTGTTTTCGAGAAGCCCCTTGAGATTGTCCACGGGATTGAAATCACTCAGCTTCGCGACGAGCTCGTTCTCCGGCATGCCAAAGTCAGCCAGCGTCTGCGCCTTGGAATTCTTCAGCGGCCAGCTCGCGAGATTGCATACCGGATAGATGCCCACCCACGCACGGACTTTGTCAGGATGCCGGAAGGCCCAGGCCAGCGTCATCATGCCACCCCGGCTTTGCCCCAGCAGGATCGGCTTGGCGGAATAGCCTCGTTTCACCATGTCCTCATAAAACAGCGTGAACTTCGCCGTGCTGGCCGGTGCGCCCCGCACCTCCCCCAAATCGTATCCCGCAATGCTGATGCCCGCTTTCATGAAGGCCTCGAAATACATCTTCCGGCCAAAAAGCGAGACACCGCCCAAAGTCGGCGCATACCACAGCCACGGCTTGCCTGCGGCGGGCTTCGGCGCGGCATAAAGGAATGCCTTGTGTCCGTCGATCTCAAAAACTTCCGCCGTTTTCGGCAGAACTTCCTCAGCTGCCACGGACAGCGTGAGACATGAAAGGAGAATGAGCGTCAGAGGTTGCATGGGTGTGTGTGCGAGAAGGGTTTGCTTTAGGGAGGAGAAAGTCTGGCTGGCGGGCGCTTACAGCTTCGACCCCGTCATCTTCGTCCATGGGCTCCACGCCCCCATCGCATGCTGCAAAATCTTGCGCTTCCAGATCTTGTTCATGCAAAACGCATACAGCGTGTCCTTGTCCTTCCCACCGATCGCCACCGCCGTCACCCGGCTGCGGTCCGGCACCGGCAGAATGATCTGCGTGGGGCCGTCATCCGCGCTGATCTGCACCCCGCTCTTCGTCGCAATGAACTGCCGTCCCTCAATCGAGTAGCACAGGCACTCCGGCCCGGCGTCATCTTCCCAATCCGCCACATGCAGATGGAAAAAGCGCTCCTTGTTTTTGAGCGTCCCATCCTCATCAATCTGATAGCTATACGCCCACTTCGAGTGCCCTTCCGCCACCGACAGCAGCCACTGATCAGGGCGATATGCCATGCCCGTCGCAAACCTGATGCCTTTATCCACCTGCGTCTTCTTGCCATCCTTGATCAGCCACACCGTGCCCTCCTCCCTCGGCTTGTCACCATTCGTCGTCACATACAGGTTGCCGTTCGGCATCGCCAGAATCGAGTGCCCCAGAATGTCCTCCATCACCACGCTGCCAGCCCCGGAGGCATCAAAAGACATGAGCTTCCCCGACTTCTCCGAGATCGTGTAAAGCTTCTTGTCCGCGCCCATCGTCACGCAGTGCGCATTCGTGTCCTTCACAAATTCGCCCACCTTCCCATCCAGCCCGATGCGGTGAATCTTGTTGTTCGACGTGTCCGCAAAGAACACCTCGCCCTTCTCATTGCACGAAGGCCCCCGCGTGCTCTTGAAGCCCTCCGCCAGCAGCTCCCACCCTTCGCCGGGAATGATTACCTCCTGCGCACGCGGCGCGCTCGCTCCCGCCTTCACACGCTCCGGCCAGCCTTTCCATAGGAAGGCCATCGCCTCCAGATAGTTCTCCGCATACCCCGCCACATGCCGTCCTTCAATGCTGCGAAACTGATAATCATAACCCGAAAACTTCAGCGCCTTGTCCATCTCCAGGTCCAGTAGATACCAGTCGCCCGCGCAGTTCTCCATGTCATGCGTCGCCGTCGTCAGATACGCGCGGATCGGCTTCGCTTCAAACTTGCGCACCATCGTCGGAAACTCGTGCCCCCCACGAAACGCCACCCAGCTCCCGCTCGCTGCATACACACGGCTGAAGGCCTCGGGCCTGTGCCACGCCGCCGTGAAGGCCGCAATGCCCCCGCTGCTCCCACCCGCGATGCACCGGTCATTGCCATCCGTGGACAGCTTCAAATCGAACTCCTTCGCCACAAACGGCAGCAGCTCATCGTGCAGAAAGCGCACATTCTCATCACCCACCCCGTCATACTCCAGATCCCGATTCCGCCGGTCCATCGTCCCCTTCATCGGGGCTGGCAGCGTGCCCGGCTTCACAAACACACCAATCGTCACCGGCATCTCCTTCGTCGCGATCAGCGTCTCCATGAAAGTCTTCTCCCGCGCATTGTAGCCGTCCGTCTTCACATACACACACGCCGGCTTGCTCCCATCATACTGCGCCGGGATGAAGACCGTCACATCACGCATCGTCCCCGGAAACACCTTGCTCTGGTTAAACTGCGTCTGCTTGATCGTCCCCGGCAGAATCTCCTCCGGCTTGATCACCGGCGGCACATACGTCGGTGTTGTGGCCGCAGCCTCATTTCCCGCGATGGCGCTCCCCGCCAGCGGTTTGATCTGCCATTGCAGATGCTGATCATTCGCATGGTGCTGCCACAGATCAATCTTCGCGCCCGCCTCCTTCTTCCCTCCCAGATCGTCCATCCCCTGCGTCGGCGCGTGCTTCGGAATGATCGAATAAGACCCCGCCTCATTCCTCTGAATCTTCCACATCTGCCAGTCCTTCCCGCTGTCCGTCTCCAGCACAATGCCCGTCCCATTCTTCACTCCGCCCTTGTCTGCAGCCAGCGTTAGCGTGCTGCTGTAGGATGGCTTGATGGCATAAAATCCGTCCCCCTTCGGCGCGATCACCCACTTCTGGTTCGGCTTGCCCGCCGGATTCCCGATCGACACCCTCGTTCCCTCCGCCGTCCCCGCATCCACCGCCTCCAGCACCATCGCTGGCGCGCTCACCGGCACGATAACATACGCTCCCCAGTCTTCGGCAGAAAGCTGCGTGGTAAAACCAAGGGCTGCTGCTAGGAACGAGCGGCGGAGAGTTGCGAGGGATGTCATGGGGAGCGCGGGAAGAAAAAGCGGGAATGAAACGCGGAGCCCGCCGCATTCATTCCCTCCAAAATCGTCAAACTTCGAAGCCTCGGTCTTTTTCGCACTTCGCTTCTTCCTCCCACTATTTCACCGCAGGCTTTTGCTGCTCCACCGTCACTTCCGCCTCCGGAACCAGCGTGATCTCCATCTCTGTACCCTTCAGGTACTTGTCGAAAAAATTCTGCATGAGCTGCACCACCGCCGGCTTGCCAAAACCCGGTCCGCCATGCCCGGCCCCCGGCAGTTTTTGCAGCCACACAGCCACGCCCTTCTCCTTCAGCGCAGCGGCCAGCTCCTCACTCTGCGCGTAAGGCACCAGCGTATCATGCGTGCCGTGCAGAATCAGGACGGGCGGATTGTCATGGCTGACATAGTGCACCGGGCTCACAGCATCTGCCTTTTCCTTGTCATCCAGCTTCGTGCCGATCAGTTCCGAATACGGGTCCTTCGGCGTGTTAAACTCAAAGATGTTCTTCACATTCTTGTCGTCCGCCGCCTGCTGCACCACCGTGCTGAAATCAGACGGGCCAAAGATGTCGCACACCGCCTGCACCCGGTCAGACTGCTCCTCATTCCCACCGATCTTGGGAAAGGCGTTCTTCCCGCCCGCCGTGCCCACCAGTGCGGACAAATGCCCGCCCGCAGATCCTCCCACCACACCGACATGCTCCGGGTCCAAGTTGTACTCCTTCGCATGCGCCCGCAGCCAGCGGACCGCCGCCTGGCAGTCCTGAATCTGCGCCGGAAATTTCGCCTTCTGACTGAAGCGATACTCCACACTCGCCACCGCATAGCCCCGCAGCACCATGGGAGCTACCGCGCACGGATACTTGCTCCCTCCCATCCAGCCCCCGCCATGAATGTGCACCACGAGCGGCAGCGGTTTGTCCGCCGCCTTCTCGGGAAGGTAAAGATCCAGCTTCTGCGCCTCATCACCAGCGGGAATGTACGAGATGTCTTTCTCCATCCGGATGCCAGCAGGCGGCTTGTATGAAGGCGGCGCAGTTTGAGTCTGGGCAAAAGCACCGCCACAGGCCAGCAAAGCCACACACACCATCTGCGAGAATCTGAAAAAGAGACAGAATTTCATGTGCTACCTCAAACGCACCCCGCTGCGCTTCCTAGCCAAAAACACTCCCAAATCCCCCCATCGCAGGCATCAGGCGAAGCAACCTGCACGCTTGCCCATTTTCGAGACATACATCCGCAGCAGCTCGAATGCGCCAGCAATGTGGTCCGCACAGTCCCCTGTGCGGCGCTCCGCCATCCCCCTCGCTCCGCGTTTGTGTCATCCCTCTCTCACTTCCCCACTGGCGGCGTCCAAAACGTCCCCTCAATCGCCCGGTCTTCATCCTTCGGCCCGTTGTAGTAATACACCGTCAGCACCCGGCCATCCGGCCTCACCAGACTGCGCGGATACCCCAGGTCTCCATCAAAGCCATCCTCCCGCAGCACAATCTCCGGTCCCCATGTGATGCCTCCATCCGCGCTGATGCACGCCCGCATGCCCGAGGGCTTGTGGCGGTAGCCGTAGCTGAAGGCCACGCGTCCATCCTGCAGTTGCACCAGGGCGGGTGGATTGCCGCCCATTTTGGTCACCGCCCTGCCAGTCATCGTCCACGTCTTTCCCATGTCCGCACTGCGCCACGCCTCGATGAATCCCGACACCTTCGGGTCCGATCGGCGGATCATCGTTAGCAGCGTCCCATCCTTCAGCCTCAACGACGACGGCATGATCGCATACCCGCCCTCCACCGGCTCTGGCCCGATCAGCGATACCAGCTTCCAGTTCAATCCACCATCCGTGGTGCGCGCACAGAAGACACGTCCTTCCTTCCCATCATTCTGCTTCGCACAGCTTCCAAACATCAGGCAGTCCTGCTTGCCCAGCACGATCAGATCCGTCCGCGTGCAGATCTTCTCCACACCCTCCACCGCAAACGAATACGGCCCCTGCCACGTCTTGCAGCGGTCCAGGCTCGTGTAAAACCACGAAGGCCCCGCATGCAGTCCGCCAAAGCGGAACATCAGCGCAAAATCTGGCGCAGTGAAATCCAGCGGCACCGTCAGCGGCGCAGGCTTCGCTTCTTTCTTCGGATCCGCAAACGGCAGGTTCTCCTCCGTCTTCCATGTTTTGCCACCATCCACACTGCGCGCTTGAATCTCGTAGCTCGGCTTGCTGCGGTCGATCCGGTGATCCGTCGTCGTCTGCTTGTACCATGTCGAAGTGAAACCCGCCACCAGCTCATCTCCCCACTGCCACAGCCCACGATTCGCAGGCCAGCCGCCGTAGCGCCCCGGCTCCTTGTAGATGATTACATTCTGCTTTTGATCCGCAGGCAGCGCGATGGTGGGGGCCGCCGCTTTTTTCTTCGTGGAGTCAGCGATCTCCAGTTTCGCATCGTCAGCAGCAAAGAGGTTCAGGGCGAGGATTGGCGCCACAAAGAGGGCACGGAGGATGGGGTGGGGGTATGTCATAAGAAGCCTGTAAAAAAGAAGATGAAATGAACTGCGCTGCGTCGCGCCGCTCCTCACGGAGCCGCCGGTTTCAGGTCTGGCAGGCTCAGCTTGCCAAAGCGGATCGCACGCCGGTGGCGCTTGGCATCTCCGCTGTCCCACACCGCACGAAATTCACCCGGCCCCACCTCGATCAGCGTGGGGTAGGAATTATGAATGCCTTCATCAAAGAAGGTCCGCTCTGGCCCCCACGTACCATCGGCGCTGCCCACTTTGTATCGCAGCGCCATTCGGCTGAAGGTCGGGCCATCGTTGTACACATACAGCAGCCTGCCATCACCGCTGCGGCCATACCAGGCTTCAGAGACCGTGTTCCACAGTTCCGGCTCTTCCTGCGCCACGCTCCAGGTGTGCCCGCCGTCCTCGCTCGTGCTGGACCACGCACGTGGTGGATTCAGTGCTCCACCATCCATCAGCTTCCCCTCGGGTATACCCGTCGAGGTACGCATCACCATCTTCAGCCGCCCCTGCTTTGCATCCATCACCGCGATCTGCCCTTCATGCAAAAAGGCTTCTTTGCCCTTCGGTCGCGGTACATAGCCGCCCAGGTGCCAGTCCAGCAGGCTCGTGCTCCGCAGCACAAAATGCTCTCTCGTGCCATGCGGATCAGCGCGTCGCGTGTTGCGGTGCGCGGGCATCACATACACCGGATGCCCGTCCTCCTCGATGCGTCGGATCTCCCCCAGGATCACCAGCGGTCCCGTGTAGTGCATTGCCAGCTCCACCGGATTCCACGAGCGTCCCCCGTCACCGCTGTAGGCCGCTGCCAGGTGCGAGTCCTCGCTGTCCGCATAGTTCAGCGGGCACCTCATCGCAAAGCACCACAGCACCTCCTGTCCCGGTGGCTTGTACAGCACCGCATTGCAGTAGCCAAATTGCATGGCCCCATGCCGCTCCGTGCTGTCAAAAATCGTGCTGGGAATGCTCCAGCTCTGCCCGTCGTCGGTGGACACCACCGCATCAATGCTCCCCATGTCCGTCTTTCCGGCGATGCCCAGCTGGTAGGCTGCCACGAGATGCTTCTCCTTCCATTGCGCCAGGCTCGGTTGTCCCAGCAGCGCGGCACGCGGCTCCTGCTCGGCGGTGCGGATCACTCGCACCTCGTGCGCATCACCCGTTTCTGCCGCACAGAGGCACGGCAGCACCATGGAGAGGCCAGCGGCGATGAGACAGGTTTTCATGCGAGGGGGGCGGGTTTTAAACTGGTTTGTGATGGAGGATGCGTTTCAGTGCCGTCGTGGCTGTCCACGGCTGATGCGCATGGCTGCGCTCATCCTTTCGGCTGCGCACTCCACAGGCTGAGATTACGGAATTGCGCGCCTTCGCCACGTGCCACCATGCCGATGCGGCCTTTGCGGTCTTTGAAGCGCTCATGCCGCGCTTCCAAAGTGTGATCATCAATCCGCGCCAGCCAGCGGTCACCACACACTTCGACGGTGATGCGGTGCCACGCCTCAGGATCGAGCTTCACCTCAATCTTCGTCAATTCCTCGCGCCGTGTCTCCTTGGCGATGCCGCTCATCTTCTGAATCCAGATTGCGGTAGGTGTGATGACCACACGCCCCTGATGATGATTCGGCTTGTTCGTGTCGCGGCAGACGAATCCAATCTGCGGTGAGGCTCCGAGTTTGAATTCACCTGTCAGTACATAGTCTCCCAGATCTACCAGATGCTCGCACACCGCCTCATGTCCGTTCGGGCGGTTTTTGCTCGGCCCCTCCTGCTTCGCATACGCCGCACCATCCACAATGCTCCACGTGCCGATGCCCGCGCGCCAGCCATCCGTGCCGGGCTGGCGTTCCTTCGCAAAGGACTCGGGCCGGTCAAATTTCTCGGCAGCCACCAGCTGCGTCGCGTCTGGCAGATTCGCGGCAGGCGCAGGCGTTTCGGCGGCCGCTTGCTGCAGGCACATCAGTGCCAGGAGGAGGGAAAGAGATTTCATCAGGGGCGGTTCAGGGATTCAGCAGATGGTTGCGGCGCGCCTTCCAGTACGCCGCCAGATGATAGACGACTCCGCAGCTCGAATTATGCGCGTAGTCAAACCGCTGCATCAGTTCCGCCAGCGCGGTCTGCTGCGCTTCGGAGAAAGAGCCAGGATCGACCATGAGAAGGATCAGTGCGGACTCCCCGGCTTCACGCGTGATGTGCCAGATCTCGCGAAACGGCCCCCATTGCGGATTCGGGTAGCCCTTTTGATTCTTCCACTCAGGCACTTTCCGCCAGTCCGGCCCGGTCATTCGCATTTGCTCCGGACTCTTTTTCGCAATCTGCGCGAGCACGCTGGTGAAACGCTTCGCCGCAAGATCCCGCACATGCACCATGCGCTCATGAATCGTGGCCTTCAGTGCGGCCTCCGGCTCCAGTTCATGCAGCACCTCCAGCGAGCACTGCATCTGCAGCAGCGCATAGGCAGGCTTGTTCTCGCCAGGTGTGGCAGACTGCACGATGGCATCTGCCGCATAGCGCCGCCACTCTTTGCGATACCGTTCATCACGCGTCACATCCCACGCCGCCGCATAAATCATCGGCAGCCTTGCCGCCTCATGCGCCTGCACATTCCACATGCGGCAGATGCCCAGCGGGCAGCGCGTCCCATCCGCACGGCAGAAATCGAAATCATTCTCCGGCGTCACAAAAGCGATCATCCGCTCCGCCACATCCGCCAGCACCACACGGATCTCCTTCTTCGTCGCCTCATCCGCCAGCGGGCTGCGGTAATACTGCCACACCCCGTGCACAAAGTGCGTCACTTGGTCACGCGAGGAGTTGATGTAAACACTCTTCGCATCCTCCGGGCACACATTCCGCGCCACAAAACCCCGCACCCCATGCACGGTGGCGCATAGCTTCAGCCCCGCAAACACACTCGCCGCCTTCTCTCGAAGTCCCTCGTCGCCTGTCACCGCAAACCGATCACACAGCACACTCAGCATCGCCCCGCCCAGGATCGCGCCATCCTCCATGCCCGTGCTGTAGCCACACGGGTTCGGATACTGTCTTTTCACCTCTTCAGCCGTCGGCAGATGCGCCTGCTCCTTGCCCTTCTCGTAGCTGCTCAGGTAGTCGCCAAATGTCTGCGCCTTGGGGAGGTAAAATCTGCCCCACGTCACATCCCAGGCTTGGTCAGTCTGTTTCACCAGCTCCGAATCGGGCGCGGCAGCGGTCATTTGGATCGCAATGACCGTGGCCAGGGCCGTGAAATGAAATAGATGCGGCTGCATGCGGACAGTTCGGAAAAAGCTCATTGTGGCCACTGCCCGTTCACGATGGGTTTCAGCTCCACCTTGGCAGGATCAATCACCACGTGCTTCGCCTTCTGGCGCTTCCACGTGTAGGTGATGTGTACCAGCCCGTCGCTCGTCTGAATGATCGCCGGATAGCTGAACTCCTTCTTCGGCTCGTCTTCCAGCACCAGTGCCGCCTCCCACACCTTGCCATCCTTGCTCACCGCCAGGTTCAGCGGACTGCGGCCTTTCGCCGTGTGGTTGTAGATCAGCAGATGCCTCCCATCCTTCAGCGTCACCGCATCCGTCCCTGAGTTCGGATTCGGCAGCTCCGTCAGCGAGATCTCACCCCACGTTTTGCCGAGATCATCGGACGTGATCTGGAAAACTTTCCCCTGCCGCGTCCGGCCGATGGCCTGAATCTTCTCACCACCCAAGTCCAGAATGCTCGGCTGGATCGCGCTCACCTTCAGCCCGTCATGCAGCAGCTCTGTGCGCTGCCACGTTTTGCCCAGATCACTCGTCCGCTCAAAATAGATCGCCCACGCGCTCGGCTTCGTATCGGTTTCATTGCTCGTCGGGCAGAGGATGTCCCCATTCGGCAGTTGCACCGGCTTGTTCTTGATCGGCCCAAAGATCCCTTTCGGCAGCTTCTGCGCAGCCGACCACGTCTTGCCGCCATCCGTCGAGGTTTTGAGCTCCCCCCACCACGTGCTTGGCGATGGCCCCACCTTGTAAAACAGCATCAGCGGCGCGTTGCGTGGCTGAAACAGCACCGGATTCCACGTCGGGTGGCGCGTGCCATCAGCCTGTACCCCGTTCGCCGTTTCAACACTCTCCGTCCATTTCCCATCCACCAGTCGCGAAACCCAGATGCACACATCCGGATTCTTCTCCGCCGTGCCGCCAAACCATGCGGAGACAAGCCCCGTCGGAGTCTCCACAATCGTCGTCGCATGGACAGATGGGTAAGGCCCCGTGTCATAGATAAACTCGGACTTCAAAACACCCGCCTGTGCCTCCTTGGCCTTCAGCCACTCCCAGGAAGTCAGCTCACGGCTCTTATCAAGCTTATGCCACACCACCACCGCCGCCTGTCGCGCAGCCGTCGCATCCATAACATTCAGCACCAGCTTGTAGTTCATCCCCGCCACCACCTGCCTCTCCCCGCTCTCAATGCTCTGCAGCTTGAGCTTCGGATCATGAGCTTTCACCGCAAACTCCGCCGCAGCCATCGCCTCCTTGTCCTTGGGCGAAACAGCGCTGAACCCTCCCGCGATCTGCGCGGTGAGGTTGCAGGTCAGCATGGCAAAGCAAAGCAGTGAAAAAGTTTTCATGGTTGGAAGAAGTTAAGCAATCAGGCCGAGGTTCACGAGTCTTTCACGAATGATCGCGCGTTCCGCTTCACGAAACCGGTGAAACGGCTCCGCCATCTGATCCTCACAGATTCCCAGCAGCGAGAGCCCGCACTTGATGCCCTTGATGATCGCCGACTTGTGCCGCCCCACCGTATAAATACTTCCCGCCAGCTGCATCACCTTCGCATGCAGTTCCCGCGTCAGCTTCAAATCCTGCGCAGCCGCCGCCCGGTACATCTCCACATAGAGCTTCGGATGCAGGTTCGCCCCGCCATTGATGCCCCCATGGCCTCCTAGCAGCACCGCTTCCGCAGTGAGTTCCTCAGGCCCCACCAGCACGCTCCAGTCCGCCCGCTGCTTCGCCACCTCCATCAACCGGTGGAAATAGATCATGTCACACGAGCTGTCCTTGACCCCGCAGATGCCCGGCATTTCCAGCGCCCGACGCACCAGGTCGATCTCAAAGCTCACCTTCGTCAGCCCTGGCATGTTGTACAAGAACATCGGCAGCGGCATCTCCGCCACCAGATCCTGGATATACTCCTGCAGCTCCGGCGGCGCGGCAGGGAAGTAATACGGCGGTGCCGTCACCACATGCGTGGCCCCAGCCTCGGCACTATGCCTCGCCAGATTTACGCTTTCCGTAAATGACGTGTCCGTAATCCCTACCAGCACCGGCACGCGCCCCGCCGTCTGCTTGCATGTGCGCTCAATCAGTTCCCGCCGCAGCCGGTAGCTCAGGCTGGGGCCCTCTCCAGTGGTGCCTAAAATAAACAGGCCGGACACTCCACCACCGATCAGATGCTCGATCAATCGCTCCAAACCCTCGCAGTCGAGCAGGTCGCGATCACGCAATGGAGTGACGAGGGGCGGGATGATGCCAGAGAGTGGTTGGGACATATCCCATAAGTGACTTCCGAGGCCGCTAAATAGCAACCCGCCAGTGCGTCGAATGTTTGCCGGTGAAATGACGATTCTTGACCCTTTCCCGCAAGATTCATGCGCCTGGAAACTTTCTGCTTGTCCCCACCATGCCCGCCACCGACCAGGCAGACTACTTCTCAAAGCAAGTCGTACGCACCCGACGCTTCTTCCTCCCGGAATGGGAGGCGCGTCAAAGCGATGCCTCCACTCTGTGCCTTGTGGGAGGCGGCTGCGAATGGTGCGCCCCGGATTTCGTCATGGACCGGCAGAAATTCCCCTTTCTAGCCTTCGAGTTCGTGTCAAAGGGCCATGGCAGCGTCACGTTGGCGGACCAGACGCATGAAATTGAAGCCGGGCACGCCTTCGTCTTCGACTCCTCCACTCCGCACGTCATTCGCAGCTCCGCCGAGGAGCCCATGGTGAAATACTTCTTCAATTTCACCGGCCCACGAGCTGCGAAGCTGATGAGCGATCTTGATCTCTCTCCCGGCAGCGTCCTCCGCGTCACGGACGCCTCGCGCGTGGACTCACTGCTGGAGGAAGTGATCGATCACGCCCTCCGTGGTGGCCGCTTCGGCCTGCGCGCAGCCTGTGCCACGCTCGAACACGCCCTCGTGCTCTGCGCGGACTCCCGCCAGCCCGCCACCACCAAAATGGATCCCGCGTATGCCACCTACCTGCGCTGCCGCGGCCATCTCCTGCGCAATTATCCCGTGCTCAGCAGCATCGAGCAGGCCGCCAAAGCCTGCTTCGTCTCCGCCGCTTACTTCACCCGCCTCTTCCAGCGCTACGACACCGAGACCCCGCTCGCCTGCCTCACCCGCCTCAAGCTCTCCCAAGCCGCCATCAAACTCCGCCAGCCCGATGCCCTGGTCAAAGGTGTCGCCGCCGAGCTCGGTTACAAATCCGCCGCACATTTTTCGCGCGCCTTCAAAGCTTGGAGTGGAAAATCGCCACGCTCTTAATTTCTGTCAGGAACAGTCGCTCCTCCATCTCCGCCCTTTTTGTCTTTTCTGTCCTTTTCGTCCTTGAGATGCAGCCTTTGCCTCTTAGCAGAAGATCACCTCGCGGCAGTTGAAATGCAGCGCGGATGATACATGTTCGTTTGCTCACTATCTCCCATCGCATGCTTTCCTTCCTCAAAATCCGCAATCTGGCCCTCGTTGAAGACGTGACCTGGGAGCTGGCCGCTGGTCTCATCGGCGTGACGGGGGAGACCGGCGCTGGCAAATCCATCATCGTCGGCGCTTTGAAGCTGATCCTTGGCGAACGAGCCGACCGCAGTCTCATTCGCAACGGCCAGGACGCCTGCACCGTGGAGGCCGGTTTCCACCTCAAAGACACCCGTGCCATCGATGCCGTGCTGGAAGAAGCTGGCCTCGACCCCTGTCAGGATGGCGAACTCCTCATCAAACGCTCCATCAGCACCAGCGGAGCCAACAAACAGTTCGTCAACTGCTCCCCCGTCACCATCCAGGTGCTCAAAAGCCTCGGCGAATTCCTCGTCGATCTCCACGGACCCCACGATCATCAGTCCCTCAATTCCAAGGACCGCCAGCTCGAGATGCTCGACAAGTACGCCAGCGTTGAGGAGCTGCTGGGCAAATACCAGGACACCTGGAAGCTCTGGCGCGCCGCCGCCACTGAACTCGATGAACTCGAAAACTCCGAGCGCGCCAGCAGCCAGCAGATCGACATGCTCAAGTTCCAGGCCAACGAAATCGCTTCCGCAAACTTGAAGCCCGGCGAGGAGGAAGAAATCGAATCCCGCCACCGCATCGCCGCCAACGGCGCACGCCTCGCCGAACTCTGCGGCAGCATCACCGGCCGCCTCAGCGAAGGGGAGGGGAGTGTCATCGACGGCCTGCGCGAGATCAGCCGCAGCATCCACGAACTCGAAAAAATCGATCCCTCCACCGCCTCCATGTTCGAAGGCTTCAAGTCCGCCCAAATCGAACTCACCGAACTCGAAAGCAGCGTGCAGGACTACGCAGACGATCTGGAGATCGACGCCGCCGAACTCGACAAGCTCGAAAGCCGCATCCACACCATCCAGACCCTCAAGCGCAAGTACGGCCGCACCATCGCCGAGATCCTGGAGTTCCTCGCCGAAACCGAGCGCAAACTCGCCAGGATGGAGAACCGCGGCGAAGAAATCGCCAGGCTCCAAAAGCTCGTCAAAGAGCGCGAGGCCGATGTGCTGAAAATCGGCAGACAAATCTCCAAGAAGCGTGCCGACGCCGCCCCCAAGCTCGCCAAAGAAGTCGCCTCCCATCTCACCGATCTCGGCTTCAAACGCAGCGTCTTCGAAGCCCAGCTCGCAGTCCTTCCATCACCCGAACGCAACGGCCTCGAAGAAGTCGATTTCCACTTCGCACCCAATCCCGGCGAGCCCTCCAAGCCCCTTCGCCTCACCGCCTCCAGCGGCGAAATGTCCCGCGTCCTGCTCGCCGTGAAAAGCGCCCTCGCCAAGCAGGACGCCGTCCCTCTCCTGGTCTTCGACGAAATCGATGCCAACGTCGGCGGTAACATCGCCGAGGCCGTGGGTCGCAAAATGGCCGCATTGGGCGCGACTCATCAGGTCATCGCCATCACCCACTTCCCCCAGGTCGCCTCACTCGCCAAAAGCCACTTCGTGGTCACCAAGGAGATCACCGGCAACACCACCCGCTCCCAGATTCAGGCTGTGAGCGACGCACAACGCGTCGACGAACTCGCACGCATGCTCGGCGGCAGTGCCGACAGCGCGCGCGTGCATGCCCTGAGTTTGCTCAAAGGCGCGGCGTGAGCTCACGCAAAGAGGACTGTCATCCGTGGCGGGCGGCCCTTCACTCGGCTCAGCGTGGCACGCAGCGCCAGTGAGCCCAGCTGTGTCTGCGGGTTCCAGCCTTTGGGGGCCTTTTTCCCCGTGCTGGTCCACAGCATGCCGTCCGCAATCCATTTCTGGCGAAAATCATCGTAGCTGACGCCTTGGTCATCATCGGTCACTCCAAACTGGAATCCGCAGCAGGCGCAGATTTCCATCGATGCACCTCCGGTTCGGTTTCGCGGCGGCTCCGCGAGTTTGTCATAGCCGCATACGGGGCAGAAGTTGAGGTTGTTTTTCATGGTTGTTTTTTGGAAGGTCGGGGGCGTTCTCAGCGGGAGAAAAACCGGAGCTCAGTCGCTTTCACGGTTCGTCCAGGCTGGCGCTGCCAGTAGGTGGGGTTGTCCGGCTTGAAAAAGGTCTTGGTCTTGCCTGCGCCGTTATAAGCACCAAATACGCGCGTGGCGGGATCAAAGACGCGCAGCGTTCCGTCCGTGTCGTCCAGCTTCATCGGCAGATTTTCCGCACGGGCGCGTTGCAGAAAGGCCCACGCCTTTGCCGCATAATCATCGGGAGATTGGCTGGAGAAGTCGCCGCCATGTCGCTCAAAATGATCCTGCAGTGAATCGATGTGCCCCCAGGTCTGTCGAGTCGGCGGGGCTTGTGAGGAAATCACGGACGGAGCCTCCTTCTTGTCCGGTGTGAGCACATCCAGGACACGGCGGATCAGGGAAGGCTGCGGTGCTGCTGCGGCTGCGCCCCCTGCCGTGGTGAAGCTCCCTGTGGCAAGCCTGACACGCGCGCTGCCCACGCTGAAATAATACTTCGTTGCCGGAGTCAGTGCTTCCAGCTGCAGCGTGTGATCACGCGTCACCCCACCTTCGGCCTTGCGGTCCAGCACTGCGGGATTCAGGCCAAACTGCAGTCGCGTACCGCATTCCACATCCGTTCGCCATTGAATGGTCGCGCTGTTTGCCGTGGTCCTTGTCTGCGGTTCCCCGATCAATTCAACGGCATGAAGCAGCGTACCGCTAACACACGCGATGACCCCGACCAACCCATGAAAAAAAGCTCTCATTTAAAGTGTGAAACCAAGTGAATCTATAGTGTGACAGTCTTAAGTGAAGACCGTTCAAACTACATATCGCACATGACATTCTCCATGCGCTTATCGCAAGGATCAGTCAATACACTCCTTCAGATCTATTCAATCCGCCCTAGTTAAAGCATTTATTTAGGCATAGTAGGCTCAAAGCCGACCCATGGCCGTCGCCAGTTGTCTGGCGGCGGTCTCCTCGGCGGGCGTCTGGACTTCTTGAAAATCAAACGGAATACCGCCCATGCCTCTCCCCGCTCATCCATCTCCAGGCAGACTCAATATGCTCCCTTGGGTCCCGGTGAATCGCCTCCCATTGAAGAATTTCCTTGGCCAGTTTGGGCTCGGCGATGAGCTCTGAGGGATCACCCGCGCGCCGTGGACCATAGCTGACCGGAATTTTTTTCCCAGTCACCGCTTCCGCCGTGGAAATGATTTCTTTGACGCTAAACCCACGGCCCGTGCCGAGGTTCACCGCGATGGTCTCTCCACCCCCGCGCAGATATTTCAATGCCAGCGCATGCGCCGACGCCAGATCACACACGTGGATATAGTCGCGGATGCACGTGCCATCCGGCGTGGCGTAGTCCGTGCCAAACACCGTGATGTTCTCGATCTCCCCCGTGGCAGCCATCAGGATGCGCGGAATGAGGTGTGTCTCCGGATTGTGGTCTTCACCGATTTCACCGCTCGGGTGGCAGCCGCTCGCGTTGAAGTAGCGCAGAAACACAGACTTCAGCCCCCAGGCATGCCCGCAGTCACGCAGCACACGTTCCAGCATCCATTTGCTGGCGCCGTAAGGGTTCACCGGCGCCTGCGGATGGGTTTCATCGATGGGGATCCGCAAAGGGTCGCCATAGGTCGCGCAGGTGGAGGAAAAGATGAAGCGCTTGCAGTCATGGCGCTGCATCGTTTCCAGCAGCGTCAGCGGCGCGGCCAGATTGTTCCGGTAATACTTGAGCGGATCCGTCACCGACTCGCCGACATACGCAAAAGCCGCGAAATGCAGCACCGCTTCCGGCTTGTGTTCGGTGAAAAGCTTCTCCATCAGCTCAGCGTCGGCCATGTCGCCTTCCACAAACGCCACCCGGTCCATCGGCAGCGCCTCACGATGTCCGAAGACAAGGTTGTCCAGCACCACCACACGTTCGTTTTGTTCGAGCAAATAACGCACTGTGTGCGAGCCGATGTAGCCTGCGCCGCCGGTAATGAGAAGAGTTCCTTGTGACATCCGGGAAATACAGCAGCCGTAGAGCCTGCTGCCAAACAAAGATTGTCTTAAAATCGCCTGGGCAAAGGCCCCGAGCCTTCTTTTCCTCCTGCGCCTTCTTTTCCATGGCCACCTTCAAACCAGCCATTTCCCTGCGCATCCGTTGCGTCTGTCCATTCATCCGCTCCTTCAGCGCCCTCAAGACGTCACGGCTGCGTTAGTTGAAAAGCAGGAGCGCTATCATGCCCAGAAACAGCAGCCAGACGGCGCCGAAATGAAATGTGCGACTGGTACCAGCGGCGCTCATGGGGCCTTAGGCAGTGGCACCTGCACCGGATGCATCAGGTAGGCAATGAGATCCCGCACCTGATCCGGCTGGAAGGCCAGCAGCAATCCCTCAGGCATCATCGAGAGAGGAGAGGTCTCCTGTTTCACAATGTCCGCACGGTCCAGGGTCAAAGTTTCAGTCATCGTGCGCAGCGTCAGCGTCCGGGCGTTCGATTCCGTGATCACCCCGCTCAGTACCCGGCCGTCTTTGTGTGTCAGCAGGCTCATGCGGAAGTCCGCACTCACCACCCCGCTCGGATCTGCGATGTTCTCCAGCAGGTAGTCCAGGTTCGCGCGCCCTGATCCTGTCAGATCCGGCCCGATCTTCCCACCCTGCCCATACATCATGTGGCATGAGCCGCAGATGGCAGTGAAAAGCATGCGCCCCTGGCTGAGATTCGCCTTCGCCAGCGTTGCCGGCGTGAGTTGTTTCTTCACCTTTTCGATCAGCTCCTTCTTGTCAGCCGCAGACTCCCGCAGCTCGCCCCACACCTCCACCAGCTGCTTGCTCAGCGCTTCATCTTTGAAAGCATTGATCTGCCGCGCGTGGAACGCGCTCAAGTCCGCTCGTGGGATCTTGCCTGCCGCCATGTCTTTCAGCAGTGCCTTGGCAAAACTCGGCCGTGACACCATCGTGTCGATCACCGTCGGGCGCTCCGCCGGGCCAAATTTGCGATAGCTCCCCGCCAGCTTCTGCCCGATCTCAGGATCATCAAACAGCGCCAGCCCACGCACCGCCACGATGTTCAGGCCCCGCACCTCCAGCAGCTGTGTGCAAATCGCTCGCAGATCATCCGGCCGGTTTTCGATCAGCGTCTTCAGCGCCGACTCCCGCGCAGACAGATCCGCCTTCTCATCCAGCGCCAGCTTCTTCACATCATCCAGCGCACGCCCGTCGCCAAAAAGAATGCTCAGCTCCTGGACGATCTTCTTGTCCGCCTCCGCCTTGCCCGCCGTGATCGCAAATCCATCCCACGCCTCCGGCTTGGCCGCCTTGCGTATCCCCTTAAACGCCTCCGCCATCCCTTCCAGAATCGTCCCGGCCTGCTCCGCCTTCGCTCCCGCCAGCAGCGCATTCAGCGCCTCCGGCTGTGTCGCCAGACTCCGCGTCATCCACTTCAGCGTCTTCGGCCACGTGCAGTCCTTCGCCAGCTTCACCAGCGCCTGCGGGTCCTCCTTCGCCAGCGGCGAAATACCATACCACACCAGATAAGGCAGGAAGGGATCATTCGCATCCTCGCCATGCGCCAGCAGCGCCGCACCCAGCTCCGCACGCTTGCCCACCGGCAGTCGCTGCAGCGTGGACGCCAGCATCAGCCGCACAAAGGCCGATTTGTCCTCCTTCGCCACTTTCACCGCATCAAATCCCAGCTCCGGATACACCGCGCCCTCCATCGGCCCCGGAATCGCATCGATCGGCGAAAACTGCGTCAGTTCGCGGATCGCCAGCGCCCGCGCATGCTCATCAGCCGAGCTCAGGTCCCCCTTCGGCCACGCCTTCCTCCACGCAAACGGCACCTCCGGCTTCTTCACCTCACCATAGCTGACTCGGAAAATCCTCCCGCTGGTCCGGTGCACACCCGTCGAATCATGGCACTCCCCCGTGTCGCTCCAGTCCAGGATGAACCCGCTCCCATCCGGCCCCGTGCTGATCTCGATCCCCCGAAACCACGGATCATCGCTCAAAAACACATCCGGTTCATGCTTGCCCACATACCCGCTGCCATTGCGCTCCAGTCGCTCCACATTCGCACGGCGCCCATGCATGTTCAGCGTGAAGAGCTTGTTGCGATATTCCGCCGGCCACTGCTCCGCCTGATAAATCATCATGCCGATGTGCGCATGCCCGCCACCCAGGCTGTTCGCCTGCCCATCACGGGACGCCGTCCAGCTCCCGCTCCGGTCGTAGTGGTAGTGATCCGCGATCGTGTCCAGCTTCTCATACACATACGGGTTCGCATTGCTCGAGTCCATCAGGTGCGCTCCATGAATGAGGTGCCACAGATGCCCCGTCACCGTGTTGATGAAAAACATCTCCCCGTTCGCATCCCAGTCATGCCCCCACGGGTTCGTCGTGCCATGCGTCAGCACCTCCACGATCTTCCTCTCCGGGTGGTAGCGCCAGATCCCGCCCTTCATCGGCACCCGCTTCTCCTCCGGCGTCCCCGGCACGCCCAGCTTCCCCGGGCACGAGTGCCCGCAGCGTCCATACAGCCAGCCATCCGGCGCAAAGCGCAGCCCGTTGGCAAAGTTGTGGTAGTTGTCCTTCGCCACCGTAAAACCATCGATCACCACTTCCGGCTCGCCATCCGGCACATCGTCATGATTCCGGTCCGCGATGAAGAGCACCTGCGGCGGGCACATCAGCCACACCCCGTCGCGTCCCACCTCCACGCTCGTCAGCATCTGCACATCCTCGGTAAAGACCTTCCGCGTCTCCGCCACCCCATCCCAGTCCTTGTCCTCCAAAATAATGACACGGTCCTTCAGATTCAGGTCAAACCGCTTCGCACGCTCCGCATACGTGTAGTTCTCCGCCACCCACATCCGGCCACGCGTGTCCCACGACATCCCCACCGGATTCTGCACATCCGGCTCCGCCGCAAACAGCGTCGCCTTGAATCCCTTCGGCAGCTTCAGCCCCTTCAGCGCCTCCTGCGGTGGCGTCGGCTGCGGATTCCCCGGATCACTGTTATACACCGCAGGAAAATCAGCAGCAAAGGCGAGCGACGAAAAAAGCAGGGCAAGCAGAACAGGCTTCATGGAACCCAAAGCCTATTGCGGACGCATCCCCTGACAAGACCCTCCACAAATTATTAATGCGGCAAATGTGCCATCATCACCTGCCCAGCATCGCGTGGTCCGCACATTCGATGTGATGTCTGAAACGCCCTCCACCTCGCAGAATGAATGCGGTGTCCCTCCGCCCCCGACACACACACTTCTTATACCGCGATCCCTTGAAAACGGGTCTATCTCTCAGCCGAAGAAAGCTCTCCGCGCAGCCGCTCCGGCAGGAGTGGGATCATCCTGATCCCACCCGCTCTCGCCTCGTGCACCGTTCCCAAACCAGCGATCCACGATAGTCCCCCTCCTGTCAGGGCGCTGATGCCGCACGGAACAACCCCGCCCGCTGGGTGTCAGGCGCAGACTCTTTTTCAACTGCGCGTGGTATTAGCACCAAAGGTGCGGCCTATCGCAGCCTAGGGCAAGCGAGCCTGAGCGAGCGCCGCCCTAGGTTTCCACCAACCCCTGCGGGAAAGTAAACCCATCACACCGCCACACCCATCATCCACCAGCAGCGTCCGCCATCCGCTCCGCCGCACGCCTGCGCCTCAGCCACCTCCATCACCCATCCCATGGCGCTACCTCGTTCCCTCCGCCCAATTTAAAATTCCCAGTTTTCAGTTTCTAGTTTTCAGTTCCCTCACAGCCCTCATTCGCTCCACCACTCCCCCCACGTCCCTCCGGCAAACAATCGTCAACAACCGTAAACCATCGTCAACTTCCCTCCCGCTCCCTCACCCCCGGATCAACCACACCGCCGCAAACGCCGTCAGCCAGAACAGCACATTCTCAAACACCTTCTGCGGCAGCCGTTTCAAAATCCACCACCCCAGCAGCACCCCCAGCACCACGCACGGCATCAGCGCCACATTCGTCATCAGCGACCTCGGATTGATGATCCCCAGATCCGTGCTGAACGGCACCTTGAACAAATTAATAAACAAAAAGAACCGGCTGAACACTCCCAGGTGCTCCTTCTTCTCCAGGTGCTGCGCCAGAAGGTAAACCGTCATCACCGGCCCCGCCGCATTCGCCAGCATCGTCACCACCCCGGCCAGAAAGCCCATCGACCATGTGAACACCTGGTGCTCCGTCAGCGCCAGAAAGTCCTGCCTCCTCTTGTTCAGCAGCCAGTTGAAGACCAGCAGCACGATGATGATCCACCCGATCACCACCCGCGCCATCGAGTTGTCAAACCGGCCCAGCAGAAACCACCCCACCACCACCCCCGCAATCGCCGGCGGCACCATCGGCACAATGCGCCGCCAGCTCCCGCCCTTGCGGTTGATGATGTACCCCATGAAATCCGCCGCGATCAGCATCGGCAAAATCACCCCCACCGACTGCTTCGCCCCAAAAATTTGAGCCATCAAAACCACATTCAACGTCGAAGTCCCCGCCAGTCCCGCCTTCGACATCCCGATGCACATCGCCCCCAGCGCCGCGAGCACGAGCGACCAGACATCGGCGGGTAGAAGCGTGTGGTCAGTGAGCCAGGTCATCGGGCCATGACGAATGCCGCATGCCATCCCACGAACAAGCACGGATTCACCCCGCCCCCACATTTCTCCCCACACCTCCGCCGCCCATCGCGTCGTGGTCCGAACTCTCCGAGTGCGGCTCCCAGTGCCCACCTTCCCATCCCCAGCCCTCACTCTACCCATCGCAGACGAGCCGTGAAGTACGACGGACACTCCTGTCTGTCGGTCAGCGCGCCGCAGACACGCTGATACCCGGTTGTCCCACCTCATGCGGATACATGGCAACCATGAATGACTCTCGGCAGCGCCAATCTTTTACCAACTCACCTCACCGACTCCGCATCACCCCGGCGGCAGCCGAGCCCCAAAAACCAACTTCATCTCTGCTCCCTCCGCCCCATTGCCCCTCTGCGGCAAAACCGAACGTCCCCATCCCTCCTCATTCCCCAACAACTAACTGTAAACCACCGTCAACTCCCTCCCTCACAGCGCCATCAACGGCGCCGGCACCAGAAACGCATGCTGCTCCAGCAAACTCCACGCCCCATTCCACGACAGATACGGCGTGAAATACACCACCAGCGTGTACGCCAGCGCCACCGGCACGATCCCCAGCCGCGCCACCCATCTTGGAAACCAATGCCGCGGCTGCTCATGCCGCGTCGCCCGGCTCATCGCCCAGCCCGTCAGCACCCGCGCTGGAAAGATAAAGATCACAAACAGCAGGCTCGGCAGCCACGCCAGCTCACGCGGTGTCAGCTCGATCTTCAGCAAATACAGCGGCACCGCAAACAGCAGCGTGATGATGAGCGCAAACCAAAACGCCAGCGGCGCGCGCAGAAACAGCCGCCGAACCTCACGCAGTTCAAACATCGCTCCGAACCGGTTCGTCTGCGCGAAATGCGCCTGCAAAAACGGCAGATGAATCGCCACCACCAGCAGCAGCACGCCGCCCAGCAGCGAGAGCACCACCGAACCACCCACCGGCAAACGCGTGGCGCCAAGCAGGATGCCCACCGGAACAATCAGCCACACCAGCGCACCCACAAACCCGCGCAGGCCCAGCCAGAAATAAAACGGCAGGCGCAGCCCGACGATGTAGCCGGTGATCATACCCTGAAGATTGCCAAACTTCCCCGGTGTGCGCAGCCAGCGTTTGAAGCGCAGCGGCTGCGGCCACAAAAAATGCCGCAGCTTCCCGCCTCGCACGCAGGCCCACACAATGTGCGCCAGCGTGAGGACAATCACAACGATCAACCCCGCATGCCACCCTTTGGCAATCCCGCTGCCGGGAGCGATGAGCTCCGCATCCTTCCACATCGTGGACAGCAGCCGCGCCGGCCACACCACAAGCCAGATCCCAGCAGCGATGCTGCCAAGAACGGCGGCCTTCCTCACACCAATGAAACCATCACGAAACCGCCCCGTCCGCGCGATCGTCCCGCTCACATGCAGCAGGTAGCCCAGACTGAGGAAATTCAGCACGGGAACCACCGAGCACGCGGCCACCAAAACAAGCAGCGCCACCAGCCCAAACAGCCAGTCCAGCCCCGAGCCCACCCTCTGAAAAAAGCCCCGCTTCTTCATCACAGGCAGCTCCGGAGGTTCCTCTATCGCCGCCCCCTCAGAGTGCGTATTTGAGCAGTCGCATAACACCTGGCCCTCATGGAGCGCGGTGTCCTTTGGGTCCTTGCGAGCGGACCTTGCGTTTTCGTCGGCCTCTTCACGTGTCCCCCCAGCTTCCATCTCCACAGGCAGGGGAGGGGGCAGGGCAGTGGGCGGCAGCAGCGGTTCGGACATGCAGGAAATCCTATGAAAGTCGTCGGCGCGCTCATAGTTGCAAAGTTCCTGAGGAAACCAATGTTCGCTTTGAGTGTTACTAGACAGGCTCGAACGCAGCTTCCCGTCATGATTTCCGCCCCTTTCTCTTCAAGCTGGTTGTTCTGGCTGCGCAATGCGGTCATCCTCGGCGTGCTTGCCACCGGTACATTTTTGGGCGTGGCTGAACTGCTGGCCCCGCCGGTGGTGGTCGCGGCAAGCAGCACGGGGCTGCCTCAAACGAAGCTTGAAGACATCCGGCAGACCGCGCAGGCGGTGGACGCAGATTTCCAAAAGGCCTGGACACAGCAAGCACTGAATCCCGTTGGAAAAACGGATGATCTCACCCTCGTTCGCCGGCTGTCCCTGGCGCTGACAGGCAGCATCCCATCCTTGCAGGAGCTTCGCTTGCTGGAGTCTCTCAAAGGCGCGGACGTACCGCAATGGTGGCTGTCCCACCTGCTCTCCGATCGCCGCACCAGTGACTATCTGGCTGAGCGCCTCGCCCGCGTCTATGTGGGGATCGAAAACGGCCCCTTCCTCATGTATCGCCGTCGGCGGCTGGTGGACTGGTTGAGCGATGCGATTCAGCAAAACCGGCCCTACGACCAGATCGCCCGCTCGCTGATTGATTCCCACGGTGTCTGGACCACCAACCCGGAGGTGAACTTCGTCACCGTCACGAACGAAAACAAAAAGGGGCCGGATGAGGTCAAGCTCGCCGCCAAAGTCAGCCGCGCCTTCCTCGGCGTGCGCATCGACTGCGTCCAGTGTCACGATGGCAAGCTCGGCAGCACCTGGAAGCAGACCGACTTCCATCAGCTTGCCGCCTTCTTTGGCCAGGCGGACTTCGCCCTGAACGGCTTGCGCGATGATCCCAAGCGCAGCTACAAAGTCCGTTACCTCGGGCAGATGGAAGAGGAAAAGATTCCCGCCAAAGTCCCATGGAAGCCCGAACTCCTGCCCGCCAAAGGGACCCCGCGCGAAAAATTGGCGACCTGGGTCACCGCCAAAGAAAACAAGGCCTTCGCCCGCACCATCGTCAACCGCATGTGGGCGCTGCTCTTCAATCGCCCCCTGGTCTCACCCGTGGATGAAATTCCTCTCGAAGGCCCCTTTCCCCCCGGCATGGAACTCCTCGCCGACGACTTCACCTCGCACCGCTATGACCTCCAGCGCCTCATCCGCGTCATCGTCAGCACCCGCGCTTTCCAGATGTCCAGCCAGTCCGCCGATCCCTCCCATCCCGTCACCACCGCTGCCGAAAACGCCTGGGCCGCCTTTCCCGTCACCCGCCTGCGCCCAGAGCAGATGGCCGGCAGCGTCATCCAGGCCGCCTCCCTCAGCACCATCGACTCCGAAACTCACGTCCTCTTCCGCATCAAGCGGGACCTCGACGTCGCCAACTTCGTGAAGCGCTACGGTGACTCCGGCGAGGACAATTTCGACGATGCCGGCGGCACCATTCCCCAGCGCCTCCTGCTCATGAACGGCAACATGATCACCAACAACACCGGCAACAATCCGCTCATCAATGCCAGCACCCGCATCAGCATGCTGGCCCCAGACAATGCTACGGCGGTCGAGGCCGCCTACCTCTCCATTTTCACCCGCCGCCCCACCCCTGCCGAAGCCACCCACTTCACAGGTCTCCTAGCCGCCTCCAAAAGCAGAAACTCCCGCAGCAGCGCCATGTCCGACCTCTACTGGACCCTCATGAACGCCACCGAGTTCTCCTGGAACCACTGAAGCCATGAACCCGCGCGCCACAGTCAAAAACGCCACTTGTATCTCCAGGGTGGTAGGCTGTGCCGTCGAAGTGAGTTCCCGTGCAATGATGCTAGGAATAGAGAGAGGCGATTCACCTCGTGCTGTTCTGAATCTCCATCAAGGTCGCAACGCCTCACTCCTCTCCCCGTCGAGGACACGTTTGGTATCACGTACCTTCGGGGAGAGGCCGGGTGAGGGGTCATCCAGGCACTTCAAGTGCTGCTGGTTTTGCATCTCCAGGGTGGCAGGCTCTTCCGTCAGTGTGAGTCCCAGTGCCATGATGCCAGGAATAGAGAGAGGCGATTCACCTGGTGCTGTTCTAAATCTCCATCGAAGTCACAACGCCTCACTCCTCTCCCCGTCGAGGACATGTTTGGTATCGCGTACCTTCGGGGAGAGGTCGGGTGAGGGGCCATCCAACCACTTCAAGTGCTGTTCGTTCTCGACGCCCTCAAGCTCTATCCAACTTCCCAGAGCCTCGCAGCACACCAGCCCCAACGGGGCTGCGTATTTCAGCCCAGGGTTGCCGAGCCTTGGCGAGGCAACCCTGGGTTTCCATCGACAACTCCGGAAAGCAAACCCAGCGCTCCCTCCTCACACCGCGCGCTCCAGCAGCGTCTCAACGTCCCTCCGCCGCTGTCATCGTCCACGCCCTCGCCCAGCACTTGCTTCCCTCCCCAGTTAACCATTCGTCATTTTTCTCGCCATGAACACCTCCCCCTGCCGAGGCCCTGACCACCTCACCCGCCGCTCCCTCCTCCGGGGTGCAGGTCTCGCAGGCGTCTCCTGGCTCACCCCTCTCGCCGACATCCTCGCCGCCGAGGCCGCCACCGCCCCCTCCGGCAAACCGGCGCGCTCGGTCATCCTCCTCTGGCTCGGCGGAGCCGCAAGCCAGCTCGACACCTTCGACCCGCACCCCGAAACCAAAATCGGTGGCGGCGTCAAAACCATCCCCACGGCCATCAAAGGCGTGAACTTCGCCGCCGGTCTCGAACAAACCGCCAGCGTCATGCAGGACGTCTCCCTCATCCGCTCCATGGTCAGCAAAGAGGGCGACCACGAACGCGCCTTTTACAACATCAAGACCGGCTACCGACCCGACCCCACCCTCATTCATCCCAGCATCGGCGCCATCGTCTGCCATGAACTGCCGGAGGCCAAAATCGAAATCCCCACTCACGTCTCCATCCTCCCCAATCAATGGCCCGCACGCGGCGGTTTCTTCGGTGCCAAGTACGACGCCTTTCAAATGTACGACCCCAAGTTCCCCGTCCCGGATGTCAAAGCCCGCGTCGATGACAAGCGCCTCGACCGCCGCATGGAAGGCCTCTCCATCGTCGAGCAAACCTTCGCCCGTGGCCGCGAGACAAACATGGATCAAACCAAAACCCTGCACCAGATCTCCATGCAGCGCGCCCGGAACATGATGTCCTCAGATCAGCTCAAAGCCTTCAATGTCAGCGACGCCCCCGCCGCCGAACTCAACGCCTATGGCGACACCCCCTTCGGTCGCGGCTGCTTCGCCGCCGTCCGCCTCATCCAGGCCGGAGTCCGTTGTGTGGAAGTCACCCTCAACGGCTGGGACACCCACGCCAACAACCTCGAAGGCCAGGCCACCCAGGTCAAAATCCTCGACGCCGCCTACGCTTCCCTCATCCGCGACCTCAAAAAACTCGGCCTCCTCCAAAGCACCATCGTCGTCTGCGGCGGTGAGTTCGGCCGCACCCCGAAGATCAACAACGTCGGGGGCCGCGACCACTGGCCTCATGCCTTCAGCATGCTCGTCTCCGGCGGCGGCTTCGCCGGCGGCCGCGTCATCGGCGCCACCGATCCCCAGGGCGACAAAAAAGAACCCGAACGCCCCGTCTTCGTTGAAGACCTCCACGCCACCGTCCAAAACCTTCTCGGCATCGACTATTCCAAAGAAGTCATGACCCCAGTCGGCCGCCCCATGGCCCTCAGCAAAGGCGAACCCGTCAAAGAACTCCAGGCCACAGCCTGATCACCTTCCCGCACTCTCAAACGGACTGCCTTCAATGATCTGCTTCTTCTGCTCTTCCGGCGTGGCAGCCGGATCAGGATTCAGCGTCATGATGTACGCCACCACGTCCCGCAGCATCTGCTCGTCTTCAATGAAGAGCGTCGTCATCTGCACCATCTTCGCCCCGTTCACATCGTTCTTCACGGCGCCCCGCTTGCCGGATTTGAACTTTTTGAGTTGTTCCTCCAGGTACCAGCCCTGACGCCCGATGAGTGGCGGACTGCCAAAGGTCATCTCTCCGCTGGCATTGTAGCGGTGGCATTCCATGCACCGCTCCTGGAAAAGCTGCATTCCCGCCTGAGGATTCGTGTTGGCCATTTCCCGGTCCTTGCCCATCGGCACCTTGATGGGCATCTTCTCAACGTGGGCCACCACCGCCTTGATCTGCTCCGGCTGCAGCGCCTTGGCGATCGCCGCCATCATGAACGACTGCGGATCAGCCGCATCATGTCCACGCCGGCCTTCTCTCAGATTCGCAAACTGCGTGTTCACATACCAGGCAGGCATCCCGGCAATGGAAGGAGATTTGAGTTCAATCTTGCCCTCACCGGAAGTTCCATGACACTGTGCACAAACAGCCTGGAAGATCGTTTTCCCATCCGTGGCCTTGGTGGTTATGACAGGTTCGGTGGCATGTCCCGCTCCGATGCAGCCGAGGAGCATGAGTGCGATGTGGTGGAACTTCATGGGTCAAAAAACGCCGTAAGTTGCACCTGATTTACAACAATGCCGCATGGAACCCGCGGCGAGGCCTTCTTTGCCAAATCCGACACACCGCAGGACAATTTTGTCCCACACTTGCGCCCCCTCCCTGCCTGTGCCTTTCTCTCCCATGGCCCCATTTCCAGCGAACGTCGTCGAACTCACCCAGGCCCTCGTCCGCATCCCCTCGGTCAATCCCGACGGCGACCCCGGCACCGACGGCATCGGCGAGGAGCGCTGTGCACGCTTTGTGGGTGAGTTTCTGCATGCTGCAGGAGCTGCCGTGACGCTGCAGGAAGTGGAACCTGGTCGCCCCAATGTCATCGGCCGCTTTCCCACCCACGGCGCATCCAAGCCCCGCATCCTCTTCGCCCCCCACACCGACACCGTCAGCGTCGGCGGCATGACCATCCCCCCCTTCGGCGGCGAACTCCGCGACGGCAAAATCTGGGGCCGAGGAGCCTCCGATACCAAGGGCCCCATGGCCTCCATGCTCTGGGCCCTCTACGAAATGCGCCACGAAATCCCCACCCTGCCCGTCGAAGTTCACTTCGTCGGCTTCATGTCCGAGGAGAGCGCACAGCTTGGTTCTCAACACTTTGCGAAGCATCATGGGCGTTATGACCTCGCCATCATTGGCGAGCCCACAAGCCTGAAGACCGTGTTCCGCCACAAAGGCTGCCTCTGGGCCGATGTGCACACCACCGGTGTCGCGGTGCATGGTGCCACGCCCGAACTGGGGGTGAATGCGATCGTGAAGATGGCAAAGCTGGTCGCTGCGCTCGACACCGAGTTCCGTGATATCCTGGCCGAAGCCGGTGGTGAAGATGAGTGGCTCGGGGCCAGTTCCATTAACCTCGGCATGATTCAGGGAGGCACACGCAGCAATATCGTGGCAGATTTCTGCAAACTGCGGCTGGATATACGCACCACGCCGGGCCTGCAGCGCGCTGGCGGGGCACTGGCATTGCTGACGGAATTCGTGCAGAGCATTGATGAAACCGCCCAGGTTACCGTCGCCAGCGAGGCCTTTCATCTCGATACCGATCCTTCGAACCCCTTTGTGCAGAAGTTGATTGCCGCCGGGGCCAGTCTGACCGGGGCACCTTGGTTCTGCGATGCGGCTTTCTTGGCCGCTGCGGGCACCCCGGCTATTGCGATTGGTCCCGGCTCCATCGCTCAGGCGCATACCAAGGATGAATTTATTGCCGTGCAGGATCTTGAGGACGGGGTGGCGTTTTTCCGGCGATTCCTGGCAAGTCTTGGCTGAGAGGCACAAAAAACCCGGGGCTCAGATGAACCCCGGGTTTGAAGATGCTGAAGGTTACGGCAGGGCGGTTTCGCCCATCAGGAAGCGGTCGCACTCGCGGGCGGCGCCTCGGCCTTCGTTGAAGGCCCAGACGACGAGGGACTGGCCACGGCGGCAGTCACCGGCGGCGAAGACGCCGGGGATGCTGGTGGTGTATTTCTCGTGCTCGGCTTTCACGTTGCTGCGCTGGTCGCGCTCGATGTTGAGGGCGTCGAGAAGAGGCTGCTCGGGCCCGAGGAAGCCCATGGCGAGCAGGACGAGCTGCGCGGGGAGGACTTTTTCGGTTCCAGGGATCTTCTGCGGGCCGAAATTGCCCTTTTCGTCCTTCTTCCACTCGACGTTGACGACGTGGACGGCTTTGACATTGCCATCGGCATCCCCTTCGAAGTGGGTGGCGGTGGTGAGATAGACGCGGGGATCGTCGCCGAACTTGGCGGCGGCTTCTTCCTGGCCGTAGTCCATCTTGTAGGTCTTGGGCCATTCGGGCCATGGGTTGTTCGCGGCGCGCTTGAGAGGCGGCTTGGCCATGATTTCGAGCTGGGTGACGGTGGTGCAGCCATGGCGCACGCTGGTGCCGACGCAGTCGGTGCCGGTGTCGCCGCCACCGATGATGACGACGTCCTTGCCGTCTGCAGTGATGAACTTGCCGCTCTTGTCGAGCACGGCCTTGGTGTTCGCCGTGAGGAAGTCCATGGCGAAATGGATGCCCTTCAATTCGCGGCCGGGAATCGGCAGATCGCGTGGTTTGGTGGCACCGGTGCAGATCACGGTGGCGTCGAAATCCTTGGTGAGCTGCTCGGCGGTGATGTCGGTGCCGACATTGACGTTGCACTTGAAGATGACGCCGCTGTCTTCGAGCAGCTTCACGCGGCGCAGGACGACCTCGTTCTTGTCGAGCTTCATGTTGGGGATGCCATACATGAGCAGGCCGCCGGGGCGGTCGGCACGTTCAAAGACGGTGACGGTATGGCCGGCCCGGTTGAGCTGGGCGGCGGCGCTGAGTCCGGCAGGACCGGAGCCGATGACGGCGACTTTCTTGCCTGTGCGCTTTTCTGGCACATCGGGCTTCACCCAGCCTTCTTCCCAGCCTTTGTCGATGATGCTGACTTCGATGTTCTTGATCGTCACCGGCGGCTCGTGAATTCCGAGCACGCAGGAGCCTTCGCAAGGAGCGGGGCAGACGCGGCCGGTGAATTCGGGGAAGTTGTTTGTCTTGTGCAGACGGTCGAGAGCTTCCTTCCAGAGGCCGCGGAAAACGAGATCATTCCATTCAGGGATGATGTTGTTGATCGGGCAGCCGCTGGCCATGCCGCTGATGAGGGTGCCGCTGTGGCAGAACGGAATGCCGCAGTCCATGCAGCGGGCGCCCTGGTTTTTCAGGCGCTCCTCAGGCAGGTGCAGGTGGAACTCCTTCCAATCTTTGACACGCTCAAGCGGGTCGCGGTCAGCGGGGATTTCGCGTTCGAATTCGATGAAGCCGGTTGGTTTTCCCATGGTCTCTTGTCTGTGAAAAGGTGATGTCTGTTGGTTTGTGACGCGTGATGTCGATGCTAGCTGCCGCCGATACGGGCGACGTCGCGTGCGTTGGCTTCAAAGGCGGCGTTGAGGGCGTCGTCGCCGGTGAGGCCGTCGTCCTTGGCCTTCTTGATGGCCTGGAGCACTCGTTTGTAATCCTTGGGCATCACTTTGACAAACTTGGGCACCATCTGCTCCCAGAGCGCGAGAACCTTGAAGGCTTTCTGGCTCTTGGTGAGGTCGGCGTGCTTTTTGATGAGTTCGTAGAGGCTGTCGATCTCGGCTTTGTCCTCGAGTTTTTCGAGGCCAGCCATCTGCGTGTTGCAGCGGGTGGCGAAATCGCCCTCTTCATCCAGAACGTAGGCCTCGCCACCGCTCATGCCTGCGGCGAAGTTGCGTCCGGTGGTGCCGAGGACGACCACACGGCCACCGGTCATGTATTCGCAGCCGTGGTCACCCACGCCTTCGACGACGGTATCGACACCCGAGTTGCGCACTGCGAAGCGTTCACCCGCCCTGCCACGCAGGAAGAGTTCGCCGCTCGTCGCGCCATAGAGCGCGGTGTTGCCGGCGATGATGTTGTCTTCGGCGGCAAAGTCGGAACCTTCCGGCGGATAGATGATGATGCGGCCGCCGCTGAGGCCCTTGCCGATGTAGTCATTGCCGTCGCCTTCGAGTTCGAGGGTGACACCCTTGGGAACAAAGGCACCGAAGCTCTGACCGGCGGTGCCGTTGAACTTGATGTGCACCGTGTCGTCCGGCAGACCGTGCCAGTGGCGTTTGGTGATCTCGTTGCCGAGGATCGTGCCGACGGTGCGGTTGACGTTGCGGATGGCGACGGTGGCGGTGACTTTCTCACCCTTCTCGATGGCCGGTTTGCACAGGTCCAGAAGGGTGGTGATGTCGAGAGAGCGGTCGATGCCGTGATCCTGCACCTCGGTGCAGAAGCGTCCGACTTCAGGACCGACATCCGGCTGATAAAGCAGGTTGGAGAGGTCGATACCACGGGCTTTCCAGTGATCGATCGCGTCGCGGGCTTCGAGCACTTCCGTGCGGCCCACCATTTCCTGCAGAGTGCGGAAGCCAAGCTTGGCCATGAGCTCGCGCACTTCCATGGCGATGAAGCGCATGAAGTTGGCGGCATGCTCAGGATCACCGCTGAACTTGGCGCGCAGCTGAGGATCCTGGGTGGCGACACCGACGGGGCAGGTGTTCAGATGGCAGACGCGCATCATGATGCAGCCGAGTGTGACGAGCGGAGCGGTGGCGAATCCGAACTCCTCAGCGCCCAGCAGCGCGGCGATGATGACGTCACGACCGGTTTTCATCTGACCGTCTGCTTCGACGACGATGCGGCTGCGCAGATTGTTGAGGACGAGGGTCTGGTGGGTTTCGGCGAGGCCGAGCTCCCAGGGCAGGCCGGCGTGCTTCACGGAGGTCTGCGGAGAGGCACCGGTGCCGCCGTCGAAACCGGAGATGAGAACGACGTCCGAGTGAGCCTTGGCCACGCCGGCGGCGATGGTGCCGACGCCGACTTCGGAGACGAGCTTCACGCTGACGCGTGCGGCGCGGTTCGCATTCTTCAGGTCGTGGATGAGCTGGGCCAAGTCCTCGATGGAGTAGATGTCATGATGCGGAGGCGGGGAGATAAGTCCGACACCCGGCGTGGAGCCGCGCACCTTGGCGATCCAAGGATACACCTTGGTTCCAGGCAGCTGGCCGCCTTCACCGGGCTTGGCGCCCTGGGCCATCTTGATCTGGATTTCGCGGGCCTGGGAAAGGTAGAGGCTGGTGACGCCGAAACGACCGGAAGCGACCTGCTTGATGGCGCTGTTCTTGGAGTCACCCTTCTCATTGGTCCAGGTGTAACGGGCTTCATCTTCGCCGCCTTCACCGGTGTTCGACTTGCCGCCGACACGGTTCATTGCGATGGCGAGAGCTTCGTGGGCTTCGCTGGAGATGGAGCCGTAGCTCATCGCGCCTGTCTTGAAGCGCTTCATGATGGACTCGACGGATTCGACTTCCTCGATCGGCACGGCTTTGCGTGGCTTGAAGTCCAGCAGGCCGCGCAGGGTGTAGAACTGCTTCACCTGCGTGTTCACCAGGGCGGTGTACTGCTGGAAGGTTTCGTAGCTGCCGGTGCGGACAGCCTTCTGAAGGGTATGAATGGTGAGCGGATTGAAAAGGTGGGCCTCACCTTCCTTGCGCCACTGGTAATCACCGCCGACGTCGAGGGCGTGGACCTGGGAATCGCGCTCTGGGAAGCCGCGCAGATGGCGCTGGATGGCTTCTTCGGCGATGACCTTGATGTCGCTGCCTTCGATGCGGGTGGCGGTCCAGGTGAAATATTTGTCCACCACGCTCTGGCTGAGACCGACGGCTTCAAAGATCTGCGCGCCGCGATAGCTCTGCATCGTGGAGATGC
>NZ_JBGANL010000130.1:0-4405 GCF_044222345.1 Prosthecobacter sp.
CGGAGGCTGGCGTTGACTCTGGCATGCGCAGTTCATGCCACCTGCACGGCAAAGGTACAGCTCTTTTACAGCCTGGAGTCATTTTTTATCCCGCCAGCACCTTCCCTGCCGAACACTACTGATATTTTATCGGCTCTGGGGGGGGGCGTCCCTTGCGGCATCGACATGCAATGAAACGCACTGGAATTGCGGAGTGTGGTTTTGCGGCGGAGCTTTCCGGAGCCGATGTGAACATCGGCGCTCCCAGTACGGAAATGGCACTCCGCGTTGGGCGGCAGCTCTTTGCTGGGAGCGCCGATATTTTATCGGCTCTGGGTGAGCGTCCCTTTACCTACGCCCATGGCATGAGGCTCACTGGAAGAGCGGCGCGTCTTCCCGCTGCGGAGCTTCCCGGAGCCGATGTGGACATCGGCGCTCCCAGTACAGACCCCAGGGCTGCCTACCGTGCCGCCTTCACCTGGTCCCACACCTTGGTGTACTTCGCGAGGTCGGGGCCGAGGTCTTCGATGACTTCGCACCTGGCCTGCAGTTCGGCGGGGATGGTCACGGCGGGGTTCTTGAGGAACTCGGGGCTGACTTTGGCCAGCGCGGGTTTGTTGGGGCAGTAGTAGCCCATCCATTCCATGTTTTCGGCGGCGATGGCGGGATCGAGGACGAAGTTGATGAAGGCGTGTGCGAGGGCGGGCTGCTTCGCGGTCTTGGGGATGACCATTTCATCGCAGCCCATGGTGACGCCTTCGCGCGGGATGAGGATCTGGATCTTGGGGTTTTCCATCTGCACCTGGAAGAGGTCGCCGCTGTAGCCATGCACGAGGAGGAATTCGGCGGAGTCGATGCCGCTCTTGTAGCCTTCGTTGTCAAAGCGGGCGATGTTCTTCTTCCAGCGGATGAGGACATCCCGCGCGGCGGCGAGCTGGGCCTCATCACGCGTGTTGATGCTGTGGCCGAGGGATTTTAGCGCGGCGCCGATGCTCTCGCGCATGTCGTCCAGCAGGGTCATGCGTCCGGCCAGGGCGGCGCGGTCAAACAGGGCCCAGGTGGCTTCGGCGGGCGCGCCTTTGATTTTGTCCGCACGCACGGCGATGCAGGCATAGGCCAGGGTGTAGGGCACGCTGTGCGCCATGGTCTGGTCCTTCACCTTCGCCAGCACGGCGGGGTCGATGTTTGGGAGGTTGGGGATGAGCTTGTGATCGAGATCCGCCAGCATGCCCTGCGCGTGCATCACCTGGATCATGTAGGCGGTGGGGAATACCAGATCATACCCAGCAGCGCCCGCCTTGAACTTGGCGTACATGCTTTCGTTCGAGTCGAAGGTGTCGATGACGACCTTGCAGCCGTGCTGCTTCTCAAACTTCTGCACCACCTCCGGGCTGATGTAGTCCGCCCAGGTGTAGAGGTGCAGCGTCTCCGCCTGCGCGCAGAGCGTGGCGCA
Organism: Prosthecobacter sp.; assembly: GCF_044222345.1. Lineage (GTDB taxonomy): Bacteria > Verrucomicrobiota > Verrucomicrobiia > Verrucomicrobiales > Verrucomicrobiaceae > Prosthecobacter. The sequence goes on from NZ_JBGANL010000130.1 coordinate 1,433, forward strand.
GGCCAGCACGAGACTGAAGAGCCATGCGATGCGCTTCATGGCCGTGGGAGGGCAGGGGGCTCAGGCGGCCAGGGGCTGACGCAGCGGGATGCGCTGCTGCTGGCGGAAGGCGGCCTCCGTGTTGTAAGCGGCGAGAAGCAGGAGGCTGAAGCCGAGATCGCTCACGAGGGAGTTCCGCAGGAAGAACCAGGAAGGAGCGAAAAGGGGATCGCCAGTGGTGAGAGCCTGGATGAGGCCGGAGAGAGTCTTGGCATACACGGGGGCGCTGATCCATGCCACGGTGTTGGTGATCAGGTAGAAGGCAACGGTGCAGCCGACCACGCCGAGCAAGCTGCCGAGCATGCCCATCTGCCCACGCCAGCGGCTGGCCAGCAGCGCGGCGATGGCAAAGCAGGGATACACCGCCAGGGCCTCCCAGTGCAGCACGGATTGCAGGCCGGTGGCGGCGGCATCGATCAGCACAAGCAGGAGCGGGATGAGGATGAAGGGCACCCGTTTGGAAAAGACCAGCGTGCCGGTGAAGGCCAGCGCCATCCATGGCGTGAAGTTTTCGAGCACTTCCAGGGTGACGTAGCCTTTGAGCTTGGCCCAGCGAAACGCAGCGGCGGCGACGATCAAGGCAAGCGGCAGCAGAAACGCACGGGAGGCGGGGCGGGAATCAGGGGAAGACATGGCGGCAAGATGCAGGTTCTGGCGCTTCTGGCAAGGAGCGGGTGAATGACGAATGCAGAATGACGAAGGCCTGAGACTGTCAAGACTCGCGCAACGAAGCGGCATCACCCGTCGTGTGCGCCTGCCGGAGGTTTGGAACTTCGAAAATCAAAAATCGATTGCTCGACAATCGTCAATCCTCCGGCCTCAGGGCAGCCAGGCCGTGCGCGATTGACGATTGATGAACAGGGATTGTTGATTTCTGAAGTGCCGATCCTGCGCCCCGCTACACCGCGCCCTTTTTCTTCAAAAACGGCACCAGCTCATCCACGCCGAAGTCGGCCAGCACCTCGCCGTCCCAGTCCATGGTGGGGGCTTTGCTCTGGCCGCTGAGGTCGATCATGGCCTGCATGGCCTCGCGATTGCCGGAAACGACGACGGCTTCGTAGTCAATGCGCTTGGCATCAAGGTATTCCGTGACTTCTTCGCACCAGGGGCAGCCGGTTTTGAGATAAACGATGGGTTTGACCATGGGGCCATGATGGGGTGAAAGCCCGGCGGGGGCAAGCAATGCGTACGTGATTCTCGGTTGACCACCTCCGTGGCCTGATTACAGTCCGCCCGCTGTTTTCAGAGCCTTCTTTGAGTGCTCCGAAGCCCGTCCCTTTGAACGTCAACTCCCCATGCGCTATCTTCGACCCCCGACAGCGCAGCAGGAAGCGTTCCAGCGGATGGAACGCCCGAAAGGAATCTCCAAAGTGCTGCAAGTGTGCGCGGAAATGACTCTAGGGCAGGCAGGGCCATTGCGGCCCAGCTTTGAAAACCGCAGCAGCCCGTGGTGGTGCTGTGGCAGGCCGCGTGTGCGGTCCGCCGCGTGCCGCGGACCCGTGGAAGAGGCAAGCCGCCCGTTCCCGCCCGCCGCCCCTATCAGCACCCCGGCCCTGCATGAACACGCAACCCACCCCTACGTAAACTCAACTCATGTCCGATTATCCCAACCGCAATGGCGGAGGCAGCTCCTCCGGCAACGGCCCCCGTCGCAACCGCAATCGCAACCGCCCACGTGGTCCCCGTCCTGAAGGCCCACGCCCCACCCGTGAAGGTGGCCGCGAAAGCCGCAATGCCCCTCCTTCCTTCTTCCAGAAGATCCTGGGCTTCTTCGGCCTCGGCAAGTCCAAGCCCAAGAGCCGCCCGCAGTCCGACCGCAGCAGCACGGTGCCAGGTTCCACCAATGACAATCCCCGCCCGCAGCGCGAGCCCCGCGTGCGCCGTGAGGCTCCTCCTGCCGTGAACCCGGCGGACATCACCACCGACCGCCTCTACGTGGGCAATCTGTCCTATGACGCCTCCGAGAGCGATCTCTTTGAACTCTTCAACGGCGTCGGCGCTGTGAAGAATGCCGAAGTCGTGGTGAACAGCCGCACCCAGCGCTCCAAGGGCTTTGCCTTTGTGACCATGGGCAGCGTGGAAGAAGCACGCCGCGCCGTGGCAGAGCTCAGCGGCAAGGACTTCATGGGCCGCCCGCTGCAGCTCAGCGGTGCCAAGCCGAACAACCGCGGCGAAGACTCTGACGCTCCTTCCCACGAAGAAGCGCACGCCGCCTGATAGGCCGCATCCTTTGTTTTCATTGCGCCCGCAGGTTCTCACACGGAGCCTGCGGGCTTTTTCTTGGCAGCCCTCTGAGAGGGGGAATTCGCCGGGACTTTTTTCCCGTTTGGACAGCCTGTGGAGGCTCGGTTTGCCGCAGAGGGGCAAAGGAGCAGAGGTGGCAGAGATTCAATCTCTTCTCTGCTCCCTCTGCCTCTCCGCCCCTCTGCGGCAGAATCGAAGGTGCCCATGGCTTTCAAAACAACATGCCAGAAAGAGGCTCCACGCGCGCTTGCTGGAAATCAGTTTGGGAATTCATTAAATAATTCATATCGTGGTGAACAAAAACACCGCCTCTGCCTTCCAAGCTTATCAAACCAACCATGCCTGCCCCAACCCTTCTCGACCGTGAACCCGAACCCGGAACGGTGTCCTCCAGCGGCCCGGCTACCGTCACGCCAGTCACCCCCGCAGAGATCCGCGCCGATGAGCAGTTCTGCAACAAGCTGGAAGACCGCGCGCTCCTCAGCGGCCCGAACCGCCGTCTGCGGGATCTGCAGCTGCTCTACAGCGTGGCGAAGGATTTCATGCTCGGCTTTCGTGCGCTGCATTTCGTGGGGCCGTGCATCACCGTCTTCGGCTCCGCACGCTTTGATGAAAAGCACCGCTACTACCAGCTGGCGCGGGACATGGGCGCGGCCATCGCCAGGATGGGCTTCACCGTTCTGACCGGCG
>NZ_JBGANL010000131.1:0-4369 GCF_044222345.1 Prosthecobacter sp.
CGGCATCATCCAAACCGCACGCCGCCGAGCCCGCGGCTTCCGCAACTTCAACAATCTCAAAGCCATCTGCTATTGGATGGCTGGAGACCTCAACCTCAATATCCCTTCAGCGTTTACCCATCCTGTTTAGCGAAGCGCCGTTTATTCGTATGGGTGATGGAACGGTTCCCTTGAAGATGCGCGGAGCTTATGGGGATGTTTGGGTGTATCAAGGGGGAGATGGGGGACTTCTGTTTGGCGCCGGAGTTAATGCCACTGGATACCTCGGAGTGAATACATCTGGCGTCTATTTTGGCTTTAAAGCTTCAAACTATGGAACAGAGATTGCCAACTACGATGGTGGTGGCCTTCCAGGTCTTGGAGGAGGCAAAGCTGTTCTCGCGTTTGCCGATTCGCCACAAGTCCCTACTTCCAACATTAGCGGAGGCATCCTCTATGTCGAAAGCGGCGCTCTGAAATTCAGAGGCTCGTCAGGAACCGTCACCACCCTTGCAACAGCATAACCTAGGTACATTATTACCATCATCCCCAACGATTCAATCTCCGCATGGCAAGCCACTGTGGATCTGTTCAACCAAGGCTTTGGCCAGCCGCTTATCACCATCGAGCAGTCTTGCCAGATGAGCGCCTGATGGCTCCAGGCTCAGCTATCATGGTACAACCAGACAAACTCAACGTCGTTGAAACTGCCGTGAAACCTATTCCCAATCTCCCATGAACAAACCTGACACCACCACGCAGCGCGCGATCATCGAAACCGCGATCAAATCCATCGAGTCTGAATGCTACTCGCTGACACTCTCCGGCGAGGCGATGCGGACCATCGGTCTCGTCGAGAAGGCGACGGAGCTGGGCGAGCAACTGGCCAAGTCGATGAAGTTGCACGCTTTCTACACCGCGAAGCTCAATGAACTGGGCTGAGCCATGCACACCTCTTTGCTTCATCAGATTTTGACCTGGATAAGCCTGAAGATGCTCATCAAAGCACCGTGTGCCTGTCGGCCAGCCACCTCCCCCCGCCATCTATGATCGCACTCGGACACTCTCTGTCGCTGGCGCAGGCGCTTTCGGGGCCGGGAGGGCCGCAGTGGATCCTCGCGAATGGCGTGTGGAACGACGCGGGGGTCTGGGATGACGCTGCAGCCTGGAAGGAATCCTAACATTCACTCATCACACGCATGTCACTCGATACCCTGAACAACGGCGACAGCGGGCTGGAGGCACGCACGAAGCTCAATGCAGCGGTCGCGGCCATCATAGCCGAGGCTGCGACGCGTGAGGCCGCCGACACCATCCTTCAATCCGACATCAGTGGGAGGGCTTACACGTACCACTCACACGACCTTTCCCAAATCCGCGGATCGGGAGCAACAACAGGTCAAGTTCTCACATGGAGCGGCGCTTCGTGGGCACCCGCCACCCCCGCTGCAGCAGGTACGCCGCCCCTTCCACGGGGTTACTTATCGGGTTTCAAGATGACTTATAACAACTCCTACCTTGTCGATATATCGGCAGGCGTTTGTCGTGATTCCACCGACACAGAAAACATCACCATGGCGGCTGGAATCACTAAAAACATCGGCGTTAATTTCAGTCCGGGCACCGGCAATGGCGGTTGTCTCCCGGGCATCTCTTATGGCCTGCCCACTATAATCTCTGTGTGGGTCATTTACATCCCTGGTTTTGGGACAGCGGATGTGATTTTCGCTGATTCGACTAGCGAGATCCACGGTTACAGCCCTTACACCAAAACTCGTCGGATTGGCTGGTTATATGTGAGCTCCCTCACAGCGATAACCCCCTTCACCCAGCAGGGCGATCAAGTCATCCTCAACAGCGGCGCAAGCTCAGCCGATCTGTCGATCACGATGACTTCGAACACAGACACACCCATCACACTTCCCGCACCTCCGAATACAGACGTTATGATGCGGGTGTATGCTTCCTCCACGAGCGGCGCATTCAAGATTCGCCTAGATCCCACCTCCGTCACTTTTCCCGCCGCGCCCACCGCCGACACGTGCACTATGGCGGCCCCTGGCGGCACTGTTGTCAGCAACAATCATCTTAATCTCATGACGGATGCCTCTTCAAAAATTCATGCCATGAGCTCTGGCGGCTCGAATCTCGTCCTAAAGCTCACAGTGCGGGGTTGGAACGATCCTCGAGGCCGCGAAGACTGACGAAACCCAGCCCCCTGTTTGCCATCTGAATACCCATCATGAAACTCCCCCTTGATCCCTCTCACTTCGAAGTCCCCCTCTCCCTGGCCACCTGCATCCTGGGCGCGGCGGTGAGTGCGCTGGGCATTGTGGCGGCGACGGTGGCGGGGTGGTATGTGCGGCTGGCGAGCATCGATCCGCAGGAGCTGGCCATCCAGCCGCTGCATGTGGTGCTCATCGGGTTCATCATCGCGCTGGCGGGGTTCATCGTGCTGATCCTGCGCGCGGTGTGGGGCAAGGGCATCGAGACGGTGAACCGCTTCAGCGATGCGCTCAACAACCAGGCGCAGCAGATCGCGGAGCTCATTGAGCTGCAGACGAAGCGGGTGGAGAAGCTGGAGACGCTGAGCTTTGACGCCCTGCGGGACGCCGCCATGCAGGCCAGCAATACCACGAACCACCATAAAGCATGAACGGACTTGGGCACTCCCTTTCGCTCGCGCTGGCTTCTTCGGGGCTGGCGGGCGGCCCATTTTGGATCCTCGCGAAGGGCGCGTGGGATGACACGGGCGTGTGGACTGACGCCGCCAACTGGAAAGACGCTTAACTTTTCAATCAACACCTATATGGCACTCGATACTCTCAACAATGGCGACAGCGGACTGCAGGCGCGCACAAAGATCAATGCGGCGATTGCGGCGGTGAATTCGGCAGTTTTTGCATCACAGGCGTGGATCGAACCGGATTCGGGGAGTGATGTTACCGGCACCATTGAGTCTTCTGGCAAGCCGTTTGCCACCATTCAAGCGGCGTATGATGCTGGCGCCCACATCTTCCACATCGGGAAGGGCAGTGCTGGTGATCTTGTTCTTTCCCCTCTCGGCGACAGCATTCAGCTAGCCGGACTGGGCAGCGAGGTGTCGAGTATGGGCAGCATCACCTCGGCTCCGACCTCGAATGTGACTTATAGCGTCCGTGGCAATGGGATTGATGCGATCAAAATCGCAGGCATCTCCATCATTCCACCAGTCACACCCGTGGACGGCACGGCGTTTTCCGGCGGGAACCTGCATGTCAAAGGGTTCACCTGCACGGGGGATATTTACTACCATGCTGCGAACGGCGGAAATGGACACGCAGGCCTCGGTGCCGGATCTCCCGCCAGCCCCGTTGGCGGTGCAAACGGCCAGCCGGGAGGCGCCGGCCCCAACATCTATGCTGAAGATGTGGTGGGTGGCATTTGCGCATCCGTCGCCGGCTCTGGCGGCAATGGAGGGATGGGCGGCGACTCCACGGACAGCTCCACCAGCGGCGCAGCCGGAGGCCAGGGCGGTGATGGTGGATATGGTGGCGGGGTGGAGGCTGTCAGATCCGTGTTCACTCAGATTGCAGCCGTATTCGGGCCCGCTGGAACCGGTGGATCTGGAGGCTCAGGCGCCGAAGCAGGAACAAATGGTGCGGATGGAGCCCATGGGCCTTATGGCAGCGCCTCAGCAAGATTTTGTGACATCACATCCGACTGTGCATCCAACGAGATGACCACACTCCGCTTCTGTGCTGTGGCAAACTCCTGGTATGCCTAGCCAAATGAAACTCCCGTTTGATCCTTCCCACATTGACAAGCCATGAGCAACGACACCTCCATGACACGCACCTGCTACATCGCCATCAACGGCATTCGCAACAACCCTGGAGACGCGGAGGGGTGGACGGACCGGTTTGTGACGTGGATCAACACGCGGCTGCCGGACGGCGTGGTGGCGGAGAAGTTTGAGTATGCGTGCAGCGCGCTGCTGCGCCGGCTGCGGCAGCGGCAGCGGGCGGATGAGATCGCCAGGAAGGTGGGCTATTACCGGCGCGCGGGCTACCGGCTGGTATTGGTGGGACACAGCAACGGGTGCGACCTCATCGCACGGGTGCTGGAGGCCTGCGGGGCGGAGATCGATGCGGCGCACCTGATCTCCCCTGCGGCGGACGAGGAGGACTTTGCGGAGGCGATCCGCGAAGGGCTGATCCGCCGCATTCACATCTACGGCAGCCGCAATGACAGGGCGCTGAAGCTGGCGCTGGCCACGCGACCGCTGCTGGGATGGCTGGGCCTTGGCTACGGCTCGCTGGGGCTGCGCGGGCGTGAGTTTGCCGGGCTCTTCCCCGAGGTGGTGCAGGACCACAGCGATGACTCCTGCGGACACTCCACCTGGCTGCAG
>NZ_JBGANL010000055.1:0-32637 GCF_044222345.1 Prosthecobacter sp.
TACACACACTCCCCCGTTGAAACGGTGGAAATGGTGGAAATGTCCGTGCGGCAGTCAAAGCCCCACCGCCACTGGTTGCCGGTTGCCATCGCGAGAATTTAGGGTGGGCAACTGGCAACCATGGCGATGAAGACCGCCCAAAAGTGGGTGCAGGAAGTAGCAGCAAGCGGCAGCCGATGGAACGCTTTGGCAACGTGACGCAGGCCGATGAAGTCTTTTAAGGCCATGAAAGCGGCCCAAGACGGCAACCAAAGGGGTGTTTAAGTTGCCATGGTTTCCGCCCAGGTTGCGGATCCTGCCATGGCCTGCCCGGCATCGGCCTGTTGACACACACTCCCCCGTTGAAACCGTGGAAATGGTGGAAGTCTCCGCCGTGGGCGTGGCGGGAGAGACACACCCCCCCGTTGAAACTGTGGAAACGGTGGAAGTCTCCGCCATGGGCGTGGCGGGAGAGACACACTCCCCCGTTGAAATAGTGGAAATAGTGGAAATCTCCCCGCCCGCTGGTGCAGGAGGGGAACATCCTGAGCCCTCTCCGCCGGGCAGCGTCCGCAGCCAGCGCGCTCGGAAATCATGGCAACCGGCAGGGTGGGGTTTGTTGCCGTCAGGGTGTGTCCATTGCAGCCATAAAATACCATGGATTGCCACGCAATGTCATCGGCGGCTTCTATTGGCACAGGTTGGCGATCTCTGAAAAGTCGAGCTGCCGTGCTTAGGCGTGGAAACTCGGCAACTCAGGGACGGAGCGGGTGCGTCCGTCGTAGGACGGTCGTGGCGACAGCCCGGTTTATCCTTCGAAGCACGCAGTGCGAAGAATGGACCCGTCTGCGAGCGTACGGCAACCACCACGGCGTGCGAACACGCTCATAGTCGGGCGGTTTGGCGGAGGGTCCATGGGGGTCTTGGAATGCCTTCGACGCCAAACACGCCCAACCTACGGCCCCCTCTCACGGCGGCACCGTAAATGTCCCGCCGCAGGCGTCCGCGATCTGCTTCAGCAAAGAGGGCTCGGTGCTGCCGGGCAGGGTTTCCTCCCCGATGCTGATGCAGTGGATGCGGACCTGGTACTGCCTGTGGATGCGCTGGGCGAGATCCAGCACCATGGAGGGCGGGCCGTCGCTGGGCTGGCCATCGCTGAGGAAGACGAGGGTGTCGATGTTGCCCTCCGGCAGGATGCGGCTGAGGGCGTGGCGGAAGGCCTCGCACATGGGCGTGCCGCCGCCGGCCTCGATGCGGTCCACAAACTGCACCGCCTGCTTGTGGTTCTTTTCATCATTCAGCGCCATGCCGCGCGCAGAGAAACAGGAGTCCACCCCTTCGCCAAAGGTGAGGATGCCGTAGCGCAGATTCGCGGACTTGTTTTGCAGGGCGGTGAGGAGGTTGCTCATCTGCCCCTTGAGCTTGCCGATGCGGTCGTCGCGGCTCATGCTGCCGCTCACGTCGAGCACGAAGAGCGCGCCTTTGCCCCGGATTTCCAGCCCGTAAAACGAGGCCATGTTCACGGCGGGATCGTCCTCCAGCGGCTTGAGCAGTTTTTGGAGCTTGAGGAAGTCCGCGTAGTCGCTGCGGGGCAGCATTTTCCACGGGATGTTCGCGCCCTGCGCGGTGATCCACGCCTTCCATTTCTCCGGGTCGTCCGCGAAGTCCTGCCCGGTGAGCTGAAACAGCGAGGCGTGCACCGCGTCGCCGATGGCTTCGTCGTTCAGAAAGGGCAGGAGGGACTGCAGGGCCACGGCGCTGCGCATGCCGCCCAGAGCCTCTGCGGCGCAGGCGCGCATCACGTGGGCATTGTCGGGGGCCAGCAGCGCGGCCACGCGGGCCACCACGGGGTCCGGATTGTCCGGAAACGCGCCCAGCGCCCGGGCGGCGAGAGCGATGCGCTCCGGCTCCTTCACCGCCGAGAGCGGGCCTTTCACCTGGGCGAGCAGATTCCAGAAAAAGCTGCGCGTCTCCATCAGGTGAATGCCGGAAAAAAAGATCAGGGCGTCGCCATCGCAGGCAGGGTGTTTCGCCAGCCAGTCCACCAGGGCTTTGCTGCCTTCACCCGCAGGCCATCCGGCCACGATCTCCGCCAGGCGCAGCTTCATGCCCAAGCCCACGCGCTTGTCACCCACGAGGGAGATCACCGCCTCACCGGCCAGCTTTTGCGCGTGCAGATCCGCCAGCGGTGCCAGCGCCTCCTGATCACCAGCACGGGCGTTTTTGACGATACCTTTGAGCGCCGCCGCTGCATCCTCCGCAGCGTGCAGACCGGTGAGCAGCAGGAGAGCTAGGCTGGCGAGGACGAGGCGCATGGGCTGCGAAGGTGCTGGAGTGAAAAAAAAGACCCGTCCGGGGCAGGGGAGCGGGATGATTTACAGCCCAGAGTATGATTCCGAAGCCCTCATAACCAAGGACTCAAGTGAGAACGGCCGCGCAGCCGGGGGAAGGTGAATGACGAAAATATATTCGTCATTCTTTCGCAAACAGTCGAAATAGTCTTTGACTGTGCCCCCAACCGTCCTAGTATCGCCCCACTTTTTCGGAACTAAGCCGGGGTGTACTGTCTCCTGACGCCAGTCATGGAGGTTGACATATCCCGGTTTTCTTGTCGAAAGAGGAGGAGGTTTCTCACCAAACCGCCGCCGGTTACGCTGTTATAGCTCAGTGGTAGAGCACGTCCTTGGTAAGGACGAGGTCGAGGGTTCAAGTCCCTCTAACAGCTCCAGTGGCAGTCCGTGGGGATCTTCGAAACACGACAAACGAACCAGTCCCAAGCGCACCCCCTCAACTAACTCCACCCATGGCTAAAGAAGCATTCCAACGCAACAAGCCGCACGTCAACATCGGCACTATTGGCCACGTTGACCACGGCAAGACCACCCTGACCGCCGCCATCACGACCGTCCTTTCCAAGAAAGGCTTCGCTCAGGCACGTGCATACGACCAGATCGACGCAGCTCCTGAAGAAAAGGAACGCGGCATCACGATCAACACCGCCCACGTGGAGTATGAGACCGACAAGCGTCACTACGCTCACGTCGACTGCCCCGGACACGCTGACTATGTGAAGAACATGATCACCGGCGCCGCTCAGATGGACGGTGGTATCCTCGTCGTTTCCGCCGCTGACGGCCCAATGCCCCAGACCCGTGAGCACATCCTGCTCGCCCGTCAGGTCGGCGTTCCTGCCCTCGTGGTGTTCATGAACAAGGTGGACATGGTGGACGATCCAGAACTCCTCGACCTCGTCGAGATGGAAGTTCGCGACCTCCTCTCCAAGTACGACTTCCCAGGTGACGACATCCCGATCGTCAAGGGTTCCGCTCTCAAGGCCCTCGAAGGCGACGCTGAGCACGAAGCCAACATCCTCAAGCTCATGGAAGCTGTGGACAGCTACATCCCGCTGCCAGAGCGTCCGATCGACAAGGACTTCCTCATGCCAGTTGAAGACGTGTTCGCGATCGAAGGTCGTGGCACCGTCTGCACCGGCCGTGTCGAGCGTGGCATCATCAAGAAGATGTCCGAAGTCGAAATCATCGGCATCCGTCCGACCGTCAAGACCACCGTCACCGACATCGAAATGTTCCGCAAGCTGCTCGACGAAGGTCGTGCAGGCGACAACGTCGGCCTTCTGCTTCGCGGCACGAAGAAGACCGACATCGAGCGCGGTCAGGTCATCGCCAAGCCAGGTTCCGTTACTCCTCACAAGAAGTTCACCGCAGAGGTGTACGTTCTTTCCAAGGACGAAGGCGGCCGCCACACCCCCTTCTTCAACAACTACCGCCCGCAGTTCTACTTCCGCACCACGGACGTGACCGGCAGCGTGAAGCTTCCAGAAGGCGTGGAAATGGTGATGCCTGGTGACAACGTCTCGATCGAAGTCGAGCTGATCACCCCGATCGCCATGGAAAAGACCATCCGCTTCGCCATCCGTGAAGGTGGCAAGACCGTGGGTGCTGGCCGCGTCGCCAACATCCTCGACTAGTCCGCTTAAGTTCGTTTGTCTCGAATCCCGCCGGGTCTGGCGCACAGACCCGGCGGTGATTTCGTCTCCCAGCCGGGAGCGAAACGAGGAGCCGGACTTGCAATTTTTGTTCCATCCGTTATCCATTCCGGGAAGTCTTTCTCGCTAACACAGGTCAGTAGCTCAATTGGTAGAGTAGCGGTCTCCAAAACCGTTGGTTGTGGGTTCGAGTCCCTCCTGGCCTGCCAGCGAAAATTCCCCGGAAACATCCGCAGAAACGAAAGCTTCACATGAGTCGCATCCGCAAATACATCGGCGAAGTCATCCTTGAACTCAAGAAGGCCACGTGGCCCTGGGAACCTAAAGAAAAGGGCTTTGCCAAATATCGCGAACTGATTGAATCCACAGTGGTGGTCTTCGTCGCGATGATCCTCCTCGGAGCTTTCGTTGCCGCGTTTGACATCAGTTTCAAGTGGGCCTTTGAGGCCGCGCAGAAGCTGGGTGCCTGATTCTCCGTTTTTTCCCACCCACCCCCCTTTTTCCAATTTCTCTTATGGGAGCTATCCCCGCACCTCGCGACCAGTGGTTTGTCATCCACGTCCGCTCCGGCCTTGAACAGAAGGTCCGTGACAGCATGCTCCGCCGCATTGAGAAAGAGGAGATGGGTGACTACGTCTTCCAGGTTCTCGTGCCGATGGAGCGCGTGGCCGAAGTCAAGAAAGGCAAGCGTTCCGAAAGCAACCGCAAGTTCTTCCCCGGCTACGTCATCGCCAACTGCCATCTCCTGGATGAGCACAACCGCCTGATCGAAAAGACCTGGTACTTCGTCAAGGAAACCGACGGCGTCCTCAACTTCGCCGGCACCAAGGATCACCCGATCTCCATGCGCGCCAAGGAAGTCGAGGCCATGCTGGCCCAGGTGGGCGACAAGGCCGACGGTGCCGTGCCCAAGATCGCCTTCAATCTCGGTGACACCGTGCGTGTGGCAGACGGTCCCTTCGAAAGCCAGAACGGCGTCGTCGAGGAAATCGACCCGGAACGCGGCGTGCTGCGCGTGTCCGTCAATATTTTCGGGCGCTCCACACCGGTCGATCTCGAATACTGGCAGGTCGAGAAGGCGTAAGCCGACCCGCCGCCCCCTGAATCTCAACTCAAGCAAGCAAGCAAGGAACACAAAGACATGGCCAAGGAAATCATCAAACTCATCAAGCTCCAGATCAAAGCTGGTGCCGCCAACCCCGCACCGCCCATCGGCCCTGCTCTCGGTCAGGCCGGTGTGAACATCATGGCCTTCTGCAAGGAGTTCAACGCCGCCACCTCCAAGCTTGGTGGTGACGTCCTCCCGACCGTGATCACGGTTTACAAGGACAAGAGCTTCACCTTCATCACCAAGCAGCCTCCTGCTTCCAACCTCCTGAAGAAGATCGCGAACATCGCCAGCGGCTCCAAGGAAGCGAACAAGGTCAAGGTCGCCAAGATCACCAAGGCCCAGCTCCTTGAAGCCACCAAGCTCAAGATCGCCGACCTCAACACCACCAATCTCGAGCAGGCCTCCCGCATCATGGCAGGCACCGCCCGTCAGATGGGCATCGACATCATCGACTAATCCCCTAACCGAAGCAGGAGAACGTCACAGTTCGCCACCACTGCACATACACCATGCAAAAGAGAAGCAAACGTTACAAGAAAGCAGCCGAGATGGTCCCGGCAGGCAAGGCATTCACGCTCGAAGAAGCGGCCGAACTCCTGCGCAAACTCCCTGGCACCAAGTTCAACCAGACCGTCACCCTGTCGTTCCGCATGGGTGTGGATCCGAAGAAGAGCGACCAGATGGTTCGTGGCACCTGCCCCCTGCCTCACGGCTCCGGCAAGACGGTGCGCGTCGCCGTGTTCGCCCAGGGCGCTGCTGCTGAAGCCGCCAAGGCCGCCGGTGCTGACATCGTCGGCAACGAAGACCTCATCGCCAAGGTGAAGGAAGGTTTCACCGACTTCGACGTCGCCATCGCCACTCCGGCTGCGATGAATGAAGTTCGCAAACTCGGTAAACAGCTCGGACCTCGTGGCTTGATGCCCAACCCACGTACCGGCACCGTCACGGAAGACACCGCCGCCGCCGTCAAGGCAGTGAAAGCAGGCCGTGCAGACTTCAAGCTCGACAAGAACGGCAACATCGCCTCCTCCGTCGGCAAGGCTTCCTTCGAAGTGGCCCAGCTCGCTGAAAACGCCACCTCGCTCATCGAAGCCGTGGTGCGCGCCAAGCCCGCCTCCGCCCGTGGCCGCTACGTCGAAACCATCACTCTCGCCGCCACCATGTCGCCTGCGCTCCGCATCGACGTGTCGAAGTACGTCAAACTCTAATTTATAGAAGCACTGTATCATGAAAGAACTCAAAACATTGCTCATTGATGACCTTCTGAAGCGGGTCAATGCCTCCCCATTCCTGTTCGTCGTCGATTACACCGGCCTCAAGGTCGACAAATTTGCCGAACTGCGCAAGCGCCTCAGCGTTGTTGGATCGGAGATTCACGTCTTCAAAAACAACCTGGTGAAGAAAGCGGCTGAAAAGGCCGGCTATCCTGGCGAACTTGGCGACCACCTCACCGGCCAGAGCGCCTTCGTGACGGGTGCCAAGGACGTTTTCGGCGCCGCCAAGATCCTTAAGAATTTCCAGGCTGAATTCGAAAAGCCGGTGATGAAAGTGGGCGTGCTTGACGGCAACCTGCTGGACACCGCGGCCATCAAAGTCCTTGCCGATCTGCCTTCCCGCGAAGTGCTGCTTTCCCAGCTCCTCGGTATGCTCCAGGCTCCGGCTTCCGCCCTTGCCCGCGTGCTCAAAGCCAAGGCCGACAAAGACGGTGGCCCCGCCGAAGAAGCTGCCCCCGCTGCTGCTGCTGAAGAAGCCGCTCCTGCTGAGGCCGCCGCTCCTGCTGAACAACCCGCTGCGTAAACCCCATTTGATTAGATGGCCCGTCAAACGGCCTGAATACCCCAACACCCAATGGTTCCTCGCCGGAGCAAAAGCTTTTGCTCTTAATTTATCCGCAGCTGCGGAACGCGGCGATACCGACAAAATACTATGGCTGACCTGAATAAAATCGTTGAAGAACTGAGTGGCTTGACCGTCCTGCAAGTCGCTGAACTCGTGAAATCCCTCGAAGAGAAGTGGGGCGTTAGCGCCGCTGCTCCTGCCGCCGCCGCCGCCGCTGGTGGTGCCGCCCCTGCTGCTGCAGTGGAAGAGAAGACCGAGTTCGACGTCATCCTTGCCGAAGCTGGCTCCAACAAGATTGGCGTCATCAAAGAAGTCCGTGGCGTTGTTCCCGGCCTTGGCCTTGCAGAAGCGAAGAAGCTTGTCGAAAGCGCTCCGCAGACCCTCAAGGAAGGCTGCAAAAAGGAAGAAGCCGAAGAGATCAAGAAGAAATTGGAAGCCGCTGGCGCCAAGATCACGATCAAGTAGTCTCACGTTCCTGCTCTTTTCCGCGTGGCGTCTGCCATCATCGGCAGCGCCGCGCGGTCAGGAGCCTTCAGTTGTTAGTGTCAGTCTCAATCCTCCGTTCGTTTCGTTCCATTCGCATGCCCGCAACCGCCCGTGATCCCCGCCTGAACCTCCGCAGCCAGTGCTACGGTTCCGGGACACCACGCGAAGTGCCGCCTGCTTTAGACATTTTTCATGGCCTGAATTCGGGTACACACCTGGATTCCGGCTGCTTCGTTTTCGCGACAATCGCAAGTAATGCCGGGCTGGCCGCCTGACATTGCTCTTTTGTTGCTTCGCGGAACTCCCCTTCCGCATCCCGTGCCACCGCCCATCGCCCCCTAACCGCCTCATCACTGCCTTATGTCCCAGCGCACCAACTTTGGCAAAATCCACGAAGTCGCCGAGCCCCCAAATCTCATCGAGATCCAGCTCCGCTCATACGAGGAATTTCTCCAGAAAAACATCTCGCCCTCGAAGCGCAAAGACCTCGGCCTCCAGGCCGTGTTCCGGGAGGTCTTCCCGATCACCAGCTATGATGAGAAGATGACGCTCGATTTCGTCATGTACGAAATCGGTGATCCCAAGCTCAGCTCCCTCGAAGCCATCCATGAGGCCGAGACCTTCAGCGCCCCGCTCTACGTAACCTATGAGCTCAAGGACGAGCAGGGTGCCAAGCAGGAACGCGTGTACATGGGTGAAATCCCCCTCATGACGGTGCGCGGCACCTTCGTCATCAATGGCGCGGAACGCGTGGTCGTCTCCCAGCTCCATCGCTCCCCCGGCATCTGCTTTGAAACCAGCCAGCACCTCAACGGCCGCTGGCTCCACGGCTTCCGCATCATCCCTGACCGCGGCACCTGGCTGGAAGTGCAGTTCGACACGAACGACCTCCTCTACGTCTATCTGGACCGCCGCCGTCGCCGCCGCAAGTTCCTCGCCACCACGCTCCTGCGCGTGATCGGCTTCCCGGGCGACGAGGACATCCTCAAGCTCTTCTACGAAATCCAGGACCTCAAGCTCAAGGACAATCTCTCCGAAGAAGAAGTCGCCACGAAGATCCTTTTCAAGGACATCCTCGACGGCGAACTCATCGTGGCCCGCGCCTACGAGCCGCTGACCTCCGGCGTCATCCGCCAGCTCATCCAGCTTGGCCACAAGTCCGTCAAAGTCGTCACCGCCTCCCCGGACGACCTCCTCATCACCTCCCTGCGCAAAGACACCGCCAAGGATGAAGATGAAGCCCTCAAGGAAATCTACCGCCGTCTGCGTCCGGGCGATCCGCCCACCACGCCGAATGCACGCGCCCTCGTGAAGCGCCTGTTCTTCGATCCGAAGCGTTATGACCTCACCCGCGTCGGCCGTTACAAGATCAATCAGAAGCTCTCCCTGAAGACCGACACCGAAATGCGCATCCTCACTGCTGAGGACGTCATTTCCGCACTGCGCTACCTCTTCCACCTGCGTGAAGGTCAGGGCATCCTCGATGATATTGACCATCTCGGCAGCCGCCGTGTGCGTGCCGTCGGCGAACTCCTCGCCAACCAGTGCCGCGTGGGCCTTTCCCGCACCGAGCGTCTGGTGAAAGAGCGCATGACCCTGTTCGACGTGAACATGGACACCATGACTCCCGCCAAGCTCGTCAATCCGAAGGCGCTCTCCGCCGTCGTGCGTGACTTCTTCGGCCGCAGCCAGCTCTCCCAGTTCATGGACCAGATCAATCCTCTGGCCGAACTGACCCACAAGCGCCGTCTCTCCGCACTCGGGCCTGGCGGTCTGAACCGTGACCGCGCCGGCTTCGAAGTTCGTGACGTTCATCCGTCCCACTACGGCCGTATCTGCCCGATTGAGACTCCTGAAGGTCCGAACATCGGTCTGATCAACTCCCTCGGCAGCTATGCCCGCATCAACGAATTCGGCTTCATCGAGACGCCGTATCGTCCGGTGAAGGACAGCGTGGTGGCGGACAAGATCGACTACCTTACGGCCGACCAGGAAGAGAAGCACTACATCGCCCAGTCGAACAATCCGATCGACGACAAAGGCCATTTCAAAGGCGCCAAGGTCACCGTCCGCTACCGCGGCGAGTTCATCGAAGTCGAGCCTTCGCTCGTCACCCTCATGGACGTGTCGCCAAAGCAGCTCGTCTCCGTGGCTGCCGCGCTCATCCCGTTCCTTGAGCACGATGACGCCAACCGCGCCCTGATGGGTTCCAACATGCAGCGCCAGGGCGTGCCTCTCCTCGAAGGTGAGTCCCCCCTCGTCGGCACCGGCATGGAAGGCAAGGCCGCCCGTGACTCCCGCTCCGTCATCGTCGCTGATGCCAACGGCACCGTCGCTGCTGCGACTGCTGACGTCATCATCGTCACCAAGGACGGCAACCTGCCGATCAAGGACGACAAGTTCCTCGAAAACCCGATCAAGTCGGTGCAGACCGACGAAGAAAAGGGCACCCACGTGTATCCGCTGCGCAAGTTTGGCCGCAGCAACGCCGGCACCTGCATCAACCAGAAGCCTCTGGTGAAGCGTGGTCAGAAGATCAAGAAGGGCGATGTCATCGCCGACGGTCCTTGCACCGACCAGGGTGAGCTTGCCATCGGCAAGAACATGCTCGTCGCGTTCATGCCTTGGAACGGTTACAACTTCGAAGACGCCATCACCATCAGCCGCCGCGTGGTCAAAGAGGACATCTACACCTCCATCCACATCGAAGACTTCGAAGTCATCGCACGTGACACCAAGCTGGGGCCTGAAGAAATCACGCGTGACATCCCGAACGTCGGTGATGAAGCGCTGAAGAATCTCGATGCCCAGGGCGTCGTGCGCATCGGTGCGGAAGTGAAGCCTGGCGACATCCTCGTCGGCAAGATCACTCCGAAGTCCGAAACCGAACTCGCCCCTGAAGAGCGCCTCCTGCGCGCCATCTTCGGTGAGAAGGCCGCTGACGTGAAGGATACCTCCCTGCGCGTGCCCTCCGGCTGCACCGGCATCATCATGGATGTCCGCATCGCCCAGCGTGGTGCGAACGGCGACTCCGAGAAGGAGAAGCTCTCCCCGTCCGAGTACAAGAAGCACATCAAGCAGATCGAAGAAGACTACCGTGCGAAGAAGGAAGACCTCACCGAGCAGCTCACCGAGCGCCTCTCTGACATCCTTCTCAACGAGAAGATCCCTCTCGACATCGTGAACGGTCAGACCGGCGAGCCCCTCGTCGGCGCGAACAAGAAGATCACCAAGACGATGCTTCGTCACGTGGCCGAAAGCTACGACACCATCGAAATCGACCCGAGCCCGATCCGTAACAAGATCTTCGACATCATCCAGACCTTCGAGCAGAAGTTCTCCGATGCCGACATGGAACGTGAGCGCAACCTCGACAAGATCGAGTCCAGCGAAGACACCGCCGACAGCGGCGTGGTCAAGCAGGTGCGCGTCTTCCTCGCCTCCAAGCGCAAGCTTTCGGTGGGTGACAAGATGGCCGGCCGCCATGGTAACAAGGGCATCGTCGCCAACATCGTTCCTGAAGAAGACATGCCGTTCCTCGAAAACGGAACGCCTGTTGACATCGTGCTGAACCCCCTCGGCGTGCCATCACGCATGAACGTGGGTCAGGTGCTTGAAACCCACCTCGGCCTCGCCGCCAAGGCTCTGGGCATGAAGATCGCCACACCGGTGTTCGACGGTATTCCTGAAACCAAGATCATGGAGTACATCAAGGACGCCAAGAAGGTTCCAGGCTATGAGTGGATGGGCCTCAATGGCAAGTCGAAGCTCTATGACGGCCGCACAGGTGACGCCTTCAGCCTCGATGTCGTCGTTGGCTACATCTACATGCTGAAGCTGAACCACCTTGTCGCAGACAAGATCCACGCACGTGCGGTCGGACCTTACTCGCTCGTCACGCAGCAGCCTCTGGGTGGTAAAGCCCAATACGGCGGCCAGCGCTTCGGGGAAATGGAAGTGTGGGCCCTTGAAGCCTACGGTGCCGCATTCACGCTGCAGGAACTCCTCACCGTCAAGTCTGACGATGTTCAGGGCCGCACGCGCATCTATGAGCAGATCGTCAAAGGCGATCACGCTCTGGAAGCCGGCACGCCTGAGTCCTTCAACGTGCTCATCAAGGAAATGCAGTCCCTCGGTCTGGACGTCAAGGTGCACAAGCGCGCCAACGCCAATGCCGATGTGGAAGCCCTTGAAAACTTTGCCTCCACGGCGGGTGCCTAACCCTCCTTCCCCAGAAACCCAGCGCAAAAACCTGCCACCCATCTCCACACATCATGAATGCTGACGCGAGCTTGAAAGAAATCTTCGGGGAACCCCAACACGGCGAGGAGTTCGACTATGTGTCGATCTGCATCGCCTCGGCGGACCGCACCCGCTCCTGGTCCTCCGGTGAAGTTAAGAATCCAGAAACCATCAACTACCGTACGTTCAAGCCAGAAAAGGGCGGCCTTTTCTGCGAACGTATCTTCGGACCCACCCGTGACTGGGAGTGCGCCTGCGGCAAGTACAAGCGCATCAAGCACAAGGGCGTCGTCTGCGACCGCTGCGGCGTCGAAGTGACCCTCTCCCGCGTTCGTCGCGAGCGCATGGGCCACATCGAACTCGCCGTGCCCGTGACGCACATCTGGTTCTACAAGTGCATGCCTTCCCGCATCGGCCTCATGCTCGACATGACCGCCCGTTCGCTGGAGCGCGTGATCTATTATGAAGACTACATGGTCATTGATCCAGGCAGCACCCCGCTTCAGCGCGGCCAGCTCCTGACCGAAGTCGACCTTCGTGAAGCCGAAGAGCAGTACGGTGCAGACGCCTTCCGCGTCGGCATGGGTGCTCAGGCCATCCGCGACATCTTCGCCCAGCTCAACCTGGCTGAAGTGACCAAGGAACTCGAAGAGGCGATGACCAAGACGCGCTCCAAGCAGATCCGCAAGAAGCTCGCCAAGCGCCTCAAGCTCTGCCAGGGCTTTGCCGAAAGCCACAGCCGTCCGGAGTGGATGATCCTGGAAGTGCTTCCAGTCATCCCGCCAGACCTTCGCCCTCTCGTTCCTCTCGAAGGCGGCCGCTTTGCGACCTCCGACTTGAACGACCTCTATCGTCGCGTCATCAACCGCAACAACCGTCTCAAGAACCTCCTTCAGCTTCGCACACCGGATGTCATCATCCGCAACGAAAAGCGCATGCTGCAGGAAGCCGTGGACGCCTTGTTCGACAACGGCCGCCATGGCCGCCCGGTGACCGGCGCAGGCAACCGCCCGCTGAAGTCCATGTCCGACATGCTCAAGGGCAAGTCCGGCCGCTTCCGTCAGAACCTTCTTGGCAAGCGCGTCGATTACTCCGGCCGTTCCGTCATCGTTATCGGTCCTGACCTCAATCTGAACCAGTGCGGTCTTCCCAAGAAGATGGCCCTCGTGCTCTTCGAACCCTTCATCATCCGCCGTCTCAAGGAGATGGGCCTGGTGCACACCGTGCGCTCCGCGAAGAAGATGATCGAACGCCGCACGCCGGAAGTGTGGGACATCCTGGACGAAGTGACCAAAGGCCATCCCGTCCTCCTCAACCGCGCTCCGACGCTCCATCGTCTTTCGATCCAGGCTTTCGAGCCGAAGCTCATCGAAGGTGAGGCCATTCGCGTGCATCCCCTCGTTTGTACGGCCTACAACGCCGACTTCGACGGTGACCAGATGGCCGTCCACGTCCCGCTTTCCATCGAAGCTCAGATGGAAGCCCGCCTGCTCATGCTTGCGCCGAACAACCTGTTCAGCCCTGCCAGCGGCAAGCCGGTGATGAACCCCTCCCAGGACATTCCTCTGGGCTGCTACTTCCTCACCTACCTGCGCGAGTTCCCGACCCACGACGCCAAGGCCAAGAAGGGCGATGTCGATGGTCGCGTGCCGATCTTCAATGACGCCCCTGAAGTTGAGTTCGCCATTTCCGAAGGCGGTTTGACGGTGAACGACAAGATCCGTTTCCGCAATCCTGACTGGAACCTGCCGAAGCGTCCTTATGGCGACCCTACGAAGGCCGTCATCGAGACAACCGCAGGCCGTGTGCTCTTCAATGAAACCTGGCCTGAAGGCCTCGGCTTCATCAACACCACCGTCGGCAAGAAGCAGATCTCCGACATCATCTGGCGTTGCTTCCAGACCGTGGGCCAGAAGGAAACCGTCCACGCGCTGGATCGTCTCAAGCAGCTCGGCTTCCGCGAAGCGACCCGTTCCGGTTGCTCCATCGGTATCACCGACATGGTCATCCCGACCGCCAAGGCCGCCGGTCTTGAAAACGCCTACAAGCAGATCGAAGAAATCGAGAAGCAGTATCGCCGTGGTATTATCACCAATGGTGAGCGCTATCAGAAGATCATCGACATCTGGACGCAGGTGGGTGAAATCGTCGCCGACGAACTCTTCCGCACCCTGGAATACAACGAGGGCAAGAAGCACCACAACCCGCTCTACGTCATGGTGAACTCGGGCGCCCGAGGCAACCGTACGCAGATCAAGCAGCTTGCCGGCATGCGCGGTCTGATGGCCAAGCCTTCCGGTGAAATTATCGAACGTCCGATCACCTCGAACTTCCGTGAAGGTCTGAGCGTGCTCGAATACTTCATCTCCACTCACGGTGCGCGTAAAGGCCTTGCCGACACCGCTCTGAAGACGGCTGACTCCGGGTACATGACCCGTAAGCTCGTCGACGTGTCCCAGGACGTCATCGTCACTGAGGAAGACTGCGGCACCGTCAACGGCATCACGCTTTCCTCCATCTATCAGGGTGACGAAGAAATCGTTGATCTCAAGACCCGCGTCTATGGCCGTGTCTCCTGCGAAACGATCCATGATCCCGTGGACAAGACCATCGTCATCAAGGCCGGTCAGCTCGCTTCTGAAAAAGAAGCCGCTCACCTCGCGAAGATCGGCGTCGAGAAGCTCAAGATCCGCTCCGTGCTCACTTGCGAAAGCAAGCGCGGCTGCTGCTCGAAGTGCTACGGCCTGCACCTCGCCACGCACCGCATGGCGCGCATCGGCGAAGCCGTCGGCATCGTCGCCGCACAGTCCATCGGCGAACCTGGAACGCAGCTCACCATGCGTACCTTCCACGTGGGTGGTGCTGCCACCGCCTCCTTCAAGCAGCCCTTCATCAACGTCAAAAACGCTGGTACCGTCAAGTACACCGACATGCGTGCGGTGTCCACGATCGAAGGCACCTGGATCGCCCTCACCAAGAACGGCATCCTCTCCATCCACGACGACGACGGTCGCGAACTCGAAAGCCACAAGCTGGTCACGGGTGCCGTTATCTCCGTCGAAGACGGTGGCAAGGTCAAGAAGGGACAGCAGGTCGTCACCTGGGATCCGTATAACGTGCCGATTATCACCGAGAAGGCTGGTAAGCTGGAGTTCCGCGACATGATCAGCGGCATCACGATCACCAAGGAAAAGAACGAGTCCACCGGCAACGAAGAAACCGTCGTCATCGAGCACAAGGAAGACCTCCATCCGCAGGTCGTCGTGGTGAATCCGAAGACGCACGAAGTTCTCGCCAGCTACACCATTCCAGCGGGCGCTCACTTGAGCGTGAAGAACAACGAGAAGGTCGAGGCTGGTACCACCATCGCCAAGACGCCTCGCAAGGCCTCCAAGACGAAGGACATCACCGGTGGTCTTCCCCGTGTGGCCGAACTCTTCGAAGCCCGCAAGCCGAAGGACGCCTGCGAAATCGCCCGTATCGACGGTGTGGTTGAAATCGGCGGTCTGGTCCGTGGCAAGCGCCGCGTGATCGTCACCGACAACAAGACCGGCCAGCAGGAAGAACATCTCATCCCCCGCAGCAAGCACATCTTGCTGTTCAACGGCGACCACGTCAGCAAAGGCGACCAGATCACCGACGGTCCAGTCGTTCCGCATGACCTCCTTGAAATTCTTGGCCCACAGGCTCTCCGTGAGCACTTGGTCAACGAAGTGCAGGAAGTGTACCGCGCCCAGGGTGTGGAAATCAACGACAAGCACGTTGAGATCATCATCCGTCAGATGCTGCGCAAGGTGAAGGTCACCGACACTGGCGACACCGAGTTCCTCTGGGGCGACCAGATCGACCGCGGCGAGTTCGAGAAGGAAAACAACCGTGTTTCCGATGAAGGCGGCAAGCCTGCAGAGGCAGAGCCAGTTCTTCTCGGCATCACCAAGGCTTCCATCGAAACCGAATCCTTCATCTCGGCTGCTTCCTTCCAGGACACCACCCGTGTGCTCACCGAAGCCGCCACCCTTGCCAAGTCCGACTTCCTGCGCGGCTTCAAGGAAAACGTCATCATGGGTCACCTCATCCCGGCCGGCACTGGCTTCATCAGCAACCGCAACTTCGAACTCCACGAAACCGAGCGCCCTGCGCTGCCTGCCACCGTGGACGAAGACGCGGCCTAAGCCCGCCCGTCCGTTCAAACCTCACCCGCCTCCCTCGGTGCAAGCCGTCGGAGGCGGTTTTGCGTACCGGAGGGCGTCATCAAAGCTCCACGACTTCCTGGATCCGAGCAGCCATTGAAAGGGGCTGCAATCACGCACGGACAAACCTTCAACGGCATGATGGTTTGAGCGCTTCCTGAAGCGACCAGCTCATGACTCACACCGCACACAGTTGAAAACGAGTCCTGAAGTCAAACCGCCCTTCGCGAGAAGAGGTGTGTATGATGACGTAGGACGGTCGTGGCGAAGCCCGCCCGTCTATGAGCGTATGGCAACGCACCCCGGCGTAGGAACGTCCTCGCAGTCGGGCGGTTTGGCGAAGGGGGCGCTGGAGCCGCGGAAGCTCCGCCCGCCAAACACGGCCGACCTACGCGCCAGAAAGCCCGCACGCCCTGTCAGCGAGAAACAGACTTGTTTTCATTTGAGCATGGTATCAAGAATGGACGCGGATGGCAACGGTGCGGCTGCTGGCAGAGAGACACGCAGCGGCCGCTGGGTCCGGGCGGATCCGCCTACACCCGCACTCGAAACTCATCCTTGGCCTTCACGCTCTCCGCAAAGGCGACGAGAAGCTGGATGGCCTGCTCAACATCATCGAGGTGGGCCATTTCCACCACGCTGTGCATGTAGCGCAGGGGCAGGGAGACAAGGGCGCTGGGGATGCCGCTTTGCTGGGTGAAGATGACATTGGCATCCGTGCCGGTGGTGCGTGAGGCCGCTTCATGCTGCACGATGATTTCATGCTTTTTGGCCACTTCGATGAGCCGCTTCACCACTTCGACGTGATTGGCCGCGCCATGCGTCAGCGTGGGGCCACCGCCGAGCCTGACGGTGCCGTGTTTCCTGGCATCGACATTCGGGGTGTCGGTCGCGTGGGTGACATCGAGGATAATGGCGACATCGGGCATGAGGCGGTTGGAGATCATCGTTGCACCATGCCCGCCGATCTCCTCCTGCACGGCGTTGACGGCATGGATGGTGGAGGGCAGGCGGGATTTGCGCTTGCTGAGGCGGGCCAGGACTTCTGCGATGATGAAGCCGCCGATGCGGTTGTCCAGGGCACGGCCACAAAGCTTGTTCGTTCCGAGTTCTTCCACTCCATCCGCATACACGGCGGGATGCCCCACGCGGATGCCCGCCCTGGCAACTTCCTTGGCGCTGGAGGCTCCGATGTCGATGGCCAGGTGATGCACCTCCGGGACTTTTTCGTCATTCCGATCGCGGATGTGAATGGCGATGTTGCCGATGACGCCGCGCACGGTGCCTTTGTCTCCAAAGATCTCCACCCGGCGTCCGCGTGCCGTGGCGGCGTCGCTGCCGCCGATGCGGTCCACATAGATGAAGCCTTCGGCGGTGATGTGGCGCACCATGTAGCCGATCTCATCAGCATGGGCTTCCAACATGATGCGGCGTCCGTCTCTGCCGCCTTCCAGCGTGGCCCAGGCATTGCCATAGGCGTCACTTTCCACGCGGTCGGCAAACTGGCCTGCATACGCAGTCCACTTGCGCTGCCCACGCGCCTCAAAGCCGCTGGGACTCGGCGTGGAGAGCAGATCAAGAAGGAAGGCTTTGGAAGAAGGTGACATGGTGGGTGGCGGGAAGCACCGTCAACCATTGGCATCAGCCGTCAACTTCTGTCAGCTCAGCCCCTCACTTCGGCACGATGCCCAGATAATTCCGCACCGTGCTCCAGCCGGGATGGGTGTGTTCGCGGCCGTCGTTGGTGCGGTAGTAGAGGGCGGAGGAACGGCCGCCGTCGAGATTGAGCGCGCGGTTCACCGTGAATGCGGGCATGACACCGGGCGTGGTGAGCAGCTCGGCAAGCTCGCTGAGGGTGATGTCGTGCACGAGGCCCAGGCACCACTGGTTGCCGCCGTCATTGGCGATGAAGGTGCGGGTGCTGCGCTTCTTAGCATCGAGTCCTGCCACAGCCTGACCGCCATCGACGAGACGCGGGCCTGCCTGCAGGAGTTCGCTGGCACCTTCCGGGTTCACATCCGCATTCCACAGCAGCCGGGGCTGGGAAGTGACCACGACGGCACCCGTGAGCAGCGGACCCGTCTGCCAGGTGCCGGTGCGCTTGCCACCGGCGATCATGAGGCCCATGGGCTTGAATTCAGGCGTGAAGAAACCGCCGTTCACGCCGGCCACGGCTGCGGCGCCGCGCATGCAGTCGGTGAGGCGGTTGCCGCCGGACCAGTCTTCAGGCTGGTCGATGACCTTGAGATCAAACTGGCGGTCGTCGAAGACCACGACCTGCACCTGGAATGAATGGCGCTCGCGACCGATCTTGTATTCGATCACCGAGGCACCACCGACGAGCGGCTGCCCGTTGAAATCGGAGATGGCGGTCCAGCTCGCTGCCGGGGACGGCTTGGCCGGAGGCTGCGCGGCTGCCTGCTCCGCCGAAGGGTAGGGCGGGACGAGAGGCGCAGGCCCTGACTCTGCTGTGACTGGTGCAGGCGGTTGCGGCGTGGTGCAGCCTGCCAATGCCAGGGTGAGGATGAAGATCAGCGGGCGCATAAGCTCAGGCCAGTGAGGCGAGTTGTTCCTTCATTGCCGCGAGGGCGCGCGCACGATGGCTGAGCTGGTTCTTGGTTTCGGCAGGAAGCACACCAAAAGTCTCTGTGAAACCATCGGGAATGAAGAGCGCGTCATAGCCGAAGCCTCCCGCGCCCACTTCTTCCGTGAGCAGGCGGCCTTCGACGCTGCCGTGGGTGACGTGCAGCACTTCGCCATCACGCGCGAGAACCATGCAGCAGCGGAAGCGCCCGCTGAAGCGGATGTCCTGCGGCTGTTTGACGAGTTCGGTTTTCAGTTTCGCGCGGTTGTCTGCGGCATTGGCGGTTTCTCCCGCATAGCGTGCGCTGCGCACACCGGGCGCGCCGCCCAGCACATCCACCTCCAGGCCGGAATCATCCGCCAGCACCAGCAGGCCGGGAGCACCACGGCTGCCGCTCACGGCTTTGATGATGGCGTTGGCTTCAAACGTGTCGCCCGTTTCTTCATCGAGCATGACCGTGGGATGGGCGCGGAGATCTTCGACCTGCCATTTCTCTCCGAGGATGGCGGCGACTTCTTCAGTCTTGTGGGCGTTGGAGGTGGCGAAGACGAGCTTGGAAGCCATTTATGATTTATGATTTTACGATTTATGATTTGGGAGTGGCCGATTTCGCAAAGCGTCCCGGCCGTCCCGCGAAATCATAAATCATAAATCGTAAATCATAAATCAGTTCCTCAATGCATCAGCGGCTTCAGCAGCTGCTCTTCCGTGATCAGGCCGAGGGGCGCCTGCTTTTCATCCACCACGATGGCGAGGCGGCGGCCGGATTTGCGCATGCGCTGCAGGGTGTGCAGGGCGGGCAGGCTGGCGGGCACGGCATCCAGCGTGCGCATGTGGTGGCGCACCAGGCGGTCCGGAGGGATGACGGCGGGGAGGTCGGTGGTGTCGAGCAGGCCGATGAAGCTGCCATTGTCTCCGAGCACCGGGAGCAGCGTGCAGTTTTGCTCGCGGGCCACAATCAAGGCCGTGCTGAGCGGGATCTCAGAGGCGAGGGCCATGCTGCGTGCCAGCGGCTGCATGATGTCGGCGGTGCGCAGCTTCTTGTAGTCGAGCACGCGCCCGATGAGATGCACGGCATTCGGAGAAAGCTGATGCTGGGCGGCGAGTTCCTGCGCCAGCGCCTTCAGGTCGTCGCGCCCGCGTGTCTGGCGCGCTTCGCTGGGGACTTCGCTGGTGTCGGTGTTTTTTTTGCCGGTCACCACACGAAATAGAGGACGCGCCAGACCGACGAGATGCACCAGCGGCGACACACTGCGTATGGAGCGGAAGGGATAGCTGCGAAAGAGCTTCTTGGGCATCACTTCCAGGCCGATGAGGAAAACGGGCAGCGCGAGCGAGAAGCCCAGCACGTAGCCCCACAGAGTCGCATGGTGGATGATGGGAAAAGCGACGAGCAGGAAGGCCGCGAGATTGGTGAGGTGATTGGCCACGGTGATGCAGCCGATCAGGGCATCGCGGTCTTCCAGCAGCGGCAGCAGGCCGCGTGCGCGGCGGTCGCCCGCACTGGCTGCATGGCGCACACGGACACGGCTGACGGCCATCACTGCGCTCTCCAGGCCGGAGAACATGAAGGAAAGAGCGAGGCAGAGGAGGAGGAGCAGGAGCCAGGTCATGGGGGAGGGATGCAATTAGCTGGCGCTGGATTCGTCCGCTGGTTTGAGTTTGAGGCGGAGCTCCACCTCCTGAATGCGGGCACGCACGATGCGGCGCACCTTGATGTCCGCATCGTCGTGTGAGATGCGTTCACCGGGCTTGGGCACGTGGCCGAGGTGGTTGAAAACAAGACCGCCGATGGTGTCGATGCCGTCAGCCATGAGATCGATCTCGAATTCTTTTTTGAGGTGATCGAGCCTCGTGCCGCCATCCAGCAGAAAACGACCGCCGCCGAGATCGCGAATCTCCGAGGTTTCACCATGCCAGGGCGCGGCTTCGTACAGCAGCCAGTCGGCGATCTCACGGCGGGTGATCATGCCTTCAAGGCCGCCGTACTCATCGGCGATGAGCACCGGCTGTTCGTCACGCTGCAGATGGTGCTCCAGGGCTTCGAGCACCGGCATGGTCTCCGGCACAAAGGCCGGCGTGCGCAGGAGCGTGCGCCAGTCCGGACGGTTCGCGAGCTTCCATGCGCTGGTGTCCAGCACGCCTTCGACGGAGTCGGGCGTCTCACCGTAGACAACGACAAAACGACCGACGCATTTTTCCAGGATGGCGGTCGTCTTTTGCGGTGAGTCCTCGCTGCTCATGAGCGCGAGGTCCACGCGCGGGATCATGCAGTCGCGCACGGTGAGGGATTCGATGTCGAGCGCTTCATGGATCATGGCGCTGTCATCGCTGTCCAGCAGGCCCTGCTCCTGGCGCATTTCCACCAGCGTTTCGAATTCATCCCGCGTCACGGGCATGCGAGTCTTGATGTGCCGGGTGACGAATTTTTGCAGCAGCGCATCCGTGGTGCGGTCGACGAGCAGGGCGAGGGGGTCGATCACGTTGCGCAGCGGGTGCAGCAAACGCAGGCTGCCGAGCAAAACCACGGAGGGATTGCGAGCGGCAAAAAATTTGGGAGCCATGTCTCCTAGCAGGACCGTTGCCAAGAATATGATGGATGATGTGAGCCACACATTCCACCCCGCAGCCCACAAAGGCCCGGTGACAATCCACAGGCCAAGCGCGGCGAGGGCGAGGTTCAGCGCCGCAGAAAGCAGCAGCGTGTGGTGCAGCTGCGCAAAGGGATTGGCGGTGATGGCGCGCAGCCTCCGCGCCACAGCTCCTTCACCGGCGGCATGCAGCTGCGCTTCGACATCGCGCGCGCTGTGGATGGCTGTTTCCGCAGCAGAGATGACCGCGAGCAGCAGGAGCAGCGCGAAATAAAGAAGGAAGGCAACAAACAGGGGCATTGAAGGACACTCTCAGTGTGGGTGGTGGCAGCACCGAGGGTCAAGATGAATTACGAAGTGTTCCGAATGTTCGTTCTTGCCAAAATTGTAACGTACTGATAGCAACGGCTCAACCATGCGCTCACTCCTTCTCACCTTCCTCCTGTGTGCCGCGGCCGGCCTGCAGGCTGCCGACAAACTGAAAGTCCTCATCGTGGACGGTCAGAACAATCACAAGTGGGACATCACCACGCCCGTGCTGCGCAATGCACTGGAGAGCAGCGGTGCCTTCACCGTCGAGGTCACCACCACACCGCCCAAAGGATCGCCCAAGGAAGCCTGGCATGCCTGGAAGCCCATGTTCACCGATTACGCTGCGGTGGTGAGCAACTACAACGGCGAGCCCTGGCCGCAGAATGTGCGTGATGCCTTCACGAAGTACGTGGCTGACGGCGGCGGCTTTGTTTCGATTCATGCGGCAAACAACTCCTTCCCCGAATGGAAGGAATACAATGACATGATCGGTGTCGGCGGCTGGGGCGGTCGTAATGAAAAGTCCGGCCCCTGGCTCTATGTGAAGGACGGCAAACTCTTCCGCGACACCGTGGCGGGGAATGGCGGCGCTCATGGCCCGCAGCACGAGTTCATCGTCGAAATTCAGAACTCCGAGCACCCTATCACCAAGGGCCTTCCCAAGCGTTGGCTGCACGCGAAGGACGAGCTCTACAGCAAGCTGCGCGGCCCTGCCGAAAATGTGGAGGTGCTGACCACGGCGGTGTCTGACCTCACCACCGTGAGCGAGCCGAACAACCTGGTGCTCGGCTACCAAAAAGGCCGGGTGTTTCACACCACGCTGGGCCATGCGGACTATTCGATGCTGGATCGTGGCTTCTACACCCTCCTCCAACGCGGCACCGAATGGGCGGCCACCGGCAAGGTGGAGCGCACAGCCGCCGTGCCTGCGGATTTCCCGACTGAAACCGCCGTCAGCGTGGTGAAGCTGGAAGGTCATCCGAAGCAGGAAGCGCCGAAGCCGAAGGCCAAGTAGTCCGGTTGCGCCGCAACCGGCCTACCTGGCTGCCAGAATATCTCGCGCGATCTGCGCTTTGAGCTCGTCCAGGCTGCTGAATTTCATCTCGTCGCGCAGGTGGCGGGTGAAGCGCACCTCCAGGTCTTTGCCATAGAGGTCGCCGCTCCAATCGAGCAGGTGGACCTCGAGGGAGGGCTCGGCATCTGCGGCCACGGTGGGCCGGCGACCGAGATTGGCCACGCCCGGGAGCCATTGCTCATCAAGACGGGCCTCCACGGCATAAACGCCGAGCGGCGGGAGCTGCTCGTTTTCCACCTCCACGTTCGCGGTGGGGAAGCCGAGCTGGCGGCCGAGTTTCCGGCCTTCGACCACGGTGCCAAAGACGGAGTACTCGCGCCCGAGAAGCGTGGCGGCTTTGAGGAAATTCCCCTTCGAAACCGCCTCACGGATCAGGGTGCTGCTGACGACTTCCGAGTCGATCTTCAAAGGCGGCACGCCATACACGGCGAAGTCATGCTCCTGCCCCATTTCCATGAGCAGGTGGATGTTGCCTTCGCGCCCGTGACCAAAGCTCCAGGTGTATCCGACGGAGACGCAGCCCAGCGGGCGGGCGGCGCGCACAAACTGCTGGATGAAATCGCGTGCGGGCGTTTTGGCGGTCTCGGCGGTGAAGGGGCAGGCCAGCAGGCAGGAGATACCCGTTTGGGCGAGAATGAGGCGCTGATGGCGCGGACCGCAGAGGAGTTTGGGGGCGGAGCCGGGGCGCAGCACCTGCATCGGGTGCGGATCGAAAGTCACGACGACCGCCGTGCCGTGGTGCTGCGTGGCGTGCTCCTGGGCCGCACGGATGACCTCCTGGTGCCCGAGGTGGATTCCATCAAAAACGCCCACGGCAAGGGCGAGAGGACCGGGAAGGGTGGAAAGGGCGTCGATGGAGCGAAGAACCTGCATGCGTTGGAGCAGTGAGCCATACCAGCGGCCATGCAGAGCGCAAGGTGAAGGGCGTCTCACACAGCCCTGCCTGCGGCTTACTTGATGTTGCTCAGGGCGCTCCAGAAGGTCTTCAGGACGCTCTTCTTGCCGAGGCTGATGCTGCTCTCCACGTCGGTGTGGGCGGTGCCGATGACGCGGTTCATCACTTCACCGTAAGCAGGCATCGAGTTCCAGCCGAGGGTGATTTCTTTGTTGGAGGCGGTGGAGGAGGTGGTGTTCGTTTTCATATGATTCGTAGATTTGAGATTTTCGAGGGGTTTTAGGCGGTGCGATTCAGATTTGAATGAAGCTTTGCTTACGAGTGTGATAATCGAGTCACAAAAATGAGAATTAAAAGCCAACAGGATGGCGAGGGCTGAAGCCAGCATAGTTGCGGCCCTGGACGCGCCAGCGGGGACCTTCGCCCGTGACCTGGCCGGAGGTGTCCATGCGAAGACCGCAGATGGTGATGAAAACATGCTCACCAGGCTTGACCCAGATGGTGATGAAGCGGCCCACGCCAGCCTGGCCATAGTTGGCGAACTCCTTGCTGGACAGGCAGCGGTTCAGCAATCCTGCCTTCATGAGGACGTAAGAAGTGCTGCTGCTGCAGTCATAAGCGCTGTCCTCAATGTTGCGATGGCCGCCACCGAGCACGTAGGGCTTGTTCTGGAGGGTGTTGGCAGCGTAGACAGCGAACTGAAGGGCCTGAGGAGCGGTCTGACCGACGGAAGCGAAGCGGCCGTCAAAGCGGATCTGAGAATTGCCAACGGCAGCGCGGGGAGCGGCGGCGCGCTGAGCTGCAGCCTGCTTGGCGGCGGCCTGAGCGGCGGCTTGGTCAGCGTAGTAGCGGGCCCAGCCGGCTGCATTCGCCTGCTGCTGAGCGTTCCAAGCGGCCCAAGCCTGCGCATTGGCCTGTTCCTGAGCGTAAGCAGCCTGTGCCTGAGGGGCGGCATAGTAACCGGCGGCAGAGTAACCGTTCTGAGCGTTCGCGGCGGAAGCGATGGCGAGGAGGCTGACGGTGAGTGCGAGGCGGATGAGTGTTTTCATGGCTGCGTGTGTGGCTCTTGTTTCTGCTAGTATTTATAGCAGAAATTATAGAGGATGCAACAATCATATCAGAAATTACTCAAATATTTGTAAATTTGATAAACTAATCTGTATAGATTCTATACAAAAGGCTCATTTACAATGAACTGCATCACGGGAAAAACGCTCGCATAACCGAGAAGGGGAGGTTTTAAACTCACGCTAAACCCAGAAATGAACCAAAAACGGTCTTCTTTATTCATTTCGTCATAAAATACGATCATTATAGAGTAGCCGAAAAATCACTCTTTTCTAATTCTTGCGTGAAGAGCGCGTCCTCTCGAGAATGGGCACTCATGAAACATGCCCGCAGCCCTCTCCGGACATCGGTTCTGGCCTTCTTCCTCCTGGCTGCGTGCGGACGTGGTGCTGAGCCGCTGACCACGACTTATTTCTATGACGAGGAAAGCATGCGCTACCTGACGCTGCGGCAGACTTCCGCCACAGGCGTGGAGGTGATCATGCGCTGGGCCTCGGAGCCGGGATCGACCGGCATGTGGACAGGGCAGGGGAACCGCAAAGACAACCTGCTCACCTTTGCCGCCCTGGTGGATGAGGGGCAGGACCGCGGATCGTATTTCATCGCCAAGGGCGGGGAATCAAAAATGGAGATCCTGTTCAAGCCGGGGCAGAAGATGCCGCAGGACCCCGGCATCCTCGGCATCTACCGCCGTGTGAGTGATGAGAAGCGGCTGCAACTGGCCCGCAAGGAATCCCAGGCGGCGGATGAACGGCTGGGCGTGACCTTGAAGGAGGCTGCACACTCCGCGTCCGGTGCGGACAAGACGGTGCCGGCAGACTGGAAGGCACGCTGGCCGGCGCTGCTGGGCCGCTGGATGAGAATCGCCTATCAGCCCCCGGAGCCTGCGAAGGCGAAGCCTGGACCGCCGTCTGCGGCGGGCGCGGGCAAAGACGCGGCCACGCCGGAGAAGGATGTCAATTACTGGCTCAAGCACGCCCAAGCCACGGCGGCAGGCTATGGCTTCATGCAGCAGCCGCCGGTGCTGAAGAGCTCCTCCTGGGATGGCGAGTATGACGACGGCTTTGGCGGGCACGTGAGCATCCGCCGTGCGAAAGACGGCAAGCTGCGGGTGAACCTGAACTGCACGCGGGTGAATGAAAATCAGGGGGCAGACCTTGCGGGGCAAATACCGCCTGAGTCGGTGACCTCCAAAAATGACGAGACCACCGCTGCCGCCGTCTTCATCGAAACGGATGTGCCGGAAGCCGCCAAGGAGGTCAGCATCACGCTCAAGCGCAAAGGCAGCTTCCTATGGGTGGAGACGAAACGCAAAGCGACTCCGCCTGGCAGCCTGTCTTGGTTTGACGGCATCTACCGCTGGTCGGAGGTGCCGAAGGAGTGATACCACACACAGTTGAAAACGAGCCCTGAAGTCAAACCGCTCTTCGCGAGAAGAGGTGGGTATGATGACGTAGGACGGTCGTGGCGAAGCCCGCCCGTCTATGAGCGTATGGCAACGCACCCCGGCGTAGGAACGTCCTCGCAGTCGGGCGGTTTGGCGCAGGGGACGGCAGCCGATGGACATGCGCTCGACGCCAAACACGACCGACCTACGCCCTGAGCCCGCTGCGCCCAGCACACAGACCTGTTTTTAATTGCCCGTGCTACTCTTGGAGACCTTCCGGCCACCCCGGCTACGCCTTCTTCACTGGCGGCGTCGGCGTTTCAAAGAACGAGGCCAGTGCCAGCAAGACGGCAGCGCACACGACGCAGGAATCCGCCACATTGAAGGAGGGCCACGGATGGAAGGGCCAGAAGCCGAAGTCGAAGCGCAGGAAGTCCACGACGTAGCCGTCGAAGAAGGTGCCGTCGAAAAGCTTGCCGCCATCGTGGTTGCGGAAGAGGCGGTCGGTGAGATTGCCGAAGATGCCGGAGACCAGCAGCGCCACGGAGAGGCGGCTCAGCTTGCCGGGAAACAGGCCCTTGCCATGCATCACGTAGATGAACACGAGCGCGGCCAGCGACACGGCGGCGAAGGCGTAGTTTGCATACTGCGTGCCGTTGAACATGCCAAAGGCCACGCCGGTGTTGGAGGCGTGGTGCAGCCAGAAGACGCCGGGGATGACCTCCTGCTCGGTTTCGTAGAGTTTGAAATGCTGCACGATCCAGCTCTTGGAGAACTGGTCGAGGATGTACAAAGGCAGCGAAAGGAGCAGGAAGAGGCGGATCATGAGGAGGAATGATGAATGCCGAATGTCAGAAGGGCGGATGCGATGGGTGCCTCTTGGCTCCATTCGACATTCGTCATTCTGCATTCGTCACTGGCGCAGCAATCACGCGGGCTGAAGAACGACCTTGAGCAGGCCTTCCTTGTTATCATAAAGGCGCTTGAACCAGCCGGCGCCTTCAGCCAGCGGGGCCACGGCGCTGAGCAGGGGCTCCACCTGGATGCTGCCGTCTTGAATGCGGCGGATGGCTTCGGGGTACTCGCCAGCGCAGGAGCAGGAGCCCTTGATGGTGAGCTGGCGGGTGACGACTTCCTGAAGCGGGAAGGGGGTGTTGGGCTGCAGGTTGCCGATCAGCACCACCTGCCCGCCTTTGCGCACGCTGCGGATCGCGAGATCGAGAGGCGCGCCGGCGCCCACGACTTCAAAGCTGGCGTCAGCGCCGTCGCCACCGCAGATCTGGCGGATGTGCATGGCCAGGCCTTCCTGCTTGGCGTTGAAGGTTTCTTCGGCGCCCAGCTTGCGGGCGAGTTCCAGACGGCTGTCATCGAGATCCACGGCGATCACCTTTTCCCAGCCGCGTGCCTTCAGCGCCTGCACGACGAGCAGACCGATCAAGCCTGCGCCGACCACGACAGCGGTGCCGCCAACGCCTTCGTCCTTGTCGTCTTCGACTTCGGCTCCGTGGTTGTGTTCGCAGTCATGGCCGCAGCCTTCATGGTGGGCGTCTTGGAAGGCTTCGCCCACTTCGATGCCATCGGCCAGATTCACCGCATGCAGGGCGATGGACACAGGCTCGGCAAAGGCGGCCTTCTCATAGGAGAGATCGTCCGGGATACGGTAGAGGATGCGGGTTGGCAGGGCGATCTTTTCCGCGAAGCAGCCATGGCGGCGGTACTCGCCAGGGGACACGCCGAGCACGCGGCGGTTTGGGCAGAGATTGACGAATCCGGCTTTGCACTCCTCGCACTCGCCGCAGTATTCGGTGGAGTCAAAGGTCACGCGGTCGCCGAGGTTCCAGTCGGTCACGCCTTCGCCCACGGCGACGATTTCGCCGGCGGCTTCATGGCCCATGACGATGGGCATCTGGCGGCGGCCGCTGCGGCCGTCCATGCCGTGGATGTCGCTGCCGCAGATGCCGCAGGCGGCGATCTTGACGAGGACTTCGCCGGCGGCTGCGGTGGGTTCAGGGAATTCGAGGTCGTAGTTGAACTCGGAGGGGGCGGTAAGGACGAGCGCTTTCATGGGGAGCGCGGATCATGCCTCGGGAGGGGCGGGAGGCAAGGACGTTCGCAGATCAGTCGCCGTCACCCACTTTGCCACGCCCTTCCTTGATTCCGGCGCGGTGTCTCTTTCCCGCCACGTAGCGGCGCTTCAGGCCCCGGGGGCGGGCGCGGGTCTGGCGGCGGACTTTTTCGCGGTCGTTCTGGATTTCCATCTGCGCCGTCTTGAAGGCGGCCTCCAGGCGGTCGCACAGCTCCTGCCGGGCGATGAGGCGGTTCTGCGACTGCGAGCGCTCGCGCTGGCAGCGCACCTCCAGGCCGCTGGGGAGGTGGCGCAGCACCACGGTGGAACTGGTCTTGTTGATCTTCTGGCCGCCCGCGCCGCCGCCGCGAATGAACGACTCCTCCAGATCCTCCTCACGAATGCGGAGTTTCTGCATGCGGGTGCGCAGCGCGGGGTCATCAGGCAGATCGGCCATGGTGGAACATCGGGGCAGGGAAGGGAAGGTTCAAATGACGAATGACGAAATCCGAATGACGAAGGGTCCCACATCAGCGGCTCCTAAAAAATTGCACTTCCCGCCCGCCCCGCTATGGCTTGGCGATGGAAGAATACCACCGCCTGCTGCGCAAAGTGCTCGAACACGGAAGCTACCGTGAGGACCGCACCGGCACGGGGGCGTACTCCGTGTTTGGCGAGCAGAGCCGCTACGATCTCAGCACCACCTTCCCGCTCGTCACCACCAAGAAGCTGCACCTGCGCTCCATCATTCATGAGCTGCTGTGGTTCCTGAAGGGCGACACGAACGTCAAATACCTGCGCGACAACAAGGTCACCATCTGGGACGAATGGGCGGACGAAAACGGCGACCTCGGCCCCGTCTATGGCGCGCAGTGGCGGCGCTGGCAGGGCTCCCCCGAAGCGGAGACGCACGACCAGATCGCCAGTCTCATCCAAGGCATCAAAACGAATCCCTACAGCCGCCGTCACATCGTCAGCGCGTGGAACGTGCCGCACATCGACAAGATGGCGCTGCCACCCTGCCACTGCCTGTTTCAGTTCTTCGTGGATCGCGGTCGCGTGAGCTGCCAGCTCTACCAGCGCAGTGCGGATCTCTTCCTCGGTGTGCCCTTCAACATCGCCAGCTACGCCCTGCTCACGATGATGGTGGCCCAGGTCTGCGACCTCCAGCCCGGCGAATTCGTCCACACCTTCGGCGATCTGCACCTCTACAAGAACCACATCGACCAGGCCAAACTCCAGCTCACCCGCGAATGCCGTGCGCTGCCCGTGATGAAGCTGAATCCTGACGTGAAGGAAATCGACGCCTTCCAATACGAAGACTTCACGCTGGAAGGGTATGATCCCCATCCGGCGATCAAAGCGGAGATCGCGGTGTAGAGGGGGCATGTTTGGAGCGCGGAATTGATGTAGCAGCGCTCCGCAAGCAGCAGATGCTCCGCGTTTTCTATGCGGGGCCGGTTGGGCCGGAGATCAGCATGATCTCTTCTACAACACGCCCCCGGCAATGGGGCAGCCGCAGGAGGATCGAGCGGCTGAAGGAAAAGTAAGACGGCAAAAAAATGCCGCAGCGCGATGGCTGCGGCACAATTTGGATCCTGCTTTGACAACGTAGCTTCCTACCTTCCCGTCTCGATCATCCGGGCGAATTCGGCGAAGAAGTACTTCGCGTCATGCGGGCCGGGGGCGGCTTCGGGGTGGTATTGAACGCTGAGCACGGGGGCCTCGCGGTGGCGCATGCCTTCCACGGTGCCGTCGTTGAGGTTGATGTGGGTCACCTCGACGTTGCCGGGCAGGGAGGAGGGATCGATGGCGAAGCCGTGGTTCTGGCTGGTGATGGACACCTTGCCATTGCGCAGGTCCTTCACGGGCTGATTGCCGCCGCGATGACCGAACTTGAGCTTGAAGGTCTTGCCGCCGTAGGCGTGGCCGAGGATCTGGTGGCCGAGGCAGATGGCGAAGATGGGCTTTTTGCCAATGAGCTGCTTCACTTCCTGGTGGATGTAGTCGAGCGCGGCGGGATCTCCCGGGCCATTGGAGAGGAAGATGCCGTCAGGGTTCCTGGCCAGCACGTCCTTGGCGCTGGTGGTGGCGGGGACGACGTCCACGCGGAAGCCATGCTGGCGCAGGCGGCGCAGGATGTTGCGCTTCACACCGAAGTCATAGGCCACGATGTGGTGCTTCGCTTCAGGAAGCGGGTGACGCACGACGCCATCGGCACCGGGTTCGCGGTTCTGGGAAGGGCTGGGGATGTCCCAGTCGCCGCTTTCCGTGCCTTCGGGGTCCCAGAGGTAGGGGGCCTTGGTGGTCACTTCCTTGACGTAGTCGCTGCCTTCCATGGGCGGGCTGCTGGCTGCCTGCTTCACCGCTTCTTCAGCCGTGACGCCGGTGGTGATGACGGCGCGCATGGCCCCGCGGGTGCGCAGGTGGGCGGTCAGGGCGCGGGTGTCCACACCCTGGATGCCGGGGATGTTCCACTGCTTGAGGAAGGCATCGAGGCTCTGCGTGCTGCGCCAGTTGCTGGGCACGTCGCAGAGTTCTTCGATGACGAAACCGCGCACGTGGGGTGCATCGCTTTCCATGTCGAGCGGGTTCACGCCGTAGTTCCCGATCATGGGATACGTCATGGTCACGATCTGACCGCGATAGGAAGGATCGGTGAGAACCTCCTGATATCCGCTCATGGAGGTGTTAAAGCAGATTTCGCCGGTGTGTGTGGCATCGGCGCCGAACGCCGTGCCTTCAAACACCCGGCCGTCTTCGAGGGCGAGGAGGGCTTTCTTCATCAAGGTTGCTGCTGTGGTCATACTCAGAAGGGCGGGGGGTGCAAGGGAGAAGGGGAGGAATGACGAAACCCGGGTGCCAAATGACGGAGGAGTGGCCGCAAAGAGGCGTAAAAAGGTGCGAAAAGTGGGGGCGCTGCTGTGTTCGTAGGACGGCCGTGGCGAAGCCCGCCCGTCTGTCAGCGTAGGGCAAGGCTCTGCGGCGTACGAACGCCCTCGACTTCGACGCCCAACACACTCGACCTACGGGCCGGCGCGTTTGCTCACTTTTCCTCCGCGATCTCCAGCCGTGGGAACAGCGGCACGGGGGCGCCGAGCTGGTGGCCGCTGGGCAGCAGGCCCCACTTCAAATCGCTCACCTTGAAGCCGTCCGGCAGTGTCCAGCCGATCTGGGCACGGGCGGTGTCCATGGCGGTGGGCATGATGGGATTGAGCAGCACGGTGACGTGCGTGAGCGCCTCCGCCAGGTGGTAGAGCACGCTGTCCAAGCGGGCGGCCTGCTCAGGGTCTTTGGCGAGGGAGAAGGGTTTCGTACTACTTCTGCGCCATGTTGATGGAGCGGTTGAGCAGGTTGCCCAGGCCGCCGGCGAGCTCCTTGTTGTAGGACATGATGATGCGCTCGTCGCTGAAGTCGGCATCGTAGCCCGTGGCGATGTCGCGCATGAGGTAGTAGCGCAGGCCGTCGGGCGTGAAGGTGGTGGAGAGCACGTTGGGGTCGATCACGTTGCCGAGGCTCTTGCTTATCTTGGCACCCTTCACATTCCACCAGCCGTGGACGATGAGCTTGGGGATTTCCGCGTCGGGGAAGCCGAGCGCGTGCAGCATGATGGGCCAGTAAACGGCATGCGCGGGCACCAGGATGTCTTTGCCGATGATCTCGGCATCCGCAGGCCAGAGCTTCTTGAAATCGGGCATGCCTTCATTGCCCACTTCATCTGCCAGATAACCGGCGAAGCTGATGTAGTTCGTCAGCGCGTCAAACCACACGTAATTGACGAATTTCTCGTCAAAGGGCAGGGGAATGCCCCAGCTCAGGCGCTCCAGCGGGCGCGAGATGCAGAGGTCCTGCGCGTTGCCTTCGAGGGAGTTGAGCACGTCGTTGGCACGGTGCGGCGGATAGATGAAGTCAGGATTGCCACGGATGTAGTTTTTGAGCCACTCCACGTGATCGCTGAGGCGGAAGTACCAGTTTTCCTCCTGCAGCTCCACCACTTCGCCCCACTCCTCGCCGAAGCTGCCGTCGGGGCCGCGTTCTTTGTCGGTGAGGAACTGCTCCTGGCGCACGGAGTAGAATCCGGCGTAGCTCTTTTTGTAAAGCTGGCCGCAGTCGTGCAGCTTTTGCAGCATGGCCTGCACCACGCGCTTGTGCTTGATGTCCGTGGTCGCGGCCCAGCCGTCGAAGCGCACGTTCAGCTTGTCCCACAGCGCGGTGAAATGCTGCGTGACGCCATCCACGAACTCCTGGGGCGACTGTCCGGCCTTCTCGGCGCTCTTTTGCACCTTCTGGCCGTGCTGATCCACGCCGGTGAGGAAGTACACCTCGCGCCCGTTGAGCCGCTGGAAGCGGGCCATGACGTCTGCCAGCACCTTCTCATAAGCGTGGCCGATGTGCGGCGGCGCGTTGGTGTAGTCGATGGCGGTGGTGATGTAGTAGGGCTTCATGGGTTGGGCGCGCCATTCCCATGCCTCCCTTCCTCCTGCAATTCAAGTGTTCCTGCGGGGGAATGCGGTGCCGCTGGACTCAGCGCACGGCCAGCGACCAGATCAATAGCAGGAGCCCAAAGCCCAGAATCGCGATCAGCACAATGCCTTGGAACCGCCAGAAACGCCGCTGCTCAGAGAGTGCGGCCGCCAGATCGGTGAACGCCTCTGACTGGGTGAAACGGGCAATGTTCAAAGCGTAGCGGGTCAGCTTCAGCGCGGGAAAGATGATGGCATAAGCCACGACCACAAAGCCCAGCACCAGACCGACCAGGTAGCTGATCATGCTGACCAGGCTGCCGGAACTGAACACGTTTTGCCCG
>NZ_JBGANL010000056.1:0-33898 GCF_044222345.1 Prosthecobacter sp.
ACTCCGCTACGCTCCGTCACCCTGAAGGCAGCACAATCCCCCATAGTAAACGAAACCAACCAACAAAGCCGCAAGCACACCCAAGACTCTCATAGAAACTGGCTCAAAGTTCGGGGTCACTCCATTTCCGTGGCGATGGCGCAGGGACGCTCGCCGGAGCCGATGTGGACATCGGCGCTCCCAGCACTGAGGTGCGGTGCCAGGACAAAATGCCAGGCTTGGATGACACTCGGTTAAGGGGCTTTTTTCGTGAATAGAGCCGTGTGAGAAGTGCACGCGCGCGCCTGATCGGCTTGCGCATTCGCATTGTGCACCCATTGAATTAGAATATTTTATATCAGGCTATGTGTACATAATGCCTGGCATCTTTTTTATCAATGAAGTTTACTAAAAAATGAAAACACGCTTTCTATTTATCATTGCTTTAATTCAGTTCATTGTCGTTCCGTTTTCTTGGTCGGCTGATACGAGCGCCGTGATTTTTGAAAAATTACGGGGAGTTTTGAACATGCGACTAAAACCTTACAAGCCGCAGGAAAAAGATTTTATGGCTTCCGTTAAGCCTTCCTCGGTGGCCAACGAATCTCTCGATAACTATAACAGCGCTGAATATGTGTTTGTGATCGATAGCCCAAAAAACATCGCTCAGAAAATTCTGGTGACCGTTGATGTGCGGGAATACCCTGATTCAACAGTTGCAGAAAAAAGATTTTGGCAACTGCGCGAGACTACTAGTTCTCCCGGTCCATTGTATCAGAATACACGTGGCTTCGATGTTCTTACTATAAATGGCAATTCGGTCAAAGGCCTGCTGGGAAAGAATACTTTCGAAATGTCATGTGTTGGCAAACAAGGTGTTCCCGATCCCTTTGCTGGAAGCAACGTCAAACCAAATCCTGATGCTGGATGGTATTCAGGCATGGCCGATTTTATGTTGGATACATGGAAAGAGGCGCAAGGATTGCCTCATTCCGGCCTCGGGATTGCCCTTGCTGATCCTGGACCAATGAAAGCAAGCATATTCAGAGAAGAGCCAGTTCAGGATTTGAAAAAATAATGCAGCCGTTCGAAGAACCCAGTTGAAAAAGCGTGCAAACAAACAAGGCCGTAAATTCGCCAAATGCTGCTGTGGGACGGGAGCCGGAGTGGGCTGACGTGGAGTACGCTGCGAGTGGGGAGACCGGAGCCGGCTTCCTGCTTCGCCGAGGCTTCGAAGGACGTGAAAACCGGTACTACAGTGCGTAGAGGTGGAGGCTCGGGGGCGCTGTGTTGATTCCTGCGCTGGGTGTTTGCGGCGCAGAGGGATCGAGGACGAGCTCGAGTAGGAGGACGGGGACGAAGTGAACCGGTGTTCTTCGCGCTGGATGTTGGCAGAGCGAGAGGATCGAGGACGAGGACGAATCTAGCCGGGCAAGGGTACGCGGATGGTGAATTGCGTGCTGAGGCCGGGGTGGCTTTCGAGGTCGATGGTGCCGCCGTGGACTTCGATGGCGCGCTTGACGATGGAGAGGCCGAGGCCGGTGCCTTTGGACTCCTGGGTGCTGCGGTAGAAGCGCTTGAAGACGTAGGGGAGGTCTTCGGGACGGATGCCGATGCCGTCATCGGTGACGGTGATGATGCACTCGTGCTGGGTCCAGCGGCCGGTGATGGCGATGCGGAGGCCGGTGCGGGGATTTTCTTTGAGGGCGTTTTCGATGAGATTGGAGAAGATCTGATCCCAGTAGAAGCGATCGCCGCTGAGGAGGCCGCCTTCGGGCGGGAAGTCGAGGGTGATGTGGGGCTGGCGGATCTCGATGAGGGGGGTGAGATGCTCGATGGCATCATGCACGCAGGCGCGG
Organism: Prosthecobacter sp.; assembly: GCF_044222345.1. GTDB lineage: Bacteria > Verrucomicrobiota > Verrucomicrobiia > Verrucomicrobiales > Verrucomicrobiaceae > Prosthecobacter. The sequence continues at coordinate 1,839 of NZ_JBGANL010000056.1, forward strand.
ACGAGAAAGGTTTCGGTCTTGAGGGGTTCTTCGAGTCCTTCAAGCCGGGAGATGGTGAGCATGTCGTCGATGATGCGCATCATGCGGCGGGAGTGCTTTTCCATGACATCGAGGCAGCGCACCAGGGAGGTGGTGTTTTTGATCATGCCGCTTTTCAGCGTCTCGATGTAGCCGTGGATGAGGGAGAGGGGGGTGCGGAGCTCATGCCCGGCGCTGGTGACGAAGTCCTGGCGGGTCTGGGCGATGGTGTCGTGCTCGGTGCGGTCTTCGACCATGACCCAGATACCGGTGCGGGGGCCTTCGCTCCAGGGGGAGGCGGAGAGGTGGTAGTGGCGCTCATGGCTCCACTCGGCGGCGTAGGAGTGGGGGAGCGGGAGGCGGAGCTCCCCTTCGACGCGGGCGCGGCGGGCGCGGGCGTCTGCGATGATGCGGGTGATGGCCTCCAGGCTGGGTGCGGTGCCGAGGGGGCGGCCTTCCTCCAACGAATGCGGGAGGAGCATGACGCTCATGGCGAGATTGGCGAAGACGATGGTGTCGGTGTCGTCAATGACGAGGATGCCCTGGGGGGCTTCATTGAGGAGGGTGCCAAAGAGGCGGCAGTCGTCCTGCATGCACATGGGCGAGGCGGTTTCTGCCTGCTCTGTTTTTTGTGCTGCCTGCGCCGGGGCCGTCATCACCTGCATAGTGTCATGCTTCTGCGTCTGCGAGCTCCTGGATGGTGCTGTGGAAGAGGTAGCCCTGGCGGCGCAGGGTGCCGATGTGGCGGCCGTGGTCTCCGAGCTTGTCGCGCAGGCGTTTGATGTGGGTGTCGAGGGTGCGGGAGTGGGTGTCGTCTGCGTAACCCCAGACGGCGCTGAGGAGCTCGCTGCGGGAGTGGATGACGTCCGGATTGGCCATGAGGGTGGTGATGAGCTTGAGCTCGGTGATGGTGAGTTCGACAAGCTTTCCGCTGATGGAGAGGGACATGTTTTTGCGGTCGAGGAGGAACTCGCCGATGCGCTGCTCTGCGAGCATGACGACTTTCTGGGAGCGGCGGAGGACGGCGCCGATGCGGAGCATGAGCTCGCGGGGGCTGAAGGGCTTGGTGAGGTAGTCGTCCGCGCCGCTTTCGAGCCCGGCGATGCGGTCATTCGTCTGCGCACGTGCGGTGAGCATGATGACGGGGATGTGGCGTGTGCGGGTGTCTGCGCGGAGGCGGCGGTGGACCTGGACGCCGTCGATGCCGGGGAGCATGATGTCGAGGACGATGAGGTCGGGGGCGGTCTTGACGGCCATGGGGAGGACGGCGAGTCCATTGCCCACGGAGTCGACTTCGTGGCCTTCTCGCTGGAGGTGGAGGCTTACGAGTTCGACAATATCCTTCTCATCATCGACTACCAGGATTCTGCTCATGTTCGGGTGACGAGACTGTGACGGCAGGAATGGAGGGCTGCCAAAGACAAGCATGTTACGATCTCGTCGCAGAGTGTGTGAGCGGGGTGAGTGTGACGGATTTGTTGCGGAAGGTGGTGAAGGAAAAAGGGTGTGTGGAGCGGGGGTGGCTGAGGCGTGGGATTTTGATGGGTTTGAAGGGCTGAGGCGGTGGTGGTTTTGGTTTTGGGCGCTGCATGGGGACGGTGTGGTGGAGGCTTGAAAAGGACGCAAAGGACAGAAGGGACGGAAACGACGGATGGAGCTGGGGGCACTGCGAACGGCTGACAGCAGGGTGGTCACATTATTGTGACGAGGTAGCGTTTGAGGCAGAGGGAGGCTCGTCTCAATGATGGGGCATGTTCAAGCCACGACATGATGAACTCCGATGCTTCCTCCAATGGCGCAAGCAGACGCGCTTTATCCGCCATCATGGCGGGCCGATCATGGCGGTGGGACTGTTTGTGACGTGCCTGTGGTCGGTGTGGCGGGCGTTTGAGAGCCGGCAGGCGCAGCAGGAGAGCGCGCCGGCGGTGGAGACCAAGCGGATGCATGAAATGGACCTCACGCTGCAGGCTTCGAAGATGCCGAAGTGGTGAGGCGGTGGCGGTGTGGATGGGCTGTGCGGGGTGGTTGGACAAGATTTACAGGATGGTGGGAATGACAGGATTATGGATGGGGTGGTGCGGTGTAGTGTGGGATCGCGGGGTGGAAGGGAGTGGTGGCAGGCCGGGTGACGAAAACGTTTTACTTGGGGTGTTTCACAGCGGGCGGTGAAGGGCGATGTCTGGTGACAAGGTCGTTACTATTCACAGTGTGTCCGCGTGTTTGGCGGAGGTGGATGAGTGGCGGCGGCAAACGGACCCCCTCCCCTTCCCTTCTCTGCTTCCTATGAAAACGAAACTTCGCATCAAGACGCTGTTCATGTCCGACGTGCATCTGGGCATGGCGGACTCGAAGGCGGTGCAGGCGGCGCATCTGATCCGGCACTGCAAGTGCGAGAAGCTGGTGCTCAATGGTGACATCATCGATGTGTGGGCGCTGAAGAGCTCAGGGCGCTGGAGGCAGGAGCACACGCACTTTGTGCGGACGGTGCTGAAAAAGATGGAGAAGGAGAACACGGAGGTGATCTACCTGCGCGGAAATCACGATGACATCCTGGAGAAGTTTCTGCCGTTCAAGCTGGCGGGGCTGTCTCTGGTGGACGAGCACATCCATGAATCTCCGCACGGGCGCTACCTGGTGGTGCACGGGGATGGATTTGACCATGTGACGACGAACCATGTGTGGCTGGCGAAGGTGGGCGCGGTGGGCTATGAGCTGCTGCTGCGCGTGAACCGGATGTACAACGCCTGGCTGCGCTGGCGGAACCAGGAGGCCTTTTCGCTGAGCCGGTGGGTGAAGATGAAGGTGAAGGGCGCGGTGAGCTTTGTGGGGCGGTATGAGGAGCAGCTGCAGAAGCTGGCGAAGTGGAAGGACTGCCATGGGATCATCTGCGGCCACATCCACACGCCGGCGGACAAGATGATCGAGGACGTGCACTACCTGAACTCAGGCGACTGGGTGGAGAGCATGACGGTGGTGGTGGAGCATCTGGACCGGACGTTTGAGGTGCTCAGTTATCATGACTTCTGCCGCCTGACGGGACGTGCGCCGAAGGGCACGGACCTGAGCATGAATGTGAGCGACATCAGCCACCGGCCGCTGGGCCTGCCTGCGCCAGTGGTGGCGTCTGAGGCGGGTGAGGAGGAGGATGCGGAGGAGATGGCGGGGGTGTAGGGGTGGGTGCAGGGTTGTTGGTTCTTGGTTGTTGGGTGCGATTGAGCTTGGAGCGGGCAGATTGAGTATGGGGAAAGCTGAGGCGGCTGGGGGACGTTGGTTGGAGGATGAAACGATTTTTGCTCTGCCTTGCTCTTGTGGCTCCCCTTCCCGCTGCGGAGCGTCCTGCGGTGACGGTGCCGCGCCAGACGAGCGGTGACACGGCGGTGCAGCCGAAGTGGGAGGAGGGGCTGAGGATCACGGTGGGGCCGCAGGATGCGGACATCGTGGGCAGTGATCAGCGGGCGATCCAGGCGGCGGTGGACTACTTGGCGCGGCTGGGTGGCGGAACGGTGCACCTGAAGGCGGGGACGTACCGGCTGCGGAATGCGGTGTATTTGCAGTCGGGGGTGAACCTGACGGGCGAAGGCGACAAGACGGTGCTGATCAAGGAGCCGTCTGTGATGACGCCGCTGAAACTGGACAGCGACTGGTATGACCAGGAGATCACGCTGCATGATGCGAGCGGATTCCGCGTGGGGGACGGGGTGTGCCTGCGGGCGAAGGATGCGAAGACGGGACGGCAGACGGTGATCAAGCGGACGCTGGTGGCGCGGAGCGGGAACCGCTTCAAGCTAGACAAGGCGCTGCGTGAGAACCTGTGGCAGATGAACGAGGCGACGTGCGCGACGCTGTTTCCGCTGCTGAGCGGCGAATTTGTGAATGATGTGAGGATCGAGAATCTGGTGCTGGACGGCAACCGTGAGCACAATGCGGAGCTGGATGGGAACTACGCGGGCTGCATTTTTCTGCAGGACTGCAACCGCTTCCACATCAGCGGGGTGACGGCGCGCAACAACCACGGGGATGGGATCAGCTGGCAGATCTGCCATGATGTGGTGGTGGAAAACTGCGTGAGCGAAAACAACAGCGGGCTGGGTTTGCACCCGGGGAGCGGCTCGCAAAGGCCGATCATCCGCAACAGCACGCTGCGCGGGAATAACATCGGGATTTTCTTCTGCTGGGGCGTGAAGTATGGGCTGGCGGAGGGCAATCAGATCGAGGGGAACCGCGTTGGGGTTTCCATCGGCCATCGTGACACGGACAATCTGGTGACGGGGAACACGATCCGGGGCAGCAAGGTGAACGGTCTGCTCTTCCGCCCGGAACGCGGCCCGGACTTTGCGGGGCACCGCAACCGGATCGAGAAGAACCGCTTCATCGACAACGCGCCCGAAGGCGGGGCGGTGATCGACATCCAGGGCGGGACGGAAGCGATCACGATCAGCGAGAACCAGTTTACGGAAACACGGGGCGGGAAGGCGCGTGTGGAGGTGAAGCAGGGGCCGGAGACGAAGCGGATCGTGATTGAAGGCAGCCGGAGCGAGGGGTTTTAGTGCTTTCGTTTCGCTCGCATGATGAACTTTGCCTGCTCGGAGCGTTAGAATGCGCTTCACTCAACCACCATGAAATCCAAGCTGCTTCTCCTTGCTGTTCTCGCGTCGTCTCTTGTCCGTGCTGAGGACAGCCGGCTGCAGGCGCCGAAGGATCTGAACGGGTATTTTCCTTTCAATCCGCCGTCTTCGCTGAGTGAGTGGGATGTGCGGAGGGAGCAGGTGCGGAGGCAGATCCTGGTGGCGGAGGGGCTGTGGCCGATGCCGACGAAGACGCCGCTGAATGCGGTGGTGCACGGGAAGGTGGAGGGGGATGGCTTCACGGTGGAGAAGGTGTACTTTGAGAGTGCGCCGGGATTTTTTGTGACGGGGAGCCTGTGGAAGCCGAAGGTGATCAAGGGCAAGGTGCCGGGGGTGATGTTTGCGCACGGGCACTGGAAGGATGCGCGGCTTTCGATTGAGACGGATGCGAAGGTGCGGGCGGAGATCGCGGCGGGGGGCGAGCGTTTTGAGCGGGGCGGGAAGAGCATTTTTCAATCGCTCTGCATTCAACTGGCGCGGATGGGCTGCGTGGTGTGGCAGTGGGACATGCTGAGTGATTCGGACTCAGTGCAGATCCCGCGTGAGATCGTGCACACATTTGCGAAGCAGCGGCCGGAGATGAACACGGCGGAAAACTGGGGGCTGTACAGCCCCCAGGCGGAGGCGCACCTGCAGTCGATCATGGGGCTGCAGACGTGGAACGCGGTGCGTGGGCTGGACTTCCTGCTGTCTTTGCCAGAGGTGGATCCAGAGCGCACGGCGATCACGGGTGCGAGCGGTGGTGGCACGCAGACGATGCTGCTGGCGGCGATTGACGACCGCATCAAGCTTTCCTTTCCATGCGTAATGGTGAGCACGGCGATGCAGGGTGGCTGCACGTGCGAGAACACTTCGCTGCTGCGGATCAACACGGGCAATGTGGAATTTGCGGGCCTCTTTGCGCCGAAGCCGCAGGGCATGAACACGGCGAATGACTGGACGAAGGAAATGGCGACGAAGGGTTTTCCTGATCTGCAGAAGCTGTACACGACCTTTGGCAAGAAGGACAATGTCTTCCTGCTGCGCGGGGAGCACTTCCCGCACAACTACAATGCGGTGACGCGCTCGGCATTTTACACGTTTGTGAACAAGCACTTCAAGCTGGGGCAGGAAGCGCCGGTGATCGAGAAGGACTATGAGCCGCTGACGCGGGAGCAGCTGACAGTTTGGGATGAGAAGCACCCTGCCCCGAAAGCGGGTGATGTGGAGTTTGAGCGGAAGCTGCTGAAGTACCTTGCTGAGGATGCTGAAAAGCAGGTGAAGGCGGCTGATCCGAAGGTGTTGCGTGAGGGCATCGAAGTGGTGATCGGCCGGACGTATGACAAGGCGGGCGAGGTGGAGTGGACGCTGAAGGACAAGCAGGACCGCGGTGACCACCTGGAAATGACGGGGACGCTGACGAACAAGACCTACAACGAGGAGCTGAGCGTGGCCTGGCTGTACCCGAAGGAGTGGAACGGCCGTGTGGTGATCTGGCTGGATGATGCGGGCAAGTCCGGCATCGCGAACGCGCAGGTGAAGGAAGTGGTGAAGGGTGGCGCGGCGGTGCTGGGGGTGGATCTGCTGTTTCAAGGGACCGAACTGGCGAAACAGAACCGGCTGGTGGCGAATCCGCGTGAGTTTGCGGGATACACGTATGGCTACAACAGCGCGCTCTTTGCGCAGCGGACGCATGATGTGCTGACGCTGACGACTTTCCTGCGGAACACGAAGGTGGGCACGCACCCGAGTCCGAAGTCGGTGTGCATCGCGGCGCTGGGTGAACAGACGGGACCCATCGCGGTGGCGGCGCGTGCGGTGGCGGGCGAGGCGATCGACCGTGCGGCGTATGACACGCATGGCTTCCGCTTTGGGAAGGTGCTGGATTATCGTGATGCGATGTTCCTGCCGGGTGGCGCGAAGTATCTGGACCTGCCAGGGATGCTCAAGGTGCAGGGGCCGCACCAGCGCTGGGTGCGTGGTGAGGGCAAAGACCCGGAGGCAGGGCTGGTGGAGTGGCTGCTGAAGTAGGCGGGTGCGCGGACCACGCCGCGCCGGATGGTGGGGCGTGGCATGGGGTGCTGGTCTGTGGTGGCTCAGGACGGGGTGCCAGGCGGACGAGTGGCCTGTGCGCCCGGCTCGCGAAGTGCGCGCCGTGTTTGCTGCCTGCGCATCAACTCAGAGGCCGACGTCGCAACTGCCGCAGCGTGTAGAAGGGCGCATCTGACTCAGGCATGCGGCGCGCGCCTTTTTTGCGCTTCGGCCCGAAGAGATCGCGCTGCGCACTGAAGACGCCTTCCACGAAGGCCTGGCTGCCCAGGGCCACGCCGTCGCTGAAGTAGCGCACGCGCAGGTGCACAAGTTCGGCGGGGCTGAGCTTGCCTTTTTCCGCCAGCACGGTGCGTGCGGACTCGGCGCTGATGCCACGAGATACCACCTTCTCATTCTGCGCGTCTTTGATTTCTCGCCCCTCGGCGTGCAGCAGGCAGCGGTAGGCTTCGGCAGCGCCGCTGCTCTTCCAGCCGTCCACCGGTTTGCCCTGCGCTTTGCACAGGCCGCGCTGGGCCCTGCGGCTGCCGCCGAGGGCTTCGGCGTAGCCACACCAGCGGTAGTCCTTGGGATCTTTAACAAGGCCGGCGCGCACGGGATTGAGATCGATGTAGGCGGCCATGGTGCGCAGGGCTTCGCCTTTGCCTTCGACGATGACGCTCTTAAAGCGGTCCATCCACAGCGTGCCGTGGCGTCCGCGGCGCTTGTTGAACCAGCGGCTGAAGCGTTCTTTGACCTCTTTGACGAAGAGCGAGAGGTCGCAGAAGCGTTTTTTGAGAGCGGCGATCCGCTGCTCGGCCAGGACGGCCATGCCACGCGCGCGGAAGTCGGCGAGTTCATCGCGCAGCAGGCCCAGATAAGCGCGGCTGTAGAGCGTGCGGAGGTGGTCGAAGAGCCGTGCCTCGCCCTCGGGGCCGTCGAAGCGCTGCAGCCAGGTGTCGCGGTGCGGCACCTCGGCCAGCAGGTGGAAGTGATTACCCATGACGCAGTAGGTGACCACCTTGATGCCGGAGAATTCGGCCATGCGCCAGATCACGCGGCGCAGCGCCTCTTTTTCCACGTCATCAAACAGCACCTCGCCGCCGCAGGTGCGTGACATGACGTGGTAGCAGTAGGACTCCAGCGGGCCTTTGCCCAGCACACGGAACCGCCCGCCAGACCAGGAACGCGCGCCGGGATAGAGGCCGGTTTTCGCATTCACACCGACAAGCTGCTCCTCAAGCGGGAGCGACTGAGGATCAGAGGATTGGGCATGCTTCATGGGGCGGAATGTGCGAGGAACGGCAACGGGTGCAACAACTAAATGCCTGGCATTATTTTAGAACCGGCGTTCGAGCAAGCTGGAGCTTGGGGACTCTTTACTGGATCAGGGACTCCAGATCGTCTTCGGTGAGGCCTTCCATCATGGGGGTTTGGTCGTTGAGGGCGGCTTCGACGAGGCCGCGTTTTTGGGCCTGGAGTTTGAGGATGCGTTCTTCGACGGTGCCGCGGATGGCGAGGCGGTAGGCGTTGACGACTTTCTGCTGGCCGATGCGGTGGGCGCGGTCGATGGCCTGGGATTCGACGGCGGGATTCCACCAGGGGTCGGCGAGGATGACGTTGTCGGCGGCGGTGAGGTTGAGGCCGTAGCCGCCGGCTTTGAGGCTGATGAGGAAGATGCGGCAGTGCGGGTCTTTCTGGAAGCGGGCGACCTGCGCGGAGCGGTCCTGGCTGCTGCCGTCGAGGTAGGCGTGGTCGAGTTTTTCGGCCTTCAGGTGGTCGCGCATGAGGTGCAAAAAGCGGACGAACTGGCTGAAGACGAGGAGCTTGCCGCCGGACTCCATGACGGATTCGATCTGCCCGAGGAGGGCGGGCCATTTGCCGGAGAGGTCGTCCTGGCCGAGGCCTTTGAGGGCGTCGGGCTGGACGCCGGTGAGGCGGAGATCGCAGCAGACCTGGCGGAGGCGCAGGAGCACGGTGAACATGGTCATCTTGGCGCCGTTCTGGCCGGAGCGGCGGCGGGCGGCTTTGATCTCCTCGCGGCCTTCTTCCAAAATCTTGCGGTAGAATTCGCTCTGCGCGGCGCTGGGGGTGCACCACAGGACCTGCTCGATCTTCTCGGGCAGGTCCTTGAGCACCTGGCGTTTGGTGCGGCGGAGGAAATAGGGGAGGGTCAGTTTTTGCAGGCGCTGGGCGGCGGCGCGGCCTGCGGGGAGGTCCAGACCGGACTGGATGGGGCTTTCAAAACGCTCTTTGAAGGAGCTCTGATTTCCCAAATACCCCGGCAGGGCGAAGTGGAAAATGGACCACAAATCGCGCACGCCGTTCTCCAAAGGGGTGCCGGTGAGGGCGATCCGGCCGCTGCAATGGAGGCTGCGGAGGGTCTTGGCGGCGTCGGTGTCGGGGTTGCGGATGAAACTGGCTTCGTCCAGAAGAATTAAACCAAAGCGGATATTTTGGTAATGTTTAATATCTCTGATGATCAATTGATAAGAGGTCAATATCACGTCAAAAGAGGAAATCGTGCCGAGCGCTTTTTCGCGGCCTGCGCCCTGAATTTGAAGCACCTTCAGGGTGGGTGCGAAGCGCTCGAACTCGGACTGCCAGTTGCCGAGGAGGGACTTGGGGCAGACGACCATCATGGGGCCACACTGGTCGCCTTTGCGCTGCTTAAGGAAGAGCGCCACGGCGATGCTCTGGACGGTTTTGCCCAGACCCATCTCATCGGCCAGGATGCCGCCGCGCCCACGCAGGATGCGGGAGGTCATCCAGCAGACGCCTTCCATCTGGTAAGGGCGGAGCATGCCGGCGAGATCGCCAATCTCTGCCAGCACCTCACTGCTTGTAATGCTGATCTCGTTAGCAACGCCTGCGGCTTCATCGCCAAAATAGGCGGCGTGGGCTCCGTGGACGCGAGCACCTTCAGGGGTGAGCTCCATGGGGACATCCCGCAGGGATTCCTCCAAATCATCCACCGCGGCGATGTCGAGAATGTAACGCTTGCCATTGGCACCTCTGACCGAGCTTTGGCCGGAGCGGACGAGGCGCAAAACTTCGGCACGGGGAAGGCGGAAGCCGTCGGTGGATTCGTAGGCGAACTCCATGCTGAGCCAGTCGCCGCCGCCCCTCTGCCCATCGGCAGGGACGAACTTGGTCTTGGGTGCGATGCGCTGGATGCCGCCAGTCGCGGAGCGCCAGCGCTCTCCTTCTGTAACGGTAGCGAGGTTACGAAGCTGTGGGAGTTCGGAGGCGTAGAAGCGCAGGACGTTCTCACTGCCCTGCAGTCGCAGGACCTGCCCCTCAGGCTTGAATCCGAGGGCCTCCAAACGGCGCAAAAGGCGAAATTCTGCCTCTATGTTTTGGATGTAGAATACAAAGCCATTTGATTCATCTTGAAGTGGGAAGATGGAATGAGTGCCATCGGAATGTCGCACGGGCCAGGTGTGCGTATTGTAACGGGCGGATAGTTTCACATCCACCACCTGAAGCGAGCCGTCGAGCTGGATTTCGAACTGGCAGGGCACGGGGGCGACGTGGAATTTCTCCAGGCCAGCGCCGCGCAGTTCCATCTGGAAGCATTCGCCTAGAGACTCCCCCTGCTCTGCCAGCCAACGTAACGGCTTGATAACGTTTGAACGACTCAGCTCTCCCGCAAGGGTGGCGAGGGCCGGGGTGTCGGCCAAGTGGCGGAAGAGGGAGGCGGTCTCCTGGCAGATCCACCACGCGCCCATGACGTGCTTTTGGTGAGCACCCTCCAGTTTGAGGCGGACGGTTTGGGCATCGACGGACTCGACCACCAGCGGCAGGCGCACCAGCTCAGGGGCCACATGGAGGGGGCGCTCCTGGCCGTTTGGCTTGCCGACGAAGACGCGGGGGTGCTCGGCCAGAGTTTCCAGGAAGGTGTTCAGGCCCGCGCCTTTGAGGGAGATGGGGAGGCTCTGGGGCTGCTTGATCCCCTGACTGGCGAGCCAGGCGGCGAAGAGGGAGGACTCGCCCTCGCCGCCGGGGGTGTATTTGACGAAGACGCCGAAGGGCTCGCGGACTTGGCCCTGCAGGAGGGGTTCGGGGAGGTAGAGGGAGTACTGGCCGGGGATTTGGAGCGGGGTGAGGCGGGGCTTTGTAACGGTGGAGGCTCCGGAACTGGCCGAACCCGGGACTCCACTGCCCGATCTTCCCGAGGCGGCTGACGCCGGTGCTGCGTAACTCGCGCCACCGGAACGCGGCCTGCTGGCACCGCTTTGCTCACGCACATGAGCGAGGGCCACGGCCAAGGCGTGCTCGCACATCATGCCGCTGCGGCGGGCGTGGGGGCAGGTGCAGAGGTTTTCCACATCCGAGGAGGTGCGGATGCGCAGGCCGGTGGTGAATTTCAGTTTTCCAGAGCCCGCGGTGCCGCGGATGAGGCCGTCACTGCTGCTGGTGACGACGGCCAGACCGGCATCCACCAAGGAGCGTGCGGACTTCATCACCGCCCAACCGCCAATTTCTCCGAGCCATTTCTCTGTGATTTCCATTTCGTGCTGGCGTGTCCCATGGTTTATCTGCAAAGTCCAGTGCCAAGTACCTATGAGGATTGTCGCCATTTCCAACCAGAAAGGCGGCGTCGGTAAAACGACGACCGCTTTGAACCTCGCCGCGTGCCTCACCCAGCGCGGGGTGCGGGTATTGCTGGTGGATCTTGACCCCCAGGCGAATGCCACCAGCGGACTCGGGCTGGCTCAGGAAGACGGCGGGAGCCTGTATTCCGCCCTCGTGGAAGGCACGGACCCGCGTCTGGCCATCCGCAGCACCCGGCTGCCAAACCTCTCCATCATCCGCTCCCATCAGGAGCTGGCGGGTTGTGAAATCGAGCTGGCCCAGGCGGGCAATCATATGGCCCGCCTGAAGGAAGTGCTGGCTCCGCTGCGTGATTCCGGCCATTTTGACTACGCCATTCTGGACACCCCACCCTCCCTCGGCGTGCTGATGACGGGCGCCCTCGCGGCGGCTGACGAATTGGTGGTGCCCATCCAGTGCGAGTATTTTGGCCTCGAAGGTCTTTCCAAGATCGTGAATGTGGTGCAGCAGATCCGCGAGTGCGGAGCGAATCCGAACCTGCTGCTGGAAGGCATTGTCATGACGATGTATGACAGCCGCGCCAATCTGGCGAACCAGGTGGTCAATGACGTGCGCAATTACTTTGCCGAGACCTGCTACCAGACGCTGATCCCGCGCACGGTGCGCCTGGGCGAGGCGCCGAGCTTTGGCAAAAGCATCATCGAGTATGAGCCCTCCGGCCGTGGTGCGCAGGCTTACCGGGCGCTGGCGGATGAATTCCTGGCCCGGCGCACGCTGGCACAAGCTCCCGCCGTGGCGGCAGCTTAGCACTGGAGGAGCGGCGGGGTTTGGCTGGGAGCGCTGGTTTTTTAACCGGCTCTGGACGAACGTGCCCAGGCGAGGTGCGAGGAGGAAGCCATGGAGGCGGTGTGGAAGAGGTGGCTGGCGTGAGCGCTTCGGCCAGTTAGAGCGTTTTAAATTATTTCATAGCCTCACTTCTCATTCATGGCGAGGCGCGCCTAGAAGCGAATCCCATCTCCCCCCTCGAGGGCGAAATATCGTCCAGCATATGTTGGGGGAACCGTAGCGCAGCGGAGATCGATGAAGTCAAAGGTTAGGGTGAGGGGGCCGCGCCGTATGCCTGCGAAGCCGCCGGGCTTCCCCTCACCCCAGCCCTTTGACTCACTTCGTTCGCCCTTCGGGCTGCCTGAGCAGTCTATCTCCGCTGCGCTCCGGTTCCCCGAAGAGAAAATGGGTTGGTTGTCGTTTTTTATGGGCGGGGAGAGGGAGAACCGCGTTTGCCGCCCAGGATTTGTAGGACACGAAATAATTTAGAATGCTCTAAAAACTGGCGCTCCCAGCAATGAGGGCCATGGCCTTTGCGGCGTGGGCGGCGTAAGAATCACCCATGTCTTGGCAATCGCCCCATGAAGAATCCCCGCGCGGCGTGCCGAACGCGAAGGGCATCCATGGGCGCGGCGCCGGACACAATCCGGACCAGCGGTTCGCGGAGCTGCATGTGGACTACGACGCCGGCGAAGCGCCGGAAAAGGTGGCCACAAAGTTTCTGCGGGATCATTCGTCTTCGGTCATCTCGCGCAACAGCAGCCCGGACCTGCCCTTTGAGGCCAGCCTGAATCCCTACCGTGGCTGCGAACATGGCTGCGCCTACTGCTATGCGCGGCCCACGCATGAGTACCTGGGCTTCTCCGCCGGGGTGGACTTTGAGTCCCGCATCATGGTCAAGGAGAACGCCCCTGCCCTGCTGCGCGCCGAGCTGCTGAAGCCGAGCTACAAACCGGTGACGCTCTCGCTCAGCGGCGTGACGGACTGCTACCAGCCGATTGAGAAAAAGCTGCGCATCACGCGGGGCTGCCTGGAAGTGCTGGCCGAGTGCCGCCATCCGGTGGTGCTGATCACGAAGAACCACCTCATCACGCGGGATGTGGATCTGCTGGCGGAGCTGGCGCGGCATGCGGCGACGGCGGTGTATATATCAATCACGACGCTGGATTCTGAACTGGCGCGCAAGCTGGAGCCGCGTGCGTCATCGCCGAAGATGCGGCTGGAGGCGATCCGCCTGCTGCATGAGGCGGGTGTGCCGGTGGGCGTCTCCACCGCGCCGATCATCCCCGGGCTGAACGATTCGGAAATCCCCGCGCTGATTGAGGCCGCGCACGCGGCGGGGGCGCAGTTTGCGGGATACACCGTGGTGCGGCTGCCCTTTGCGGTGAAGGACGTGTTTCGCGCGTGGCTGGACCAGCACTTCCCCGGCATGCGGGACAAGATTCTGAGCCGCATCGAGGAGACACAGGGGAAGACGATGTCTCACGGTGAATTTGGCAAGCGGCTCAAGGGCATGGGCGTGTGGTCGGAGCAGATCGCGGCGATGTTCAAGGTGTCGGTCAAACGTGCCGGCATGCTGCACCGGAGGCCGGAGGTGAGCGCGGAGGCGTTTCGGCGGCCACGGGATGCGGGTGGGCAGATGGAGTTGTTCTAAGGGTGAACTGGAGTTCCTCCCTCTGTCGCCTCCTTGATGCGCTGCTGAATTTCGGATTCAGAGAGTTTCATAGCCTGGAGGAGGGAAGTGTAGTTGTGGAGAGCCTTTTGAGAATTGGGGTGATCAGCACCCAAAATGTTGATCGAAATACGCAAAGCTCGATGCATCAGCGGCTCAGCCTCCGCCAGCTTGCTCGTGTCCTGAAGCACCAGCGCGAGATTGTTAAGATCTCGAGCGACCTTAGGATTTTCCGAACCAAAACTAGCCTCGTCGATCTGCAAGGCCCGACGAAGCAGGGGCTCTGCCTCTGCCATCCTGTTTGTATGGTGTAGCAACGAGGCAAGATTATTGAGGAGAATGGCTACTGTGGGATGTTTCGGGCCGAAGCAGGCCTCGCTGATGTGCAATGCCCGGCGCATCAGCGGTTCCGCCTCTGTCAGCCGGTTCATGTCCTTGAGTAAGTCCGCGAGGTTATTAAGATCAGCTCCAACCTTGGCATGCTCCGAGCCAAAACTGGACTCGTCAATCTGCAAGGCCCGACGAATCAGCGGCTCTGCTTCCGTCAGCCGATTCGTATCCTGAAGTAATGATGCGAGATTACTTAGATGGATAGCAACTTGGCGGTGCTCCGAACCAAAGCAAGCCTCGCCGATCTCCAATGCCTCGCGCATCAGCAGTTCCGCTTCTACCAGCCGGTTCGTAGTATGTAGCAATGAAGCAAGGTTGCCGAGAGCATCGATAGTTTTGGAAGGACTATCCCCGAAGGCATCTTTAGACCATTCTAATGCGCGACGGAGGCGTAGCTCAGCTTCTCGATAACGACTGGCGTGCTCGTATAAGCGAGCCAGTTCATAAACCCACATTAATACATGAGGCAACAACTCCGCCGAGGGCGGATCGCCCGCCTCGCTTATACGGCGCTCCAGTTCGATGACGCGAAAAGCCTTTTCGTCGTAAGGAAGGGCATCGACCATGTCGTAACCAGAGAAAGCCTCACTTCTAAGCTGCTCAATCGGCACAGGTTCCGGCACAAATTCAAACTGGTGGCTGCGGTAGCGCCAGAAGTCGGGGGCGTGGTCGTAGAGGAGGGTGATGGCGTATTCGGCCAGCCAGAAGACGACGGGGCAGCGGAGCTTTTCCCAGCGTTCGCGCGAGGCATTGAGAACGCGCAGCGTAGGCTGGTTTTCACTGCCAGATGGAATGCTGGCCTCGATGTCGAGGATGAAGACGGCACGGGGTGGAACGTCTGTGATTTGAGATTCGACATGACGCAGCACGCTTTCCACACCGGCGGGAAGCGTGACGACGAGAATGCCGGGGGTCTCATCGCAGAAGCGTTTGACCAGCGAGTCACGTAAAGACCGGCTATCGCAGACCGCAAAGCTCAGCGAGAAGGTCCCTTCGGAGAACTGCAGCATGCGGCGAAACGCGGCGAGTTCCTGGACCTGACGATGTGTGTCAGGGGCTTCTTCCTTCACAACCGACTGGAGGTTCCGGCTCATGGTTGTCCGGCAGGACGGGACGCGGGCGGTTGCAACTGATCAATGGCCGGGTTGACGCCATACCATTCTTCATCGTTGCGATAGAGAAGCAGGGCACGGCTGTCGAGAAGCTGGCGGAAGGCTTTTTCATTGCCCTCCGTGCGTTCGATCTGGCCTGTGCGGCGCGCTTCTTCGATGAGAAGCCAGTGATCGGCACGAAGCTGACGGCGATAGCTGCGCATGAGCTCAAAACGGCAGCGCTTCACCCCTTGGCTAGTGATGGGCAGGCCATCGGTGACAAGCGCCTCGCGGATGAAGTTCATGAGTTCCGTGGGCTGGCCGCCGGTGAGCTTGATGAGGTCGTCGCGCACTTTGCCAGATTGAAAAAGAACGTCATCACCCGCGCCTACACTGGTGAGCCGGGCGCTGATGATTTCGCGGAATTTTTTAATCCCGGGAGTGAATGCCTTATTCTCCGGAGGCGGTGTCTCGATCTTGGTCATCGGCACCACCGGAAGATGCCCGCCATAAACGCGCCGGATATTGGCGTCATGATGGGAATAGGCCAGCTCAATCGGCAGCGTGTAGATGACGTGGCACTTGAAGGCGGTGAGCTGGGCGGAGCGGTGGATGAAAAGCCGCTCGGTGGTCAGCATGCCGGTGTCCTTGATCTCCCGGGTGATCATTTTATCAAGGTCATCCACAACGACCACGAGGCCGCGGCAGCCTTTCTCGTTAAGCTTAAGAACGGCCTCCCCAATGATGTCATTGGCCGCGCTGAGCCAGTTGTCAGTGTCAGGCTCCAATGCCTCGCGGATCTTGCGGCGAGACTCGGGACTGCTGCGAATGGTGCTGGTAATCTTGGCCATGCCCACCTCGAGCTCCATTTCATCCAGCGAGACCTCGCTGAATGCGAGTTCCTTGAGCCGCTGCCAGCGGTCTTTGAAATAACCGGGCTTCAGTTCGATTCCTGCACGCTCACGAAGCTGGCCCGCAATCTGGCGGATCATGGCAATGAGAACATCCGGGAAATCAATGTCATTGCGATCAAGTTCATCATCGGCCTGAACCTGGACCACAAACATGCGATCCGCTCCGTTGGTGGGAGTTTCAAGAGCCTGCCGAAGCTGCCAAAGTTCGGTGCTTTTGCCGCTGCCGCGATGGCCGGTCAGCACCTGACATGACGGTCCGTTGGTCAGCAATATCTTCTTTTTCAGATGTGAGACGATTCCGCTGTGACCGCGCACCTCATCAAGATCGACATACAAAGCCTGCTGGCCTTTGTGGAGGGGCGAAGGATCGAAGGCGTTGTAGATGCGTTTGAGGGTTTCGTCCATGCAAGAGAGTGACTGATACGAAGGATGCGGCAACCTCAAACCTGTATCTCAGACCGCCCGGGAGGCAACGAGGGTTTTTGAGCATCCCCGCCCTCATGCCAGCCTTGCCAATTTTGCCGATGGCCGTATTAGGTGGCTGATGCCCGACGTCGCCAAGCCAGCCCATGCACCGGCGGACAGAGCCACTCCGGCTTCCTGTGCGCCGATTTTAAGCAGTGTTGAGCACTACAGGCTGCTCAGCTGCCTACTGGATTCGATTTCGCATTTGCGTGCATTTCAAGGACAAGCAGGGGGCGTTTGTGCTGGTGAGCCGGTCTGAGGCGGAGTATCTGGGGGCCTGCGATCCGGCGGAGGTGATCGGCAAAACGGACTTCGATTACTTCGAGCCCGCACTGGCGCAGGCCGCCATGGAGGATGAGCTGGAGCTGATGCGGATGGGCCGGTCCATCACCGGCAAGGAGGAGAAAAAGCGGCTGCTGGACGGGCGCACGGGCTGGGCGCTGGTGACGAAGATCCCGCTGCGCGATGCGGATGGCGGCATCATCGGCACCTGCGGAATTTCCAAGGACATCACGGCGCTCAAGGAGACCGAGGAGGCGCTGTACAAAGCCAATGCCGCTCTGGCTTCGCAGAAGGCGCTGCTGGAGCAGTCCATGGCGGAGCTGCAGCAGACGAAGCTGGAACTGGTGCAGCAGCTGGCGCTGCGCGAGCGCGTGGAAGACGAACTCGTGCGCGCCAAGCGTGAGGCGGAGGAGGCCAGCAGCGGGCTGGGCCCCTTCTTCCAGGTGGCGCTGGACATGCTGTGCATCGCGGGCATGGACGGGTATTTTAAGCGCATCAATCCGGCCTTCTGCACCACACTGGGCTACACGGAGAAAGAGATGCTGGGCCAGCCTTTCCTGGAATTTGTGCATCCTGAGGACCGGCCGAAAACCGTGGCGGCGGTGGAGCGGCTGGAGGCGGGGCTGAACCTGGTGAATTTCATCAATCGCTACAAGCACAAGAACGGCGGCTACCTGTGGATCGAGTGGACGGCTGCGCCGAATGCGGGGAAGACGGCGATCTATGCGGCGGCGCGCAACATCACCCAGCGCATTCAGACGGAGGACGAGCTGCGCATGGCGCGTGCAGCGGCGGAGGCGGCGAACCAGGCCAAGAGCACCTTCCTCGCAAACATGAGCCATGAGATCCGCACGCCGATGAACGGAGTGCTGGGCATGACGGAGCTGCTGCTGAACACGCGCATGACCTCGGATCAGCGCGGTTACTTGAACCTCGTACGGCAGTCGGCGGATTCACTGATGACGGTGCTCAATGACATCCTGGATTTCTCCAAGATCGAGGCCGGCAAGATGGACCTGGACAGCCATGAGTTTGACCTGCGCGACTCCATCGGGGACACCCTGCAAACGCTGGCGCTGCGCTCGGCGGAGAAGGAGATCGAGCTGGCATATCTGGTGAAACCCGACGTGCCGGACTGCCTGATCGGCGACATCTGCCGACTGCGGCAGATCATTCTCAATCTGGTAGGAAATGCCATCAAGTTCACGCCGCGTGGGGAGATCGTGGTGGAGCTGCGCGTGGAGAGCCGGACGGAGGACCGGGTGACCCTGCATGTGCAGGTGTCTGACACGGGCATCGGCATCGCCAAGGACAAGCAGGCCAACGTGTTTGAATCCTTCACGCAGGCGGAGAGCTCCACGACGCGGCGCTTTGGCGGCACCGGGCTGGGCCTGACCATTTCCAGGCAGCTGGTGGAGCTGATGCAGGGGCGCATGTGGCTGGAGAGCGAGCCGGGCAAGGGCAGCGTCTTCCACTTCACCGCACAGTTTGAACTGGCCCCCCAGAAGCCGGACGCGGCGCGCCTGCTGCCCGATCAACTGCGCGAGTTCCGGGTGCTGGTGGTGGATGACAATGCGACGAACCGCACGATCCTCGAGGAGATGCTCAAGGCCTGGGAGCTGCGGCCGCTCCTAGCCGCCAGTGGTGCGGAGGCTTTGGATCTTTTGGAGCAGGCCCAGGCGGAAGGCGCGCCCATCCCGCTGGTGCTGCTGGACTACATGATGCCGGAGATGGATGGCGCAGAAGTTTGCCGCCAGATCCGGGAACGGTTTGGCGACAGCGCCCCGAAGATTTTGATCCTCTCCTCCGGTGGCAATCTGACCGCCGAGATCGGCGATGAAAATCTGGGCTATGAACGCTGCCTGACCAAACCGGTGAAGCACTCGGATCTCTTTGATACGATCAGCCGTGTGATGGGCGGGCTGATGGCCGATGATAAAACGGGCGGCGCCTATGACATGCCGGGGCCGCAGAGCCTGGCGCCGATGAAGCTGCTGCTGGCGGAGGATGGCCGGGTGAACCAGCTCGTGGCCATCAAGATGCTGGAGGACCGCGGGCATGAGGTCACGCTGGCCTGCAATGGACGCGAGGCTTTGGACATCCTCGCCGGGCAGAGTTTCGATGCGATCCTCATGGACATCCAGATGCCTGAGATGAATGGATTTGAGGCCACGCAGGCCATCCGAGAAAGCGAGGCGGGCACCGGCCGGCATGTGCCGATCATCGCCATGACGGCGAATGCGATGAAGGGGGATCGCGAGCAGTGCCTGGCTGCGGGGATGGATGACTACATCGCCAAGCCCATTCACTCGACGGAGCTTTATCCCCTGCTGGAAAAGCATGCCAGCCGCAGCGAGAACGCCACGACGGATCCCCTGCCCTGCGGTGCGGCGTGCCACGAGCCCGTGTTCGACGCCGCTACTTTCTGCGATAACATTGGCGATGGTCCGCTGATGCTGGAGCTGATCCGGCTGTTCTTTGAGGAGTCGCAGCCCATGCTCGGCCATGCCTGCCTGGCGCTCCATGAACTGGATGCCGAAGCGCTGCATGAAGCCGCCCATTCTTTGCAGGGACTGGTGGGGAATTACGCCGCCGCACCGGCCTTCAACGCGGTGACCGCGCTGACTCAATGCACGCGAAATGGGAATCTGCTGCAGGCGGGCAAGCTGCTCGCGCAGGTGACGGATGAAATCGGGCGGCTGCGGGAAGCGCTGGCGGAGTTTGCGAAGGAGCTGGAGTGAGCCCTCCTTCATCATAAGGCGAGAGCGCTGACCGTGAGTGTCTTTCGTTTATGCAAAAATGAAATGTCGGGTAAACATCCCCAAAAAGAATGAAACCTGACACAAATCTCAAAGAGCTGTGCCTTGACTGGTCAGTTTCACAATCTTCGCTTCATGCAGCCGCCATCGATCTTGATAGATTTTTATATGTGTCATGCGGGGTGCAGTGTCTCCGTAAAATCAATGTGGCGACTTACGACTCGGGAGGAAGCCGGCTGCTGTATATTCACGAACATACATTGTGTATTACCGCATCATTTCGGAAAAACATAGTGGGCTTTACTCGGTGTGACTCAGGCGAATTAGAGTCATTAATTGAAGTGCCAAAGCCTCAAATGCTTGCCCACTCCCGCCTTCCTGATCGAATATTGTGCGCCACGGAATCAGATGGGGTGTTCGAGATCGGCATCGACGGAAACATTATTTCGACACTTCCCGGCAAGCAATGTTTTGGGGACTCTGTTTTGGGAATGATGGCCCTGGCTGGATGGGGTGATGGAGGGCAGCTTACATTAAAGAACAGCAGTCATGAAATGAGTTTTCCAATGGCTGAGTTTGCTGTGCTTGATGTACTTTTTGGCGAGGAGCAATGCTTGGTCTTATATGCCAACAACCGTATCACCAGGTATTCGTGGAACGGAGCTGTTGAGCATCAAACCATACCTGCGGAGTATGGCAGAATTCAATGGGTGAGACATTCGCCCAGGGGTGGAAACTATTTAATCCATGGAGCAGCACACCCTGGCGGCTTCCGCATTTGGGAACTTACATGGAATACAGGAAAAACCCGTTTGGTGAATGAACTCGATGAAAACTGGGGCAAGTTGCATGCCTCGCCACGATTAGATTGGGGAGTATCGACATCTGGCCGTGTTTATTGTCTCTCTACAGGAAAAAGCATGGGGGCATTTTCCCTGGTCGAAGCATGAAGAATGACACCGAAAGATGCTGGACATGCATCTCGATCAGTGAAGGAAGGCAGCCCTATCAAGAGGTGACGTGCGCAACCTTTCGTCAGCTCAGAGGCCGCGTGCGGAGCTGCCGCAGCGTGTAGAAGGGTTCGTCTGACTCTGCCATGCGACGGCTGCCGCGTTTTCGCCTGGGCCCGAAGTGCTCCCGCTGCTCCATGAAGAGACCTTCCACAAACTCCTTGCTCCCCAGCGCGATGCCATCGCTGAAGTAGCGCACGCGCAAATGCACCAGCTCCGCAGGGCTGAGCTTGCCGCCTTTGGCCAGAACAGCACGTGCGGACTCGGCGCTCACGCCGCGGCGCAGCACGTTTTCGTTTTGCGCGTCCTTCACTTCGCGACCCTCCGCATGCAGCAGGCAGCGATACGCCTCCGCAGCGCCCGCACTTTTCCAGCCGTCCACCGGTTTGCTCAGCGCCTTGCAGAGTCCACGCTGCGCCCTGCGGCTGCCGCCGAGGGCTTCGGCGTAGCCGCACCAGCGGTAGTCCTTGGGATCTTTGACGAGGCCGGCGCGCACGGGATTGAGATCGATGTAGGCGGCCATGGTGCGCAGCGTTTCGCCTTTGCCTTCGACGATGACACTCTTGAAGCGGTCCATCCACAGCGTGCCACGACGTCCGCGCCGCTTGTTGAACCAGCGGCTGAAGCGCTCTTTGACCTCTTTGACGAAGAGGGAGAGATCGCAGAAGCGCTTCTTCAATGCGTCCACCCGCTGCTCCGCCAGCACCGCCATGCCGCGTGCGCGCAGATCCTTCAATTCATCGCGCAGCAGGCCCAGGTAGGCACGGCTGTAGAGTGTGCGCAGATGCTCAAAGAGCTTTGCTTCGCCGTCAGGCCCCTCAAACCGCTGCAGCCACGTCTGCCGGTGCGGCACCTCCGCCAGCAGGTGGAAATGATTGCCCATGATGCAGTAGGTCGCCACCTTGACCCCGGAGAACTCCGCCATCCGCCAGATCACGCGGCGCAGCGCTTCTTTTTCCACGTCATCAAAGAGCACCTCTCCACCGCAAGTCCGCGACATGACATGGTAGCAATACGACTCCAGCGGCCCCTTCCCCAGGATGCGAAACCGGCCGCCGGACCAGGAACGCGCGCCAGGATAGAGGCCCGTTTTCGCATTCACGCCAACGAGCTGCTCTTCGAGCGGGAGCACCTGGGAATCAGCAAACTGAGTCGATTTCATGCCGCCGACACTGAGTCATTTTCGGCAAGAATCAATCACTAAATGCCTGGCATTATTTTGTAGACGCTGCGCGCTCGAATGGGGCGGTTTGCGGGCATGCGGCAGGGGGCGCAGGGGGCTCTGCGGGAATGTATCTGCGTGTATCTGGGGACCTGCTACCCGATCTGTGACATGGCTTCGGCGACCCAGCCGGAGTCGGGGAGGGCGAAGGGGCGGAAGGTTTCGAGGCGGGATTCGTGCTCGCTGTAGAAGAGGGCGCGGTGGAGGCCGAGGGTGCTGGCTTTGGGGGAGTCGATGAGGCTGGCGGAGTCGTTGACGCTCATCTGGAAGAGGACACGCATGCCGAGCTCGCTGACGGCTTTGCGGCTGAGCGAGCGGTTGACGTTGTTGAGGGTGTCGAGGCTGGTGATGAGGTGGATGCCGAGGGGCGGGCCTTCGGAGATGATCTCGTTGAGCTGGTTGCCGGGCTTGGGGGTGTCGTCGCCGCCGAAGGAGAAATCTTCTTCGTAGCGCAGCTTGCGGAATTTTTGCAGGCCGTGGATGAAGAGGTAGATGGGGGGATCCCCTGCACTGCCTTCATCGCTGCGGCGTTTCATTTCGGCGTGGATCTCGGCGATGAATTCGGGGGCTTCGTGGCCCTGCGAAATCTGCGCACGTCCCTGGGCGATGCTTTCGAGGAACAGGCAGTCGGGGGTGTCGGCGAGGGCGCCGTGAATGAGGTAAAACCTGGGCGGAGTGGCGCGTGGATGCTGCGCGGCGAGGGCGAGGATGCCGAGGCCGATGATGGCGGCGACGGCTTCGTCGTTCTGACCGACGAGGAGCAGATGGCGGCCGCTCTGCCGTGGGAACATGGCTTCCGTGGGGCCTTTGATGGCGTTGGGCATGCCGAGCCAGCACTTGGGATCTGCCGGGGCTTTGACGGGCGGATTTTCCAAGGCGGTGATGAGCAGGGCGTTGTCGCGCACGTCGGCGGGCATGTTGCCTTCGAAGACGATGGGGCGCTTGTGGCTGAAGCCGCGTTCCTTGGAAAGCTGGGCGACTTTGACGAGGTTGGCATCCCGCTCTTCGTCGGTGAGCCAGACGACCTGGAAGGGACTGTTCCCCTCCACGGCACCGGCGGCGTCATTGTAGATGCCTTCACCGGGACGCGAGAGGAGGCGCGGCGCGGTGTTGGTGTCGTCCATGATGAGGGCGGCGTCGGCCTCGTTGCACTGAAGGGCGATGCGGATGACCATCTGGCCGAGGGTGGTGCGGGCGAGGGTGTAGGCACCGCCGAGGGTCTGGGAGCCGAGGAAGACGTGGATGCCGAAGGCACGGCCCTGGCGCACGATGCGGTCCAGCAGCAACGCGGCGCCCTGGGCGACGGCGTCGTCTTCGGTGAAGTATTCCTGGAACTCATCGATGATGAGCATGGCACGCGGCATGGGCTCGGTGCCACCGACGCGCTTGTAGCCGGCGAGATCCTGCGCGCCGGCTTTGCGGAAGAGCTCACCGCGACGGCGGAGTTCTTCGTCGATGCGCTGGAGAACGCTCAGCGCAAATTCGCGATCGCTCTCAATGGCGATGACTTTGGCGTGCGGCAGTTTGTTGTCCGCGTAGCACTTGAACTCGACGCCTTTCTTGAAGTCGATGAGGTAGAATTCAACCTCATCCGGGCTGCAGGAGAGCGCGAGATTGGTGATGATGATGTGCAGCAGGGTCGATTTGCCGGAGCCGGTTTTACCTGCGAGCAGGGCGTGCTGCTTGGTGCCTTTGCCGATGGCGAGGTACTGCAGCTTCGTGGCGCCGGTGCGGCCGATGGCGATGCGCAGTTCGTTGGTGGTGCTTTCCGACCACAGCTCCTTGGGCGTGACGACGCTGAAGGGCACCTGCACGCGGTTGGAGTCGATGCTGGCCTGGCCGATCTGATGGGCGAGATCCGCCGCGACGGCATCCGGCGGCGGTGCATCGAGCTCCAGGGTGCGGATGCCCTGGAAGCTGACGACGCCTTTTTCGCGCACGATGCGCAGGCAGTTTTTGCGCAGGTCCTCGGCGCTGAGTCCTTCCGGAAGCGGCTGGCGTTTGTCCCAATGAATGAGCACAAAGACACCGCAGCGCGCGCCGCTCATGACGATGCTTTTCAGACGCGCCATGGACGATTCATTGAAGCCGGCGGGAAGTCCGGCGATGACGAGGAAGTGATATTTCTCCGCCACGCTGCCGGCCTGCTCGTTGTACTCGGTGATGGTCGCGTACTCATTGCGCAGGTACATCTGGATGACCTTTTCCACGTGCTCGTTGAGCTCGATGAGGCGCTCTTCGATCTGCTCACGCTGCGTCCAGATGCGGCGGTTGATGAGGGCGGGCTCGTAGTCGGCCAGGTGCATGAGGCCGGCGAAGTTCTGCCCGAGGCCGACGGCGTCGATGATGGTGAAGTGGACTTTTCCGGGAGGCGCCTGGGTGAAGAGACGGAAGATGACGTCGTTCATCACATCGGCCACCCACTTGCCGCCATCGTCATCGGTTTCGATGAGCAGGGAGCCCTCCTGCGGGAAGGCGAGCGCGAGAGGCAGGGCGACGCGCTCATGGCCGCGCAGATCAAAGGGCGTCTCCTTGGCAAGCAAAGCCGCCGTGGTGCTGAGGTCCAGCTTCAGCGTGCCAAAACGCACGGCGTTTGGAAATAGATCCTGCGGCTGGTAGGTGGTGGTCCAGGCCTGCGGTTGCGTGGCGGGATCCTGCCCGATCTCCTCCACGGAGGTGAGCAGCGGGGGGATTTTCTGATTCCACTCGGCCTGCATCTTGAACCAGCGCTGCTGGGCCGCAGCCTGCATGGCATGCATCGTGGCCTCGTGCTGGTCATTGAGCTGCTGGCGCTGCGACATGAGGGGGCCGCTGACCTGCGCGATGGCGGCGGCTTTTTGCACCTCGAAGCGTTGCAGATTGCGGGCGAGGAGGCGCTCATTGCGGGCGAGGCAGGCGGGGATCTGCGTGGCAAGCCTGCGCAGCATGGCCAGGCGGTATTTTTCGGCCACTTCCTCCGTGCGGTTCCAGTCGGCGGTGACGAGTGCATCCGTATGATCATAGTCCGCCTGAAGCTGCGCGGCGGCGGCATCTTTGGCGGCATGCAGTTCCTGCAGGCAGGTTTCGTAGTCCAGCACTGCGGCGCTGAGTTCCTGAAGATCCACGCGGGGCTTGGAGAACATCTTGAACATGCCGGAGCTTTTGCCGGCGGCGAGCTGCTCTTCGAGGCCCTGGGCATGCGCTTCAATGTCGGCGATGCGGGCGGGGATGTCCGCCAGCGTTAGGCGGGTGTTCGGTGCGGGGGCGGTCTTGCGGCCGAGGCGTTCGCCGGTGGCCTTCAGCACGGCCAGCAGGCGATCTTTGGCGGTGGTGAGGCGCTCCAGCAGGGCGTCGGTGTTGTGATCGAGCTGCTGCAGGCCGCGTTTGCGGATGGCGTCTGCATGCACGCGGCGCATCTGCTGGCGTCCGAGCCAGCGCTCTCGCTCCTTCTGCACCATGGCCTTGAGGTCACGCTTGATGCGGTCCTCGTAGCGTTTGAAGGAAGTCGTGCGCAGCGCGTGGCGGGCGTGGATGGTCTTGACGTACTCATCCCACTGGGCAGCGACTTCGCTGACGGTGGTGCCGTGCTGCGCATCAAACGTCTCCAGCTGCTGGAGGTGGTTTTGTTCGGCGGTGTAGCGCTTGGAGCGGATTTCGCGGGCGACCTGCTCGCTGCGCGCGGCAAAATCGGCGATGGTGTCACGCAGCGAGATGTGCAGGGAGGCTATGCGCGAGGAGCGGAGATCAAGGGAGCTGTTCACAGTCTTTGCGGATCTTTCGGAGCAGGTTTTCGAGTTCGTTGATCATGGCGCCGGTCTTGGTCATGAGGCCGGGCAGCTGCTCAAGGTAGGTTTTTTCAAACTCCAGCGCCTTGGCGTCACGCCAGTGCACCTTGGTGGCATGCCAATGCTCGGAGAGTTCGCGGGCGTTTTGGATGAGGTTCATGGGAGCAAACGGTCAGGAGTCCGAACTCGCCGCAGGGGCGGGAGTTTCGTTGTAGGCCTGAAGAATTTTCTGAATTTCGACGAGGTAGGCCACGGCCTTGGCGAGATCGCTTTCGAGGTAGTCGCGCAAGGAGTCCGTTTTGCGGGCGAGCGGATCAATGGTGCGGTCGAAATCACGGCCCCATGCCTTGGTGCGTTCCAGCTTGGCCTGGGCCTCCTCCAGCGCGGCGCGGGCTTTCCGCACGGCCATCTGCTGGACGGTGGGATTGTCAATGAACTCGGACATGCGTGCGCTCATGAGCTCCTGCTGCGCCTGATCGAGCTTCTTCTGCCGCATGCGGATCTGCTGCTGCCAGTAGTTTGGCTGCTCGGTCTGCACCCAGCCGCGCGTCTTTTTCACCGCATCCTGGATGGAGTCGAGCGCCTGACGGGTCTTGTTGATGAAGACGATGAGGGCAACGCGAAAGGACTCGATGGAGTCGAGATTCGAGATACGTGCCTGGTCAGCCATGGGTACTAGATGCTGGATGCTGAATGCTGAATGCTCGATCAGCGCTGGCTGAGGTATTCCTCGATGCGCTGGGCCTTGCGGAGGAGGAAGGGGGTGTGCTGTTCAGACATCTCCATGAAGCGCTTGATGGCCTTCATGGTGGTGGTGAGCTCGGCGGCGAACTTCTCATGCTCGGCGTCCTGCCAGGTCTCACCCAGGGCGGTGAAGCGGCTCTGCAGGGAGGCGGAGCGCTGCTGCATCTCCGTATTGAAGCGCTTCAACTCCTGCGCGAAACGCCGGACTTCCTCGGGATTCATGATTGCCTGGGCCATGCGGTCATGATGAAGTGCGAATGAAGATTGACGAATGGTTTTGCGACAATTTTGGGGGCCCATGTGCTGAAAGCACCAGCACTCGCGGCATCTTTTGCCTGCCTGCGGAATAATCTCGGCAGCGCCGAAGCCGAAATGATAAAACTCTGCAATTCAACCTGGAAGCCGCAAGGGTGCCGCACGCCATGCCGTTCAAAACGGCAACCAAGGTGATGAAGATATTGAACTATAACACGGCACAGGCGTTTGCTCAGCCGTCCGTGCAGGGGTGGCTGGTGGTTTTTGTATGCGGGTTTCTGGCCGTGTGCCTCATCGGACTGCTGCCATGCATCGCGGTGTGGCTGATTGTCAAAGTTTTGCGCAGGCTGCCCGAGCCCCCCCTGCCCGACTGGGATGTGACGGTGCTGTCCACCGCCAGCATCGTCCTTCAGGTCGCGTCGGTGTTCGGAGCTTTGCTGGCGACGGTGATGGTGCTGGATCTGATGAGACGCAGACGGCAGACGGTCCGCGTTCCGGGGCATCATCCCATCATCGGAGATTATGAGCATTCGGTGTTTTACAAGACCTGGCATGCAGAGCCGGTGCTGCCGACGGGAAAGCCGGTGAGATTGAGCGCCTCTGGCAGCGGCCCCTCGGAGACGCAGGCGGCGCTGTGGCAGCAGTTCACCACGAGGTATGAGGAACTGCTCGCCTCTGCCACGCGCTCATTGCTGGCCGAGGGGCATCCGCTGGCAGGGTGTGAGTCGCTCACGCTGGCTCCGAACGCCATCACATTGACGCAGGACGGGCAGATGCATCTGAGCTTTGAGTTTGCCACGGTGCCAGAGAACTTCTGGGAATCGGAGGCTGATCAACCCTACCCGACGGCCATCTTCACCCCGGCGCTGGAACTGATGCGCACGGAGTGGCTGAAGCCGTATGGATGAGGGCGCATCCCCTGCTGGCAAAGGGTGGCTGCCGCCGCCCGCTCACCCCGGTCCTCTATAGCGGTTCGCAAAACTCCTTTCCGTTTAGCAGGCTGTTTCTTGATCGATAATCATGGGCTCCGACGGCGGCTGGCTGAGGACACAGGCTGTGTGAAAACACTCTTTTTAGAAAGGCCTGCCCGGAATGCCGGTTAAATTCTGGCATTCTGCCAGGCGATTTTGCCCTCAGCGCTGTGCTGCTTTCCTGAGCGCTTGTAATGCGCTTATCAAGAGGGATTGGTGCAGTGCATTTGAGGCCCGTTGACTCCCCGTCATGCCGCCTTGGGCAGCGCTCTGAGCAGTTCGCTCATCGGTTTGAGATTGAGCACGCGCCTGAGGTTGTAGGCCAGTGCGCTGAGGCTGAACTCAGCTTTCACCCGCTCCAGTCCGCGGGTCAAAAAGTCGCCGTGCCCCCATTGCTTGAGCGTGCCAAACACATGCTCGACAACCTCGCGCCTGCGGGCGCTGATCGACGATTTTCCGGCCATGCGTGCCGCTGCCCGCTCCAGCACGGCTTCATTGCGCAGACGGTGGATCTTCCTGTAGCTGCCGCCGGTGCACCGGGCCTTAAGGGCAGGTGCGGCAGGCCGCTGCGTGGCATAGTGCAGGACGGTCTTGCCGTGGCTGCGGCATTTGCCCCACCGAGACGCTTGTCTCCGGGGCATTGATACTCGTCTGCCACCGCGTCGTAGGTGAAGCGCTCCTTGCCAAACACTCTCCTGCCATCCCTGCTGCTGCGTCCGCTGGTGCTGCCCTGCGCAGGCACATAGGTGATGATGTCTGCGGCTTCACAGGCTTCGAGCTCGTTGGCCGAGTGGTAGCCTTTGTCAGCGACCACCTCCAGGCTCGGCACCTTGAGTTCAGTCTTCGCGGCCTGGGCGACAGCACCGAGCTGGCCTCGATCACGAGGCCGACTGCACCACCTCTTCGGCGACGATGAGGTCATGCTTGCATCCACGGCGACCTGCACGTTGTAGCCGATGAAGAACCCGCCGCGCTGCGTATCGCACATCTTGCGTGCATCGGCGTCGATGAAGCAGACTTCGGTCCGGGCGCTCTTCTGCATCTCTGCAAGCAGCGCGGCGATGCTCCTGGCGGCTGGCGCGCAGTCCGGCGATCTTTTCGGCCATGGTCTCGAGCTTCCTGCCGTAGGCGGGTGGCGAAGAGGAAGGCGGCGGTGGCCCTGCTCTGCATCCTGCGTGTCGAGCTCGCGCAGGTAGTCATCAATGCGCTGGTCGATGTGTTTGATCACCTCGCGCAGCTGCTCGGCGTTGAAGTGGCGGCGCCTGCCGTTGCTGGCCTTGAACTGCTGCCGTCGATGGCCGAGCTCCGCGCCAAAGAGCTCGGCTTGCGCACAGCAGGTTGAACTCGCGCAGCACGCCTTTGAACGCCTTGCGGTTGTCACGGCGGAAGTCGGCGATGGTCTTGAAGTCCGGGCGCAGGGTGCGCAGCATCCAGATGACTTCGAGGTTGCGCGCAGCCTCCGCCTCCAGGCGGCGGCTGGAGCGGATGCGGTTGAGGTAGCCGTAGAGGTAGAGCTTGAGCAGGTCGGCCGGGTGATAGGGCGGACGTCCGGTGCCCTTGGCTGTGCAGCGCTCAAAGCCCAGGGCCTTGAAGTCGAGCGACTCGGCATACGCATCAATGAAGCGCACGGCGGCTTCCGCTGCGACGTAATCATCCAGGCATGGCGGCAGCATCTGCACTTCGCTGCGATCAGTTCCTCGAAGGTGGCTCATGCTCATCTTGTTGCTCATGAACATGCCACCGGTCAAACCGGTGAAATAGTTTTCACACAGCCTGGACAGCCAGCCCTACCAGCACCGGGCATGCGAGCACCCAGCGCGAGGTAGGGAGGCTTGTCCTCAAGCCGCCGCCGAGCGTCTCCACGCTCGCTTTCCGGAAATCAGTTTTGGAAAACGCTATACCACAAAGTGACATCGTCACAGCGGTTCTCCATCTCCAGGCCGTGCTTGAAAACCGCTGCGTAGACGGGTCTGCGCCAGCACTTCTGGCGGAGCGCGGGCCTCCGAGCCCGCAGCACTCCGCGAAGCATGGGAGGCACCCCATTTACTTTCAGTGTCTGCACAGGGGTTGCGGTGCTTTTTCCGCTAAGAGCTCCTGGCGTGAACGATCCCATGCTGGCGTGCCTGCCACCTGCTGCGGGCTCGAACCGAGTGAAGCGAGATAGCCAGCCGCAGGCTGCCCGGAGGGCGAGCAAAGCGAGGCAACGCCCGCGCTCCTTGGGGGCGTTTTCAAACACCGCTTAGAGCCCGGCGGCCAGTCGGGCATCCTGCACGAGGCGGATGAAGCGCCCGCGCTCCCCGCTGCTGTCCGCGCCTTTGGACTGGCTGGCCAGCTGGATGACCAGCTCGTGATTCAGTCCGCCGAGCTGCTCTGCGCCCCGCAGCAGCAGGCCAAAGCCCACCACGGAGGTTTCAAACACGAAATCTTCACGCGCATTCTGCAGGGAGTAGCCACGGTCCATGACGAGCAGCTTGCTGCTGTCAAAGGGGCCCACGGCCTGGGAGGTGAAGTGCGCATTGGGCAGCGTCACGGTGGCCACCTGACGGCTGCTGTCGCGGGGGATCTCGCCGCTGCCATTGGGCTGAAACTCATACCACAGCACATGCGTGCCCGCAGTGCGCAGCTCCGTGGCGGCGAGATGGCGCTCACACAGCATGCGGAACTGCTTCACATTCGCCTTATCGAAGGTCACCTGCAGGGGGAAGCTGGCGTCCGCAGCCAGCACCGCCGCCTGATCTGCGGGCAGCTGGATCACGAGGCGCAGCAGCCGGTTCGCCGGATTCCACGGGCAGGAGGCCACTTCAGCCTTCCAGGAGTGGATGAACAGACTGGACGCACGCTCCGGCTTGGGCTCGGGTTTGCTCGGCGTGAGCTGCGGGGAGGCAAAAGCCTGCCCCCTGGCCTTGGGCGGCAGCGGTTTGATCTGCCCGGGATGCAGGCTGAACTGATCGACCGCCTGCTTCGTCGTGCTGACAAACGTGCCGTGTCCGGCGGGGAGCGTGAACCCCAGATTGGGGGTCACCGCAGGAGCTGAGGGCTGCTCCTTCACCGGCGTGACCTTGGCCACCACCACTGGCTTCACCGCAGGTGCGGGCTTGACCTCGGCCACGTGCGTTTTCGCCACCGGGGCGGGCACGGCGGGTGCTGTTGACTTGGGTTCGGCCTTGGCCGCCAGCATCGGTGCGGGTGCGGCTTTTTCTGGCTGGGCCTGGGGCTTCAGCTCCTTCTCAGCAGGCGCATCGCCCTTGGGCGTGGCGGCCATCTGCGCGGCAGATTTGACTTCCGGGCCATATTTCCAGCCTGCCAGGAAGGCTGCGCCGCTCAGCGTGACGACGGCCGCCACCTTGAGCACCGCGCCCATCACCGGCCAGAAGACCTGGCGCGAACGTTTCACCGGCGGGCGTGGCAGCATCGGCTGGATGCGCCGTGGCATGTTGGCCGGATGCAGCACGGCGTGGCGCTGCTCATGCGTCAGACGTGAGAGCGAAATGGGGGCGCCCTGGCGCAGGGCATCGGTCACGGCCTCGATCTGCTCCAGCTCATGCGCGGCAGAGGGGGTGGTGGCCAGCACTTCGTGGAGCTCGCGCGCCTCCTCGGCGCTGAGTTCTCCGAGGGCGTAGGCGGTGAAGTGGGGATTGTCCTGGGGATTCATGAATGGGTGGGGGTGTATTCCTCGCTGAGGTCCGTGCTCATCAGTTCGCGGAGTTTCTTGATGGCGTGATGCATGATGAAGCCGACGTTGCCGACGCTGAGTCCGGTGATGCCGGCGATTTCCTGGTAGGAGCAGTCATGCTGAAATTTGAGCCGCACGACCTCGCGCTGGTTGGGCCGCAGGCGGTCCACACAGGTCCAGATGTGCGCATAGAGCTCTTGCATGCCCGCGCTCTGGGAAGGGTCGGGCTCGTGATCCGTCGCGGCCTCGATGACCTCGTCATTGCCAAGGTCCAGCCGCTGCTCCTTGCGCAGGATGTCAAAGGCACGGTTCCGGCAGACGGTGAAGAGCCAGGACTTGAGACTGTCACGCACGCGGGCCGGCTCGGAGAGGTAGAGACGGAGCATGGCGTCCTGCACGACATCACGCGCACGCTCGATGTCACCACCGAGGATGCTGGCTGTGTAGGCGATGAGGGTGCTTTCATGCTGGTCCAACGCCCGCCTGACCAGCACCGCAGCTTCATCCTGGAGGTGTGGGTCGGGCATGCGAGAGTTCGGGGTGGGAACGAGCAGACACAGGAGTAAATTAGGCCAGAGGGGAATTTACGCCATTTTTCGCCTTGGAAACCGCAATCTTTGCCCACCCCCGGGCGTTCAGACAGGCACCGTGAGCCAGTCCAACTCCTCCAGCAGCACGTTTTTCCTCATCCTCCTGGCCCTGGGCGGCGGCGTCTGGCTCATCAAGGAGACCCTGGATCCCGCCCCCAGGCCCGCCCCCGCCGCGCTGGAGGAAGAAGCCACCTCCCTGCCCAGCCGCGCCCTGGATGCCTCCCAG
>NZ_JBGANL010000057.1:0-32542 GCF_044222345.1 Prosthecobacter sp.
GCTCACGGCTCTCTTTAAAAATACGAATGAACGCCGCCTGACCAAGCTGGCACTTCCCGGCTGCAAGCCGCTCTTTCAATTTCGGCAGCAAACGCGCACGCACATTGGCGAGTCGCGCCGCCGCTCCCATGCTCCGCCATCCCTCAGATTCCGGCGGCGCAGGATAGGGCAGGGGGGGATGATCGCGAGTGATGATCTGCATGGCGAGGCTGAGCCAGGAATGAAGAGTCGTGAAAGAGTCGGCGCGCGCCACGGGGACAATGCTCCCCATGAGCGCCGTAGCAAGAATCAGGCGGCGCGTTTTCATGGCGCAGCCAAATCAGGCGACGGGCGGCGGCAGCGCAGAGGGCAAAAGAGCAATCTGCTTGCCTCGCACAATGTTCATCGCCCCATTCAACTCACCACCGGGTTCGATCGACACCGACCGCGCAGTGACATCGCCATTGACGGCGCCATTGCTTCCGATCAGCACCGGTCCCGTGCAGTAGATCGTCCCGGTGAGACGCGCCTGAATCTCCACGTCCGTGGCATGCACGGCATTGAGGAAGGCCACATCCGCACCTTTCTCCACCACAAAACGCTGGCAGTGAATTTCACCGATGATGCTGCCCGTCGTGCGGAAGCTGGCGTCACCCGAGCACGTCACATTCGCCTCGATGATGCCATGGCATTCGAGATCCCGGCACTGCACGCTGCTGGCCGAAAGCCTGCCGCGTTTGCGGATGAGCACATTGCCGCGCGTCTTGATCGACTGTGTGGAGGTCATGTTGATCTCCACATCTTCCAAAGAGATGTAAGCACCGCAGGTAGGGCAGTTCGCAGACTTGGCAGAGCGCCCGGTTTTAAACTTGTGCCCGCAGTCAAAGCACTCCGCGTCTTTGAAATACTGGTTCCGGTACATGCCCTGCTCCTTCATCTTCTGCAGCGAGTTCGCCGTTTGTGGGGCCGGGGCGGCCGTAGGAGGCGGGGAATTGGATTGCGGGCGGCGCGGGGCTGCCGGCATCGGCTCCGCAGCGGCACTCACAGGTGCGGCTGCTTCTTCTGCTGCTACTGCTTCAGCCGGAGCTGGGGCAGGGGCCTCGGGCTCGGCAGCAGCCGGGGCATCAGCGGGGGGTGGCAGATTCTGGCTCTGCAAAAAAGCACCAAACCCATCCGCAGCCGTAGGCGCGGGCTCAGGGCGGGGGGCTGCTGCCGCAGGCTTGGCTTCTGGTGCCTTGACCGCGGGGCTGGCGGCTTCGGGCGCTGCCGCCCAATCAGCCATCCCGGCACCCGAGCGCGTGACCGCAAGCCGCGCCACAAGAAGGGCACACCACTTCGATTTGATTCTTAGGTGGTGTGGGAAGGATGCTGGTCTTCGTGCCGAAGAACCGTCCGAACACTCAGGTGGGAGTTAAGGTTGTTTGGGAGCGCCGCCGAAGACGGGCTTGGTTTCAGGCTTTTTACCGACCTGGGACTGACCCATGAAGGTGGCGCCTTCTTCGATGGCGAGAGTGCCTGCGGCGATGTCGCCGACGAGGATCGCGTTGCTCTTGAGTTCGCAGCGCTCAGCAACGGTGATGTTGCCTTCGACTTTGCCGAAAATGATGACGGAACGGGTTTTGACCTCGCCTTTGATGAGGGCATTTTCACCCACGGTCAGGCTGCCGTCGGAAACGACTTCGCCTTCGATCTTGCCGTCGATGATGAGGTCGTGGGAAAACTTGATGGAACCTTTGATTTCGACGTCGTTGGAGAGAACGTTTTTACTGGTGGTCATGAGGGGAGATTGATGTGAGCGTTGGGGTTGTGCAGCGGGAGCGGTGGAGAGAATGGGGGCGCGTTCGACTGCTGGAGCCGGTGCGTGTGCCTCAGAACGCCTGTCTTCCTTTTGCCCTTCGGGTTGTCCTATGATTTGCCTTAGCATGATGGATAAAATATAGCTGGTTATTAACTTGAGTGTCAATCTTCGGCTTGCTTATTTTTTGTCAGTTTGCTGTAAAGGTGTTGCTGAGATGGGTTGCGCCGGGATGGTTTTGGGGCTGTATCGTATCATGATGGAAAATGTGTTTATCACAGCCGCTGAGACGGCCTGTGTTCTTGGTTCGCAAATGGAGGCGTGTCTGGA
The DNA here is from genome assembly GCF_044222345.1 of Prosthecobacter sp. Classification (GTDB taxonomy): domain Bacteria; phylum Verrucomicrobiota; class Verrucomicrobiia; order Verrucomicrobiales; family Verrucomicrobiaceae; genus Prosthecobacter. The sequence goes on from NZ_JBGANL010000057.1 coordinate 2,105, forward strand.
CGCACTGCGTGAGCGGCGCAGCGGCCTGGCCCTGGCTCCATGCTTATCTGGAGCGGGATTTGGTTCTCTCCCTGTGGGCGCACTCCCCTCACGCGATCTGGTGAAAGGCCGGCGCTATGCCGCAGCCAGCAATGCAGCCGTGAAAGTAGCCGCATCAGCCGTCCGCCGTGCAGGCTGGACTCCAGCGCAGATCCGCGAATCCTGGCTGTTCGGAGCCAGCAGTCGCGGCAACGCAGGGGAAATACTGGGGGTGAATGCATGGCGCAGACCACTGCGCAAGTTCAGTGCCAGCAACACCATGCACTGTGAAATACCTGCCGCCGTCAGCATTGATCTCGGCATTCGCGGCCCATGGCAGATGATTTCGAACGGCTGCTCCTCCGGCCTCGATGCCCTCGGCATGGCCTGGATGGCCGTGGCCAGTGGCGTGGCTCCGCGTGCGCTCGTGGTGGCTGTGGATCTGCCCCTCATCGCCGCACTGCTGCAAGATTTCCAGGACACCGGCCTCCTTTCCACCAACGGCGTCAATGATCCCTTCGCCCAAACCTCCAGCGGCTTCTTCCCAGCCGAAGCCGCCGTGGCCGTCACCCTGGAACGCGACGCCGCAGGTCGTCCCAAACTCTGCCGTCTGGAGCATTACTCCGCCAACAGCGATGCCTATGATGCCCTCATGATTCCCGATGACGGCGGCGGCATCGAATCCTGCGTGCGCACGGCCCTGCTGGCGGGTGACCAGGACAAAGTCGTCGCCATCTGCCCGCACGCCACCGGCACCCTCAATCACGCCCGCGTCGAACCTCCCGCCCTCTTGCGGGCGCTCGATGGCCAAAGAGTCCCTCTTCTGCCCCTCAAGCCTCAAACCGGCCACACCCTCGGCGCCAGCGGCCTGCTGGACGTGGCCCTGCTGGCTGCCTGCATGGCCGAACACTGGCTTCCCGCCACACTGACCGGCCTCACCCCGCCCGCATGCGGGCTGCCTTTGCTGGACTCAATTCGCCATCTTTCAGCACACGACCGCGTGATCAAACTTGCCTCCGGCATGGGGGGGCACAATGCCGCTGTGTCCCTGGCAGTCGTTTGATTCCGTGCTTGGCACCGGCGGTGGATTCGCGACAGTCGCCCACCGCATGACCCGCCTGCCACTTTCGATTTCCATCATCTCTCTTAACGAAGAGGCCAACCTGCGCCGCTGTCTCGCCAGTCTGGGGGATCTGGCTCAGGAAATCGTGATCGTCGATTCAGGCTCCACCGACCGCACCGCCGAAATCGCCGCCGAGTTTGGCGCGAAGTTTGTCCAGCAGCCATGGCTGGGATACACCGCCCAGAAAAACCACTGCCTCACCCTGTGCTCCCTGGAGTGGGTTCTGGCGCTCGATTGTGATGAAGAACTCACCCCCGAATTGCGGAATTCGATACAACAATTCTTCGATTGTCACGACGATCAGCGCTTCGACGGCGCGTGGATGTCACGCCTCGTCTGGTTCATGGGCCGCTGGATTCATCACGGCGACTGGTACCCAGATCGGAAAATACGCCTGTTTCGGCGCACGAAAAGTCAATGGGCCGCAGATGGTGGCGGGCAGGTGCATGAGCGGCTGGAGGTTGCAGGGCCCTGCACCACGTTGAAAGGAGACCTCCTGCATTACTCCTTCAAGAACATCCAGCATTACCTGGTGAAACACGTGCAGTATTCCAGCGTCTTTTTGCAGACCCAGGAAAGCAAAGGAAAGCGCTGGTCACTCCTGCACACCTTGTTCCGCCCCTGCTGGCGCTTCACTCGCGCCTACTTTCTGAAACTAGGCTTTCTCGATGGCTTCCCAGGCTTGTGGATCGCCGCCGCAACGGCCTTCTTCACCTTTGATCGCTACAGCCGGATGTATGAAAGCGAAGCGGAGGGCAGGAAATAGCAAACGGATGAAACTGGCTCTGATCCATCCGCAAATCATCCGCGGCTCCGGCGTGGAGAACTTCCTGATCGAATTCGCCAGACGCCTCGCCTCCGCTGGTCATGAGCTGACCTACATCACCTCCCTGACCACCCCCGAGATCGGCGCCGCGCTCCCCGGCCGCTGGGAACTGCTGCCGCGCCTGCGGGGCTCGGCCACCCTGCGCATGTGGCACTTCAACCGCCTGGCTCCGCGTGCTGCTCAGGCGGCAGGTGTGGATCTCAGCATCGGCTTTGGGCGCACCTGCGTGCAGGACGTGCACCGCAATGGCACTGGCTGTCACCGGATCTATGGCAACCTGCTGCCGTTCTGGCAGCGCTACAGTGTTAAACACCTCTACGAACTGCATCTGGAGCGCCGGCTTTATGCAGGAAAGGGGACGTCAATGTTCGTCTCCAGCTCCGCCCGTGTGGCGGCGCAGCTGCAGGGTGTTTATGGCACCGATGGCGAGCTCTTCCGCATGCTGACACCGCCCGTGGAGACGCAGCTCTTCCAGCTGGCCGAGAACCGTGCGAATACTCGCGAAATCTACTGCCGCAAACTGCAAACGGATGCAACGAAGCCCGTGCTGCTGTTTGTCTCGCTCAGCCACCGCCGCCGCGGCCTGGAGCCTTTGCTGGAGGCGATGACTCAGATTGACGCCACGCTCTGGATCGTGGGCAAGAGCCTGAGCCCCGTGATGGATGACAGGATCAAGCGCCTTGGCATAGCTTCACGCATCCGCGTCGTGCCGGTGACGAGCCACCTTGTGGAACTGTACCAGTCTGCCGACTGGTTTGTGCATCCCACGCAGTATGATGCCTTTTCAAACACCGTGCTGCAAAGCATGGCGTGTGGACTGCCGGGCATCATCTCGGTCATGGACGGCGCGGTCGATCACGTCCGCAATGGCGAGAACGGACTGATGCTCTACCACCCCCAGCAGCCTCGGGAGCTTGCCGCCCGCATCAAGGAGGCGCTGGCCTTTGATGCCACGTCCTGGCAGGCGCTTTCCACCGCTGCACGCGAAACCGTGCTGCCACTGACGTGGGAGAGGCACATGCTGGAGTGGGCTGAGCTGTTTGGAAAATAAAACCGGTGCCCCGCTTGTGAACGGAGCACCGAGGCGCGAGGCTACTTCTTCTTCAAGATGACGTCGCCGAGGCTGAACATGGGGCCGTAGATGGCGTAGATGAGGAAGCCGACCATGACGCCGAGAATCAGCATGGTGAGGGGCTCGATCATCTTGTCGAGAGTGGCGGCGAGGTTGTCGAGATCCTCCTCATAATCGTCAGCGATTTCGGAAAGCATTTCGGTGCCGGAACCGGTTTCAGAGGCGAGTTCGATGAGGCCGCAGAGATTGCGGGCATCGGGCCCGAGCCAATGAGATTCCATGAGGAAGGCTTCGTGCAGGGTGCGGCCGACGGCGATGTGCTCGCGCAGGCGGACGAACAGCTCCTTGTAATGATAGTGCCAGCTGGCCTGGGCGGTGATGTCGAGCGCACTGCTGAGGCGGACGTTCGATTCGGTGAGCATGGCCAGTGTGCGGAAGCCGGTGGCTGCGGCGGATTTGCGCACGAGGACGCCGACGACGGGGATCTTGAGGAAGAGGTCCTGCATGGGGCGCAAAGCGGCGATTTTGCTCCAGTTGGAGAAAAAGAAGTACAGGCCAACGAATGGCAGGATGGCCATGTAGGGCTTGTGAATAAAAAGATCCGAAAGGGCGATGAGGATCTTGGTCCCCATGGGCAGCTCGGTCTTGAACGAGGTGAAGAGCTTGGCCATGGCAGGCACGAGCGTGAAGCTCATGACGATGACGACGGCGACGCCGAGGACGATAACGACAGCGGGATAGATGAGGCCGCCCTTGAGCTTCTTGATGACCTTGGAGGATTTTTTCTGAGAGACGGCGATACGTTTGCAGACCTTCGAAAGCTGGCCGGCCTCTTCACCTGCGATGATGAGGGAGAGCATGTCATCAGGGAAGAGCTTGGGAAACTTCGCGATGGCGTCGCTGAATTTATCGCCCACGGAGATGGCGTGGACGACCTCGGCGATCATGCCTTTGTAAGTGGCGGACTTGACGCGGTTGGTCTGGAGCAGCAGGGATTTGGTGAGGGAGATATTGCGCTCAAGGCAGCGGCCGAGACCTGAGAAAAAGGCGGCGCTGTCGTCGGTGTCTGCCTTCGGGCTGGTCAGGCGGTGCAGCTTTTCATCAATGCCGGTGATGGTTTGAACCGTGGTGGTTTCGTTCTGCGCGACTCCAGCGCCAATGAGGGCTTTGTCATCGGTGTCCGTATCCACGAGGGCTTCGGATGATTTGCCGGAGTGAACGTTGGTGATTTTTACTTTTTTAAGCATGGCGCTGAAGGCTGGGAGATCTGGGCTTAGCTGCGGCTGAGGTCATGGCGGAGGGGTGCGGAGGTCCGTGACGAGACGCGGGCGGTAGGCGGTGAGGGTGAAGGAGGCGCCGGCGGCTTTCGTGGAGGGGTTCTGGGAGATGTTCACGATGGCGGTGCAGAGGGCGGTCTCCATGACGACGCCGTTGACGGTGGTGAGGCCGTTTTCAACCAGCACTGGATTGGTGAACATGGCCTGCTGAAGAATGGCGTTTTGTGCCGGGGACGGCATGAGCGCGGTGATTTGCACGGAGGACAGGCCGAGCTGCCAGAGCCGCACGGTGTTTTCCTGATAATTGCGTGTGATGGCGACCCGGTTGGCGAACTCTTCCTGCAGCATGAGCGTGGAGGAGAGGCTGACCATGGCGGTGGCGCCGATGGAGATGATGCAGGCGGCGGCCAGCACCTCAATGAGGGTATAGGCTGCGCGCTGCGCCCGCCGGACGTGTCGAAGGAGCTTCATGGCGGAGCGACAGGGAGGAAGTAGGATTCAAGCCAGGCATCACGCGGGAGAAAGGTGGCGAAAGCGGGGCCGCCGTTGGTGGCGGCGGGGACGGCTGGATCGCTGTCGCTGGTGAAGAGCAGGCGGCCGGGGTTGATGCCGCCTGCGGCACGGCGTTTGACAGTCCAGTTGGTCATGACTCCGCCGATCCAGCGCACGCTTTGTGTCAGGTTGGAGGGCATGTTGTACAGGATGCTCTGGTATTCGTTCACCAGGACGCAGCGCCAGCGGAATTCGGAGCCGCTGATGGGATTGCTGACCCATGAGAACTCGACGGGGCGGCCATTGTCATCCTGAAACGCAAGGACGTGGCGGCGGTTGTTTTCGCGCTCGAAGCGGATGTCACGCACCCAGCGGCCTTTGGCGCCGTTGGGCATGATGGTGATGATGACAGGCTTCAGGGTGGCTGCGTTTGCAAAGGCGGTGGCGTTGCTCTGGCCGACGAAGATGATTTGATCGACGACGCCATAAATGCGCATGTTTTTGAGATGCTGGCTGTCGAGTTTGATGAAGAGGACTTTGAGCTTGGCGTCATAGCCTGAAGGCCAGCCGGGCGGGGTGTAGGTGGGCGTGGCCTGCTCGGCGATCCAGTAGGCTTCGGTGGCGGAGTTGAAGACGCTGGCGACATCAATGGTGATGGTGGGGGTGCGTCCGGCGGCGGCTTCGCGATCTTGAAAGTGCCAGAGCGAGTTGTCCGGATTGTGGTTGTTCCGCACGACATCCAGGTAGCCAAGATAGTTGCTGGCACCGCTGCCGTCGATGGGGCCGGTGGTGCTGGGAACCACGGCCATGTTGGAGGGCAGCAGCGCCCTGCCATTCATATCGGTGCCATAAACGGGGTAGGGAATGGAGGGTGGTTCGACCGTTGAGTGCGACTGGATGTAGAGTGATTTGGTGCGAAAGGGCAGCTGCAACGGACTGGGAGTGGTGCGGACGAACAAGGAAGGCGGGTGATGAAGGACGGTGCGCCCCTGGACGGTCCAGTTGGCGTTGTGACCGGCACCGCCGGAGCCTGCGTTGGCGTATACGTCGAGCTCGGTGGTGACGCCGTCGGGCTTGCGATAGATGCAGAAGACATCCCCATTAAGAACAGGCGGCATGGTCTTGAGAAACTGCCATGCGTTGTAATCATCAATGTTGCCCGCAAGACTGGATGATGGGCGGATGAACTGCTCCACGTTGATGTAGGTGGCGCCGGGGCGCAGTCCGGTATGATTGAAAGGGAACACGGTGGTCATGCCCCCTGCTGTGTTGCTGGAGGTGTACACATTGAGATTGTCCCAGCCGTTCTGAGTATTAAATCCGCCAATGTCGCGGCCGAGCATGGTGTTTTGACTGGCGGCCAGGGTGCTGCTGGGGTCAAAGGCCTTGCTGGTGATGCACTGCCAGGCGAGGAGGCGGGAGCTTTCGACGCCGATGTGGCGTTTGCAGACATCCTCCAGATAACTGACCTGCGAGGCGCGTGTGCTCATGAGCGTGACCCAGGAGGTGACAAAAATGCCGCCGACAATCATGAGCATGAGCGCTGCCGCCATGAGGGCGCCGCGCGTGCTGCGATGATGATGTCTGGTGATGCGCATGACTGGGGAATTCAGAGGGCCGGAAACATCGGCACGGTAAACATGAAGGAGGAACGCCCGGCCATGTGATTGTAGGCCTGGCGTGGATCCGTGGAGGAAAGGGTGTTGGCGACCTGGCCGAGATGACGGGCGGCGGGATCCGGCCACCAGATGAAGTAGAACGGACGTTCATACGCACGTTTGAAACGGTCGATGGTGGAGGGTGACTCACGCAGCGCCAGACGCGAGGCGCGCTCAATGGTGATGAACAGAGGGGTGAAGCCATCCGTGGACCATTGGGCGGAGCTGGTGGGGCTGGGGATGGAAGGTGGGAAAAACACATCGTAACCGCCCATGTAGGTCAGTGCGGAGGGGGTGATGCTCGAGGTGGCGTCAGCGTAGCGTTTGACCGAGGCGTGAATGCCATTGGGTTCGGTGGCGCCGGTGAAGCGGATGAGGTCGATGTCGTAGATGGCGTTGACCTTGAGATAGCCGGAATACTTGCTGTAGCCGAGCACGAAGATGCTGGCGTTTTGGGGGGGCGCTGCTCCGTCATTGAGCGGGTTGCGATAGTCGCGATAGAGAGAACTTGAAACACCGGCATGCGCGATGATGTGGGCGCGAAATTTTTGCGGGGTGTCGAGTTCGTCGTCGGTGCTTGAATCGTAGACGATCACCGAGGGCCGGAAGGTGTTCATGCCGTCACGGGGCAGGCAATAGACGGCGGTGGCGCTGAGTGTGTCCGTCAGGAACTGCTCACGCAGTTCTTCGGCCAGCGAGAGGGCGCCGTACTGGGGAGCCATGCCCACATCGACGGTGGTGTTGAGGGTGCCATAAAAATTCTGCGAGCGGGTGGTCCCCAAGGGGACAGCAACCATGGAGGAGACGCTGGGCTGGCTGCGCATTAGAGTGCCGTAGGAGACGACAGCAGCGCCAAGGATCACTGCGGAAAGCGCGAGCACCAGCAGGAGTTCCACGGAGGTGAAGCCTCCTGGCTGATGGGCGCGGCGGATCATTTGGGTGCAGGCGTTGGATTGCCAAAGAGCATGCGTACCACGGACTCAACAGCGGGAGAGGCCGGAGGAGCAGGCTCCTGCGGTTTTGCGGGTGTTGAAGCCATTTGCTGCGCAGGCGGGGTCGACTGCACAGGCGGGGTCGAGGAAGGAGGGGCTGCAGGAGTGGGCTTAATCAGGCGTGGCGGAGAAAAGGGCAGGGGATTATCGGCGACGACTTGTGCGGGTGCGGGTGCGGTGGAAAGCAAGGGGGGCGGAGAGCTTTGCGGGGTGGCAGCCGTATTGGCTGCAGGATCGCGCAGCGGCAGTTCCATCGTGGCGTTGGCTCCCTTGCTGTCTTTTGCTTCGGCGTCGGTCTGGCCAAACATCTGATAGTGGACCTGGGGGGCGATGTTGATCGGAATGGTCATGATCTTCGGAGGCAGGCCGGTGAGGCGCTTCTCCTGCCATGCGAGTTCGATGTACATCGGGGTGATGTTTTTCACTTTCAGCTCAACGAGCTGATCCGGCAGAACGGGGGGGACGACACGGCCGGTCTCCAAAATGATGTCTCCCAGAAGAACGCGCATGCGGCCGTCCGCCATGCGTTTGGTGCCGACGACGGGGAGCTTGAGAAGCTTGTCACGAACGCGGTTCTCCTCAGTGTCACCGGTGGACTTCCGACTGAGGGCCTCGGTTTCGGATTCAAAGGGATTGTGTTCCTCTGGTTTTACCGTTTCCGGTGTCTTCTCCTCTGGCAGCACGAGCTGATATTGCACGCGCTTTTCGCCCTCCTCACCGGAGGCTTCCTGGGCATGGCTGGCGGCAGACATGAGGGTGAAGATCAGGCCGGGCAGCAGCAGTCTGTAGGCAAAGTTCATGGACTAGGATTTGGAGGCTTTTGGCTTTGGCGCGGCCTTTTTCTTGTCTACATCTGCGGCGGCAAGATCAAAAATGGGTGTTTCAAAAGAGACATCCATCTTCAACTGGGTGCCCGTGCTGCCGCCGGTGATCTGCACCACCTTCATGCGCGCGGTGGGCAGACGGCGTTCGATGTCACCCAGCCAGTTGAGGACCTTGGCAAATTCCTCTTCGATGGTGAGCGTGGTGATGACAGATCTGGGTATGAGCTTGTTGCCTGCGGATTGTTTGGATTCGGTCTTGCGGGAACGTACGAGGTTGATGCCGCGTTCGCGCAGGCTCAGCTCAATGGTCTGCTCAGCCTCCTGCTGAGTCTGGACGTGCTCGATGGCTGGCAGCCAGGAGCGGAGAAAGCGCCGCAGATCTTCGGTGTTGGCCTTGAACACCGTTGTTTCGATTTCAGCCGTGGAGCGTTCGTTCTCGGCGGTGACGGCGGCGGTTTCGGCATCTTCGGCCTCGGCCCGCGTCGTGGCCACCGTTTTGTGGATGACCTGAGCCGTGTAGGTCATGGCGCCGATGATCATGAGCAGGATGATGCAGGCAAGTTGCTTGGGATTCATGCTGGGCTGTGGAGGAGGGATTAATCGGCCTGGCGGACGAGTGTGGAATGGTATTCGACGACTTCACCGTTCTTGGTCTGCTGAGGTGAGTAGGAGCGGTAGAGCAGCTGACCGAGGGAGGCTTCGATGGCGGCAAGTTCGGTGGACACCTTGGAGCCGTTCAAATGGATGGTGAGAGCGATGTTGGAGGGCACCTGCTCGCTGCGTTCGAGGGCGACCTGGGTGATGCGGGTGTCTGTCTGCACCGCACGGGCGATCTTGACGGCGATGGGCTGCATGTTGCGCGCGCCCTCCATCCATTTGGCGACCTGGTCCGCCTTGTTGGCCTCGGACTCGAGATCGGCCTTTTCGTTTTTGAACGAGTCACGCTGGGTTTCGCTGAGCGCCTGGCGTTCCTGGGCGTCCACTTTCTGCTTGAGCGCCTTTTTGTAATTGAAGTAATCCATGGTCATCACGTAGGCGCTGCCGATGAGCGCCACATAAAAGAGGACGGGAATGGCACGGAATGACGAAGGGAGGCGGCGCGAGGTGTCGATGCGCGGCGATTTGAAATCATGGCAGAGATATTCGTTCATAGGAGTGCGTGGCTTAATGTTCGCCGATGATGGTCCAGAGGAGATCATCCTGGGTGAGATCGGCGGCGCCGACCTTCTCAAGATGCAGCATCAGTTCAGAGCGGAATTTGCTGTCATGGCCGTCGCCGACAAAATAGACGGGGCTGCCCTGGGGGATCTTGGCCAGCAGCGGGCTGATGATCTGCAGCGCGGTTTCCACGGCCTCGGGGCCGAGGCCGCTGCGGCAACGAATGTCACGCCACTGGCCTTCCTGCTGCACCAGCACGGCGAGTGAACCTTCACAGGCGGCGATGAGGACGAAGTCTGAAGGGGTGCCTCCGGAACTTGCGCGGAAGATGCTCAGGATGGCATGCTCCAGCATGGCAAACAAACCGCAGCATACCCGCCCTGGCTTCAGCTGAACCGTTTTGAGCACGTCCTCGGTCACTTTGACCAGGGATTCCTCCACGGCGAGCAGCAGGCTGGCGGTGGTTTCGGGGTGGTGGCAGACGGCGTAGCGTTTGCCGCGGTCATACTTGGGCCCCAGCACGGCACGGGGGTTGGTGCGCAGCAGGTTCACGCAATTGTCACCGCGCATGAGGTTGTTTTCGAGGCTGATGATGAAGCGGTGGTTCACGGAGACGGAGCACCAGCCGCCATCCGCCATGCCACGCCATTCTTCGCCTTTGAGCGGGGCGGCGTCGGCGAGCTCTCCCTCCTGCGTGCCGCTTTCCTCAAAGCGTCCGCGTTTGTTGATGGAGCGCCAGCTTACCGAACCGCGGCTGACATTGATGAGCAGAGATTTGCGGGCTTCAAAGCGTTTTCCCCACGGGACTGCGGAGTCGTCGGGGTCGGCTTTGAAAGCGGCGAAGCTCAGGACAGATTTGATTTCATCCAACAGCATAAATAGAGGTCAGTTGTTCTTTGGAAAGGAAGTCGTACACCTCATGTTCGGTGTAGCCGGTCTTGCGTGCGGTGGAAGGCTTCCAGCCGTCTGCCATGCGCATGTTTAAACAGCGTTCGAAGCTGACCATGCCCCGGGTGAAGCCCGCTTCGAGCTCCTGGTCCAGGTTCTTGAACTCACCACGGCGAATCATGCCGCACACCGAGTCATAAGGAAGGAGCAGTTCGTGAATGGGGAAGCGTTTGCCCTTGGCCTCGTCAAACAGGAGGCGCTGGCAGAGAATGCCGCGAATGGAGTCCGCGAAGGAGAGCATGGCGTTTTCCATGCGGTCACTCGGGATGAGCTTGAGGTAGCGCTGCACGGTCTGCGCTGCTGAGGAGGTATGAAGGGTGGCGACGACGACGTGGCCGGTTTCGGCGGCCTGGAGGGCGATTTCCGCGGTCTCGCCATCACGAATTTCTCCCACGAGAATGACGTCGGGCGCCTGACGGAGGGCGGCGCGGAGGGACTTGTTGAAATCCAGTTCGTCCGTGCCGATCTCACGCTGGGAAACGAGGGAAGGGATGCCGGAGGGATAGACGAATTCGATGGGGTCCTCGAAGGTGAGGACGTGTTCCTGGCGGCGCTTGGCGCGCTCAAGGATCATGGAGGCAATGGTCGTTGACTTGCCTGAGCCGGTGGCACCGCAGACGAGAAAGAGACCGTTCTTGGCTTCCAGGAAGGCCTTGATGGCGGGAGGTGGCACCATGAGCTTGCTGATGTCTGGAATGCTTTCGGGGAGCAGACGCAGCACCCAGCGCGGACGTCCCCGCGTGACCATGCGGTTGACACGATAACGCCGGGGGCCGAGCTGCAGGGCGTAGTCGATGCAGCCGGGGGTGAACTCCAGCGGGCGCTCCGGCTGGTAGATGAAGGAGTCATAAAACAGCTTGCCATTGCGCTTGTAGGTCAGCGCCTCCCAGGGAGTGACATAGAAGTCGCTGACCCCCGGGTCCTTCGAGAGGTGAAGCATCCGGTAACCAAGCTGACTGCGTTCGTGAATGTCTTCCATGGTGTTTTAGAAATTGCTGGTGAAGCGGGCACGCAGTTCCACTGCGGCGTTGGCGCTTTCATAGACGAGGAGGTTGCTGCCCTGGACGACGCTTGCAGCGGGGTCCTTGGACACCCATTCAAGCTCGAGACGATACTGGACCCCATCGATGGTGATCGTGAAATCCGTGGTCGGGTTGATCAACTGAACGATGTCTGCGCTGGCGAGACGATCACTGGTGTTGGGGGTGCTGACCAGCCCGAGATTGATGTACGTGGTGGCGCTGATTGTGGGCTGTGTCAGGTTCAGATTGACGGTGAGGGTGACTCCTGTGGCCTCGCTGTTATAGAAGGTGGTGCCGTTCAAAATCATCAACGCACCAAAATCGAACCATGTGTTTGGCGTGATTTTATCAAAGCTCGCGGGAGTGAAGCTCAATGAGTTTTCGACTCCGGCATCGAGGTAGGTGCCGTTGCCGAGATCGAGCTTGGTGTTGCCAGATTTGATGGTGGAGGTGGTGCTGCTGTTTTGAATGTTGGTGACGAGATTGGAACCGCCGAGGGCGTTGCCCCAGCTGCCCTCACCTGAGCCGCTGAAACCGCTGGTGAGACGGTAGTATGACTGCGAATTGGTGAAACTGGTGGCGTACTCGGCGGGGCGTGTTGACAGGTTGTAAGCTTGGAGAGTCATCGCCGGCATCAAAGGAATGCTGGTGCCTGCATATTCCTGCCAGGCTCCGCCGTTGATGCTGTACATCAGCATGGAGACCTCTGGCGGGCCCCCTGAAGTGATGGTGACTGAGGTTGGGAAATTCGAGAATGCAAAGGTGCCGCCAGCAGGTGAGATGACAGGAACCGGTAAAAATGCGAGAGTGGGCTGGGCTGGAGAGCCGCCACCGCCACCGCCTCCTCCGCCACTGCCCCCGCCCGAGTCTGGAGGAGGACCCGATGAAGCGTCCGCTGTTTCATTTGGATTGAATCCGGTGGTGGGAGTGGGGGGCGTGAAAGGCTGCGGATCCAAATAGCCTGCAGCGGGGTTGGATGTGGATGTTCCCCAGACCCAGCCGCTCTTGTTTGAATTAAAAGTGACGACAGATTTGGTGCGCTTTTCTGTGCCGTAGTCGGCGGTCGCAAGAGTTTCATCCAGGTAAAAATCAGACACCGCACTGCCTGCCGCCTTTCTTATGATGAAGCGTTGCTTGGTGCGATCCCAGAAGGCTCGTGGATTGTTGGAATTGTCCGGCTGGGAGGTCATCAGGGCCCGCAACCGGACATCCAGCAATCTGCCTGAAACAATGCCCACATGCTGCTGCCATTCTGACTGCGGCCGTGAGCGTTTCAATTTATCAAGCACCGTCTGGGGGGTGGAAAGACCTGCCAAACTGCCGCCATCTGCCACATAGAGGGCCACCATTTGATTCAGAGTGTTGACATCCGATTGAAGCTTGGCCACACGGGCGGAGTCAGAGTCATCTGTAAGGAGGGATACACCCACTCCTGCGATCACGCCAAGCAGGGCGATGGTGATGACCAGTTCAAGCAATGAGAATCCGCTACGACAGGGGGAACTGTGTACATCTGAGCGCAAAGCTGTGACTCTAGCGGCTAGCATTGATGTTCTACTAAATAGTTAAAAGCTCCTAAATTCAAGGGGAAGATATGGAAAATATAATAAACATGATTTAAAACATTCAGCTGTTCAAATATTTGGCACAAAACATAAAATCAATACACTTCATTGATAAATGCCATTTGATTTGTTTTTTCATTTCAGGTATAATTACCATAATATGCGCCATTTTACAGCACTGTTCCAGTTCTATCTCCTGCTTGGCCTCGTTGTGACGAGCTTGTCGGGGACGACGTTGCGCGCCCAGTTCAATCAGAGCAATCTGCACGTGATGTCGCCCGAGCATGAGATCGAAGCGAGCAGGCTCCGCTCGGCCGCGCCCCAGCAGTATGACTTTTCAAAGGCCATGTTAAGTGATGTGCTGAGGTTTCTTGCGACTGACGCAGGGATCTCGTTCTTTTCGCTGCCTGATGACAGCGCGGATGGGGGGCGTTTGATCACGTTTTCAATCAATGCAAGCCCGTTCCAGGTGCTGGAAACATTATGCAAAGCCAATGGACTGGCCATTATTCCCGACAACGGCATCTGGTATATTCGCCCTGCGGATGATCGCGAACTCATCGGCAAATCGTATGAGATCAAAAACAATGCTGTGGAACTCGTGGAACGTGTGAGTTCGGGGACAACTTCCGCTTCCACCAGATCCAGTGGTGGCAGCGGGGGTGGCATCAGCGGGGCGGGAGTGGGGATGGATCTGCAAGGAACCAGCCAGACGTTTTCAGTCAAACGCAGTGAAGTGATCAATGACATTCGTACCTTGCTGGGCCTGCCACCTGAGGAAATGGATGGAGCACTGGCACCAACGGGCATGCCTGGCATGGGCGCCACCGGGACTGATGAAAATGCGGCGCGGGCGATGAATTCAAATGAAATGAGTTCGGTGAGGAAGCCCAAGGTGATCTGGAAATCTGATTCGAACACTCTCTACATTGTGGCAACGCGTCTCCAGCACCTGTGGGTGGAGGGCTACATCGCAGCCGCAGACAAGCCGCAGACAATGATCGCCGTGGAGGTGAAATTCATCGAAACTTCGCGTGATCCTTCGCGTGAATTCGGCATCGACTGGACCGGTACACTCGAGACTGGAAACTTCCGGCAGGTGAAGGACGTGACGAGCACGACTGATTCCACCACGGGACTGCCGGTCACAACGGTGAATTACGACAACGTGCCGACCACGGGTGGTTACCGCACCGATCTGGCCAATCTGCTGACCTCCGGGAATCTCAACAACGTGGGGGCAACACTTGGCTTTCCAGCCACGAGCATTTTGAGTGCGCAGGATGTGAACGTGAAACTGCGCGCGATGATGCGTGACCAGGAAACCAACACCACGTCCTACCCTCGAATGGTGACCCTCAGCAACCGTGAGGTGGCCATTCGCGCGGTGGTGAACCAGCCGGTGCTGGACGCGAGCTCCACGGCGAGTGCTGGTGCCGTCGGTGCCACGACCACGAGCAAAGTCGCCTATCTGCCGATCGGAACCGTGTTGAACATCCTGCCCAAGCGCATGCAGGGTGACAAGGTGCTGCTGAACATGGCGGTGACCGTTTCAAGCATCATTGGCACGCAGGTCATCTCAGGGAATCCATACCCCATTGCTTCATCACGCGTCTACAGCGCGCCGGTGGAGATTGAGTCGGGGTACACAGTGGCGGTGGGCGGGCTGGATGAGGCCACTGAAAAAGAGGCCGAGGCAGGTGTGCCTTTCCTGAGCAAGATCCCAGGTCTCAAGTGGCTCTTCGATTACAAGAGCCGGAGCAAAAATCACAAGAGCCTCATGCTCTTCATCACCCCGACGATCATTGATGGGCGCAATGGCGGACTGCCTTCGGAGCCGCAGTCCGTTGTGCCGCTGAAGCCGCATCTGGCCGGCAAGCCCAAAGTCGACACCAACAGTGGTGCGCTGATTGGTGGCAGCAACTCACTGCCGAAGACGGTGGAGTATCTGTCGCGTGAAGCTGAGATCCTTGGCAACACGATCAAGGAGAGCCGGATCACCCCTGAAGTGAGGCAGAAACTCAAGGAACTCAAAGTCGCCGTCGAACGTGTCGAAGAACAGTGTGACACCATGAAGCTTTCGGAGCCCGCGAAGTTTGCCATGATTGACCAGCATCAGCAGATGCTGAGAACGATCCTCAAGCGCCTGGAGTCTTTCGCGAGCATCCTGTTCAAGAAGGAGCACTTCTAAATCAGCGGGTCGCCACGCGCTGAAACACGCGTGGTGTTTCGCTGCTGGCACTCTTGGGTTTGGGCGCAGGTTTTGGATCCAGATTTTGGGTGAGAGCTTCAGGGCTCACAACTGATTCGACGCCTTTTTCAGGCACTTCAACCTTGGTCACCCAGAGCAGGGCGTTAAGCACGGCTTTGCGCACGTTGTCGTTGCCCCAGTTGGCGTGAAAATGACCGCCGGTGAAGCCGAAGCCGCGGCCGCCGTCTGCACGCTCAAGGGTCCACATCATGGTTTCGGGGCTGCCTTTTTCAGCCTGGATGTGGGGATAAGGGCCTTTGGGCGCCACGTAGGGGCCGTCACGCGTGGCGTCGCTGGGAGCTGCCACCAGGATGGGGACAAACTTGGCTGCGCCATCTTGTGCAGGTGTCACACCGTGGCCGAAGGCTGGGCGGAAGCGCATGTGGATGTACCATTCGTCTTTGGTGGCGAAGGGCAGCACTCCGTTTGAGATGGGGTGTTTTGGCAGGGTCGTGTAGTTTGCGTCCCAGATCGGATTGCAGGAGTAGGCGTTTTCATAATGACCGCCGAGCCACTCCTGGAATTCTTTGCCGGCCTGACCCGCCACGACTTCGACGCCGTAGTGCATGCAGCCGAAGCCGACGCCTTTGGCGATGAGCTTGCGCAGGGTTTCGAGGTGGCCGTCCACCACGGCAGGGTGCTTGCCGCCACCATCGGCGTAAATGACCACGGCATCCGCGTCTTCGAAGGTCTTTTCATCACTGACCCAGCCCATTTCGTGGCGGTCCACCACGAGATTGGGCACGCTTTTGAGGCATTGCTCCAGCAGCATGGTACCTGCGCGGAATTCATGCATGCCCGGTGGATGGGAGGGCTTGCCTGCGATGAAGACGAGCTTCTGTTTGCCCTCGGGTGTGACTGCCTGGAGTGAAACAGCGGTGGCGAGGAGGGCGGCGAGCAATGGTACTGTCTTCATAGGTTGGATGGAGTGACTCGCATCATTCCCATCCTCCGGCTCAAATCAAGAGCCGAAGCCGTGGATCATAGGCCTCTGGTTACCGCACGACCTGAAACTCGGGGAGCATGCAGACGGCCCAGAGCAGGTCTTCGAGCGACTGCTGCGTGGGCTTTTCACCGATCAGGCTTTGGGCCGTGGCGAGTTCGCTGGCGGAGGGCGCGCGACAGAGGGCCTGATGGTAGAGGTCAACGATCAGAGCGGCAGGTGACTGGACGGGTGATGCGAGCAAACGCTGTGCCCCTTTGGTGATGCTGGCAGAAAGGATGCTGCCGTTGGCGAGATCAATGGCCTCCAGGGTGGTGAGATCATTGGGACGGGCGGTGACGATCTGGTCACGGTTTGGGCGGCCCAGAGTGCGCATGAGGAAGTCTGACTTCATCAACGAGGCGCGGATCATGCGATCTGAGGCGGCGGATCCCTGGGCAAGAAGAGCAGGAGCCTGGGCATTGATGGTCTGCTGCCATGCGGCCAGGGCTTTCACGACGGTGACGGGCTGCCAGTCCTTGGGGTCGAAGGCCGGGATGCGGCCTTCCTTGGTGGCCGGAGCTTTGGCCGACCACTCCCAGGTGGCATCGCTGCCGATGGCGGTCTCTTTGCCTGTGGCATCGCGCACGCGGGCATCGAAGAAAAATCCGGCGGGGTTCGGGCCTTTACCGGCATTGGTGGCGATCACGAGGATGGAGTTCGCGCCTTTGTGCAGCGCGGTTTGCAACGGCACGGCGGCGAGCTTGGTCCAGTCATCCCCGGCGCTGATCTTGCGATTGTTCACGAAGAGGGTGTAACCATTGTCGCAGGTCACGACCGCGCTGGCGCTGGCGGGATCGGTGTCGAGTTTGATCGTTTTGCGCAGTGTGATTGTTTCGCCGGAGGGCGGTGTGCTGCCGGGCTTGGCACTGTGGCCCCAGATCCACTGGCCTTGGATCTTGATCTGTTTCGCGAGTTCCGGATCGACTTTGCCGCGCAGGACTCCGGCATCCATCTTGGCGGGGGCTGCACCGGTGATCTGCCAGATGGCATCCACAAACTGCTCGGCGGTGAGGCGTTTCGCCCGTGGTCCGGCATAGACGTAACCGTGATCGTCGATGCCTTTGGTCACGACCTGGGAGTGAGATTGATAGGCCTGCGACGTGGCGATGAGGGCGAGGGTCTGCTTCAGATCATACTTATGCTCTGCGAGGTGCGCGGCCAGGTAGTCGAGAAGGTCCGCGTTCCATGGTTCCGTCTGCATGGCGTCCGCCGGATGGACGATGCCGCGTCCCATCAGTTTCTGCCACAGGCGGTTGACGATGGTGCGTGTGGTGCGGCCATTCTGCGGATGAGTCATCAAGGCTGCGAGCTGCTTGAGGCGTTCGGGTTGCGGAGCCTTCGGATCGATCTGGCCGATCTCGGGGAACAACCAGGAAGCCACGGCCTGCTGGCCGATGGGTTTGTCACAGCGATTGATTTCCAGCGGGCGGCTGGAATAGATGGCCGCGAGTCCGTAGGCTTCGCTCAGCTTCCAGCGGTCGATGAAGCTGTCGTGACATGACGCGCACTTCATATTGATGCCAAGGAAGCTCTGCGAGACGCTCTGGGCGAACTGGATTTCCACGGTCTGCCCGGCGCTGACATCGCCACGCCATTTGATGCCGTCGATGAATCCGCGGCTTTCATCATTGGGTGGCGCGATGAGCTCGCGCACGAACTGGTCGAAGGGCATGTTGGTGATCAGCGCGTGATACAGCCAGTTGCTGATCTGCTTGCGCCCGCCGGTGACGAAGCCGGTGCCGCCGTAGTCATTGCGCAGGAGGTCGTTCCAAAACGTGAGCCAGTGCTCGGTGTAGTCGATGTCGCGCTTGAGCAGTGACTCAATCAGGCGGGTGCGTTTGTCGGCGGAGGTGTCTTGGGTGAAAGCCTCCAGATCCTTGGACGAAGGCAGCAGGCCGATGAGATCCAGATATGCGCGGCGAATAAACGTGGCATCGTCGATGGCCGCAGGGCGGGGGAGTTTCTTTTGGCCGAGGTATTGATCAAGAATACGATCAATGGGGTTGCTGCGTCCCTCCACAGTGGCAGGCAGGATCGGCATGCGGGGTTTGAGCGGCGGCTCATACGCGGGCTTTTTGAAAGCGAAGCCTTCCTCCCACGTGAGTCCTTCATCGACCCATTGCTTCAGCAGTGCGATCTGCTCGGCAGGCACCCGCTTGCCCTTAGGCGGCATCTGGTCATCGGGATCGGTGGAGAGGATGGCCTTGATCATGGTGCTCTCCGCGCTTTTGCCGCTCACCACCACAGCGCCGTCTTCACCGCCTTCCAGCAGGGATTTGCGATCATTGAAGGAGAAGCCGCCCTTCTTCTTGTCGCCGGCATGGCACTCCGCGCAGTGCTCCCGCAGGATCGGGACGATCTGGTGGGAGAAATCGACGGCGGCAGTCGCGGCAGTGATGGGAAGGAAAAGGAGAATCGAGAAGCGCATTCAACAGCACGAACGTTGCGCGGAGATGGAATCTCGCGGGTTGCTTGCGGGATGTTCTCAAAAGAATGAACTGAGCCCCCCCCCGTGGTCGCAGCCAGTGCTGGAGGCATTCACCGGGAAGATGCGAAGAGTGCGCGACTCAAGGAGTCGGTGCGATTTTCACCGAGGACAGAATGTTGTCGGCGATGGCACGTCCCGCTTTGGATTTGCTCGTGAAGAGCACCTGGACCATCCACATCTCCTCCCCGTTGAGGATGAACAGACTTTCGGAGAGAAGTTCACTGCCAAGGCGACTGGCGGAGAACGAAGCCCGTTTGGCCGGAAAGGAGGAGACCTTGGTGTCCTTGACCTGCTGCTGCGGATTGGTGATGCCATCAAGGGCGGACACCGCTTTCAGAATGCCGGAGGCAGCGCCGTCCAGGCTGATCGTGGTGCCCTTGGCATAGCGAATTTTATTGACGATCACCTCCATTTCATCCGCGGCTTTGCCCCGGAAGCTTTTGGAGGCTATCACCGCAGCGAGCTCAACCTTCTCGGGTTTTTCGACCAACGGAATGGGGCATGTCAGGCTGAGGCCGTCCAACTGCTGCGTCTTGGCCATCAGACCTGCTGCCGTGACGTCGATGGCACTGGTCAAGCTGCTGGCGCCCAGGTCAAACTGTTCCAGCAGTGAAGGCGGCAGCTGCGCGACCGGCACGTTTCCCATGCCTGCCGAATGCATGAATGACACCTGGGTCTCTTCGATCTTACGAACTTTGGCATCCTTTAAAATCCTGCCATCGGTGAGCTTGATTTCAGGGATGGTGAGGCTGGCTCCACTGGTTCGCACTTTGGTTGCGGCATCGTTCATGGACGCGGCCAGGACCGTGAATTCCGTCAAGGCAGATTTCAGGTTTTTCTCCCCGCTTTCCTGCTGTTGTTTGAGCGCGGCGGTGGTGGCGGCCGCCTGATCTGCCTTGATCTTGAGGGCTTCATATTTCACCCATGCATCCTTGCTGTAAGCCAGGGATTCCTGTGTCTGGGAGAGCTCAGGTCTGAGCTCCTGCAGCTCTGTTTTAGCGCGGTCAATTTTGTGCCAGCAGTCAGCGCCGTAAAATGCGCCGCCAACGGCAGCCAGAAACAGGATAAGTTTTACAAAAGTCATGATGAACCGGAGATGGTGAGAATGAAATCAGCGCAGATACCTGGCCTTATAAGCCTCGACTTTGGGGCGTAATGCTTTGACCTCATCCTGCAAGCGTGTGGCTTTGCTGTTAACCTCGCTGACTGCCTGGGTGAGTTCTGTGTTGGCTTTTTCGGAGGCTTTCAGCTGGACTTCCAGCGTGGCTGCGGCGGCGGGGAGGTTTGGCTGGACAGAGTTTATTTTAACCTGATAGGTGTCCAGTTCCGCCTTGGCTTGATTGAGTGCGGTCTGCAGATCCGCCTGTTCCTTTTGCAGGGCGTCTTTCTCTTTGCAGGAGCAAAGCAGCAGAGACATGGCCATGCCCCCGGCCAGCGCCCATTGTGACGGAGATTTCTGCTTGAAATTCAGCGCAGCCATTGGGTTTGAATCTAAACGGTCCGACCTATTGAGCATAAACAATGAATTGAGGTTGAGGTCGGTTTCATCCGGAGATTTCAATTTGCGTCAACAGCATTGATCAAAGTTTGCAAATCTTCTCCGGCCGGTCGGTGCTTGCTGACTGTCCTTCCTGCCGTGTCAGTGCATGTCTGCAAGATGTCCCTTGCTGCTGTCGTTCGGATTCGTCCCATGAAGTTTCTCCCCCTTGCCGCTGCCTCATTGATATTTGCCACTCTCGCCCATGCTGCTCCGCAGGATGACCAGTATGTCCTCGGACCTGATTCGCAGGTCAAGGAAGGGGTGCCGCAGGGGAAGGTGACGCAGATGCCGGCGTGGACGAATTCGAAGATCTACCCGGGCACGACGCGGGACTGGTGGGTGTATGTGCCTGCGCAATACAAGGCCGAGACGCCTGCAAATGTGATGGTGTTCTGTGATGGGGGCGGTTTCGTGAAGGCCGACGGCCAGTTTCGCGTGCCGGTGGTGTTCGACAATCTCATCGCCAAAGGGGAGATGCCGGTGACGATCGCCATCTTCATCAATCCGGGGGTGTTTCCCACGACCAATCCGAAGGAGAAGCCGCGCAGCAACCGCAGCTTTGAGTATGATTCCCTGGGTGATCTGCATGCCCGTTTCCTGATTGAAGAAATCCTGCCTGAAGTGGCGAAGAACTACAAGCTGACGGACGACCCGGAAGGTCGGGGCATCTGCGGCAACAGCAGCGGCGGCATCTGCGCCTTCACCGTGGCCTGGGAGCGCCCCGACGCTTTCCGCAAGGTGATCAGCCACATCGGCTCCTTCACCAACATCCGTGGCGGTTATGTCTATCCCGCGCTGATCCGCAAGGCGGAGAAAAAGCCCATCAAGGTTTTCCTGCAGGACGGCAGGAACGATCTGGACAACCAGTTCGGCAACTGGCCGCTGGCCAATCAGGACATGGCGGCCTCGCTGAAGTTTGCGGGCTATGATTTCCAGTTTGTGCTGGGTGAAGGCACCCACAATGGCAAGCATGGCGGTGCCTTGCTGCCGGACACGCTTCGCTGGCTGTGGAAGAAGTGAGTGTGAACTTTGAACGCTCAACATTGAACATTGAATTCAGATCTGATCATGATGCGCATCCTCCTAGCTTTTTGCCTTCTTTCCTCCTCGCTGTTTGCCCAGGACACCTCACTGCATGACTACCTCATCGAAGGTGAGCCGTGGCGTGAAGTCGCGAGTGGTTATGTCTTCACCGACGGCCTATGCTGCGATACGGCTGGCAATCTGTTCTTCACTGATGTGAAGGGCGGGAAGGGGATCTACAAGCTGGACGCCGCGGCGGGGAAGGTGGATTTGTTTCTCGACAATCTGCCGGGCATCAGCGGGCTGCAGATTGGGCCGGATGGGCGTTTTTATGCCTGCCACAACAAGGAGGGGCGCATCATCGCCATCTCGATGAAGGGCGAGGTGGAGGTGCTGCTCACGGATGTGAAGTGCAATGACCTCGTGGTCAGCAAAACGGGAAACCTGTATTTTACCGAGACGCCGACGCAGCGGATTCATCTGATCACCAAGGACAAGAAGCACCTCGTCGCAGATGAAGGCCATGTGGTGAAGCCGAACGGCATCACGATCTCCACGGATGAGCGCACACTGTTTGCTTCTGAATACGGCGGCAAGCACGTCTGGGCCTGGCGCATCGAGGACGATGGCACCCTGACCGGTGGTGCGCCGTACATGACGATGTGGCTGCCTGTGGGCAAAGAGTCCGCCGCAGGTGATGGCTCGACGACGGAGGCCAACGGGCGCACATTCGTCACCACCGAGCTGGGTGTGCAGATCTTTGACACCGCTGGCCGTTTGGCTGGGATCATCGCCAAGCCGGACCCGCTGGGCAAAGTGGTCAGTGTTGAGTTTGCCGGCAAGGACCACGACATTCTCTATGTGGCCGGTGGCGAGAAGGTCTATGGCCGCAAGGTCAAGGTGAAGGGGTATTTCGGGAAGTAAGAAAGAAGAAAGTGATGCAGGCACTCCTGCCTGCAATGGATGGCTTGGGATGCTCGATTTGCAGGCAGGAGTGCCCGCATCACTGAACACGCCATGATCGAGGACGAATCCGTGCCCGCCTCTTGCCTCGAGGCGCTCACGCGCTAGCTTTCCGTGCATGTCCCTCGACACCATCAATTCCCTCATTCATTCCGAATCCGCACGGCCCGGCATCGTTGCCCGTGGCTGGGTGCGCACGAAGCGTGATTCGAAAGCCTGCTCCTTCCTGGAAATCTCTGATGGCTCCTGCTTCAAGGGGTTGCAGGTGGTGGTGGACGCGGCGCTGCCTTCGGCGGAGCTGCTGCCGCGTATTTTGACGGGGGCCTCGGTGGAGGTGCTGGGCGATCTGATTGCCTCGCCTGCCGCCGGGCAGAAGTGGGAGATGCAGGCGAAGGAGCTGCGGCTGCTGGGCGAGGCAGATGCGACGTATCCACTGCAAAAGAAGGGGCACACGCCGGAGTTTCTGCGCACCATCGCGCATCTGCGGCCGCGCACGAATCTCTTTGGCAGTGTGTTCCGTGTGCGCAGCAAGATGGCCTACGCGGTGCATCGCTTCTTTCAGGAGCGCGGGTTCTTCTATGTTCATACGCCGATCATCACCAGCAGCGACTGCGAAGGGGCGGGGGAGATGTTTCAGGTGACGACGCTGAAGCCGAACACGCCGACGAAGCCTGAGCAGGATTTCTTGGCCGCCCCACCTACCTGACGGTCAGCGGGCAGCTTCAGGGCGAGGCCTTTGCCTGCGCGCTGGGCAACATTTACACCTTTGGCCCCACCTTCCGCGCCGAGAACAGCAACACCACGCGCCACGCGGCGGAGTTCTGGATGATCGAGCCTGAGATGGCCTTCTACGACCTCGCCGCCGACATGACGCTGGCGGAGGATCAGGTGCGCTACCTGGTGCAGGCGATGTTTGATGAATGCCCTGACGAGCTGGAGTTCTTCAACAAGTTCATCGACAAGGGACTCATCGACCGCCTCAAGCAGACGCTCGCCAAACCTTTCGAGCGCATCAGCTACACGGATGCCGTGGAGATCCTGCTCAAGAGTGGACGCAGCTTTGAAAATCCGGTGGTCTGGGGCGAAGGCCTTCAGACAGAGCATGAGCGCTACCTTGCGGAAGAGCACGTGAAAGGTCCGGTGACGATCTTCAACTACCCGAAGGAGATCAAGCCCTTCTACATGCGCCAAAACGACGATGGTAAAACTGCGGCGGCGATGGATCTGCTCGTCCCGGGCATTGGTGAAATCGTGGGCGGCAGCCAGCGTGAAGAGCGCCTGGATGTGCTGGAGGCGCTGATGGCCAAGCAGGGGCTGGATCCCGAGAACTACGCCTGGTATGCGGACCTGCGCCGCTACGGCAGCGTGCCCCACGCGGGTTATGGGCTGGGCTTTGAGCGTCTCCTCATGTTTGTCACAGGCGTACCCAATATCCGCGATGTCATTCCCTTTGCGAGAACGCCGGGGCATGCCGCATATTGAGCAATGAAGAGTGACGAATGCAAAATGTCGAATGGGCCGGGCCACCTGTGGGTGCTGCTCGTGGTTTTGTTTTCATCATTCGTCATTCGTCATTCGGCATCGGCCCAGCAGGGGCTCAAACTGCAGCTTGTCTCCGAGCAATCTGCCATTGTGCCCGGCCAGCCTTTCACGGTCGGCCTCTGGCTGGAGCATGATCGTGGCTCCCACACCTACTGGCGGTTTCCCGGCATCGTCGGGGTGCCCACGCAGATGAAGTGGAATCTGCCACGCGGCTGGAAGGCGGGCGAGCTCATCCATCCGGAGCCGGAGCGCACGCTGATGTTTCAGATCAAGGCGCAGGGGTTTGACCGTGATGTGATGCTGCGCGCGGAGATCACGCCGCCTGCGAATTTGAAGATGGGTGAATCCATCACGCTCAGCGGTCTCGCCTCATGGATGTGCTGCGGCAACACCTGCCACCCCGGCTCGATGGAGCTCAGCCTGACCCTGCCCGTGGTTGCCACGGCGGAAGTGAATGCGAAGTGGCACAAGTTGCTGGATGCCGAGCGTACACGTACCGAACAGACCAGTGATGCATGGACAGCCAGTGCCAGCGAGAAGGGGGATGCTATCACCCTCGTGCTCAAGCCTGCCACTGCCGGGGCGCGGGTGAGCAAAAGCCAGCGCGAGGCTGAACGGATCATTGTCTTTACGGAAGACGGCTGGGTTGATTCGGACAAGCCGCAGACAATTTTACGCGATGCTGACGGCTCTCTCACGATCACCCTCATCAAGGCGGATGCTTACATGGGCAACAAGCCGCCGAAGACGCTGCGTGTGATTTTGAGGAATGATGAGGGGTGGTTGCAAGGCGGCGGGCTGCGGTGTTTGCAGATTGCGCCGAGGATTGTGCGGTGAGATGGAGGCCTGTCCTTCGATCATGCAGCGTTCGCAATAGCCGCTTGATTGCGCCAGAGGTAGAGGATGCGGCGGGAGGTGCTGGGGTGGGTGGAGTGGCGGTCGTCCAGTTCGGCTTCCAGGTGGAAGAGGACGTGGTCGGGATGGGCTTCGATGAGGTGGACGAGGTCTGGAATGAGGCGGGGATCGTTGATCACGTCTGGGAGTGAGACGGGGATTTTGGCGATGCGGCTGACGGTGGTCATTTCGGCCAGGGATTCCTTGAGGGCGTCCTGGTCGGTGTTGTCGCTCTTGAAGGTGAACTGGAAGAAGCCTTTGAGGGAGGTCTCATCATGCTCGGTGAGGCGGCGCTGGATGCCCTGCTCAAGCTGCGCACGGGCCTGGTCGGACTGGACGCTGCCGAAGGGCATGGCGTCTTCGTATTCCTGAAGGAGCTGGGCGATGGGGACGCCGGTGTGGCGGAGCTTGGCCTCAAGAACGCGGGCGAGGAGGGCGTTGCGGGCCTCGTGCTCGATGCCGAGTTTGATTTCCGTGGTGAGGGCGGGGATGAGGCCGGCGGCGCGTGCGCCGTAGTCATCGCACAAAAACTCGACGAGGCGGATCTGAGTGACCCACGTTGAAAAGGCGACCCAGCGTGCCGCGCCGAGGGCCAGGCTGGGCGCGCCCCAACGGATGTCGTTGTCTCCCAGCACCTGGGCGATGACGAGCGCGAGCACGCCCGAGAGCAATGCGTGAACGAGCATGCAGCGGCTGGCGATGGGTGAATAGGGGAAGACGTGGCCGAGCTCGTGGCCGATGACGGCTTCGAGTTCTTTTTCATCCAGGAGGTGAACGATGGAGCGGTTGAGCTGCACGCTGTTGAAGAGGTGCCAGCCGGGCAGGAGTTCCAGGCGCATGGCGAAGGCGTTGACGTCTTTTTCCGGCGCGAGATAGACCGGGATGCGCTGGCCGGTGAGACCGAGGCGCTGCTGCACACGACGCACGGCGGCAATGAGCGAATCACGCGTGTGGATGCCGAGTTTGGCATCCGGGCGGATGTCTTCCAGGCGCTTCCGGTTGGCGAAGTGCTGGGTGACGATGAAGTCAAACAGGCCGAAGAAGGCGCAGGCAAAGAGCAGGAGGAACTGCCAGCCGGGGATTTGATGCGGCTGGGCTGCCCACCAAGCAAGACCGCCGAAGATGGCGACCAGTTCCAGGCCGAGCCACAGCATCGAGCGAGACTCGTTGGCCTGAAAGCTTTGAAGCAGCGCCGTGCGCGTGGGTGTGACGAGACGGCGCGGCTTTGGCAGGACGCTCTCCATGCCGGATCAGGTGAGAGTTTGAAGGAAGCCGCGGATGAGTCCGAGGGAGGGACGTGCGCGGGTCTGGTAGATGACTTTGCCCGGACCGGTGAAGCGGACGACGAAGCCTTCGCCGGAGAGGAAAGAGTCTTTGATCGACTTGGTGAGCACCACAGACTCGAAGGGCATGGTGTCGGTGAAGGCGACGATGTTGCGGTTGTCGAGCACGAAGCGCTCGCCCTCCGCGAGGTTTTGCTCAACGATGCCGCCGTAGCTGGAGAGGAAGAGCATGCCGGAGCCGACGGTCTTCAGGAAGAAGAGACCGCGCGTGGCCAGGACGCCCTGCATGCCGGCATTGTGCAGATCAAAGGTGAGCTCGGGCGAGGAGGCTAGGAAGGCGCCGCGTGCGAGCTTCAGGCCGGTCTCAGGAGTGACTTCGATGGCGCGAATGTCGCCCATTTGTTCGGGGGCTAGCATGAGGTGCTGCTCGTCGCGCTTGGCCTTGTAAATGACGGTGAAGAAGTTTTCACCCCCGAAGAGGCTGCGCACACCGCCGAGCATCCCGCGCTTGCCGCCCATGTGGAGCCCGGCTTTGACGTCGATGTGAAAACCGGGCGTCATGGCCTGCATGCTGCCCGGTTGTGCGTGAATGCTCTCGCCTTCCGCCATATCCAGACGCAAGGTCGAAAAGGCGGGGGCGTGAAGAACTGTGTGTCGCATGACTAGATGTCTGAGTCGGCCTGGCCGCTCATCTTCTTGCGCAGCATGTAACCGCCGATGCTGATGAGGATCAGGATGCCCAGGAAGATGAAGAGGGCGACCATGCGGCTGACTCCAAGAATGTCCTGAATGCCGGTGATGCAGATGTCATAGATAACGATCTGGATGAACCAACGAACGATGCCGCCCATGCCACCACGAGCCAGAACAGGAGAAAATGTATTTTGAGCCATGGATTCCATGTAGAGCAATTTTCGGATCACACTTCAAGCTAAAAGGTGTGAAGGTCTCAAAAATTGCCTCGTTATTTCAGCTCAGTTTTTCTTCTTTTCCAGGCCTTGGTAAACCCCGAAGTCATTGAAGAAAAATTTCTTTGCGAGCCAGTACATCCAGTGCTTCTCGGGGATCTCCTCGCCTTCGCGCCACTGGCTGGTGCGTGGGGTCATGCTTTCGATTTCGGCCATGGCGGTCTGGCGGATGGTGGAGTCTTTGGCGGTGTGCTTGGTGACGACGGCTTTGACGAGATCGGGGCGCTCGAGGACGATGCAGCCGCGCGTGTTTGCGGAGGCGATGTTGCGGAAGTCGCGGAGGAATTCGGACTTGGTGAAGACGTCGAAGAGGTCGTCATTGGTGCGAACGCTTTCCTTGGCGAACTGGATGATGGGGCAGGGCTCGATGGCGCCGGTGGGGCTGATGTGATGGCTGATACCGTTGGCCATGGGGCAGAGGGCCTGGCCGTTGTGGTCGTAGTAGGCATCGACGATGGCGATGGGCATCTTGGCGCGCATGTTGACGACGAATTTGCGCACCTGGGTGATCTGCTCCGGCGTGAGGGCGAGGTCGGCGCTGATCTTGGGACCGACGGGACGGTAGGTGTGGTACCAAGCGTAGTGCACGCCCATGTCGATGAGGCGGCGCAGCCATTTCTCGGTGAGGAGGTCGTCGATGTTGGTCTTGCAAAGGCTGGTGGCCACGCCGGTGAGCACGCGGGCGTCCAGGCAGTTTTGCAGGCCGCGCAGGGTGCGGGTGAGCACGTCCTTGTTGCCTCGGCGTTCATTGCTGACGATCTCGGTGCCTTCGATGCTGACGAGTGGGGTGATGTTGCCGAGCTTGCGCATGGTTTCAGCGGCCTTGGCGGTGATCATCTGGCCGTTGGTGAAGACCTGGAAGAAGGCGTCCGGGTGCATCGAGAGGAAGTCGAAGAGCTCGGGATGCATGAAGGGCTCGCCGCCGAGGATGCCGAAGAACGAGTTGCCGCGGCGTTTGGCGTCGTTCACGATCTTGTTGAGCTCGTCAAGATTGAGAGATTCGCGCGGTTTGTCCACGTCCACCCAGCAGCCCTGGCAGCGGAGGTTGCAGGAATTGAGGATGGAAATGTAGAAGAAGGGCGGGAAATACTGGCCCTGTTTCATGCGCTGCTTGTGCAGCATGACGGAGCGCGCCCCCTTGTAACCGAAATTCCAGCCGATCTTGGCCAGGCAGAGCGGATCGACTGTTTGAAGGATGCGGGAGGTGAGGGAAAGGAGCATGGGCAGTGAGGTTACGTTCAAGAGGTCATGTTGTGTTCAAAGGTCAAGGTGGGAGGCCGCAAAAAGCAGTCGAAATATCGCAAGGGCTGACAGGCAAGCGCCAGCAGGCGGGCGTATTGCTGTGCAGCGAGGCACTCCATGAACCACCAACCTCCAACGGATGATCTGGGATCACGCAATCACTGGCGCAGGGTGCTGTGGGTGGTGCTGGTCGTTCTGATCGTCCTGATGGCACGGCGAATGGCCGGGGCTGCGGATGCCTGGCAGACGGCAGACAGCCTGCTCAAGGGAGGGAAGGCCAAGGAGGCGGCCGCTGCCTATGAAAAGCTGATGCGGCAGAAACCCAACGATGCGCGGGCCTACATGGGGCGTGGGCGTGCGCGCTGGCGGCTGAATGAACTGGACGGAGCGATTGCGGATTTCACCCAGGTGCTCACTTTGACGCCGAAGGATTCGACGGCCTACAACAACCGCGCCCTGGCCTATGACAACAAAGGGCAGCATGAACTGGCCTTGGCGGATTATTCCAAAGCGATCGAGTTGAATCCGAAAAACGCGCTGGTTTACTTCAACCGTGCGCTGACATGGAGCACGGTCAAAGAACCGGAAAAGGCGCTGGCGGATTACACGGCGGCCATCGCGCTGGATCCCAAAACCGGCATGTTCTACGTGAAACGCGGTGAGCTGCTGCTGATCCGCGGAGAGTATGAGAAGGCGGTGGCGGATTGTGACAAGGCGATCGAACTGAACGTGAAGGACGCGGCGGCCTATTTCAACCGCGCCATGGCTTACGATCAGATGGGGGAGAAAGAGCGTGTGCTGGCAGATTATGACAAGGCGGTGGAGCTGGATCCGAAGGTGGCGAAGTTTCACAACAATCGCGGCTTCTTTCTGATGAACCGCGGCGACAACGAGGAGGCGATCAAGAGCTTTGACAAGGCGCTGGAACTCATCCCGACGGGTTCGATCTATCTGAACAATCGCGGGCAGGCATGGCTGAACCTGGGGCAGCAGGAGAAGGCGATGGCGGACTTTGACAAGGCGCTGCAGATCAATCCGCAGCACGCCAAAGCGTATCGCAATCGTGCGGGTGCATGGCTGGCCGCCGGTGAGTTTCAGAATGCCGTGGCTGATGCCACGAAGTGTCTTGAACTGCTGCCCACCGAGTCGCGGGCGTTTCAAATACGAGGAGAGGCCCGGGAAGCCCTGGGCGACAGCGCCGGTGCCAGGGAGGATCTGGAACGTGCGACGATTTTGGGGCCGCAACCGCCGCTGGGTGTCGCGGCCTGGGTGCCGGTGGAGATCAAGAAACGTGAGGAGCAGGCGATGAAGGCTCTGCTTGAGGATGCCTCGCCCGAAAACCGCCACACGATGGCCGTGGTGCGGCATGACCATGCGTTTGCGATTCTTGATCAACCGCAGCGCGAGCCGGACAAGGACGCCCTGGAGGAGGCGGTGGGGTATGCGCGGTCGGCCTCGGCGCTGGAGCCGGGAAATGCCTCGCACTTGTTTCTGACGGGGCTGCTGTATCAAGAGCTTGCCCCGTTCGATGAGCGCGCGCTGGTGATGGCGGAGAAGATGTTCACGCAGGCTGTGGATGTGGATGCCGAATATGCGGCGGCATGGCTGGAACTGGGACTGCTGATGGCGGCGCAGGATCGCGGCATGGAGGCTATCGCGGCGCTGGAAAATGCGCTGGAGAATGATCCGTCGGCTGCTGCGGCGTATGCCGTGGGACCTCTGTGCGCGGAGTATGCGGCGAATGACGAAGGGTATCGTGGGGTGGATTTTTTTGAGGAGCAGTATGCGGCGAACCCAGAGGTCTCGGCGCTCGGAGTCGGCCGCGCGATCATGCTGAACTACTGCGGTGATCGGAAGGAGGCGCTGTCGCAGGCGCGGGACATCCTGCTGATCGAGGAGGCAGGCACGCCGGAGCATGATTACGCCGCCAAACTGGTGGCCGAATGGGAAGGAGCGAAGCCATGAAGCGAATCATGCTATGCTGGGCCTTGCTGAGCCGTGCGGTTTTCGCGCAGACAGGGGAGGTGATGGTGAGCTTTGAATCCATCGAGGCGGCGCAGCAGGCGGAGCGTCAGGCGTTTCAGGAACGGAAGGCGGCGCTGCAGCAGCAACCGGCCAGCCCGCAGCGGGATGCGCAATTGCGGGAGGAGGTGCTCAGGCATCAGGCGGAAGCCAAGAGGCTTTCGATGCAGCAGCAGGCGGCGCGCAAGGAGGTGATCTCCGACCTGAAACAAAAATGGAGCAAGGTGGAGTCGGACTGGCAAAGCGAATGCGCACGGCATGA
>NZ_JBGANL010000132.1:0-4189 GCF_044222345.1 Prosthecobacter sp.
CTGCCTGACGATCTCAAAGGATCAAGAGTGCCTCCGGTCTGTCCCACACGCGCTCAGGCTGGTTGGCCGTCACCACCCAGTCTGAGTTCCAAGCTTGAGTTCAATCTCAGCCCAGAATCAGGACAACTCCACTCATACAAAGAGTGCCTGTCGTACTTTCACCAGCACACCCCCACCTCACGTCTCCCTTCGATGCTGCGCAGGTAGATATATCCCTCCACGCGCTGCGACGCCCACTCCCCCTCCAGCGGCACCGGCACGCGCTCATACTCGCCGCCATCGGTGTCCTCCAGCACATCCAGCTTGATGAGCCCGGCTTCATCCACGCTCCAGACTTCGCCTTGGATGGAGAGGCCATCTTCCGCACGCACCATGCCGGGATACCCGCCCAGGTCATACAGTCGGAAAAGCGGTGCCGTGCGCGCCTCTGCCACAAACTGCTGCTGCGCGATCCATCCATGATTGCTGCCGCCGCGCTTGAGTGTGCCGTACACAAACACCAGCGTGTTCACAGCTCGTCCTCTCGTTCGTTCAACCACGAAGCCAGGCTGTAGCGCTTCTGCGTCAGTTCCTTCGCGCGTTCCATCATTGCATCGTTCATCTCATGCCGGATGAGCACGTTGGCGGCCAGTTGCGACGCCCAGCGTGGCCAGAAGTCCTCGCCCAGCGTCACCTGCTGCACGCTGCCCTGGTGCAGCAGGCCCAGCTTGCCGCGCCGCTGCCCTGCCCCGGCCACTTTCACTTTGTCCCGAATGACATCGTGCATGGCGGGGGCCACAAAGCAGAACGGGTTCTCGATCAAATCTTCCGGTCCGGCGAGGCGGCTGCCATCATCCAGCGCCTTCGCCAGCGACTCATGGACCAGCCGGTAGCTGTCCAGCGGATTGGTCTGCGACCAAGGATGCACGGCGGGAACGATGACGGAATAGGTGTAGTCGTTGTCATGCAGCACCACGCCGCCACCCGTCCAGCGCCGCACGATGGGCCACTGCGGCAGCGAATCGCCCAGCTTCGTCAGATTCTGCGCGTAGCCGATGGTCGCCGTGGGCTCCGTCCAGCGATACACGCGCAGCACCGGCACCTCGCTCAGCTCCAGCCAGGCCTGATCGGCGGCCATGTTCCAGGGGCCGTCATGCGGCGTCGGGTCGAGGTGCAGGATGAGTTGGTCGAAGAGAGGTGTTGCTGAATGCATGGCTGTATTGCCGTTATCATCGTTCCGAATCACGTCCCAAAAATGGGGAGGGCGGCGTCACTTGTTGGGTTTCGATATTTCGTGAAATGGAAATTCAACAGGGAGGGCGGGTGCAGCCTTACCATTCCACTGCGGGATGATTTTTGGGTTCTCTACCAAAAGACTGACATTGCTGGCAAACCACCAATGCAGAACCTCAATGGCTGACTTCAGCTGCGGCGTGCTTTTGAGATCCCGGCGATTGGTGCTGAAATGCCTGAACTGTCCCGGCTCGGCCAGTTCGTACACCAAACAACCTCCCGAACTGTTCACCCCTCCCACGACTTGGGTTGATTCGTCTGTAGGCGGCAAATCCTTCTCCATGGCTTCGACAATCTCTCGCAGCGTGGCCATGAAGTGCGCTTTGTGCTCCGGTCCTTTGGATACAAGACGAAAAGGGATGTATTCGCCCCATGCCTTTGAAAGGCGAAACAGGCGCAGACTTTCAAAAGACCACTCTTTGCGGTCGCACATGATGATGAGAGCTCCGGAATTCCAGTCGCTGCGCAAGGAACCCACTTGAAGCACGACGGCATTCCTGCCTCCCATCATCTGCAGGGTGCCTGTGGCTGCCGGCCACTCGGCCCGGGCATCCTTCACCCAGCGGTCTTCCTCCTCCGCAGGTTCCGCTCCTCTGGAGAAGTTGCAGGCGGACATGCTGAACCATGCCAAAGTGACGGCCAGCGTTGCGCGTAAAACTCGCCAGGCCTTGTCTGAAGGTGCTGGATAGATCACAGACATGGTCGTTTGATGATGGGGTTCTTTGAGCAATGCATGACGATTTGCATGCAATCGTCTGACAATAGATTTTCCATGAGCCGCATCATGCCGCATTTTTCCGCGTATGCAGCCAGGATGTTTCTTTGACATCCGTCCCCCGATTTCACAGACTCCACGCCATGCGCCCCACCCGCCTCCTCGCTCTCGCCTTCTCCCTGCTCTGCACCCTCTCCCCCGCCGCAGACGACTACCAGCCCGGCCCGGACTCCAAGCCCCAGGAGGGCGTGCCGAAGGGCGATGTGCTGAAGTTTGAATTCAAGAACAGCAAGATCTTCCCCGGCACCGTGCGCGACTACTGGGTGTATGTGCCCAAGCAGTACACGCCCGACAAGCCCGCCTGCGTGCATGTGAACCAGGACGGCATCCAAAATCAGGCCCCCGTCGTCTTTGACAATCTCATCGCCAAAAAAGAGATCCCGGTGATCATCGGCGTGTTCGTGATGCATGGCCGCGTGCCGGCGGCAGATCCCGCGACGCAGCTGGACCGCTACAACCGCAGCGTGGAATACGATGGCCTGGGCGAGAACTACGCGCGCTTCATCCTCGAAGAGCTGCTGCCCGAGGTGGAAAAGATCACGCTGCCGGATGGCCGCCCCATCCGCCTCTCGCACGAAGGCAATGACCGCAGCATCGGCGGCAGCAGCAGCGGCGCCATCGCCGCCTTCACCGCGGCGTGGGAGCGGCCCGAGGCCTTCAGCCGCGTGTTCAGCACCATCGGCACGTATGTGGATCAGCGCGGCGGCAACGACTACCCGGTGATGATTCGCAAGGCCGAGCCCAAGGCGCTGCGCGTCTTCCTGCAGGACGGCAGCAACGATGCCAACGGCACCGGCGGAAACTGGTTCCTCGCCAACCAGGAGATGCTCTCCGCTTTCGAGTTCGCTGGCTATGAAGTGAACCACGTGTGGGGAGACGGCGGCCACAATGGCAAGCACGCCACGGCCATTTTTCCCGATGCCATGCGCTGGCTCTGGAAGGACTGGCCCAAGGCGGTGACGAAGGGCGTCGGCTCCAAGGCCCCCGTGATGGACGTGCTGGGAGCTGGTAGCGAATGGCAGCTCGTGGGAGAAGGCTACGGCTTCACCGAAGGCCCGGCGTCGAATGCGAAGGGCGAGGTCTTCTTCACCGACATCCCGAACAGCCGTATCCACAAGGTGGCGCTGGACGGCACGGTGAGCGTTTTCGCTGAAAACACCGGCAAAGCCAACGGCCTCATGTTCGGCCCCGATGGCCGCCTCTTCGCCTGCGCGAATGGCAACAAGCAGATCGTCGCCTATGATGAAGCGGGCAAGATGAGCGTGATCGCCGAGGGCATCGAATCGAACGACCTCTGCATCGGCCTGAACGGCAATCTCTACGTCACCGATCCGCCGCACAAGCAGGTGTGGCTCATCAAGCCCAATGGCGAGAAGAGCGTGGTGGACACGAATGACAAAGGCGGCCTCGCCTTCCCCAATGGCATCCGTCTCTCGCCCGATCAAAGCCTGCTGCTCGTGGCCGACATGCGCGGCCAGTTCATCTGGAGCTACCACATCAATGCGGATGGCACGCTGAGCGCCAAGCAGCCCTACCACCACCTCCGCATCCCCGATGGCCTGATGGAAAGCGGCGCCGATGGCATGACGCTGGACACGAAAGGCCGCCTCTACGTGACCACGCATGCGGGCATCCAGTTCTGCGATCAGGCCGGGCGCGTGAACGGCATCATCGCCAAGCCGCAGCGCAAGTGGCTGGCGAACGTGGTCTTCGGCGGCGCGAACTTCGACGAACTCTACGCCTGCAACGGCGACAAGGTCTTCAAACGCAAAACCCAGGTGAAAGGCGTGCGCTCAGCGGAGGCCCCGATCAAGCCGGAGAAGCCGAGGCTGTAAGAGCGCGCAAGCGCTGCCTGGAAGTACGACAGACACTCCTGTCTGTCGGCGAGCGTTACCGCCAGAATGCCTGGCTCACGATTACTGCAAGCAAGCGCTGGGCAGAGTCCCCCCATGCCGTTGCTGTGGCGGCATCTTGGGTGGGCTTGGATGCCGTGGATTCTGGCGTGAGCGCTGATCGACAGACAGCAACTGTGTCAGTTGGCAAGCTGGAATTTTGGATCGGCGATCAAGCGATTGAGGACGCAGAGCATTTTGCGCATGACTGCGGTGATGGCGACTTTGAAGGGCTTGCCGCGTTTGAGCA
>NZ_JBGANL010000009.1:0-141634 GCF_044222345.1 Prosthecobacter sp.
CCACGTTCAAACAGCCTGCATGGCCCAAAAACCCGGCCACTGAGGCCGACCGTCTCGCTTACTGGACGGAAAGGGAGAAAGTGGGGCGGGCACGCCAGGAGGCCGAAGAGGCCTTGCACCAAGCTGAGCGTTTATACAATCAGGCCCTGCCTCGTGGCAACCCGCACTATCCCAAGGTGACCTTTGACGAGAAGCGCAAGATCACTCTGCCACCGAATTACCAGTATGACGATGCGAAGCCCAGATCCGTCGTGGAAGCGGCTTTCATGACGGGCCATGCATGCACACCTCTGCCAGGTGAAACACGGGTCCAGGCTTACGCACGCTGGCTGGCGAATCCCGACAACGACCGCTTCAACAGGGTCGTCGTCAATCGCCTGTGGAAAAAAGCCTTCGGCCTCGCCCTGATCGAGCCGCTGGACGATCTCACAGACAATACCGTGGCGGTGAATCCCGAATTGTTGAGCCATCTTGAAAAGCTGATGGTGAGCCTGAATTACGACATGAAGGCGTATCTGCGCATCCTTTTCAACACGAGCACCTACCAGCGCCAGGCCTCCCACGAGGAGGTGGCGCCCGGGACTGCCTGCCACTTCACCGGCCCGCTGCTGCGCCGCATGACCGCCGAGCAGTTGTGGGACAGCTTTGTGACGCTCATCAACCCGGATCCCGACAGGCTAAACATGACCGCCCTCGAATACTTGGAGCAGCGCCGGCTGGCTGTGGAAAAGATCGCCGGTCCCGCTGAGACGCTCAAGAGCATTCAAGCCGCCGCCAAGAAGTATCAGGAGCAGCCGGAAGGTCTGGAGGCCATGCAGAAGCTGATGGCGGAGGCCCGCGATGAGGCCAAAAAATACCAATCCATCGCCACCAAAGTCACCGGACCTGAACAAAAGGCTGCCATCAGCCGCGCTGCTGAGTGCAATGCGAAAGTTAAATCCATCAGCCGTGAGATCACCACCCTTTATAGCAATGCCCGCCACACCGTCATGACGGAAGTGATCATTCCCGGCCAAAAAAAGCTGTTCGAGAAAGTCACCGGCAAGCCCTTCGAGACCATCGCTTATGAACCTGGTCGGGAGCTTCCGGTTCAAGCCACCCCCAGTGCCGGCATGCAGGCGGCCGGCGCTGCCAACGACGGGCGCGCGATGGCCGCTGCCGGGGATGGCAAGATCAAGATGACCAGGACGGCGGTCGCCGAAGCTGAGACAAGGGCTTGGAGCGAAGAGGCCACGTACTATGCCATCCCCCGGACGCAGTGGCGGGACTACTTCCGTTCTCGCTCCAGGCAGTCCAAGCAATGGCTGCGCGCAGCGGAACTCGAAAGCCCCGCCCCGCGCGGTCATTTCCTGCGCGAATTTGGTCAGAGCGACCGGGAATTCATTGAGAACAGCAACAGTGAAGCCTCGGTCCCCCAGGCTCTCGCATTGATGAACAGTGAGCTCCTCCCGCAAATCGTCGGCCGCTACAGCCAGCTCATGCTCACCGTGGGCAGGGCCAGCTCTGCCGACGAAAAAATTGACGCCGCTTACATGGCCGTGCTTTCCCGCAAGCCCACCGCCAGGGAAAAAGACCTTTGCATTCAGGCCCAGGACAAGGGCCTCAGCACCGTGGAAGACCTGATCTACGCACTGGTCAACACCCGGCAGTTCATCTTCAATCAGTAAGGAACTGCCATGACGATCTTATTTGAGGGCGTCCAGACGCTTCTGCGCCTGAGACACCCCGCCGAGCACCGCTCAGATCATAGAGGCCCCAGTTTGTTTGGCTTGAAACTCATCACCGGCGCTGTGGTCACAAAACCGTCCCTGTATCCCGGAACCACCACCAGTCCGGGAATCTTCGACGCCCCAGCCGCGAGGCCTTCTTTGTGCGCCACCCGACATGGCCTGCATAACGCCCCGCTCAATACCCATGCGCAAACTGGATGTCGAGCGTCTGCATGTACGTGTGCAGACCCGCATCTTGCACCGGCAGGACGATGGCGTCCTCGTCGCTTTCGTTGTGATGCGAGTGCCACCAGCCGGGGGGCGTCACAAAGGCTCCACCGGCCACCCAGTTGGCGCGGACGGGGTCAATGATGTTGCCATCGGCATCCAGATCACGGCCGATCATGGTGTAAACGCCGTCCGTGGCCTTCACGGCGAAATCGAGCGCGATCGAGTTGTGTCGGTGGGCCTTCTGTTTGCTTTTCGCAGGCAGCAGATTGTAGAGCGACCACATGGTGTGCGTGAGCGTCTTCGTCTGCGGGCAGTCAGGATTCGCCAGCAGGATGCCGTTGCGGTTCTTGTCCTTCCCCTCGTTTTCCTTTCGCACCTTTTCCAGCTCGCTCGTCAGCAGCTCACGGGAGAAATACAGCGGCCGGAACCTCGGGCGGGTGGGCTTGGCACCCAGGAAATCCATCAGCGGCTGGTCGTTCACCCAATAGAAGGCGCTGTCCTCACTCGCGCAGTGCCGGATCTCGCCGGTGACTGGCAGCGCAAACAAATCGCCCGTTTTCCAGCTAAGCTTCCTGCCATCGATCACGCTGAAACCCGCGCCGCGAATCACATAAAAGACCTGGCTGCTCGCATGGCTGGAGGTGGCCAGCTCCTCACCTGCCGCGATGTGCACGAAATGCGCCAGCAGATTCGGCCCCGTCGCAGGGTGGCTGGTTTGCAGCTTCTGGGACAGATCCAATGGAATGATTTGGCTCTCGGCAACGTGATGCATCGAGGGCGGAAACACCTCAATGCCGATCTTGGGCATGCGCGGATTCGCCGCGCTGCCATACTCGAAGAACAAGCCCTGCTTTTCCCATTCTTCGTTGCAGGTCGGGGCGGAGTCTGAGGCGGTGGCAGTCATGGAGTTGGATCAGTGTACGGCGAAGAATAGGCATCTTTGCAGCCGCAAGGGAAGCGCTTTTGTACGGTCGAGGCTCGTGCCCGATCCCATCTTCCCCTCAGCGTCCCCCTCTCTCCCCACCGCAGCTCCGCCTCCTGACAGCGACCCAGCCATTCACCATCGCCATCCTGCCCTCCGTCACTTCTCAAATTTCCGCAGCCCTCTTCAATCTCTGCCACCTCTGCTTCATTGCCCCTCTGCGGCAAGCCGAACGTCCCCAAGCCCCGCCCCCCGGAAATGAGTTCCGCGAACCGCTGGGCAACCACCGCAAACAACGGCCAACCATCGCCAACAACCGCAAACTCCCCCCCTCAAGGCCTCACCAACACACACCGGAATCCCCGATACATATCCCGCGTGGACGGCGCGTGATACACCCGGTCGGACGACAGCAGGCTCAGCGGGTCATAGCCCCACGATCCGCCGCGCAGCACTCTCGCCTTGCGCGATTTGTTATACCAGTCCTCACACCATTCCCACACGTTGCCACTGAGATCATAGAGGCCCAGCTTGTTCGGCTTGAAACTCATCACCGGCGCCGTCGTCACAAAACCGTCCGTGTATCCCGGCACCACCGCCAGTCCCGGAATCTTCGCTGCCCCCGCCGTGTCCGCCAGATTCGCCACCCCCGTCGGCGGCGGCCACGTTTTTCCCCACGGATAAAACTCCTTCAGCTTCGCATCCAGCTGCTCCGGAGTCAGTCCCTTTTCCTCCTTCGTCCCAATGCCCGCCGCATAACTCCACTCCCGATCCGTCGGCAGCCGGTACACCTTGCCCTCCTTCTGGCTGAGCCATTCACAAAACGCCACCGCATCCTCCCAGTTCACATTCACCACCGGGTGATCATCCCCCTCGCTGACCGGCACCCCATAGGCCTCGATCTTCTGCCACGACATGTCGATCTTCGGACGCTCCTTCGCATAGGCCGCATAATCGCCCTTCCGCGTTTCATGGATGCACATCCAAACCTTCGTTCCAGGCACCGCCACAAACTTCATCCCCAAAGAGTTCACCACCGCGTCTGCTCCCCACGCGGAATCCGCCACCATCCCCAAACCCACCAGCAGTATCATTGAAGCCAATTTCATTCCCCAGAA
Source organism: Prosthecobacter sp. (assembly GCF_044222345.1). Taxonomy (GTDB): domain Bacteria; phylum Verrucomicrobiota; class Verrucomicrobiia; order Verrucomicrobiales; family Verrucomicrobiaceae; genus Prosthecobacter. The sequence continues at coordinate 3,981 of NZ_JBGANL010000009.1, forward strand.
GAACAACCTAGCGAACGACCTGTCACGCTTAAACTGCCAGGGGCCGGTTGCCAGGCATGCATGACACTCGGTTAAGGCGTGGCATCGCTCGTTTTCACACCCCCCCGGCGCACCGCACCTCAAACACACGCTAAAGACTGGCACGCCGCCACACTCCGTACTGGGAGCGCCGAATCCGGCAAAAGATCACCGCTCCCGGTAATGCTCACGCAGAGAGCTCATTTTCATGGGGTTGGAGATATAAATCTCCGGGTAATTTCTCCCCACGAGCGAAACAGTCCCTGAACGGTCCGTTTGCTTCCGATGCAACGCCTTGCCTCCTTCGATGTCTATCGCGGCATCGCGCTGTTCATGATCGGCCTTCACGAGCTGCTCCTTCTCGACGAAGTGGCCGCGCGTTACCCCGGCAGCCCCGTCTGGCGTTTCATCCACTTCCACACCTCCCATGTCCCCTGGACCGGCTGCTCGCTGCATGATCTCCTCATGCCATCCTTCGTCTTCCTCATGGGTGTCTCCATGGTCTTCAGCCTCTCCTCCCGTGCCGCCAAAGGCGACACGCGAGGCCAGATGACCCGGCACGCCGTCTGGCGTGCCCTCGTCCTCGTCCTCCTTGGCATCTTCATCCACAGCCTCGGTCGCCAGATGACCCTCTGGACCTTCGACGAAACCCTCACCCAGATGGGCCTGGCCTACCTGCCCGTGTTCGCCCTCGCCTTCTGCGGCACCCGCACGCGAGTGATCGCCTTTGCCGCCTTCCTCCTGCTGCACTGGCTCATCTACGTCCTTCACCCCGTCATCCCCCCGCATGCCGACCCCTCCGCCTGGAACGTCCCGGCAGGCTGGACTCAGGACTTCGACGGATTTTTTGCCCGCTGGAACCACAACCGCAACGCCGGCTGGGCCTTCGACATCTGGCTCCTCAACCACTTCCCCCGCACCTCCCCCTATGTCGGCTGGCTCGGCGGCTACACCACCCTCAACTTCATCCCCACCATCTCCTCCATGATCCTCGGCCTCATCGCCGGCACCTGGATCAAAAACAACGACGCCCCCCTCCGCCGCCTCCTCATGACCGGCGTGGCCAGTCTCCTCGCCGCACTCGCCCTTCACTACGGCGGCGTCTGTCCCATCGTCAAGCACCTGTGGACCCCTGCCTGGGTCTTCCTCAGCGGCGGCATCTGCATGCTCCTCCTCGCCGCCTTCCACCAGCTCGTCGATGTGAAGCAGCACCGTCGCTGGGCCTTCCTCTTCATCGTCATCGGCATGAATCCCCTCGCCTTCTACCTCATGCGCCACACCCTGGAAGTCTGGCTCGCCGAGACCGTGAAAACCCACCTCGGCCAGCGCTACGTGCTCATGTTCGGCCCCGAAATGCAGAGCATCATGACCGGCGTGCCCAGCCTTCTCCTGATCACCCTCGCCGTGTACTGGATGTACCGCCGGAAGATTTTCCTGCGCCTCTGATCCCCAAGGCATCGCCATCCCGGCAGCAACGATTGGGCAGTCCCTGAATCCATTGAACTCCTGCCCAAAAACAGCAGGTGGCCTCATTCCCGCCCCCTGGAGCCTGTTGTTAACTTTTCGGGAAGAGTGAGGCAAAAGCCAGCCAGTGCATGCCTGCAAGCGTCGAAGCCAGACGTTAACAGGTTCTCAGCAGCCCATCAGCTCACGGCGCTTCACCTTTTTGGGTATCCAAAAGAGGGCACGCCATCGCACCCTTCAGTCACGCTAAAATCCCCGGCACCAGCTCCCCATGCACGTCCGTCAGGCGGAAGTCGCGGCCTTGGTAGCGGAAGGTGAGGCGTTCGTGGTCGAGACCTAGAAGGTTGAGCACGGTGGCGTTGAGGTCGTGGGTATGGACGGGGTTTTCGGCGATGTTGAAGCCGAAGTCGTCGGTCTTGCCGTACACGGTGCCGGGCCGGGTGCCGCCGCCAGCCATCCACATCGTGTAGGCGTCTTTGTGGTGGTCGCGGCCAGGGGAGGTTTTGACGCCGTCTCCATTCGCGCCCTGGCGCAGCGGAGTGCGGCCAAATTCGCCACCCCAGATCACGAGGGTTTCATCCAGCAGGCCGCGCTGCTTGAGGTCGCGCACCAGCGCCGCCATGGGCTGGTCCACGTCCTTCGCTTTGGCGGTGAGGGCGCGCTTGAGGCCGCCATGGTGGTCCCAGTCGGAATCAAAGAGCTGCACCATGCGCACGCCGCGCTCGATCAGGCGGCGGGCCAGCAGGCAGTTGTTGGCAAAGGAGGCCTTGCCGGGCTGCGCGCCGTACATGTCCAGCGTGGCCTTGTTCTCGCGTGAGATGTCCATGAGCTCCGGCACGCTGGCCTGCATGCGGTAGGCCATCTCGTACTGGCTGATGCGCGTGGCGATCTCGGGATCTCCCACGATGTCGAACTGCTGCTCATTGAGAGCTTTCACCGCATCCAGCACATGGCGGCGGTCTTTCGTGCTTTGTCCCGGCGGATTGCCGAGGAAGAGCACGGGCTCGCCACTGCCGCGAAAGGGAATCCCCTGGTACACGCTGGGCAGGAAGCCGGTGTTCCAGAGCGTGGAACCCGCGCCGCCGGGAGGGCCGGACTGGAGCACCACGTAGGCAGGCAGGTCGCGGTTTTCCGTGCCGAGACCGTAGGTGACCCATGCGCCCAGGCTGGGCCGCCCGCCCTGGCCAAAGCCGGTGTGCAGAAACATCTGCGCCGGGGCGTGATTGATCTCATTCGTGTGCAGGGACTTCACCACGCAGATGTCATCCGCCACGGTGCCGAGGTGCGGCAGCAGTTCGCTGAGCTCCAGTCCGCTCTGGCCATGACGCTGGAATTGGAACTCCGTGCCCGCCAGCTTCAGCTCCCCGCCGATGAAGGCAAAGCGCTTGCCCTTGGTGAGTTCCGCCGGGCAGGTCTGGCCGTCCATCTTCTGCAGCAGCGGCTTGTAGTCATAGAGATCGAGCTGCGAGGGCGCGCCGATCATGTGCAGGTAGATGATGTGCTTGGCCTTCGGCGCAAAGTGGGGTCGTGGACCCGCCAGAGCGGCGGCAGCAGGCAAATCACGTGCAAGCATCGACCCCAGCGCCATGGACCCAAGGCCCAGCCCGGACTGCCGGAAAAACTGGCGGCGGGAGACATCGAGGAAGGCGGGCGTGGACATGCGCTGGATGAAACGTGCAGACGGGGGCTGAGATTGCGCCAAGCAGCCCTGTTCCTGTGAAACAGGAGGTCGGAGTCCTTGTTGCACAGCCAAAAGGCCACCTTATCAATACCCCATGGCACTGGGAACCAAAAATCGACTGCATGAGACGGGCGTGGCCTGCAAAACCTACCTGCGTGAGCAGCACAGCGACAAGCTGGAGCTGGTGAACGAATTCATCGCTGAGATCGAAGGCACCGGGTCCAAGCAGGATCTGACGGCGTGGAATCAGTTCAGCGATCTGCGGCGTAATCAGGCCGAAATGGTGCAGCGTGCGGAGGCTGCGTTTCAGACCTGGCTGGCGGGCGGCTAGGGTGTGGCGCAAAAATTCACAGATCGAACAGCCCTGACGAGATTTGCGCCAGGTCCGTCTCCCACACCACCAGAGGTGTGGTTTTTCGCATCCGCCGGGTGGCAGCCAGGCAGGTTGGCTTGATCAAATAAGATCGTGTTCACGGCAGCGATTTCAGTTCATCAACTGGTCTGAAGCGTTTCTGCTCTTCGATGGAGTGCTGCGGAATAAAGTCCGCGCTCCGCTGAAACCACAGAAGCTCGAAAGACTCATGCGCTTGGACCGCTTCTTATCCCCATGATGCTCCGCCACCTCCTTCTCTCTGCGCTTCTCATCACCCCTGTCTTCGCTGAATCCAACTGGCCGCAGTTTCGGGGTGAGGGCGGGCTGGGGCTCGGCACGGGGAAACCGCCGGTGGAGTTCGGCGTGAATAAAAATCTGAAGTGGCAGGTGGAGGTGCCGTTTGGGCATTCGTCTCCGTGCATCTGGCAGGACAAGATCGCGCTCACGGGACTCGATGCCGGCAAGCTGGTGACGTTTTGTCTGAGCCGGAAGGATGGGCATGAGTTGTGGCGGGCGGCGGCTCCGGCGGAGAAGGTCGAAGGCGCGCACCGCATCGGCAGTCCTGCCACACCGACGTGCTGTACGGATGGCGAGCGGTTGATCACCTACTTCGGCTCCTACGGTGTGCTGGCATATGACTGGAATGGCAAAGTGCTGTGGCAGAAGCCGCTGCCTGCGCCGGTCGTGGAGTTTGGCACCAGCGCCTCGCCCATCATTGCGGATGGCAAGGTCATCATCGTCGCGGATCAGGACGTGGGCAGCTACATGATCGCGCTGGATGTGAAGACGGGTGAGCAGGTGTGGCACGTGGACCGCAGCGAATTCCGCCGCAGCTTTTCCACGCCCTTTGTGTGGCGGCATGATGGCATCGAGGAACTGGTGGTGAGCGGATCGCTCTGGACGCGCAGCTACGACATCAAGGACGGCAGGCAGCGCTGGTCCACCGGCGGCATGTCGCGCGTGTCCAACACCAGCCCCGTGGCCATGGGGGATGTGCTGCTCCTCTGCAGCTGGAACGTGGGCGGAGATCCGGACGACCGTGTGGAGATGGAGGCCTTTGACACCTTCACGGCCGCCCATGACGCCGACAAAAACGGCACACTCAGTGAAGCGGAGTTTCCCGCCGGCCCGCTGCGCGACCGTTTCACGATCATCGATGCCGACAAGGACGGCAAAGTCACCCAGGCCGAATATGACGCCATGCGCGCGATGTTTGCGCAGGCGGCGAACCAGCTCTTCGCCATCAAGGCCGGCGGCAGCGGCGACATCACGGACACGCACGTAGTCTGGCGGCAGTCGAAACATCTGCCCTATGTGTTTTCTCCCGTCGTCAGCAACGGGCGCATCTTCACCGTGAAAGGTGGTGGTCTGGCGTCCGCCTATGATGCCAAGAGTGGCAGCCCGATCTTCCAAGCGGAGCGCCTTGATGCCTCCGGCGAGTACTACGCCTCCGCCGTGACCGCTGATGGGCATGTGTATGTGACGTCCCAACGCGGGGTGATCTCCGTGATGGATGCGGCGAGCGACACGCTGAAGGTGCTGGCGAAGAACGATCTCAAGGAGCCGGTCTTCGCCTCGCCAGCGATTGTGGATGGTGTGATCTACGTGCGCACCAACAAGCACCTGTGCGCGTTTGGCGGCTAGCAGACGCGCTCGTTTCGCAGCAGCAGCCAGAACACGGCGGCAATGATGTAGAGCGCGCCAAAGCCGGCCAGCACGGCATTCCAGCCACCGGCGTGGGCCAGCAGCCAGGGCACGAGGATCGGGAACGCGGCGGCACCCAGATTGCCGCACATGTTGGTCGTGGCGCTGAGCGTGGCCACGTGGGGGCCGCCGAGGTTCATCACGGTGGCGCCGAGGCAGGGATTGGCGGTGGCGGCGCAGAACATGCCCGCGCTGATCACCAGCACGGCGATGACCGGATTCGCGACAAACCAAGCGCAGAAAATCAATCCGGCACATAACAGCAGGGCGGTGGCGGTCAGACCCTGCCGTGCGAGGCGCTGGCTGCCCGTGCGGCGCAGCAGCACGTCTGACAGCAGGCCGCCGGCCATGCAGCCCGTCACATCTGCCAGCAGTGGCAGCGTGGTGAGCCAGCCGGAGCCGAGAATGGTCACGCCGCGTGCCTCCTGCAGGTAGGTGGCAAACCAGCTGGCAAAAAAGATGTAACCCGCAGCACGGCAGAACTGCTGGAGGCACAGGCACCACAGTGCAGGGCTGCGCAGCAGCAGACCCCAAGGCACGCGCGGAGTTTCTGCGGCCTCATGCGGAGCGTCCTGCTCAATCTGCGCACGCTCCGCAGCATTCACCGCCGGATGCTCTGCTGGCCGGTTCCGGTACCAAACTGCAAACCACGCCGCCCACAGCACGCCGGGCACGGCATACCCCACGAACATCCAGCGCCAGCCGATGCTCACCACGAGCCAGGCTGTCAGCGGCGCGGCGATGATGCTGCCAACAGACATGAAGCCGCTGAACGCCCCGGAGGCCGAGGCCTGGGCCGTGCGTGGAAACCAGCGGGCCATCACCGTCGTACCCACCGGCACCAGTCCCGCCTGCGCCATGCCCATGAAGGCGCGTGCACCCGTCATCACCGCCAGATTTCCCCAGGCCAGGCAGGCCGTGGCCAGTGACCAGAGCACGCCATACAGTGACAAGGCCCAGCGCGATCCCAGCCGCTGCGCCAGCATGGCCGCAGGGATCTGACACAGCGCATACGGCCAGAAGAACGAGCTCATGAGCAGGCCGGACTGCTCCTTGGTGATGCCGAGCTCCGCACGGATCGTGCTCTCCGCCGGTCCCACGCCGTTGCGCGTGAAATACGCCAGCGCCGCCCCCGCGCAGATACCTGCGAGGACGATGAAGCGTGTGCGGGTGGGTTTCATGGCGGGAAATCACCAGTCCGTCACGCCGCCATCGGAGCCGAATTCGCGCAGCACGATCTCCTGCTGGAAGGGGTGTTTTTTCACCTCCGCTTCGTTGATCGTGATGCCGAGTCCGGGCTTGGTATTGGGGCGGACGATGCGGCCTTCTTTTTCGATGGTGAATCCTTCCTCCACCACGTCCTGCCGCCATGGCACATCGTTGTGCACGGTTTCGCAGATGATGTAGCTGGGCTGTGAAAAGCCGAACTCCAAAGAGGCGGCGGTGCTGACAGGTCCCTGTGGATTGTGCGGTGCGAGGGAGATGCGGTGCGCCTCCGCCAGCGCGGCGATGCGTTTGGCGGCGCTCAGCCCGCCGCAGTGGGTGATGTCGAGCTGGCAGATCTCGACGGCGCGTTTTTCAAACATGTCCTTGAACGCCTCCAGGTTCGTCACGCGCTCGCCGCTGGCCACGGGGGTGGTGAGTGCGGCATTGATGCGGGCGAGTCCGTCCACGCATTCGGGCCAGCAGGGCTCCTCAAAGAAGTAGAGGCCGAAGTCGTCCAGGGCTTTGCCAAATTTTAGCCCCATCGCGGGCGAGGGTCGCGCATGGCAATCGACCATGATGTCGATGTCCGGTCCCACAGCCTCGCGCATGGCGGCCACAGCAGCGGCGGCGGCGCGCACGGGCTTCTGGCCTTCGATGGGCATCGTGCTGGGCACCGCCATGCTTTTGAAGGCGGTGTAGCCATCCGCCACGGCAGCCTGCGCCAGCTCGGCAAAGCGTTTGGCGTTGTCGGCGGGTGTTTGATAAAAGTCCTCCATCTTGCCGCCGCCGAGGTGGCAGTAGGTGCGCACAAAATCACGCACCGGACCGCCAAAGACTTTGGAGAGCGGCATGTTCGCCACCTTGCCGACGATGTCCCACAGCGCGAGATCGATGCCCGCGATGGCCGTGGCACGCACGATGCCGTGCCCGTGCCAGAAGTGCTGCCGGTACATCATCTGCCACAGGTACTCCACCCGCGTGGGGTCTTCGCCGATGAGAAGGTGCGACATGTCTTCGATGGCACCGACGATGCTGCGCGTGTGCCACTCCAGCGTCGCCTCTCCCCAACCGATGAGACCGGGCTGATCGGTAACGACTTTGACGAAGATCCAGTTTCGCATCCGCGCGTGGCAGACGAGTGTTTCGATGGCGGTGATTTTCATGAGGCGATGTGGTTGGAAAGGGATTCGATCAACTGCTCCAGGCTGCCTGCCGCGACCACAGCGATGCTCTCCTGATAAATGCCGGTGTCGTAAAGCTCACGCGGTGGCAGGTAGGAGGCGCCCCAGTCCGCAGCGATGGTGGCCACGAGGACTATTTTATCCGGAAAACGACGGCGCAGTTCGGTTTGCAGGAGGCTGTAGCTCTCTCCCTGCACACCCACCCACACCGCATCGCCCATGTGCCAGAGGACGACTTGCAGCGGGTAGCGGTCGCCATCGGGGAGCTGTTTGAGGCGATGCAGCAGGCGCGTTTTGCGCTCGGCCATCGCACGGCATTCGGCCGCGCGCGATGCATCCCCAGCGGTATGCGCGGCGGCCTCGGCGGCTTGGAATTCATCGAGTTCTGCCTGCACCTGCGCCACGGTGGGCTGGCCGGGGCGGTAGTGCAGCGGCTCGTGCCAGCGTTGCTGCTTCCACCCGGCTTTGGTGTCGAGGTCGATCTTTTCATGTTTCCATGCGCCAAGGGTGGCACCGGAGACGACGGCACCTTGATAAACGAAGGTGGTGCCAGCGGCGGGCAGCGCGGTGAGGGTGGAGAGCGCGGCGTAACCCAGCTCACGGCCATTGCGGTCCGCCACGGCGGTGTCGCCCACGAAGCCCTCGCGCGGGCCGAGTTCGCCGCTGGCACCTTGCAGAAAGAGGCATGGCGCGGAGGTCTCGCGCTCCACGAGCTCGCGCGTCGCGCCGATGTAATCGGGGCTGATGAGCGTGTTCTCCCACGCGAGTGTGGTGGGATGGCAGGCGTAGTTCAAGATGCTGGCGAGCACGCGCCCATCATCCGCGGTTACGCGTGCCACGATCACGCTGTCATCCGCAGGCACGCCGGGATTATGACCGCAGATGAACTGGCTGCCGTCCCAGAAGTCGCGCTGTGTGGCGAGGCTACAGCGGCCACGGCCATAGACGATGCCCGCTGGCACCAGAGAGGCGATGCATTGCTTCACGAGCCGGCCTGCTTTCTCGCCCAGAGCATGCAGGTAGGGCGGGATCAAATCGCCGCCGGGTAGCGAGGCCCGGTCCAGTCCCATGAGACCTGCGCCATGGGTGTGGGAAAACACCACGAGCAGCTCTTCCGATGCCACGCCGCCGGTCGCGGCGGTTTGCGCGACGAGCTGCGCGTGCTCGGTGGCACCCATCACGCAATGATCCAGCGCGAGGAGGATCTGCCGCTGCTTTCCTTCCATGGGCGCAAACACCGCCACCGTGGCCCGCAGCGGCCGGTGTACTCCCGTGGCGCGTTCATGCTTCGCCGCGCCCCACATGCGGTGATAGATGTCCGAAGGCGGGGTGATGTCACACCATGCCAGCGCAAAACGGCAGCGGCTTTGTGGTGCAGGGTCTTCGGTGCGGGAGGGCTGGCGCATGGGGCTCGGTAGAATGATCAAGGGTAAAATGATGGAAAGGCCGGAATCCTTCAAAACATCCTTTTACCCGTCATTATTTTACCGTCGGCTGCTTCGTTCTGCCATGAAGCTGCCGGCCTGTGCTTCTGGTCTGTTTATCATACCAGAGATTATTTGACTGTCTGGCTGCGTAGTTCTGTTATGAAGCTGATTCTCTCTTCCTGCCTGGTTCTTTGCTCCTTCTCTGCATTTGCTGCCGACGCCATCGACATCGGCTCTCGTCGCGAGCTGTTTGTGGATGATCTTTTGATCGAGAAACTGAGCGGCAAGGCGGAGCGACTGCTGCATCATCCGCAGATTCAGGAAATCGCGCTGGAGCATGACCTGCCGTGGGAGGGCAGCGGCAGCGGCTATCACAGTGTCTTCAAAGATGGAGACAAGTACCGCATGTACTACAAAAGCTGGCAGCTCACCGTGACAGCACCGGGCAAGGTGAACACGGGCGAGCATCCGCTCTTTACCTGCTATGCGGAGAGTGATGACGGCATCCACTGGCGCAAGCCGGAGCTGGGCCTGCATGACTTCAAAGGCTCGAAGGCCAACAACATCGTCATTCCCCATGGCAAAATGGGCAAGGTGAACCCCGATGGCGGTCATCCTGCGATCTTCAAAGACGAGAATCCCGCCGCGCCTGCGGATGCGAAGTACAAGGCCATCGTGCGCTCGAATTCGCCGAAGGGACTGCTCGCGCTGAAATCGCCCGACGGCCTGCGGTGGTCGCCGATGGCGGATGCGCCTGTCATTACGGACGGCGCGTTTGATTCGCAGAACCTCGCGTTTTGGGATGCACACAGCGGCCAGTACCGCGCCTACTGGCGCTACTTCACCAGCGGCACCACGGATGAAAAGAACTGGAAGCCCTCGGGGGACCGCGCCATCCGCACCGCGACTTCGAAGGATTTTATCCACTGGGAAAACCAGCAGGACCTCAGCTACGTGGATTCACCCAGCGAGCAGCTTTACACCAACCAGGTGAAGCCCTACCACCGCGCGCCGCATCTGCTGCTGGGTTTTCCCACGCGCTACACCGAGCGCGGCTGGTCTGACAGCATGCGCGCGCTGCCCGAGCGTGAGCACCGCGAATGGCGCTCCAAAGCCAGCGACCGCTACGGCATGGCCATCACCGAAGGCTTGTTCATGAGCAGCCGCGACGGGGTGAAATTCAAACGCTACAACGACGCCTTCCTGCCGCCCGGCATCGAGCGCCCCGGCACTTGGAACTACGGACATCAGTACATCGCGTGGCATCCGGTGGAGACGAAGTCCGCGCTGGAAGGCGCCCCCAATGAGCTGAGCCTCTACGCCACCGAAAGCTACTGGACCGGCAAGAGCAGCGCCCTGCGCCGCTACACCCTGCGCCTCGACGGTTTCGTCTCCATCCGCGCTCCGATGAGCGGGGGCGAGCTGACCACCAAGGCGATCACCTTCACCGGCAAAGCGCTCACGCTGAACTTCGCCAGCTCCGCTGCGGGCGGCATTCAGGTGGAGATGCAGGATGCTGCCGGCAAACCCATTCCTGGATTCACGCTCGCCGAAGCGCAGCCCGTCTTCGGCGATTCCATCAACCGCACGGTGACTTGGAAAAGCGGTGGTGATGTGAGTTCACTCGCGGGGAAAACCGTGAAGCTGCGGTTTGTGCTGAACGACGCGGATTTGTACTCGATCAAGTTTGAGTAGGGCCGGTTTACCCAAACTGCCTCGGGTCATGATTTCTTGAGAGAATAGCGACCCAATGTCGCCGATAGAATTGGCGGAGGCTTGTGTCACCGCTGCGCGGTTCCACGTGGTTTGAAGGACATGGTCATTACGGTTCCGTGGGTTGGCACCCACGGCTACGGTTGTGCCAGCTCTACGCGCTTCCGGACCTGTGGTGATCAGTCATGGGAATCGCTCTCACTCTGAAGCATGGAATGAGCCTGTGCCTTCACAGACTCATTCGCATCATTTTCTCAACGCGCAGGCTTTTACACCTTCGCCAAAATCGCATTGAACGTCGCGCTCGGGCGCAGCGCGGCATCGGCCTTGGCAAGGTCGGGCTTGTAATAACCGCCGATTTCGACGGGGTTGCCCTGCACGGCGAGGAGTTCGGCGACGATCTTGCTTTCGTTGGCGGTGAGTTCTTCGGCGATGGGCTTGAACTTGGCCTGCAGTTCGGCGTCGGCGGTCTGGGCGGCCAGGGCCTGCGCCCAGTAGAGGGCGAGGTAGAAGTGGCTGCCGCGGTTGTCGATGGTGCCAAGCTTGCGGCCGGGGCTGCGGTCGTTTTCGAGGAACTTGCCGGTGGCGGCATCGAGGGTGTCTGCGAGCACCTTGGCCTTGGGCAGGCTGAAGTTTTCGGCAATGTGCTCGAAGCTCGGAGCGAGCGCGAAGAACTCGCCGAGGCTGTCCCAGCGGAGGTAGTTTTCTTCGAGGAACTGCTGCACGTGCTTCGGCGCGGAGCCGCCGGCACCGGTTTCAAACAGGCCGCCGCCGTTCATGAGGGGAACGATGGAAAGCATCTTGGCGCTGGTGCCGACTTCGAGGATCGGGAAGAGGTCGGTGTTGTAGTCACGCAGCACATTGCCGGTGACGGAGATGGTGTCTTCACCTTTGACGATGCGCTCGAGCGAGAAGGTGCAGGCTTCGGCAGGCGTCATGATGCGGATGTCGAGGCCGCTGGTGTCGTGATCTTTGAGATACTTCTCCACTTTAGCGATGATCTGGGCGTCATGGGCGCGGGCCTTGTCGAGCCAGAAAATGGCAGGCGTGCCGGAGGCGCGGGCGCGTTTGACGGCCAGTTTCACCCAGTCCTGGATCGGCGCGTCCTTGGTCTGGCAGGCGCGCCAGATGTCGCCAGCTTCAACGGCGTGCTCAAGGAGCACAGCGCCTGCGCTGTCGGTCACGCGGACGGTACCGTCGGCGGGGACTTCGAAGGTCTTGTTGTGGCTGCCGTACTCTTCGGCGGCCTGGGCCATGAGGCCCACGTTGGGCACGCTGCCCATGGTCTTGGGATCAAGCGCGCCGTTCTTTTTGCAGAAGTCGATCACGGCCTGATACACACCGGCGTAGCAGCTGTCGGGGATGACAGCGAGCGTGTCCTGCTCCTTGCCGGCGGCGTTCCACATTTTGCCACCGCCGCGGATCATCGCAGGCATGGAGGCGTCGACGATGACGTCGCTCGGCACATGCAGATTGGTGATGCCTTTGTCGCTGTTCACCATGGCCAGCGCGGGGCCGTTGGCGTAGGCGGCCTGGATGTCGGCCTCGATCTCGGCCTTCTTGTCCGCTGGCAGTTTGGAAAGCTTTGCGACGAGATCGCCAAAGCCGTTGTTCAGGTCGACACCGATTTCAGCGAATGCAGCGGCGTGCTTGGCGAGGAGATCCTTGAAGAAAACACGCACGGCATGGCCGAAGATGATGGGGTCACTCACCTTCATCATGGTGGCCTTCATGTGCAGAGAGAAGAGCACGCCGTCCGCCTTGGCCTTGGCGATCTGGCTTTCGATGAAGGCGACGAGCGCCTTCTTGCTCATGAGCGTGGCATCGAGGATTTCGCCGGCCTTGAGCGGGGTCTTGTCCTTCAGCACCTTGGTGGTGCCGTCCTTGCCGATGAACTCGATCTTCACGTCGGTGGCGGCAGGCACGCAGACGGATTTCTCATTGGAGAAGAAGTCGTCCTTGCCCATGGTGCCCACGCTGGTCTTGGAGTCGGCGCTCCACTTGCCCATCGAGTGCGGGTGCGCCCTGGCATAGTCTTTCACAGCCTTCGGTGCACGGCGGTCGCTGTTGCCCTCGCGCAGCACAGGGTTGACGGCGCTGCCCATGACCTTGGCGTAGCGGGCCTTGATGTCATTTTCGGCGTCGGTCTGCGGATTCTCAGGCAGGCTCGGCACGGCGTAGCCTTTGCTCTGCAGCTCGGCGATGGCGGTCTTGAGCTGCGGCTGGGAGGCGGAGACGTTTGGCAGCTTGATGATGTTCGTCGTCGGTTCCTGGCAGAGCTTGCCAAGGTAGGCGAGGTCATCGGACTGCTTCTGCGCATCCGTCAGGAAATCGGGGAAGTTTGCCAGGATGCGGCCAGCCAGGGAGATGTCGCGCGTTTCGACTGTGATGCCGGCGGGTTTCGTGAAGGCCTGCACGATGGGCAGGAACGAGAAGGTGGCCAGCAGGGGAGCTTCGTCGGTCAGGGTATAAATGATCTTCGCGGACATAATTTAGAGGGGGAGAATTGAGAGCGTAAGAGCTAAACGCGACCACGCTCCAACGCAATCCCAAGGTGCGTCGCGGCTCACTGAAAACAAGAGAAGCGGACCCGTTTGGGGCCCGCTTCTCCGCAGATGCTGCATAGGCAATGCGCCGACTCAGCACGCAGGCGCTGGCTGGCCCATGAGCAGCGCGTCCATTTTGTCCAGGCAGGTGTTCCAGCCCTGGCTGTGATTGCCCCGGCTTTCCGCCGATGGGAAGCCGCTTTGGGTGAGGCGCAGCTCGGTTTGATCACCGCTGGCGATGAACTCCACCGACACGACCGATTCGAAGCCTGCCCATTCTCCATCGCCCTCGTATGTCCAGGTGAAAACCACCTTGGCTGGCGGCGTGATCTCACGATAGACGCCCGTGACGATGAAGGTCTCACCGCTTTCCGGGGCATGGGTGACGAGGCGGTAGCTGCCACCGACGCGGAAGTCCGTGGTGCAGGTGGTGGTCTTGCCGCCGCAGCCAAACCATTGGTTCATGGACTCGGCGGTGGTGAAGGCGGCAAACACGCGCTCGCGCGGGGCTTTGAAGAGGCGTGTGACTTTCAGAGTGTCGTTTTCGGTGGTGGTCATGAGTGTTGAATGGCGGTGTGGTGCCATTTGTTAACCTTTTGGTTAAATATGCAAGCACGATTTTCTGACAGGCTTGAGTGCAATCTTTCAGTTCACCGCAAAACTCCGCGGATGGCAGGCACCAGCATCTCTGCGACGAGCTGCTGGCCGAGGTCATTCGGGTGCATGCCGTCCAGCAGCATGCCTTCGATGGTAGTCTGGTGCTTCGCCGCAAACTCCGGGTAGGCGGCGCGGACATCCACCAGCGGCACTTTCAACTCCGCAGCGAGTTTGCGCAGGGCTTCATTGTATCCGGCCAGGGTGGCAGAATCAAAACCGTCTTCGGCAGCGGGATTGTAGGGCGGTTTGCCATAGACATCCTTGAGCTTGGAGGTCCAGCGCAGGGGATTGGTGGTCATGAGGATGACCTTGGCCTTCGCCTGCTGTGCGGCGACGATCATGCGGCGAAGGTTGTCGAGGTATTCGGCCAGGGGCACGCGGGGCGTGGTGGCAGGCGGATTTCTCCACACATCGACTGCGGAGTCATTGATGCCGAACTGCATCACCACGATGCGTGGCTGGTATTTCAGCACGTCGGTTTGCAGGCGCTTGAGCGCGTCCCGCGTGGTGTTGCCACCGATGCCCGCATTGTGCACGCCGAGCGAGGAGCCGATGCTTTGCAGCATCGTTTCCACCCGTGTGGCATACACCTTCAGGCTGCCGCGCGGCGCGGTGGTGGAATCGCCAAACATGACGATGCCGCCGGGTTTCGGCTCCGCCTTGGGCGGCGGGACAAAGACTGGGATCTCACTGGCACCGAGGTCTGCGGTGTTGACCTTCATGCGCAGACCGCCCTGCATGGTGGTGATCCACAACTCACCCGGCTTGCGCTCGTAAAGGTAAGGGTAGGACACGCGCCCGCCCGGCACGTAATTCGCCGCCACGATGACCGGCTTGGACCAAGTGGCCGCTTCATCGTCTGAAAACGCAAGCGACAGCTCCACGCGGCTGGAGCCGCTCTTCGGATCATGCCGCGGCGGCGCATTCCACAGCAGCGCGATGCGGCCATCGCTTAAACGCGCCATCTGCGGGCAGCAGGTGACGGAGGCAATGTTTGTCTGCTTCAAGCCGGTCCATTTCAGGCCATCGCGCGAAGTCGCCTCCCACAGAAAGCCCGACTCCGTACGCAGCAGCAGGTAAAGCGAGCCGTCTTTGCGCTCGATCACGCTGCCTTCGAGGGAGCCCGCATGATCATGCGTGCCGACACCGTAGTCGAGCATGTCGCCGCGCTGCCAGCTTTTGCCGAGATCGTCCGAAGCCCACATGACGGTGGCATGCCGCCACTGCGGAATGATTTCCTGCCCCACCAGCACGATGCGCCCTGACTTCATCTGGATCATCGAATGGATGCAGCCGCACCACGGCGTGCTGAGCAGCACGGGCTTCTCCCAGGTTTTGCCATCGTCCGTGCTGCGGCAGGAATAAGTCGGCAATACGAAAGCCTTCCAGTCCACGCCCGGCTCGCCCCAGTGCCAGCCTTTGGGTTCCTTGCGTTCCGCACCGTTCATCCACGCGGAGATGATCACCCCCTCGCGCGTGCGCAGGAGGGCGCGCTCGTTGCTCACGTTGAACTTCTTTGCCTCCGCAAACAACGGTATGCTGCTCCACGTGCGGCCTTCATCCGTGCTGCGCAGTGCGTTCTTAGCATCGATGCACAGCACACCACCGTCAGCCGTGGTGACAAACGGCCCCTGATGCGTGAAGGGCAGCGCCGCCGCCTTGGGGTGCAGCGTAGGTGAGTCCACGGCGAAAGCCGTGGCGGTGATGCCGAGCAGCAGCAGAGGGGATAGTAATCTCATGGTGGTGTATTCTACGCATTAAAACAGGAGCTTGTACTCAAGGCGCTCTGGTTCAGCAAGCAGACCAGCGGCAGCACGGAGACTTTCGCCCGTAAAAGACGCCTCCTTTCGCGCGCAGGACTGCCCGCCCCCATCTTCCTCATGCGATCACATTCTCACCGCGATTTTCCTTCTGCTGAAGCGTCACAGGCCAGCCGGGGAACTGATTGTCAGGCTTGCCGTCGGCGGCGTCGATGAGGAAACGAAAGGACTCGATGAAGTAGGTCTTCTTCACCGTGTCAAAGGTGATGAAGCCGAAGCCGCTGCCTTTTTCATGCGCTTTCTCGTAGCGGTTCGCCGCCTGGCCCACCACGGGATTGCCCACGGCGTACACGTAGGCCTTGTTGCCGAGGCCGTCGAGGAACTCGCCGGTATCCGGCAGGCCATGCTTGGGCCGGTTCTCATGCGGCATCTTGAGCTCATCCGGCCGCCACCAGCGCGGATAACCGGCGGAGATGGCGGGAGTGCAGAAGGACCAGTTGCTGTCGCGCTGCTTGTCCACGCCATACTGCGTCAGCGTGGTCAGGTGCTGGTCGCCATTGATATGCAGCGCCATGGAGGGGCGCATGATTTCAACCGCCCGATTACGCGGCGTCTGCGGCCAGCCGCCGGAATCGAGATCGGCCTTCAAATAACCATCCGGCCCGCCATGATGCGTCGCCACATTCGCAAACACCGTCTGGCTCAGCACGGCCTTCAGCGTGTGCCCGCGCCAGTCCTGCGCCCATTTTTTGAGAAACTCCTCCTGGCGCTCTCCCAGCAGCACGAGGCCCGGCTTGTCGAGCTTCGAAGTGTCGAAGTTCGCATCAGGCACGTGGTCAGCGCGGCCAGCACCCGTGTCCACATGCTCCGGCCCGCTCTTCCACTGGCGGTCTGCGATGATCGCGAAGCTCACGCCGCCATAGACCATGTCGCCGTAATACACGCTGATGTCCTGCAGCACCGGCTTGGGATCATACGCATCCGGATGGTGGGCCACATTCGTCTTGTGCACCACATTGACCATGCGCGCAGGCTCGATGTAGCCGCCTTTGGAGGAGGCGCCTGAGTCTCCTACGTCCATCTTCTTGCCGCCTTCGCCCCAGATGTTGCCCTGAAAGACGTCATGGTCATCCGGCAGGCAGAGAGTGGGGGCATTGCGCATCACCTCGCGGAAGGCCCAGCCGTGTTGGTAGAATTTGCGCAGGTAGTTCAGGATGGCAGGCTCTGCGGGCGTGCGGATGATGCCAAAGCCGCCGTGGTTCTCATAGATTTGATCGCCGGAGAAGAAGACGAGATCGGGATCGAGTTTCAGCAGATTCTCCGCCACGGGCGCATAGGGGAAGCCGTAGTCGTTCTGACAAGTCAGCGCCGCCATACGCAGCGGGCGGCCTTCAGGGTTGGCCTTGATCGTGCCGGTCCACTCATGCGGCGTCTCGCTGCCGTCCGTGTGCTTCTCGCGATACACCACCTTGTAGGGAGTGGCCTGCTTCGCATCCCACTTCGGAATGCGGAACGCCGCCACCCACGCATCGGGATCCAGCTTTGCCTCGCCGAGCGATTTCCATGCGCCGCTCTTCTTCACCAGCAGCTCCACGATCTGGCTGTCCTTCGCGCCCATCGGCCCGGTCAGCGCGCTGAGCTTCATCACAAAGCCCTCGTCCGTGCGCGAATCGCTCAGCGAATACATCGACCACAGCAGCGGCCCAAACTGGTTGCCTGTTGTCACGGTGAAGGCATTGCCCTCCATGGTCCAGTTTTGAAACCGGTAGCGCCCTGCGCCAGCCGCACCAGCCTTGGCTTTGTTCTTCTTGGCACCCGCGACCGCACCAGCGGCGAAGTTGTTGGCGATCGACACATTGCCGAGGATTTCATTCGCCCCGAATGGATGCATGACTGTTCCCAACTCTGCTCCGGAATTCACGTCGTAGGCGGTCAGCACCAAAAGACTTTTGTCCGCTTCTGTTGCTCCTTTCAGCGTTACCTTCACCTGCTTCAAAACGCTGCCGTCTTTGAGTGGCGTGGTTTTTGGCCCCAGCACGAGCTGATCGCCCTGCCATCCGGCATTGATGCCTTTTTGCACGAAGCAGTTGCTGCGGTGCTCATTGATCTCGCTGCGCAGGCCGATGCGGAAGCCCGCACCGCCATCGGACTTGCCGATCTCCAGCCGCGTCAGCGTTACGCTCATCGTGAAGCCACCGTTTTGCGTTAGTTGATGCGTCAGCGCATGCACGCTGCGTCCGCCGCCCATGCTCAGGCACTCCGCACCGCCTTCGCTCACGTGCCAGTCCTCCATGGGGTTGGCCCAGAACTCCCCGCCGAGAAACACGCGGTCATGCGTTTTGGACCAGGCATCCCCTAAGGCTGCGGGCTTGGACGGTGCGGCAGTGGCACTGTCACGGGCACCAAGGCCCATGAGGGTTCCTGCCGTCATGAGCTTCAGTCCAGTGCGTCGGGAGATATTTCGTTTCATGAGTGTGATGCAACGATGACGAGGGGCCGTACCCATCAGCGAATTTCGACTTTATCAGGCTGGGCAAACCCAGTAATGATCGAGTGCATGCTGAATGTGAGGGTGATCAAATGCTTCATCAGGGTCGCTCAGGAGAAAGAGCAGGTAGCTTCGCACACTCAGTCGCTGCTCAGGCGACAACAGACTGAATTTGGTTTGATCGACGACGGCCGCATGCGCCAGATGAAAAGTCATGCCCATACGATCACCACCTTGCAGATCCAGAATAAGAAAAGCGGGCAGATGAAATCTCATTCCTTCCGCGTCGAAGAAACTCAGGCTGCTGTGGCAGCAGTTGAGGTCTTCGGCGCTGATGCGCCTCCAGTCATCCTTTTCATCCTTTTCTCGATAGGCAGCACAGGTCACCTCATCTGCATAATCATCCAGACCTTGGGCCTGAAACAGGCCGACACCCGAGCCGAGTGTCACTCCAAGAAAGGCTGCTTCAATGAGCGCGCATAGCTTCAGCGCCTCTTTGCCACGTTCCATCTGCTGCACCGCCAGCCTGATCGTTTCGGCGTCATAGCCTCGCGACTTCATTTCTGCGATCTCATCAGCCGTCGGGTAATTCATTGGCCACAAGCAACGTCGGCGAATGTCTGAGTCATCAGCGAATTTCGCCCTTTTTGCTTCAACTCCCTTCCGGGGCCTCTGCGGCGATGCGGCGGTAAATTTCCTTGGCCGCCTTATAAGCCCGCTTCGCCTCGTCCCGCTCCGCTGGCGCGATGTTCTTCTCCCGCACGCGCCAGAGCTGCTCGATGCAGGCGAGGCACCACTGCGCGCTGCGGCGTGAGGCGCGGATGGGTTTGTCTGCCACGATGACGTTCACCGGGTTGGTATGCATCTGTGGAAACTGCCGCACCGCCACCCAGCTGCTGCGGGGGATGTCCACGCTGAAGCTGATCTCATGCACCTGATCATCCGCAGGCACTTCGCGTGTGGCCACGGCCAGCCCATTCACGACCAGCTCCACCTTGCGCTTACCGCCTGCGTAAGGCTGCGCGGCAGTCGCGTCGTGATAGTTCACGGTGTCGCCAGTCAGGCGCGCACCCGCCACGGGCACCGCGCCGCCATAGGCAATTTCGAGCGGTGTCTCGGTGCTGAACGCGGCCTTCACGCGCACCTCCACACGGCCCGGCTGAGCGAGGCGCACTTCGTCTCCCGCAGACTGGCCTGCAACCGTGAAATCGAGCGCGTGCGCGTAGCCGTCGCTCACATAGCTGCGGCCCTGAGCAAGGCCCTCGCACCACGTTTTGAAATCAATGCGCTGCACCTTGCCCAGCTTCACATACGTGCGGCCCTGGCCCACGCGGGTGCCGCTCATGCAGGGGAAGTCCGTTTCGCCAGCGGCCTTGAGCGGAAAGCCGCAGTTCATGAGGTGGTACCAGGTGTTCCACTCCAGCAGGCGTGCGGTGTCCATCGCGCTGATGAAATCACACACGCCATGCGCGGTGGTGACGAAGATTTCGTGACCGCCGGCGTCTGGGATCGCCACATTCGGCAGCAGATCCAGCACACGCTCATGGCTGCTGGTGAGTTCGGCTTCGTTGAGTCCGCCATCGTGGTCGGCATCGATTTTATCAAACGTCTCCGGCAGCAGCGCGATCTGCGCTTCGGCAGCCGTGAGCCGTGCATCCTTGGTGGCGTCATAGAGATCGAGCAGGCGCTTCGCCGCTGTGGCGGAGTTTACCTGCATGCCGCTGCCGGAATGCGGATAGCCGGTGAAGCCGCCCTGCTGCTTGGTCCAGCGCAGCGCGGGGAGGGTCCAGGAGGGCCAGCCTTTGATGCCGTCTGCGCCGGGATACACCAGTTCGCGCAAATTGAGCAGGCACACATGGCCGAGCGCCGCGGAGCCAAAGCCACTCACCTCCATGTCATATTTCATCTGCGTCAGCGGCTCGCTGAGGAGATCGACCTGCGGGCCGAAGAACTGGCGCTGATAGTCAAAGCAGTAGCCCCAGGCGAGCACGCAGCCGATGTTCAGCCCTTCGCCTTTCACCTGCTGAAACATGTGCTCCGGCCGCATGCCTTCGGAGGGCGAGGTGTAGTGCGCGCAACCAGCGGCGTGGATGTGATGATCGCCGCTGTAATAACCAAAGTCCGCCGCATGGATCCAGCGCGCAAGCTTCACGGGAAGCGTGGTCTGCTTCGCCGCCGGGATCATCACCTTGGCCTTCACTGTGCGGTATTCCGGGCCGCGTGAGGCCTCCATCGTGAACTCGCCCGGTGGCAGCAGGACGCTGCCGCCGCTGGGGCGGTACAGGTGTTTTTGGAAAAAGAAATCCGGCGCAAGTCGGCGTGCCTGCGGTGGAAAGACATGGCCTTGGGCATCCGTGAAAGTCAGCCGCGCCGTGGTGGCCTGCCCGTCGAAGTCCTGGATGTCGAGCTTCACCGTCACTGCCGATGAGACCTGAAACAGGACCGGGACCTCCGCGCGGAAGCCAAGATCCTGCGTTCCCTGGCCGATGTCGAACACGAGCGAGGCCTCGCGTTTGCCCGCCTCGCCCGAATAGATGAGTGCGATGGCGTACTCCACCTCCAGCCCGCTGAGATTCGCGGTCATCGGTGCAGAGTCGTGCATGCTCACTTCCAGAAAGCGGTCTGCGCCCTGGGTGTTCTCATTTTCGCGCAGATGCGTCTGCTGCTCGCGCTCCATCGTCAGCTTGGCCACGCCTGCGTAGGAAGGCCCGGCCTGCGGACTGCTGATGTGCAGAGCCGACACGCTGGCAGCGTGATTGATCACCTTGATCAGCAGCGGCGTGTAGCCCGCTTGCTGCAAATGCGCGGCGGCCGGCCCGCGCTGCGCTTTCACGCGGGATTCGGGATTGATGTCCACCATGCAGAGCACCTGCGGATCCAGCACGGACTGCACGCCTGCACCATCACGTGCGGTGATGGCGGTCTGCAATTTTCTACGCAGCTCGTCCGTGAGCGGCCTGCCTAGAAAATCCAGCGCCTGCATGATGCGCTGCGCGTTCGCCGCCAGCGGCTGGCCTTCGGCTTCGACCACAGGCAGCGGCTCTGCGCAGGCTGCGAAGGAGAGCGTCGCGAAAAGTGCGCAGATTTTGTTCATGACTTCTATACGGCACGAACGGACGTATCTTGGATCACGGACTGAACTGCACCGGTGTGCTGACCATGGCATCTCGTTCATCGCTAACGCTGATGTACCAGGTGTTGGCGCCGGCAGGCGGTTTAGGCGCTGTGATGGTACCGCCCTTGATCGTAGCGGGTACCGTCTTCCATTCACGTTTGGAGCGCAGGCCGGTGTCCGTGGTATAATTCAGCTCCGCCTTTTTCAGCAGCACCTTGCTCTCACATGCGACAGTGACGTGATCGCCAGAGACCACCGGAGCAGATGGATTGGGCAGGGCATCACCGCCGCGGCATTTCGAATCGATAAACAGGCCGATCTCCTGCGGTGCCCAGCCCGGGGGGTGGCCGTGCGGCATCTTGATCTGGATGCGGATGTGCTTCTCGCCGGGCACGGCGTTGTAGCTCTTCATGTAGCTGTCGAGCACGTAGTGGACATCGTTCGTGCCGTTCACAAAAAGGATGGGCACATGGCAGCGTGGCAGCAGGCTGCCGGGATCGTATTCTTTCACCCACAGCGCGCGGTGCTCGGCGTCCAGCTTGTCGATGCTGGGCTTCTGCACGGACTCGCCCTCATGCAGGAAGCCGCAGCCATAGACGGGCACGGCGGCTTTGAATCGGTCATCCAGCGAAGCGACGAGGCAGGTGGTGTAGCCGCCCCAGCTAATGCCGGTGACGGCCGTGTGCTCCGCATCCACCTCCGGGAAGCTGCGCAGCAGTGAGTGCGCGCGCATCACGCTGGCGGCGGCGTGAAAGGGCCAGTCATCGCTGGTGTCTGGAGTGAGCACGCAGTCGAATTTTTCGGGATGACCGTGCTGGGGGCCCGCATTCGGCAGGCGCGTGCGCACGCCGCGATGTCCGTTGCCGATGGCCATGCCGGTCTTGGGATCAAACTCGACCTCAGGCGGGCGCGAGCCGTTCAAATCCATCGCAATAGCGGCGTAACCGCGCTTCGCCCAGAGATGAACCCAGTCGGCAAAGGCCGTGCCGCCACCGCCGTGAATGAGCACCACGCCGGGGAATTTGGTGCCGGGTTTCACCTTTTCTCCCAGCGTGATCGGCGAAGCGTAGAAGGCAAAGACGTCCGTGTCGTGCCCCTGGTACTTTTCACCCGCATAGGTCAGCGAGTGAATGGGCTGGTCCTGCCGCACCCATTTCATGGCGGGCACATTGTTCTTGAGGGCATCCAGATCCCACGGACCGACTTTTTCGGCGTGGAGGGAGGTGGCGAGACAAAGGGCGGCGGTAAAAAGAGAAAACCTCATGGCGGGAGATCAAACGCTCCCGCGAGGACGATTCAGCATCTTTTTCTCCAAACAAAACCGCCGCAGCGAGCGACTCCCGGCACTCACTACGGCGGTATATTTGGCTCAATGAGAGATGGACAGCTCTCAGTTGGCCTTCTTAGGACGGCCAAGCACGTCATCCTTCGTCGTGAGGGCGACGGCGACGACCTGGTCGATAAGCTCCTGCTTGATCTTGAGATCCTTCAAGGTGTTCACGAGGTTTTCAGCGATGGCGTTGAAATGCACCTCGGTGAGGCCCATGCCCTCGTGGGCTTTGCGCATGTCCTTGCCGGTCCATGGCAGCGGACCACCGAAGGCAGCGCTGAGGAATTCCTTCTGCTTACGGCGCTGCTTGTCCATGCTCACGTCATCAAAGAAATGCTTCACGCGGTCATCGGCCAGCACTTTGACATAAAAGGCGTCAATGGCGGCATCCATGGCGGGTTTGCCACCCAGCTTTTGGTACAAGCTGTCCTCGCGGGCCTTCAGCCATTTGGTTTTGCAGGCTTCTTTGGCGAAGGACCATTTCCGGCCTTCATATTCGGCGGTGATGGCAGGATCGACCGGCTTGCCGCTGATCGGACAGACGGTGTTCGTGGCGGCTTCAGTGGCGACGGCGGCTGGATCGACCGCGAGCGCGGCGGCGTTGACCAGCAGGGTCATGACAGCAGTGATGGTGACGATGGATGATAAGATGAGTTTCATGGTTTGGTTGGGCCATTTAATAAGTTGCATCGCCGATACATCAATGCACCGATCCTGCGCAGAGATGCGCGTTTATTGCGCGCCCCAGACCAAGCCAATTCCTGCGCACAAGGAAGCACAAATCGAGAAGCGACAGGTGCGTTAAATGTTGCATGGTAAATGCATGTTTGAAACCAAACCTGACATCGCAGGCCGCGCCGAAATCGAAATCTTGGTGAACACCTTCTATGACCGCATCCGTGCTGATGAGGTGCTGGGCTTCATCTTCACCGACGTCGCGCAGACCAACTGGACCACGCATCTGCCGAAGATGTATGCCTTCTGGGAGACGGTGCTTTTCCGCACCGGCGGCTTCACCGGCAATCCCATCGCCGCGCATGCAAAGCTCGTCCCGCAGACGCCCATGGGCCGTGCTCAGTTTGACCACTGGCTGCAGCTCTTCCGCGGCACGGTGGACGATCTCTATGCCGGAGAGCGCGCCGAGCACATCAAAAACTGTGCCGCAGACATGGCGAATGTGATCTATTCGCGCATCAACCAGGTGCCTGACCCCCGTTTCGATCCCGCCAATCTCACTCCTGAACAACGTGCGCGCTATGCGCAGTACAAATCTCAAGCCCAGCCCGCAGCACCATGATAAAAAACACGCATCTCATCCTTCCCGCACTCGCCGCCGTTTTGCTCACCCAATGCGGCGACCGCGAGCTGAGTCCCAACGAAAAGCAGTCCCAGCAAACCTTCATCAAGGAGACGGCGACGTATGCCCCGGCCACACCCGATGCGGTGCGGGATCCCTTGAAACAAACTGACAAGCCGCTCTCCGGCAGCGAAGAGGCCGTGCTCACCGATGCGCCGCACGTCCCGCCGCCGATCACACGCGATCATCCGACGAAGGTCACAGTGAAGCTGGAGGTGCAGGAGCTCGTGAAGCGCATGGCGGATGGTGTGGACTACACCTTCTGGACTTTCGGAGGCAGTGTGCCGGGCAAGTTCATGCGCATCCGACAGAATGATGAGGTGGAGTTTCATCTCATGAACCGTCCGGACAGCAAGATGCCCCACAACATCGACCTGCATGCCGTCACCGGTCCTGGCGGCGGCGCGGCGGCCTCCTTCACCGCGCCGGGGCATGAGTCCGTCTTTTCGTTCAAGGCGCTGATTCCGGGGTTGTATGTCTATCACTGCGCCACCGCGCCAGTGGGCATGCACATCGCAAACGGCATGTATGGACTCCTCCTGGTCGAGCCCATCGGCGGCCTGCCGAAAGTGGACCGCGAGTACTACGTCATGCAGTCCGAGTTCTACACCAAGGGGCCGTACGGTGAGGCGGGCCTGCAGCCCTTCAGCATGGAAAAGGCGCTGGCCGAAAATGCGGACTACGTCGTCTTCAACGGCTCCGTCGGCGCCCTTGCCGGGGATAATGCGATGCCTGCGAAGGTCGGCGAGAAAGTGCGCATGTTCGTGGGCAATGCCGGCCCCAACCTCACGTCTTCGTTCCATGTCATCGGCGAAATCTTCGACACCGTTTATCTTGAAGGCGGTGCCCTGCCCGCGCAGCACAACGTGCAGACCACGATGATCCCGGCAGGCGGATCGGCCATCGTGGAGTTCGGCCTTGATGTGCCCGGCACTTACATCCTCGTCGATCATTCCATCTTCCGTGCGTTCAACAAAGGCGCGATCGGCATGCTCAAGGTCGCTGGCGAGGAAAACAAGGTGGTGTATTCCGGCAAGCAGGATGACCGCATCTACCGGCTGGAAGGCGGAGCGATCCAGACCATCCCGCAGGCTTCCACGCAGCAGGCGCCTGCCGCGAACAAGGAGGAGCGCATCGCACGCGGCAAGATCATCTACAACTCCGTCTGCTTCGCCTGCCACCAGCCCGAAGGCCAGGGCATCCCGAAAGCCTTCCCGCCGCTCGCGAAGTCAGACTATCTCAATGCCGATCCCAAGCGTGCGATCAGCAACGTGCTGCACGGCCTGCAGGGCAAGATCACCGTCAATGGTGAGACATATGAAAGCCTCATGCCGCAGCTCGGACTCAACGACGAGCAGGTGGCCAATGCGCTCACGTATGTTTACAGTCAGTGGGGCAACAGCGGTGTCGAGGTCCTGCCTGAAACCGTGAAGGAAGTCCGCGCAACCGTTCCTGCGCCAGCGGCACCTGGAGCTCATTGATTCATGAAAATCGCACCCCCATTGCTGGCACTTGTTCTGGTGATCGGTGTCTCCCAGGCGGAGACACCCCGGCCACCGCATGGCATGGCCTTCATTCCCGGGGGTGACTACAAGCCGCTCTACGCGAAGGAGGCGAAGAGCCGCCACACCGCGCCCTTCTTCCTGGATGTCGCACAGGTGACGAACGGGGAGTTCCTCGCCTTCGTGAAAGCCCATCCCGAATGGCGACGCTCGCAGGTGAAGCGCTCTTTGGCCGATGAGAACTACCTCGCCCATTGGGCGGGTGATCTTGAACTGGGCGACAGGGTGCCTGCCAACGCACCGGTGACGCATGTTTCCTGGTTTGCCGCCCAAGCCTGCTGCGAAGCCCAAGGCAAGCGGCTGCCCACCCAGGATGAGTGGGAGTTCGCCGCGCGCGCGGATGCGACGAAGCAGGATGCAAGCATGGACCCCGCCTATCTGCGGCAGTTGCTGGAGTGGTATTCGAAGCCCGCCACCTCGGCGCTCGAGGATGTGCACACCGGGGCGCAAAACGTGTACCATCTGCGCGGCATGCATGGCCTCGTCTGGGAATGGGTTCACGATTTCAACGCCACCCTGCTCATGGGCGACTCGCGCAGCGACGGCTCACTGGAGCGGAAGCTCTTCTGCGGCGCGGGCTCCCTGCTCGCCTCCGATGTCAGCAATTACGCCGCCTTCATGCGCTATGCGCTGCGTTCCAGCCTGAAGGGCGCCTACTGCGTGGGCAGCCTCGGCTTCCGTGCCGCGCAGTCCATCGCGCCGGCCGCGGTCAGCAGTCGGACCCTCGCCTTCACCACTCCTTACGATTTGCCAGGTGAATGGCGCAACCAGGACAACAAAGCGGCCCCGCTCGCCAGCCTGCGCGGCAGGGTGCGCGTGCTCACCATGGGATTCACCCGCTGCAAGTTTGCCTGCCCGCGCATCCTGTCAGACATGCAGGCCGTCGAACGAGCGCTCGGCAAAGACGCGGAGCAGGTGGGCTTTGCCTTTCTTTCGATCGATCCACAATTCGACACTCCTGCCCAGATGACGGCCACGCTCCATGAGCACAAGATGAACCCCGTGCGCTGGACGTTTCTAACCGCACCCACAGACATTGTGCAGCAGGCTGCCGTGGCTTTAGACTTCAAATACCAGCTGGTGGATGGTTTCTTCGCCCACTCGAACCTCATCGCGGTGCTCGATGAAAACGGCAGAGTCATCCACCGTGAGGAATCACTGGGCGCCGACATCAGGCCGGTTGTCGATGCCGTGCGCAAGCTGCTGACGAAACCCTGAACCCCTTTATCCCGTGAGTTTCCCCGCCTGCAAACACAAGAAACACAAGGCCGTCGGCCCTCGCCGGGATGGCCTGCGCTGGCTCGCGTCGGAGCCGTATCGCCTGTTCTTTTTCAGTGGTGCGGTGTGGAGCATCATCGGTGTGGCGTTGTGGCCGTTGTATCATGCGCAGCAGCTTGGCTTTTATCCCAGCTTCGTTCACGCGCGCATCATGATCGAGGCCTTCGGCGCGGCCTTTGTGGTCGGATTTCTCGGCACCGCCGGGCCCCGCATGGCCACGGCACCGAAGCTCACGCCACTGGAGCTGTTCTGGCTGTTTGCGCTGCAACAGGCCTGTGGCATTTCCCACCTCACCCTGCACATGGCCTGGGGGGATATGTTTTTCATCGCGCTGCTGGGTTCGCTGCTGCTCTGCCTGATGGTCCGCGTGGTGAAGTTCCGCAAGGAGGCGCCGCCGCCGCAGCTGCTCCTCGCGCTCGCCGGTCTGATCAGCGGCATCACAGGTGCGTCGTTGCTGCTGTCGAATGCCACCCTGCTGGATCCGCAGCGCCTGCGTCTCGCGAATTTGCTGCTTTATCAGGGCCTGCTGCTGCCACCCGTGCTCGGCATCGGCGCGTTTGTCTTTCCGCGCATGCTCGGCGGAGATTTTGGCGATCCCAAAACAGCGGCGCAGAGCCGGACGAAGCTCATCCGCGCGCTCATGGCGGCTGCGCTCCTCGTGGGCAGCTTCTTTCTTGAAGCCTGCGGTCAGATCATCGCGGGCTATGCGCTGCGGGCCTTGGTTGCGGCGGGTTATTTGCTCCTGGAGGTGCGCTGGAAGACGGTGCAGAGCGGCTCACTCACCACCGGTTTGTTCTGGTCCCTGATCCTCGGCTGGCTCGGTCTGGCGCTTGCCGGGTTCTTCTACACGCAGCATGTCAGCGTGGAGCATCTGCTCTACATCGGCGGCTTTGGCATGCTGATGCTCATCGTCGGCAGCCGCGTGCTGTTCGGTCACAGCGGCGATCTCGACGGCTTCTTTGTGAAGAGCAAGTGGGTGCGCTTCCTCGTCTTTCTCGGCGTGCTGGCCGCCATCACCCGCGCCACGCCCGCCTGGGTGCCTTCCACGACCATCTCCCATCACATCTACG
This sequence comes from Prosthecobacter sp., assembly GCF_044222345.1. Classification (GTDB taxonomy): domain Bacteria; phylum Verrucomicrobiota; class Verrucomicrobiia; order Verrucomicrobiales; family Verrucomicrobiaceae; genus Prosthecobacter. Next base: position 31,911 of record NZ_JBGANL010000009.1, read on the forward strand.
CCGCGGTGACCTGGGCGCTGTTGGCGCTGTTCTGGCTGCTGTGGCACCGCAGGCGCTTCGTGAAGCGGGATGAGGAGGATTAGTTAGGGCGGAGGCGAAGAGACCCCGCAAAATCAGCACAACATTCCCCACAGGCAGGAGGGATTGCCATGCCCTTCTTCCGTTAGTCTCTCGCATGAACACAGCGCTGAGCAATCCCGAGTGGTCGAAGGTGGCCTCGATGTCCTACGACGGCTTTGATGAACGCCCCTTTCTCGTGTTTTGGGAGATCACCCGCGCCTGTGCGCTGGCCTGCCGCCACTGCCGGGCCGAGGCGCAGTCCCACCGTCATCCCGATGAATTAACTCGCGAGGAATCGAGCCACCTAATCCGCCAGCTTGCGGAGTTGAATCCGCCGATGCTCATCCTCACCGGCGGTGATCCGCTCATGCGCACGGATGTTCTGGATCTGGTGCGCGAGGCCACCGCCGCCGGACTCCATGTGGGACTGAGTCCCTCGGCCACGGCGCGCTTAATGAATGCCGATTTTGCCGAGATCAAAGCCGCAGGCGTCGAGCGCATCTCGCTGAGTCTGGACGGTGCCTCACGCGAGACGCACGATTCCTTTCGCGGCGTGAAGGGCACTTTTGACCGCACCATCGCGGCGGTGCATCGCGCCCATGCGGCGGATCTCAGCGTGCAAATCAACACCACGCTCACACGCGGCAACCTGCGCGAGTACGAAGCCTTCAAGAATCTCATGTTTGAGCTGAAGCCCGCCATGTGGAGCGTCTTTCTGCTGGTGCCCACCGGCCGCGCCGGCATCTCTGATCTCCCCGATCCGCAAGACATCGAACACGTCTTTCAAGACATGGCCTCGCTTGTCGGCAAGGCACCCTTTGCCATCAAAACCACGGAGGGGCATCACTTCCGCCGCGTGCTGATCCAGAAGCACGGCGCGGGTGGCAGGCAGCGCCCCGGCATGCGTTCACCGCTCGGCATTCGTGATGGACGCGGGGTGATGTTCATCTCACACACCGGCGTCGTTTCCCCCAGCGGCTTCCTGCCCTTCGACTGTGGCAATGTGAGGAACGAGCACCCGGCGGACATCTACCGGCATCATCCCCTCTTCGTCTCCCTGCGTGACAACGATGCCCTCGGCGGCAAATGCGGCCGGTGTGAATTCCGCACCGTCTGCGGCGGCTCCCGCGCACGCGCCTATGGCGTGACGGGAGATCCCTTTGCGGAAGATCCGGCCTGTGTGTATCAGCCACGACAGGCGAGCACCGTGTTCGCTTAAAGCGCAGGCGGCGTCCAGTCGGGGATGCCACCGGACTTCTGCTGTTTTTCGTAGGCTTCGAAGTAAGGCTTCGTCGGAGACATTGGGGCAGACTCATTCACCATGAGCGGCCTTGCCTCCTTCCAGAAGGCCTCATAGGCGGTGCTCATTTTCTGCACCACCTCGGGGTAGTCGCCACTGACATCGGTCTTTTGATACGGATCAGCCTCGAGATCGTAAAGCGCGCCTTTTGTGGGCTGCGCGGCAGCTTGCTTCTTTTTCTTCGGATTACCGCCACCAGCACGCGGGCCCACGAAGCGGAAGCGCTGGTTGCGCACGCCGTAGTTGAGAAACTCCTGCGTGTTTGGTTCGACTCCCGTGGGCCAGCGGGCCACATGCGTGAAGAGGAAGCGGTCCTCCCATTTGTCGGCCTTGCCTTCGATCAGCGGCAGCAGGCTGCGGCCTTCGACCTGGTTCTTTGGCAGTTCCGCACTGGCCAGCGCGGCAAAGGTAGGAAGCAGGTCGATGTGCGCGGCGATGGTGCTGATGTCTCTCCCGGGTGTGATGTGTCCGTCCCAGCGGATGAAAAACGGCACACGCACGCCGCCTTCATCCGTGGAGCCCTTGAACCCTACCTGGTCGCCATTGAAAACAGAATACCCGGGCACGATGTCCTTGCCGGGTGCGCCAGGACCTCCACCGGTGGTGCCGTTGTCAGACATGAAGATGACGACGGTGTTTTTATACAGATCCCATTCCTTCAGCTTCTCCGCCAGGCGGCCCATGTTCTCGTCAATATTCTCGATCATGCCATAGAATCCGGCCTGATCTTTGCCAAAGCCGAGATCGGTGAAGCGTTTCGCATTCTTCTCCGGCGCGATGTACGGGCCGTGCGGTGCGTTCGTGGTGAGGTAGGTGAAAAACGGTTTGCCGCTGTCCTTCTGCTGCTTCATCCAGCCGAGCGCGGCAGTGAAAAACACATCTGTGCAAAAGCCATGCGTCTTCACAAAGCGACCGTTGTGACGGATGACGGGATCCATGTATTTATTGTCCGGCGCATCCGCACAGGAACAGGGATAAGCCTGGCCGATGCCGCCCGCGCCGTGGATGAAAGCCTCGTCAAAGCCGCGCTTGTCCGGCTGATACGCGTCTTCATCACCAAGGTGCCATTTGCCAAAGATGCCGGAGGTGTAGCCTGCTGTTTTAAGCACCTGCGGCAGGATGGTGGCGTTCAGCGTCATGCGCTCGCGCTCCAGAATGGTGTGTGTGATGCCGTTTTTGAGATCATGCCGGCCCGTCATGATGGCACTGCGGGTGGGCGAGCACGTGGGGCTGACGAGGAAGCGCGTGAAGCGCAGGCTCTTGTCATGCAGCGCATCCAGATTCGGTGTCTTCAGCCAGGGATGGCCCACACAGCCCATCTGTCCATAGCCCTGGTCATCCGTCATGATGAGAATGATGTTCGGCCTGCCGCCCGCGAGATCCGCGAAGGCATGCAGAGTCAGGACAAAAAGAAGAGTCAGGGCGAGTTTCATGATCGGAGGAGTGAGGACGAAGAGAAAGCTCGGCTCTTTCAGCGCAATGCTCTCAGGCACGGGCGTTCGCTATTTTTTGTACGGCGTGCGTTTCACCTCTTCGATGACAGGAACGTCCTTGTTCATCGCCTCATAGGCGGCCAGGAGGCGTTTCACTTCGTCAGGGTGCTGTGCGGCCACATCATGCTGCTCTCCGGGATCATTTTGCAGATCAAAGAGCTGCATCTTTGCCGCTGCGTCTCCCGTGTTGAGTCCGGGGAAGGCATCAAGGTTGTACTGCTCATAAGGTGCGAGAATGGTGACACCATCCGGCGCGCGTGGATCGAGCCACTTGCCATCCGCACCGGGCTTCAGTTTGATCTGAGTGGCGGGCAGCACGTGCAGTTTCCAGCGCGCATCACGGACATTGGCCAGCTTCGAGTTGAGATGGCCAAAGATGTATTCATGCGGCGACCTCGCTTCCGCGCTCTTAAGCACCGGCAGGAGGTTGCGGCCATCCAGCACGCGCTCATCCGGCATCTTCGCACCCGTCACCTCCAGCACGGTGGCAAACAGGTCCATCGTGATCGCCATTTGCTCTCTCACCTGCCCGGCGGGGATCTGCCCCGGCCAGCGTGCGATCATCGGCACACGGTAGCCGCCCTCCCACTGCGCCGACTTCATGCCGCGCAGTCCGCCGCTGCTGCCGCCGAACCACGGGCCGTTGTCGCTGCTGAAAAGCACGAGCGTGCTGTCATCCAGCCCCAGTTCCTTCAGCTTCGCCAGCACCTGGCCCACGCTCCAGTCCAGCTCCTCCACGGCATCACCATAGAGACCCGCACTGCTCTTCTTGTAGAACGCTTCGGACGCTGCGAGCGGCTTGTGCGGCATCGCTTCCGCAAGGTAGAGGAAGAACGGCTGGTCCTTGCTGCGCTCAATGAAGCCGAGCGCGCGCTCCGTGTAGCGCCGCGTCAGCGTGGCCTGCACCACGGGGTATTCGATGACCTGCGTGCCCTCCAGCACCTGCACCGGCCGCATGTCATTTGAGTACGGGATGCCGTAGTACTCATCGAAACCACGATCCGTAGGCAGAAAGCCTGGCTTGTGGCCGAGATGCCATTTGCCCACCATGCCCGTGGCATAACCCGATGATTTCAGCACCTGCGCCAGCGTGACCTCCTTTTCCGGCAGGTGCAGCGCATCTGCCACGGGGCCGCCATCCGGCGCGGGATTGGCCGTCATGCCGCAGCGAAATGGATAGCGTCCCGTCATCAGCGCCGACCGCGTGGGGGCGCAAAACGGCGCCGGGCAGTTGAACTGCGTGAGCCTCGCCCCCTCCGCCGCCATGCGGTCCAGATTCGGCGTCTTGATCTGCGGATGCCCATAGCAACCGAGATCGCCATAGCCAAGATCATCGGCGAGGATGATGACCACGTTCGGCTGTTTCGCCGACAAAGATGAAATCAAAAAACCAAAGGACGAAATGAGAATGAGGAGGGGATTTTTCATACGGGTGGGCGGCGGTGGATAATCCACGAACAAGGGGCGGGACTCTTTCAACTCCCTCAGCATCTCTCCGCAGGAAAGAGGCACGGTGTCCATACAGGGGTTTCTTCAGCCCACCCTTTTCATGAACAGCCCTCAAACGGTGGCGCGGCAGTGTCTTTCGTGAAATAATTTTCGGGCCTCGGCCTCTCAAAGGTATGAAGCCTGCCCTCTTAACGCTTGCCCTCATGCTATCTGCACTGTCCTGCACCGCCGGCACCACTCCGCAGCCCGAGGAGGCTGGAAAGGTGCATTGGGGCCGCATTCTGGAAACCGCGCTCGCCTCCAGCGCCCACACGGGCAAGCCGGTATTTGCCCTTTTTCAGGAAATACCCGGCTGCGCAGGCTGCAAACAGTTCGGCCGCGATGTGATGTCGAACCCGCTGCTGGTTGAGGCCGTGGAGAGCGAGTTCACACCGCTTCTTATTCATAACAACAAAGGGGGGCAGGACGCCGTGGTGATGCAGCGCTTTGGCGAACCGGCGTGGAACTACCAGGTGGTCCGCTTCCTCAATGCAAACGCGGAGGACATCATCCCACGCAAAGATCAAGTATGGGACACCGGTGGAATCGCAGAACGCATGATCGCAACTCTGACGCAGGCAAAATGCCCCGTGCCGGCCTACCTGACACTGCTGGCCGCCGAGCACTCGCCAAGGCTCAAGCAGGCCGTGTTTGCCATGTACTGCTTCTGGACCGGTGAGATGGCGCTGGGTCAGATCCACGGTGTGATCACCACCGAGGCCGGCTTCATGGGCGGGCATGAAGTGACGCTGGTCAAGTATGATCCGGACGTCATCTCCCTGCCGCAGTTGATAATCGCTGCTGAAAAAGTGCAGTGCGCCAATGCGGTCTCAGTTCACGCAACAGATCTGCCCGCCGCGAAGACCGCGCAGCTCAAGGTCGGCACCATCTCCGGCTACCGCACGGCTCCAGTCAGCGATCAGAAAAAGCAGATTGGCGGCACCCCGGCGGAGAAGCTGACGCTTTCCCCTGCCCAAGCCACCAAGGTCAATGCATGGATCCGCACCGCTCCGGCCAAGGCGCTGCTCTTCCTCACCAAATCGCAGCGTGCTCAGCTCAAGTGAAGAGATCAAGACCGGGGTTTGACCATCAGGCTCTCCATCGGTGGAGCATCGTGCTCTCCCGTGTTTTCATAGCCGGGCAGCTCCTTGCCGCCATGGCGCTCTTCGCGTGATTTCACGTCCGGCCCATAAGCCATGCGCAGGATTTTGAGGCCTTCGATCTTGTCCTCCGCCCGCACGCCCACCTTAGTGCGGTAGATCGCACAGTCCTCCACCACCACGCGTGCATCCCCACGCCCGCCCGGACCTCGTGCGCGGATGGCCACCTCATTGTCATCAAACACGCAGTGCGAGATCACCGCATCAATGTGCTCCTTCAAATTGAGCGCGGCACGTGTCAAGATCTGGCTCGGCTGGTTCCATCCATGCAGGTAGCACTGCCGGATGACGAGCTTGCAGCGTTCGCCATCAGGCGGCGTTTTGGAATCAAAGGCGTTTTCGCCCGGGCTCTGCCCCGCTTTGAATCCGGGGGCGTCTTCAGCCAGCGGGCCTGCCCACAGGTGGCACTTTTCAATCGTCAGGCTACCCCGTTGCCTGCGGTCCGGATCAAACTGAATGCAGTCGCCCGAGACGTACGAGATGTCACAGTTGCGGATGGTGACATCGCCCCAGCGGCCGGTGATGCCATGCGCATCGGTCTGCTTCTCATAGGTGCCGTTGAGGAGATGATGAATGCGGCAGTTTTCGATCACCACACGCGTGCCAAACACACCGACTCCGTTGCCCGTGCCATTGAAGATCTCGCAGTTGCGCAGCGTGACATCGTCCGCCGTGATCTTCACGATGTTCCCGCCCTGGCCCTGCGCATCGACACGGAAGTTTTCATACAGACCGGGCTTGGTGATCTCCAGCCGATGCACCAGCTTCGCGTTTGCCAGCGTGCCAGCCGGGCCTGAAGCCCCTGCCTGCTCTGCAGCATGAAGTGGAGTCAGCAGACCCAGGAAGACTCCGAGGAATAAAGGCGTTCTTTGCATCCGCCCCAGAACGTCTCAAGGAAAGCCCTGCTTCCAAAAATCACCAGGGAATAACCCCGAGGTCTTTCACGAACTTGCTGCGCAGATCATGCGGTGCTCCGAGCGCAAGCCAGGTCAGTGTTTCAGCGCCTTCGTCGGGAGTGCGCGGCGCATCGCTGCCTCCCATGTCAGTGCGGCACCAGCCGGGACACATGCTGTTCACAATCACGTCTGGCAGCGCGGCGGTGAGCTGCTGGGTCAGCATGTTCAGCGCGGTTTTGCTGATGCAATACGCCGGCGCCCAGGACTGCGGCTCACCATCGATCTGTCCCGCGCCACTGGAGACATTGACGATGCGTGGTGCCTTGGATTTCGCGAGCAGCAGCGCAAAGGCCTGGCTCACGCGCAGCGTGCCGACGACGTTCGTGTTCAGCGTCTCCAGCAGCACCTCAGGCTGGAGTTCGAGCAGGCTCTGATAATGGTCCAGCAGGATGGCGGAGTTGTTGACCAGCACATCCAGTCGGCCAAACTGCTCCTCGATCTGCTTCACCGCAGCGTCCACACTCGCCTGATCCGTGATGTCCAGCGCCACGCCGCAGGCACCATCGCCCACCCGTGCAGCTGCCTCAGCGGCGCGTGCGCCATCACGACTGGCGATGATGATCTGCGCGCCACGTGCGCCCAGCTGTTTCGCAGCTGCGAATCCAATGCCACGCGTGGCTCCAGTGATGAGAATGACAGGCTTCATGGAAGAAGGTTGAGGTCACGGACCTTCAAGCCCGTTCCCAGCGAAGCTTACGCTCCTCTTCGCGGATCGGTTGATCATTGATGCTGGCGTAGCGCCTGGCCATGTAGCCATTCTCATCAAACTCCCAGTTCTCATTGCCATGGCTGCGCCACCACTGGCCTGCCGCATCATGCCACTCGTATTCAAAGCGTACGGCGATGCGGTTTCCCGTGAAGGCCCACAGCGTTTTCTTGAGCCGGTAGTCCTGCTCCCTTTCCCACTTCTTTTTCAGAAACTCGACGACTTCGGCACGGCCATTGAGAAAGACATCGCGGTTCCGCCATTCGGTGTCAGGCGTGTAGGCCAGCGAAACGCGCTCGGGATCGCGGCTGTTCCAGGCGTCTTCAGCGGCCTGGACTTTCTTGATAGCCGATTCTTCAGTGAATGGTGGCAGGGGTGGGCGAGGGTTCATGGTGTTTGCAGTTTGAGTTGGGATTCGAGTTCGGCAATGCGCGCCTTCAGCGGCGCGACAGCATCTTGCACTTCAGCCGCAGTGAAGCGCGGGGTGATGAATTTGGGGCAGTTCCAGTCATAGGATAAAACGTCGATGACAAAGATTCTCTCCACCCTGGCCGCATGCCCTCCGGGAGGAGCAATCTTGACCACGAGATCGGGATGCTCGCGCGCATCCAGCACCTTCGCATGGCCAAGGATCTTCAACCGCTCCCGCGCCGGGTAGTCCATGAGGAAGAGGCTCACGCGGTCATTCTTCGCCAGGCTCCCGACGCTGATCATCTGGCGGTTGCCGCCATGGTCGGCGAACATCAGTTCATTGGGACCGGTCACACGCAAAAAACCCTTCGCCCCGCCGCGATGCTGGAGATACGGCCAGCCATTTTCCGTGATGGTGGCCATGTAAAACGAGTCACGCTTCGAGATGAACTCCGCCTCTGATGCGGTGAACGCATCAGGCTCAGGCGTGGAGTCAAAGGCGGGATAGGTCCGCCCATAGTAATGACGCTCCGCCTCGAACACGGCAGGCGTGAGCACGGTATGCATGAATCGGTCGGCCATATTCGAGGTGGAGCGAGGGGTGGTTGTTTAAGCGACGCCGCCGAAGCTGACAAAATCGTCGAGATCAAGGTAGTCAAAGGTTCCGCGCAGATCTTCGCGCGCCTGATTGAGGCGTTTGATCTGCTCCGTGAACCATTCGCGCATCTCCACATCGTTGAAAGACACGGTTTCAGTCCAGTCGGACCACTGATTGATCTCAAGTGGCGTGCGCTTCAGCGGCGCCTTTTCGCGCACCCACGCCAGCACCTCCCAGTCACCCGCTCCCTTTTTCACCTGCTCCAGCAGCGCTTCGGGCTGAATGCCGGTGAAACGGAAGAAGTGGCCGTCATTGGGAGTGTCATAGACATACTCACCGTTGGTGCTGGCGAGTGTGGCTCGCGCTTTGTCCAGCATGCGTGGCAGGATGGTGTACCCGCCGAGGCGGACGCGCGGGCTGCGCGGGGCGCGTTGAGTGAGGTTCGGTGCGTTCATGGGATGTTCCAGTGAAGTGAAGACATGATGAAATTTCAGAATACGAGCGTCTGCCAGCCTTCAGCCAGATAACGGCGGATGCTCGCAAAGCCGGGAGTGCCGGCCAGCGCGAAATCTTTGATCTCGGGCAGTCCGCAGGCTTCGACTTCCTTCGTCGCGCCAAAGACATTGGAGCAGCCGCAGGAGGCACCGGCGATGGCGGGGCGCACGGCATTGTAGAGACCGTGCGCCGGATGTGTGGGCTTCGAGAATTCGGCAGCCCAGCGCACGCCAGTGCCGGCGAACACGACACTGACTTCGTCGTTCTTTTCCTGAGCTTCCGCCGCAAGAGCAAGGGCATTGAAGGCGCGGCCAAGGGCTTCTTCGCCGTTTTTAGGATCGGAGGTGATGATGATTGCGATTTTCATGGGAGGGTATGTTTGGGTTGATGTGCTCTTGAGTGAGCGAGTGGATACTGCCGCGCCGGTGAGCCTGCGGGTAATGCCGGTTCTCTGTTGCCGTTATGCCAGATGTGCATACCCTCGGCGGTATGATAGACCGCATCCGCGCCCTGCTCACCGTGATCGAAGAAGGCAGCGTCAACCGCGCCGCCGTACGGCTGCGCATCACCCAGCCTGCGCTGAGCCGGCAGATGCAGGCGCTGGAAAACGAAATCGGTGGCAAGCTGCTGGAGCGCGAAACCAGCGGCGTGAAGCCAACCGGTCTCGGCCATGCCCTGGTGAAATCCATGAGCCCTCTGGTCGCCAGCTATGACACCGCGCTGTCTGAACTTCGCCGTCAGGCACGCGGCGAGCGCTCCGAGCTGCGCGTAGGCTACCTGCTTTCTGCCGCCCAGAGCATGCTGACCCCTGCCTTGGCAAAACTGCGCAAATCACAGCCAGAGGTGAAACTCAAGCTGCACGACATGTCACCACGCGAGCAGCTCGACGGCCTGCGTGCTGGAGAACTCGATCTCGCTCTCATCGGCCAGGAGGGCGTGATGGCGGCGCGTGAATTTCACAGCGCCAAACTCTGCTCGCTCCACGTCTGCGTCGCAGTGGCCGACAGCGATCCAATCGCTGCGCGAAAAAGCATCGCGCTTAAAGAGCTGAAGGGCCGCGATTTCATCGGCGTGGATGAAGACCAGGTGCCCGGGCGCAACCGCTGGGCGGCCGAACTGTGCAAAACGGCCGGGTTCAAGCCGCGCTTCGCCATCGTCGTGGATGGCATCACGAATGTGCTTTCTCAAGTCGTCTCTGAGTCAGGCGTGACGCTGCTGCCCGGCTACTTTGAAAAGCTGCAGCACCCCGGTGTGACCTTCGTGCCAGTCAGCGATGAGAAGGCCCGCTGGGACTTCATCGTCCTCTGGCAGAAAGGACGCGCCTCAGCCGCCACACGCACTTTGGTCGATGCACTGAAGCAGGTCGCGTCCACGCTGCGCTGATCAATGCAGGGGCAGCCCATGCTGCCGCCAGAACGACTGCAGCGCCGCATGCGAGCCATTGAACACATTGCGCTCCACCGGCCGGTCGAGATTGCCGAAATAGAGGCTGTTGCGGTGCATGCCGTGGTTGTACACTTTCGGCTGCGAGCGCCCATGGCCCCAGTCCACACCGCCATACTGCCACAGCGTCCAGTTTGACCATACCTGATATTGATGCAGCAGACCATGCGGACTTCCCGGTGCGGGATAAACCGGACCTGCACCGCTGTCATGCGCATACAGCGCCAGCCAGTAGGGCATGCGCCGCAGCTTGGCTTTGGTGGCTGTATCCGCGCTGCTGAGGAGCTGCTTTAAATGCGTGCTGTTTTCCAGATACGCGACAGGCACCACACCCGTGCGCGACTCCACCCGGTCCATGAACCGCAGAATGTCCGAGAGGCGCGAGTTCGCATCAAAATCCGCGCACAGCAGCAGCGCAGGTGCGTTCCACGCGCGGCCCCGTGCCAGCGAATGCGCGCGTGCACAGAATTGATCCGCCTGAGCCACCGCATCCACATGATTTTGCAGACGGTAATAAACCCCCGGCAGCAATCCGGAGCGGTCCGCCGCGGCGAGGAAGTTTCCGCACTTCTCATCCAGATTCCCGCCCTTGCCTGCCCGCGCGATCAGGCCACTGGCCCCGTTCGCCCGCAGTGCCGACACATCATGCTCCGAATAGCCCTGTCCGGCACGCTGCTTCTCCTTCGGATCATAAGCCGAGACATTGATGATCTGCGGCAGGCCCCACGAAGACGGCGGCAGGCTCCCCGGTGTGCCGCCGGGCTGCGGAGTGGTGCAACTGGCAAGGGCAAGGAAAAGCAGGAGCAAAAGATGTTTCATGGGAATGTATTCGTCTGCGGCATCAGTCATGGACTCTTGGGAGTTTAGCAAGGAGCCTCATGCCATTCCAGAGGCGCTGGCAGCGGGAAACCTGCGAATTCAATGTGCAGCACACGGCGCCGTCCTGCACTGGAGGAACGGGAGGACGCATGCAGCAGCAACGGACGCATCAATAGAACGTCTCCGGCTTTGGCCTCACAAAGAACCTCTTCATGGGTTTCACGGCAGCTTTGGATCGCTTCTGCACTCAGCCGCCCCAGCCGATGCGTACCAGAGAGAACTCGCAAAGCACCGTTGCTCGAATCCGTGTCATCCAGGTGCAGGCGTGCCGTGAGCATCTGTTCCAGCAGCTGCATCGGTGGCTGCACATGCGGCACACCTTCTTTCACGCTCCAGGGTCCAAACCCAGTCACCTCGACTTGTTCTTTGAGAGCCAGCGTCAGGTCTTGATGCCACGCAACGAGCCAGTTGGTTTCCGGCCGTTTGTCAAAATAGATGCCGCGCACCGGCATGGGGCCGCAAGACAAATGCGGACGCACCAATTCAGCCAGCGATGACTTTGCAAACTCGGCCACCTTGGGATTGCTGAGCATGCCACGTGTGCCTGCCCCAGTTGCATTGCCAAGCAAGGATGCCATTGCATGACATGCGGAAGCGTCGAGCACTTTGGGTACGATGGCGAATCCACGGTTGTCCAGACTGGATGTGGTGTTCATTTAACCGATGACTTGCTTGTTCCCTGCACATTTGCAAGCCAGCCATGGCCTCCAGAGAAACTTCAAAACTCCGTCCGCGTCATCGTGCCGCCAGCCGCAGAACGAAGCTCGATCCAATCAATCTCGACGGGATGCTCCTGCATGGGCAGATAAAGTCGCACGATGCCCAGCGGGCCGGTCGCTGGAATTGATACGCTGATTTCCTGCCAATCGTTTCCCTTCAGGGTGAAAGGCACGTGCTGCGCTTTGCCTCCTCCGGGAAGCCAGTCGAAATGTGAAGTGCCGGGTTTGGCCTTGATGCGGAAGATCGCGGTGCTGGGGCCGCTGTGCTTGCCGGCGCCGAAGCCGAGGAAGCATTCAGAGCCGATTTTCGTCACGCGCACGATGCCGTCCTTCACCGTCGCTTTGCAGTCGCGGGCCTTCCAGCCTTGCAGCGCGGGATCGCTGTCATCTTTGACCGGTGCTTTCGCCTTGATCTTGGGCTGCTGCCTGCCTTCCAGCTCCGGATGGTACTGCCTGGGATCAAAGGCTGGATTCACCACCGGCACCACGGCATGCGTGTCTTTGAGGAAGGTTTCGATCAACGCGTCCAGCTCCGTCACAAGTTCGGGCTTCTGCGTGGCGAGATTGTGCTTCTCGCTGAGATCATCCTTCAGATTAAACAGCAGGTGCCGATGCGACCCGTTCTCACCGCCGTGAAAAATGCGGATGAGCTTCCAGTCATCGCGATGCACAGACACCGCAGGCGGCAGCCAGTCCGGCACCGTGCCATAGTGCGGGAAGTACTGGAAGATCGCCTTGCCTGGCAGCCCGCCACCTTTCAGCGCTGGCAGAAGGCTGCTGCCGTCAAAGTGCTGCTCAGGTGCGGCCTTGAGTGCCAGACCTTCGAGCAGCGTGGGGTAATAATCCTCGCTCTGCACCAGCGCATGGCTGTAGCTGCCAGCGGCGGTGATGCCGGGCCAGACAATGATTCCCGGCACATGCGTACCGCCTTCGAACATGCAAGCCTTGCCACCGCGCAGCGGCACGTTGCTGGTGGGTGTCGTATCATCCACCTTGTCATACATGTTCCCGCCATTGTCGGAGGTGAAGATGATGATCGTGTTGTCCGCGATCTTGAGCCTGTCCAGCGCATCCAGCAGCATGCCGATGGCGTCATCCATGCTCTCCACCATCGCCGCATACGTCGGGCTATGCTGAGGATCGGCAGGGTTCACATGGGTGCGATATTTTTCGATCAGCGCCTTCTTCGCATCAAACGGCGCATGCACGCTGAACATCCAGTAGTTCAGGAAAAACGGCCCGCCCTTGTGCTTTTCCATGAACTGCACCGCTTCCTTGGCCATGCGGTCTTCGATGTGCTGATCCGGCACATCTGGATCCGCGTCAAAATCCGCAAACTTCCACGGTGCCACGTAGCTGCCGGCCGGCCCCGGCCCTGGATGATGCGGCACATCCACATCAAATCCCTGCTGCAAAGGCGAGTAAGGCTCCGGCCCGAGATGCCATTTCCCAAAATGCCCGGTGGCATAGCCCGCATCGTGCAGCGTCTCCGCCAGCGTGCGGTATTCGGTCTTCAATCGTGTCGGTGGATTTGGCTGCACCACCTTCTGATTGGGCGGCCCCTTCTTGGCCACGGTCGCCTCCAGCACCACCTGCGGCATGTGGCAATTGGGCGTGGTGATCCCTGTTCGCGCCGGACTCTGCCCGGTCAGAAGCACCGAACGCGTGGGTGAACACAGCGGACTGGCCGAATAGGCCCGCGTGAAAGTCATGCCACGCTTCGCCAGACGCTCCATATGGGGTGTCTCGTAAAACTTGGTCGTTCCATACAACGTCGTGTCACTCCAGCCGAGATCATCGGCCAGGATGACAATCACATTCGGCTTGTTCGTCGCAGCGAAGAGCGCAGGACACAGAACAAGGAAGCAGAGCAAAAACTGGATCATCGGGAAGCGGGTTGGAGTTCAATCATGCGAAACTCGGCGGGGCCTGCGGGCAGATGCACGCGCACGTGGATGACGCGTCCTTTGGCGGGAATGGGCACTTCATGTGTCTGCCAGTCGTCGCTGGTTTTCACTTCAAACGACGCGCGATTTGCGGGAAGAAAATCTTTGTCTCCATCCACTCGCCACGCGACGGCCGCCGGGCCTGAAGCTGCCGTTTTCAGCGTGAGCTTGGCGATCGCAGGACCAGGGATCTTAAGCTGGCTGTGGGTAATGAATGTGCCTTTGCCGCCAGAATCAGGCGTGAGAACGAGGACGCCATCTTTTTTGACGAGCTTGCCGCCGCGTGCCATCCAGCCCTGTGTTTCGCTCTTCGCCGCATCTGGTTTCGCTTCAGGTTTCGGCACCGGTTTGCCCTCTAGATAGAAATCAAAATAATCGTTCCAAACAGGAGCCATCGGGCCGAGCGCGAGTCCGGGTGGATTAAGGTCCGCGCACCATGCCGTGAGCTTCGCCCGCAGACGCGTGGCGATATCCGGGTGCTGCGAAGCGAGGTTGTGCTTTTCCTCCAGATCCGTGGAGAGATCGTAGAGGTACTCGCGCTCCCCGCCACGCAAAAGCTTCCAATTTCCTTCACGGATAGCGCTCTGAGCCATCCAGCGCCACATCAGCGCTTCATGGGGTGCTGTGGTGATCTCCCCTTTGAGATAAGGGATGAGGTTCACGCCATCGAGGTCGCCGTGCTTCACGGAAGCGTCCGCCACAGCCACCGCCGTGGCTGCGACATCCAGCGCGCTCACCGGGTGCTCATAGGTCTGCCCCCCGGAGATCGTGCCCGGCCATGCGATGAGAAACGGCACATGCATGCCTCCTTCGCTAAGCATGCCCTTCTCGCCATTCAGCGGCGTGTTCAGGCTGCCATCCCAGCCGCCGGCATCGCCCTGCAGCGGCGAGTCGGTCTTGTGAATCTTGAGCGGGGCGCCGTTGTCGCCGATGAAGAAGATGAGCGTCTTTTCCGTGAGGCCGTTTTTCTTCAGAGTGCTCGTGACGAGCCCCACGCCATCATCCACCGCAGCCAGCATGCCCAGCGCGGCACGGCGGCGCTCAGGCATCTCGCCGGGAAAGCGATCCTTGTACGCCTGCGGCGCATCCAGCGGCGTGTGCGGTGCACGAAAGGCAAGGTAGAGAAAGAACGGCTTGTCCTTGCAGCGCTCGATGATTGACGCGGCGGCCTTTGCACTGCCATCGACGTGATACAGCTCCGGCGGCATGTCACCCATGGGCCGGTCCTTGCCCTCCACCGTGATGTTGGCGGGAAACTTCTGCTGCCCGTGCTGTGAATACACATGTTTGAAACCATGCTTTGTGATCTCGCTCTGCGGGCCGAGGTGCCATTTGCCAAACTGCGCCGTGGTGTAGCCCGCGTTTTGCAACCTCGTGGCGATGGTGGTCTCCTTGTTGAAGCCATCCAGCGCGGAACCGTTGTTATCAAGATTGAAACGTCCCTGAAACTTTCCCGTCATCAGTCCACCTCGTGAAGGCACGCACTGCGGCGCGGTGCTGTAGCCGTTCTTGGCGATGACGCCGCTGCGGGCCAGCGCATCCAGATGCGGCGTCTTCACATCCTTCTCCACGCCACGAATGCCGAGATCGGCAAAGCCGTGATCATCCGTGTAGATGACGATGATGTTGGGTTTCTCGGCGGCAGTGGTTAAAGCAACGAAGCTGCTGAGGCATAGGCAATAGATGAGGAGATGCTTCATGGGCGTTTTTTCTTTGGCTGCTCGATCAAGGCTGTGGCCTCGTGTCCCATCTGGCCTGGGGCCACCGCGTCTTTGAGAAACTCGGCCAGGCGCGCACGCATGGTGGCCGTGCGTTCAGGCTCTTTCGCAGCAAGGTTTTCCTTCTCGCCGATGTCCGTTGCGAGGTTGTAGAGCGCAAGAGTTTCACCGGACTCAGCGGCCTTCGCTTTTCCTTTCTTGCCTTTACCTTTCGCCTTGGGGGCGTCTTCGTTGTCGTTGTGTCCGCCGTTCATCACGAGCTTCCAGTCGCCCATGCGCAGAGCGGCCACCGTGGGGGACTGCACACACAGGATGGCATCATGCGGCGAGGGCGCGTCCTGCGTGAGCATGGGCCACACGTCTTTGCCATCCAGTGCGGTCTTCTGCTCCAGCGATCCGCCGGCCAGCTTCACCAGCGTGGGATACCAGTCCACCGTATGCATGGGCTCTTTGATACGCCTGCCTGCGGGGATGTGGCCGGGCCAGTTGGCAAAAGCGCAGCCGCGCACACCGCCTTCGTAGATGCTGCCTTTGAAGCCGCGCAGCGGGGTGTTGTCTCCGGGTGGCGGGCCGCCGTTGTCGGTGGAAAAAATGATCAGCGTGTTCTCGCGCTCGCCGCTTTTTTCCAGCGCGGTTACGATCTGCGCGATGGCCTCGTCCACCGCCGCCAGCATGCCTGCGAGCTTTTGCCGGTTGCCCGTGAGCGTGCCGTAGGATTTGAGGTAGTCGTCCGGCACCTGGAAGGGGCCGTGTACTCCATTGAATGGCACATAAAGAAAGAGCGGTTTGTTTTTGTCCTTCTCCGTGATGGTACGGCAGGCCTCGCGTGCCAGGAGATGCGTGGTGTAGCCTTCCTCTTTGATTTGTTTGCCGTCGCGATACCAGTCGAGATCCTGGCCGCGCAGGTGGGTGAAGTAGTCGAGCATGCCAAAGTAGTGGCCGTAGTGGTGGTCAAAGCCGCGTGCAGTGGGCAGGTAGGCGGGCTCGAATTCGCCGAGGTGCCATTTGCCGGTGATGGCGGTGGCGTAGCCCGCATCATGCAGCGCATTCGCCAGCGTGCGCTCCGTCAGCGGCAGACCCCAGGTGGCATGCGGACGCACGATGGTGTAAACGCCTGTGTGCGTGGCGTAGCGGCCCGTCATTAGTGCCGCGCGCGTGGGCGAGCACACCGGCTGCACGTAGAGAGATTCCAGCACCGTGCCCGCAGCCGCAAGTTTGTCGATGTTCGGCGTGTGGATGTCTTTGCCGCCATTGAAGCCGCAGTCGGCGTAGCCGAGATCATCGATGAGCAGGAAGACGATGTTCGGCTGTTTCTCGGCAGCGAAGGACGAGGCCCAAAGGAGTAACGATGAAAAGAGGAGTGTGATGATTTTCATGGGAGAGAATAAAAATGAGCAGTCATTTGGCCTTCTTCTTTTTGCCAGCACCAGGATCGACCATCGTCACCGGTTCGCCGATCAGCAGAGGTTTGCCAAAGACGGTCTGCTTGTCTCCCTGCTGCTGCATCCAGGCGTCCAGATCCGCACGCAGTTGCTGGAGTCGTTCCGCCTGCGCGGGGTCGGCGGCGAGATTGTGCAGCTCGTTCGGATCACTCTTCAGATCGTACAGTTCCTCCGCAGGCCGCACTGAGTACCGCTTAATCTTGGCCGCGGCATCCGGGCTGGTCTCCGCCGCAGCGAGCCAGCTTTGCCAGTAGTTGAGCCCGCTGGTCACGTTGCTTGAGCGCGAGATGTGAGAATGGTGTTGAAACTCGGGATGCAGGTTGCGGATATACTTCCAGTCCTGCGTGCGCACGCTGCGGATGGGATACACATTGAAGTCACCATCGCCGCTGTGTGTGGTGAAGATGCGGTCGCGATGCGTCGTAGCTTTGCCCCTCAGCACGGCGGCAAACGATCTGCCATCAATGCCCTCCGGCACCGTGCCACCACCGAGTTCGATGAAGGTGGGCAGCATGTCCGGCCAGGCGATCATGGCATCGCTGCTCGAACCCGGCGACAGATGCCCCGGCCACTCCGCGATGAACGGGATGCGGATGCCCGAGTCGTAGAGGTTCCATTTGCCAAACGGCCACTGCGCACCGTGATCGGCGGTGTAGATGAAGAGCGTGTCTCCCTTCACCTTGTCCTTCGCCAGCGCCCGCAGTTCACCGAGCAGGGAGTCGGCACGAGTAATGTCCGAGCAGTAGCGGGCGCGTTGTTCGCGGGTTTCCGCTGTGTCCACATGCTTGGGCGGCAGCTGCAATGCAGCCGGATCATAGCCTGCATTCTCACCCCAGGGCACATGTGGGTGCCGCGTGCCGAAGAACAGGCAGAGCGGCTTGGTGGCATCGCGGGTGTTGAGAAATTTCGCGACCTCCACCGTGTCGCTGTCTCCGATCTGATTGCCGCCCAGGACATCGAAACCGTGGTCCTTGCCGTAATTCCCATGCGCGACTTTGCCAAACGCCGCGACTTCGTACCCCAGCGCATGCAGCGCCGGCGGCAGGGAGAGCACATCAGGATTCTTCGCCTTGTGATTCGGCTCCGCGCCATTGCGCGCCGGCCACAGGCCCGTGCACAACGCCGTGCGGCTCGGTCCGCAGGCCGGTGTGGCGACAAACGCATGCGTGAACTTCATGCCCTCCGCCGCCAGCTTTGTCATGTTCGGTGTGCGAATGTCCGTGGATCCATAGGGCTCGGAGTCCAGCATGCTGTGATCGTCTGAAATAAAGACGACGATGTTGGGCGGCGCGGGTTTGTCGGCAGCACAAAGCGGCAGGCTCAGGAGTGCTGCCAGGAGCACGAAAGGTTTGATGAACATGAGCCGGTAACGCATGATTTTGAGGCAACATCTCAGCAAATGCTGGCGGGTAGTTGAATAGATGCCCTTCAAGGCAGCTGCGGTAAAATCATGGCGTTGTCCTGAGTGTCTGCGTGCCATTGTCTCAGGGCAGCATAGAGACGTTCGAGGTGTTGACGCTGCGCGGGGTCGGCAGCCAGGTTGTGAAGCTCGTCGGGATCGCTTTGAAGATCGTAGAGCTCGATCAGAGGTGGCTTTCCACCGAGAGCATGCGGGTCCATCTCCTGCAGGATGCGAAAGGCCTCGGGAAACTGGGCTTTGACGCGCACGGTCTCACCGTAGATGCGATTGATCCAGGGCTTCATGTCGCGGAGGTCGGCATTGATGACCTTGGGCTCGTCAAGGTGGCTGCGCACAATGAGCTGATGCGTGGCGTCGATCACACTGCGCTCCTCCATGCCGCGCTGCTGGTTCAAGGAGCGGCCGGAGACCTCACTGAAGATGAAGTCGTGCCCTTTGGCGTCTGGCTTGGCTTCAAGCAGGGGTCTGAGGCTGATGCCATGAAGAGGTGAATCATAATGAATCCCGAGCAGATCCAGCAGAGTGGGCAAGAGGTCGAGCTCACTGACCAATGCATCGCTCACAAGCGGCTTGCCTCCGGGAAGGCGAATGACGAGCGGAATGTGCAGGCCCAGATGAAACGGTGTCATCTTGCCATGCTGGTAGGCCGGGCCGTGATCCCCCATGAAGATGACGAGGGTGTTCGCTTCCTGACCGGACTCCCGCAGCGTGGCCATGACTTCGCCGACGATCTGGTCGTTGTGCTGCACGCCGTCGAGATACTCCGCCCAGTCGCGACGTGCGACGGGTGTGTCTGGCAGATGCGCGGGCAGTTTCACTTTCTTGGGATCGATCGTGATGGACAGCTTCTCGCTGTTCACAAACGGCCGGTGAGTATAGGTCGTGCTGTTGTGGAGAAAGAACCACGGCTTGCCCGCCGCCCGGGTGATGACATCGGTGAGGGCCTGCTTGGAGCCTGCCTTTGGGATGAAGTCGTTGTAGGGAAAGCGTTCGTTCGGAGAAACGTGGAGCTTGCCGCTCACGGCGGTGTGATAGCCCTGCGCAGCGAGCACCTCGACCATCGTCTTGCCCTGAGAGCGAATCCGGGTGTGCAGGTAAGGTGGAGCTTGTTTCTCCGCCTCTGTGAGTTTGGCGGCGGGCTTCAGGTAATTGTTGGTGTTGTTGACCAGGCCGTTTGTGTGCGAGTGCAGGCCGGTCATGATGCAGGCCTTTGAGGCTGAGCAGACTGGATAGCCCACGTAGGCCCGGCGAAACAACGCCCCGCTGGCCGCCAGCGCATCCATGTGAGGTGTTTTGACATCAGTCGTACCCAGAGCGCCCATGTGTGCGCCCTGATCTTCAGTGAGAATGAAAAGGATGTTCGGGCGCAGCTCCGCTGCGAATGACGAGAGCACGCTGACAAATGACAAAACGAGAATGGCCGGGACACGATGCATGGTGGATGGTGCGCGTGTAACGAACGGGTCTGTCCGGACATCTCAGCAAATAGTGTGTCGGATTCAGCATGCAGGCTTGTCATTCAAAGAACGTCATTTTAGCATTTCACCGCATGACCTCGAAATCGACTGCCGGTTCCTCGAATGCTGCTGCTACCAAGCAGGCCGCTGAATACGCCATCTACAAACCCAATGGCCGGGGCACTGGAGGCGTGATCCGGTTTGAGTTCAATCGCAGCAAAGGGGCCGTGTTTGTGGATGCGGCGTCGCAGAGCGGTGAGAAGCAGTTCGACTGGGAGCAGAAGATCACCATGAAGTGGGGCCTCTCTGATCTGGGCACCGTGCTGGCCACGCTGCAGGGCCGCCAGGAGCAGGCGAAGCTCTTTCATCAGTCAGAGAAAGCCAACAGCGCCTTTGAGCTGAACTTCCGTGATGATCCGCAGAAGGCTCCGTATTTCATGAGCATGTCACGCCAGGATGCGGCGTCGAAAAGCGTGAAGAAGGTCACCATTCCCGTCACGCACGCCGAGGCGGTGATTCTCGAAACCGCGCTGCGGGCTGCGATCACGCGGCTGATCGGGTGGTGAGTTCTTAGAGAGCTTCAATCTTCACCGTCAGTGAGTTGTAGCCGAGCGTGCGGTCAAACTTGGCTTCGTGTTCGACGCGTTCTTCGGCTTTGAGAATGCTGATGCGCTTCACGCGCTCACAGCACAGACGAAGCAGGGTGCGAAGGATGAGGCGGGCGTGCGGGGCACCGAGGCAGAGGTGCGTACCGAAACCGAAGGAGAGATGCGGGTTGGGTTTGCGGTCGAGGCGGAACTCCTCGGGCTGCGGGAAGGCGGTGGAGTCGAAGTTGGCGGAGGCCCAGGCGAGGGAGATGCGGTCGCCGGCTTTGACGGTGGTGCCATTCACATCCGTGTCTGCGGGACAGACACGGCCGATGTGGGTGAGTGGCATGAAGACGCGGAAGAACTCTTCACTGGCGAGGGTGATGCGCTTGGGGTCTTGGCGAAGAAATTCAAGCGCTTCAGGATATTCTGCGAGATAACCCAGCGCGCAGGAAATGGTGTGGATGATCGTGTCACGACCTCCGGCGAAGGCGAGGTTGGCAAAGCCCATCATCTCCTCGCGGGTGAGTTTGCGTCCGCGATACTCCGCCTGCGTGAGAGCGCTGAAAAAGTCTTGTCCGGGATTCGCCTCGGCGCGGTCAAACTGCGCATGGAGGTAGTCTTCCAGCACATTGCCCTTTTTAAACTCACCGCCAGTGACTTTGAAGACATGGATGCCCCAGCCGATCCACGTCTCACCCTCAGAAGCAGGCACATTGAGCAGGTGGGTCAGAGCGCGTGACTGGATGGGCAGCGCGAACTCATTGACGATCTCGATCGACTCACGGCCCAGCGCCACCGTGAGCATGCCGTCCATCAGCGCCTCCACCTGCGCGATCACCGCAGGTTCTTTGGCACGTTGGAAAAACGGCTCCACGATGGCGCGGTATTCGGTGTGCTCCGGCGGATTGGTCTCGATGGGAAGCTGGCGCATGGTGCGCACAGCCTCCTCCGAAGGGATCGGCACACGGAAAGGCGCGTCAGAGCTGAAGGTCTGCCAGTCCTTCGCCGCCTTGCGCACGTCCTCATGGCGCAGGATCATGGTGATGTCTTCACCGTGAAAGGGACACTTGAGTACACCGGACGCGGTGCGGACTTCGCGGAAAGGGTCGGAGAAGGCGGGCATAGGAGAATGAATCAAACGCTGAACGCGGGCTGCTTTCAGTGCAACCTTTGCTCTTTGTAGGATGATGCCTGCGACCTGTGCTAAGGCCGTTTGCTCACTTCTTTTTCACCTTGCCAGCCTTTGCCGCAGGCTTCTGCGGCGCGGTGGGATCTTCGTAGGGGCTGCCATGCCACTGCGGAGCGATGTTCTTGGCGTTCCACTCCTCCCAAACCTTGGAAAGTTTGGCAACAAGCTCGGGCTTGGAGGCGGCAAGATTGTGCTCCTCGCCAATGTCGGTGCTCAGATCATAGAGCTGCCAGCCGGACTCGGACTTGGCCTCCATGTCGCGCACATCCACCAGCTTCCAGTTTCCCTGGCGAATCGCTTTCTGCGGACCGAAGCGCCAGGCGAGCATGTCATGCGGCGGTGTGGAGACTTCGCCTTTGAGATGCGGCAGGAGATTCACGCCTTCCACGCCATCGGGCTGCTTCGCGGCGGTGATGGCGCACGTGGTGGGCAGGATGTCCATGGCGCTCACCGGCTGGTCGTAGGTTTTGCCAGCGGGCAGCTTGCCCGGCCAGCTCACAAAGAAAGGCACGCGGATGCCGCCTTCGAGAGTCTGGCCTTTGTCGCCACGCAGCGGCGTGTTGACGCCAGTGTTGTAGGCAAAGAAAGGCTTTCGACCGGAGCCGCCGTTGTCGCTGAAGAAGAACACGAGGGTGTTGGGGTGCTTCGCTTTGAGTTCAGCAGTGATGCGACCGATGTCATCGTCCAGCCCCAGGAGCAGCGAGAGATAACCACGGCGATTCGGATCTGTGACATCTGCTGGAATGCGGTCCTTGAGTTTGTCGGCGATCTCCAGCGGTGTGTGCACGGCATTGTAGGCGAGGTAGAGAAACCAAGGCTTCGGCGCATGGCGGTTCATGAAGCCGAGGGCTTCATCGGTGAAGAGATTCGTTGTGTAGCCGTCGAGATGCTGCAGCTCGCGGCCTCGGTAGATCATGTTGTGCGAATGCGCGGAGCCGAATTCGGGCTCGGCATCCTTGTGCAGGAGGAAATTGTGCCCGCCGACGAGGAATCCCAGGAACTCGTCAAAGCCACGCGAGAGCGGATGATGCGCCGCATCAAACCCCTGGTGCCATTTGCCGATGAGGGAGGTCGCGTAGCCCGCCTCGTGCAGCACGTTGGCAATGGTGCGCTGATCCAGCGGCAGCCCCAGCTTCGCCTCATCGCCGACGTGGGGATTGAACTCATGGCCGAAACGCGTTTGCGATTTGCCCGTGAGAAATCCCGCCCGTGAAGGGCTGCAATACGGCGCGGTGACATAGCCGTTTGTACAGCGCACGCCGCTGGCCGCCAGCGCATCAATGTTCGGCGTGGGCACCACCTTGCCGCCATGCACACCAATGTCCGCGTAACCGAGATCATCCGCGACGATGACGAGGATGTTGGGTTTCTCCGAGGCGAAGAGCGGAGAGCAAAGGGCGAAGAACAGTAGAAGGTGCTTCATGAGGAGGGTGGATTTTGACGATCTGGCTTTGTCCGCTTTTTGGCAGGAAACCCAATCATGTCGTAGATTTCCAAATACCATGCGACTTTCATAACGAGGGCATAGGCGATGATTCCTGCTAACAAGCCGCTTTTCCATTCGCTGGAGACGGTTACAATGAAACCGATCAACACAGCGAATGCGATTGCGATCACCTGAGTGAGAAAAAGCCAAACGAGCGCCAGAAAGCCAAGGGCAGCAATGGCCACCAGCACATTTTTAAGTTCTTTAATCCAACGATTCATCCTGGATGAGGGTGGCTAGAACCGGCTTGGTTGCCAATTAAAGCTACTTCCCAAACATCGCATTCGCCTTGTCCCCGCCGCTCAGCACGTAGGCCAGAAGGTCGAGGATTTCGTCCTTCTTGAGCATGGCGAGGAGCATCGGTGGCATGGGGGAGACGGTGCTGAGTTCGATGCTCTTCACTTCCTTGCGGTCCACGTTCACGCGCTGGTTGGGGTCGGTCAGGTCGGTGTTGAGGGTGACGCCGTCGCCGCTCAGGTTCACCACCACGCCGCTCATCACGCTGCCGTCGTTTTTGGTGACGATGATGGGGGCGAACTGCTCGTTGATGACCTTGCTGGGGTTGATGATCTGATCGAGCAGATCGTGCGGGCTGTAGCGGCCGCCGGCACCGGTGAGGTCCGGGCCGGTCATGCCGCCGGCGTTGCCGAAGCGGTGGCAGGTGTAGCAGGCGGCGGCGGTAAACATCTTGCGGCCGTTTTCGAAGCTGCGCTTCTTCATGCCGGTCTTGGCGGCGGCGCTGAGTTCATCGAGCGTCCACATCGTCGGCGTGCGGCCCACGAACATGGCGCCGACGTTTTCGATGGCGCTCTTCACCTCGGGTTTCTTCGCGATGAGCTCGGCAAGCTGCGCGTTTTCCTCCGGCGTGAAGGTTGCCAGCGAGTCTTTGCGAATGAAGTCGATGAAGATGGCGAAGCTGCTGCCGCCTTTGTAGTTGGCGGCTTTGAGGAAGAACTCAAGCTGCTGGGTGCGGAGTTCCTTGGTCCAGCCGGTCTTCAGGAAGCGCAGGCTGCGGGCGTATTCGATCTGAGGTTCCTGACTTTCAGCGGCAGCGATGAGGGCCATGCCTTTCGCGGCGGCGTTCGGTGCCTGGAGATAGGCCAGTGTTTCGGTGAGCAGCCAGTTGAGCTCAAAGTTGTCCGCTGGATAAGCCGGGTCGAGCTTGGCGATGATCGCGGCCACGGTGGCGTCGTCGGGATTGCCAAAGCGATGCAGCACGATCTCGGCGAGGCGCACGTAGGCCATGCGCTGTTCGTTGTTGAGCTTCTTAAAGTCGCGCTTCAGCAGCGCGGCCCAGAGCTTGTCGCGCATGGCGGTATTCACGACGTGATCGGGAGTACGATGCGTTGGACACACGCCGGTCATCCGTGTCAGAGCCAGCAGGGCTTCGAGCTGCGCGGTGGCGTTCTTCTCATTGAGCGCCTTGGTCTCCCATTCTGTGATGGGATTGTGCTCCAGCACGGTACGTGCGGCGCTGCGGATGAAGCGGTCCTTGTCACTGAGATGAGGCCAGGCGAAGGCGACGGCTTTCGGGTCGGCTTTGCCATGATAGGCGGCAAGCTCACGACGCAGTTCGCTGGCGCGTGTGATCTGTGGCTTGGATGTCACCGGGGCGGTCGATTCCTTCCCGGTGTAAGTCACGCGATAGAGTCCCGACTGCACGCGGCGGCCGCCGATGGTGAAGTACATCGCGCCGTCCTGGCCGATGATGGCATCGCTGACTGGCAGCGGGCCGCCGGTGACGAATTCTTCCTTCGTGGCGGTGTAAGTGGAGCCGCTGGGCGTGAGATGCACGGCGTAGATTTTGCCCCAGCTCCAGTCGAGCGCGTAAAAGGCGTCCTGGTATTTCGCGGGGAACTTTGCGCCGTAGCCAAAGGTGCAGCCCGTGGGCGAGCCGGGACCGATGTTCAGCGTGGCGGGCAGGCTGTCATAGTAGAACTCAGGGTATTTGCCCGCGCCATTGCGCCAGCCGAATTCCGCACCGCTGACGACGTGGTTGATGCGCGTCGGGCGATACCACGAAGTGTTGAAGTCATACTCCATGTCCGCGTCATAGACGAAGAGCTCGCCGTCACGGTTCACGCCGCCGTCGAAGATGTTGCGGAAGCCGTTGGCGAACTGGATGAATTCTTTTCCATCAGGCGAAACTCGATACACATTCCCGCCCGGGGCCATGACGTGGCGATTGTGACCGCGACCGTCAGGCATGCGTGGCAGCAGGTGGTCGTCGCCCCAAAGCTTCTGCACGGGCGAGGTCGGGACGGTTTCGGTGAGCACGGCGTTGTTGCCCGTGATGAGATACAGGCCTTTGCCGTCGGGCGTGAGGAGCACCGCGTGCACGCCGTGGTCGCCGCCGGAATCAATCGCGCGCAGCAGCTCCACCTTGTCTGGCATGTCGTCATTGTTGCTGTCCGTGATGCGATAGAGCCCGCTGGGGATCTTCTTTTCGTAGTCGTTCACGCCCACATAGAGCGCGCCAAAGGCAAACAGCATGCCGTTCACCGCACGGATCTCTGCGGGGACTTTCTGCACATCGGCCGGGCTCAGCGTCTGGCCTGGAGCGGGCATCTTGAAGCGATAAAGACCGCCATACTGATCACTGGCATAAATGCGGCCTTTGTCGTCCGTGCAAAGGTTCACCCAGGAGCCCTCTTCGCCGCCGGGCACGGAATAGAGCAGCTCCACCTTGAAATCCGGCAGGGTTTTGATGTTCGTGACCGGTGTGGCCACATTGGCACCGATGGCCGGACCGACCGCATCCGGGCGCTTTGGCTTGGCCTTAGCGGCCGCGTTCTTGCCTTTGGCATCTCCCTTGGCTGGAGCTGGTGCGGGTGGCTGGGCTTTGCCTTTACCCTTGCCCTTCGCCGGTGCTTTGGCCTCGATGATCTGTGCGTCGCTGGGGATGGCGGATTTCTCAAACGAGATCACACCACCGTCCGGCAGTTCCTTGAGCATGACATCCTTGATCTGTACGTTCATGGCCGGGCCGCGATGAATCTGGAAGGCGAGCAAGCCTTCAAAGGCGCGCTTCGATTCTTCGAAGTCGAGCAGGTCGATCGTCACCTTGCCGTCGATCTTGTGAATCAAATGATTGCCCTGTGCGATGACGGTGTACTCATGCCATTGGGCGATGTCCACCTTCACCGGTTCATGCTCGGAGGCGAGCCAGCGCTTGCCCTCGGGATCGATCACCACGCCCTGGCCGTTCTGAACGATGATGCCGCGCCCGCGTTCCTCATAGACCATTGCGTTGTTCGGATGGGCCGGATGAATGTCGCACTGGTAGCCGCCGATGGACCATTTGCCGTTTTCGGGGAGTTCCTTGGATCGGTACTGGATGCCGGTGTTGTTGCCCGTTTCTTTGATCTTCGCGTGCAGTTCAAAGTTCTTCACTTTGCCGCCGCGCCAGATGAGAAACTGGTTGTAGCTGAGCTGTTCGAGACCTGTGGTCTTGCCGGTGATGCAACCGTCTTCGACGCTCCAGAGTTCTGGATTGCCATCCCAGCCGGTGAGGTCTTTGCCGTTGAAGAGCGGTTTGAAACCGTCCTGCGCGGAGGCGAAGGAGGTGAACAGGAGGGATAGAAAAAGGAGACGGTTCATGGTTGAGCGCGTGGATAAACGCGCCCGTCTGTCAAAAACTGCCAGCAAAGGTTGTGTCGGATTCAGCAAAACGACAACGCCGGGCCTGTGAGGGCCCGGCGTTGAGGGATCATTGGTTTTGTATCTGCTGCTTACTTCATCGGGTGCTGCTTCAGCAGTTCATCGGTGGTGTAGAGCATCATGCGGCCGGGGTTGGCGTCGCGGATGGCTTTGACTTCGGCGGCGGTGATGGGGTCGGCTTTGTTGCCGAAGTGGTTGCGGACGAAGGTGAGGACGCTGGCGATTTCCTCGTCTTTGAGCATGCCGCCGAAGGGCGTCATGGGGACCTGGCCGTTGTATTCCTTGTTGCCGACTTTGAGGGGGCCCATGAGACCGTACATGGCGATCTTGATGAGGCGGTCGCGGTCGGTGGTGACCCAGGGGCTGCTGACGATGCTGGGGAAGGCGGGATCAAGGCCGGCGCCGTTGGGCTGATGGCAGGTGACGCAGTGGCCTTCGCGGAAGTAGATTTCCTGGCCGAATTTGAACTGCTTTTTCGCGGCGTCGCTCAGGTAAGCAGGCGGCTGAATGACGGGGTGCTCGGGCTTCACGATTTCGGCGATGCCGGCAAGGCGGTCGGCTGCGGTTTTGATGGCGGCCTTGTTCCAGTCATCCTGCGGCAGCTTGGCGGCGATTGCGACGATGTTTTTGGCGGCGGGAATGTTCGGCAGCCAGGAGGCGGCGACGACGGCTTCGAGGCGGACGCGGCCGTGTTCATCAGCGGCGGCTTTTTCAAGCAGGGCGACGTGATCGGCGATGCGGTGGGTGTTGTAGCGCAGCACACGGACGGCGGCGGCCCGGGCGTGGAAGTCGGGGGAGGCGAGCATCTCGCGCAGGAGTCCTTCATCAGCCTCGTTCAGACCCCAGGTGACCCAGAGGGCTTCGAGTTTGGCGTGGGTGTCCTTTTGGTCTGCGGCCCAGGTCTTGATGGCGGGGAGCACTTCCTTGGCATCGCGGGCGCGCAGTTCGCGGCGGGCACGGTAGCGGGTGCGGAGTTCGGGTTCCTTGAGGTCTTCGAAGAGGGTCTTGAGCGGGGCACCGGCGACGGGTGCTGGTTTCACGAGCGGGCGACCGGAATAGGTGATGCGGTAGATGCGGCCATGCACGTGGTCGCGCAGGGGATCGCGGGCGTTGTGCTGCATGTGGCCGATGAGCACGTTGTGCCAGTCGATGACGTAAAGGGAGCCATCGGGGGCGAATTCAAGATCGACGGGGCGGAAGTTGCCGTCCGTGCTGACGAGCAGATCCTGGCGGTGGGCGGTTTTCCAGCCGGTGCCGCTGTCTTCGATTTTGACCTGCTTGATGCCAAGGAAGCCGATGGCGTTGCAATAGATGAGGTCGCCCTGCACTTCGTCGGGGAAGTGACGGGAGGAGACGATCTCCAGGCCGCTGGTGGGGCGCACTTTGTGGCCGTCCGGCACGAGGTCGGCGGTGGAGGGGGTCTTGCTGCCAAAGGTGGGCTTCACTTCGACGGGCAGGGCCCAGTTCATGGTGGTGCCGGAGGTGTGGAGCAGGAAGTCCTGACCCCACTGGTCAAAGACGAAGCCCCAGGGATTGGGGATGCTCATCTGGATGGTGCGCTCCAGCATGCCGCGCTGCGGGCTGTAGCGGAAGAAGCCACCATCGACGCAGCGCACGGGGCCGTAGGGAGTCTCGACGTTGGAGTGGAGGAAGACGCCCTCACACAGCATGAAGGCGCCGCTGGGATCGGCGGTGAAGGCGCTGATGGCGTGGTGGGTGTCATGCGTGTCAAAGCCGCCGAGGACGATCTCCATGCTGTCGGCCTTGTCGTCGCCATTGGTGTCGCGCAGCAGGACGAGATTGGGCTCCTGGGTGACATAGACGCCTTCGGTGGTGAATTCGAAGCCGATGGGCAGGTGCAGCTTGTCGGCGAAGACGGTTTCCTTGTCGGCCTTGCCGTCGTTGTTGGTGTCTTCGTAGATGAGGATCTTGTCATCCGGCATGGCATCGCCGGGCTTGTAGTGCGGGTAGGTCGGCATGGTGGCGACCCAGAGACGGCCCTTGTTGTCGAAGGACATCTGCATCGGGTTGGCGAGATTGGGGAACTCTTTTTCGGAAGCGAACAGCTCCACCTTGTAGCCTTCTGGGACTTTGAGGGACTTCAGGGCGTCTTCGCCATAGAGGTACTTCTCGCTGCCGTTCTTGACGCTCGGCACGTAGTTCGTTGGCACGGGGGGCAGGGCGTGGGTCTTGCTGTCGTCCACCTTGAGTTCGGTGGTTTTGCCAGTGGCGACGGCGTGGATGAGGTTGTCGCGCAGCGCAGTCATCTCGCGGCTCTTCGCCACTTCATCCGGGTAGTTTTGCGGGCCGTAGGGATTGTAGCGGCGACCGTGGGCGTGAACGCCGTTGAGGATGTTGTAGTCGGTGTTCCAGAACCAGTCTTTTTCCTTCACCGCCTCGTGCACCCGCTTGGGATCTGCCTTCGACTCGTAGCTGGCGTGACCGTAGAGGCCGGTGGCGAGCATCTTGGCCACTTCCGCGTAACCTTTGTCCGTCGGAATGAAGCCGCCGGTGGTGAAGAACTCGCCGCCCTTGGCTTCGATTTCCTGCGTGGGGGTGAAGAGGTCGATGTAGGTGAGGCCGTGCTTCTTGGCGACTTTTTCAATGGCGCTCGCATAGAGAAGCAGGTTGGAATTTTCGACATCGCCCTTGGGCAGGTCGCGTTTCGCGCTCTGGTTTTCGTAGGCGATGGGGCTGACAAGCACGACACGGGGAGCGGTCTTGCCGTTGTAGGCCTTGCTCAGGGTGTGGACGACCCAGGCATCGAGTTCGGCTTCGAAATTGCCCACTTTGGACGGGCCGTCGAAGGATTCGTTGTAGCCAAAGAAGCCGACGATGGTGTCTGCCTGCAGATGGGTGAGCCACTGGTCGGGCGTGGCGTAGAAGCCCTGGCCGTTGTGGATGGGTTTGTCCGGATGGAACTTCTCCGCACCGGGGAAGGCCCATTGGGAAGCGCGGGAGGGATGGGGGCGGAAGCCGGGGGTGTCTCCGACGTGGCCCATGTTGCGGAAGAAGAGTTGGCGGTCTGGGTAGCGGAGCTGCAGTTCGGTCTCGATGCGGCTGTACCAGGTGTCGCGCTCGGCGAGGCCGTTGCCGACGAGCACGATGTGCTCGCCTTTGCTCGGTGGTGCGACAGCCTGGGGACGTGCGGAGGTGGCTGCGACTGGTTCGACGCTGGGCTGGTGCGGGGCTTTGACTTCTTCCTGCTTTTTCGCGTCAGGCTTCTTGGCGGCTGTTGGCTTGGATTTGTCTTCGGGCACGCCCATGGAAGGGCTGCTGCCGGTGGCGAAGTCGCCGGGTTTCAGATTGCGCTGCTTGAAGTAGCTGGCGTCCTTGGTGAAACCGAAGGCGGTGGGTTTGAAGGGATCGATGAAGGCGACATCCGCCTTGGCGGCGACGGGCAGCTTCAACAGGGAGTGCACGGCATTGACGATGAGGCGGCGCAGATTTTCATCGGTGTAGTCCAACGACGCACCCATGGTGGTGCAGAAGGAGCGGCCTTTGGCCTTGCCGTCCGGGGAGGTGTAGTCATGCAGCCAGGCGATGGGCTGCATGGGCTCGTTCTTCGAGCCTGCGACGTTCTTGGATTTTGGGTCGAGGGTCTCGGTGACGGCACCGCGGAGGAGGATGGTGTCGCTCTCCGGCTTCACATCGGGGGCGCCATAGACGTCCGTGGTGCAGAAGATCTCGCCCACGCCGCGCAGGATTTCATTCTTGCTGTTGGCCTCCACGACGACGCTGCGGGTGCCTTCTTTTTTATGCTGTCCGTGGTGGCTCACCCATTTTTCGCCGAGGATTTTCAGGCCGAATTCGCTCCACTTGAAGTCGCCGGTTTTGGCGCTGCCGGTGAAGGCGTGGGTGGCGGTGCGGAAACCGATGACCGGCTTGCCGGAATTCAGGAACTTGGCGAAGTGCGCGAGGCTTTCGTCGGGGAGCTGGCGGAAGCGGGTGCCGATGATGAGGAGATCCGCGTCATCCAGCATTTCGGTGCCACGGATGTTCTTCTGGTTGTTGGGGTCGATGTAGCCCGCCTTTTCGTCCGTGGAGAAGAGCACGATGCAGTTAAAGCCGTGGGTCTTGGCCAGGATTTTGGCCAGCATGGGCATGCTCTCCTCGGTGTGGTACTCCTCGTCACCGGCCACCAGGACGATCTTTTTGCCTTTGCCGGCACCAACCGGATTGGCGGCGACTTCGAGATATTCCTGCGCGTGCGCGGATGCGACCGAGCCGAGGAGGAGGAGGGTGAACAGGAGATGCTTCATGAGTTGGAAAAAACTGGCGGGGAATGCTTATACCGCACGGCCTGGAGAAACCGGACAATAAAAATGGGGGATGGGCGTGAGAAATGTGCTGGAACGGAGGCATGGGAGACCTCCGCCTGTGACGGTGAAAGGGTCGGTGCCTCAGGCAGCATCGGTGAGGGTGCACGAGGTGACACGCCGGGAGGCTGGTCGCCCCAACTGGATCAACTCAGGGCATGCACCCCTCGATACTTTGCTTCCGCCGGTCAGTAGCGGGGCAGCTTAGCGGGCCCCTTGGGAGCGGCGCCAGCCTTCCTGGAAGGCATTGCCGTAGTCTTCGGTGCCGGTGCCAATGACTTTACCGTCGGCTCCGAAGCGCACGACATGCTCTTCCACCTTGGCCCAGGTGCCATAGACCGGCACATGGCGTTTCCAACCCTGCTGGGCCCAGCGCCAAGTTTCGCCGCTGGCGGTGGATTTCTTTTCATCGGGTTCACCCCACGCGGCTACGACCTGGGCTTTGGTCATTCCGGGCTTGATCGTCCCGTCACTGGAAGAAGACCCAGCCGGCGCAGAAGCGCTGCCGTCATTGCTGGCGGGGGCCGCACATTGGGAGAGGCTGAGCGTAAGGGCGGCGAGTGAAAGGAGTGGGATGATTTTAAAGGTCATAGGCCGCCGGTTTTATCCAGAGCGGTTCGTCCGTCAAGCTTGGATGCAGGAGTTGGCCGGAGGGCTCGGGCAAAGGGGCAAAGTGCAGCCCCTGTTTGCCATTGAATATGTTCTAAAGAACAGTATTGAATGGGGCATGACTGCTCTCGTTCAAGTTTAGGCATTGAGCACTAAAAATCGGCGGCGCAGGCGGCAGGCACGTAGAGCCACCTCAAGATGGACATCACCCGCAAACTCGAAATCCTGGCCGATGCAGCGAAGTATGATGCTTCCTGCGCGAGCAGCGGCGCGGCGCGGAAGGATTCGCGGGGTGGGAAGGGCGTGGGCTCCACGGGCGGGATGGGCATCTGCCATTCCTACACGCCGGACGGGCGCTGTGTTTCGCTGATGAAGGTGCTCATGACGAATGCCTGCCTGTACGACTGCCATTACTGCATCAACCGGCGGTCCAGCAATGTGACACGCGCCCGGTTCACGCCGGACGAGGTGGTGCAGCTGACGCTGGATTTCTACAAGCGGAACTACATCGAGGGATTGTTTCTGAGCAGCGGGATCATCCGCAGTGCGGACCACACGATGGAGCTGGTGATCGAGGTCGCGCGGAAGCTGCGGGAGGTGCATCAGTTTCGTGGCTACATCCATTTGAAGACGATCCCGGAAGCCTCGCAGGAGCTTATTGCCCTGGCGGGACGCTATGCGGACCGCATCAGCATCAATGTGGAGCTGCCCAGCCAGCAGAGCCTGAACACGCTGGCCCCGGAGAAGAATCTGGCGCGCACGGAGGAGGCCATGGGGCATATCCGGGGAAAGATCGAGGAGCGGCATGCGGAGAAACGCAAGCCGGACGCCCCCAAGCCGCCGCCCTTTGCCACGGGCCAGAGCACGCAGATGCTGGTCGGAGCCGATGCCTCGACAGATGCGGTGATTCTGGGGTGTGCAGACAAGCTTTACACCTCACACCGCCTGCGCCGGGTGTACTACTCGGCCTTCAGCCCGATCCCGGAACCGTCGGCGATCCTGCCGCTGAAGGCTCCCCCGCTGATCCGCGAGCACCGGCTGTATCAGGCGGACTGGCTGCTGCGGTTTTATGAGTTCAAGGTGGAGGAGATCGCCTCCGCCGCCGATCCCAATCTGGATCTGGCGCTCGACCCCAAGCTCTCGTGGGCGCTGCGAAATCGGGCCACTTTTCCTGTCGATATTAACAAGGCACCCCGGGAGCTGCTGCTGCGCATTCCGGGGCTGGGCGTGCGCAATGTGGAGCGCATTCTGGGAGCGCGGCGCTACACCCGGCTGCGGCTGGCGGATCTGGTACGGCTGCGGCTGCAGATGAAGAAGCTGCTGCCTTTCATCACCACGACGGATCATCATCCGGCAAGGCTGGGACTGGACAGCGATTCGCTGCGGGCGCGGTTTTTGCCGCCCCCGGAGCAGCTGGAAATCAACTTCAACGCACCGCCCGCACCTGCCACGAGCGACTTCGTCTCGGTGAGATCCGGGGAGCTATAAAAGCCGGTCATGCGCACCATTGTCATCGAGCCCGAGTATGGAGCCTGGAGAGCAGCGGCCCGCCGGCTGCTGGCGCAGGGCGTGGTGCCTGACGAAGTGCTGTGGACGGACGACCGCCAGGAGGCGTCGTTGTTTGTCTGTGAGGAGCCTGCCCGTCTGCCCGCGTTCGGCGAACAGGATGGCTTACGAGCGCCCTCGCAGTCGGGCGGTTTGGCGGAGGAGGTGCTGGAGCGAGGGAGTGCGCCCGACGCCAAACACGCCCAACCTACGCCGGAAGGCGGTGCTTCCATCATCAAAGTCCCCGCCGCTTTTCTGGACCTGGCACGGAGCGTGGCGGCGCATACGGATGCGCGGCGCTGGGGCATGCTGTACCGAGTGCTGTGGCGGCTGACGCGGGGGGCGGAGAGGCACCTGCTGGGCATGGCCACGGACCGCGATGTGCGCCAGCTGCAGGACTGGAGCAAGGCGGTGGGGCGGGACATCCACAAGATGCATGCGTTTGTGCGCTTTCGGCTGGTGGGCACGGATGCCACCACGGGGCGCGAGCAGTTCGTGGCGTGGTTTGAGCCGGAGCACCGCATCGTGCGGCTGGCATCGCCGTTTTTTGAGAAGCGCTTTGCGGGAATGGACTGGTCCATCCTGACGCCGTATGAGTGCGCGCACTGGGATGGCACACGGCTGCATTTCACCGCAGGGGTGTCACGCAGCAGCGCCCCGGATGAAGACGCGCTGGATGACCTGTGGCGCACCTACTACCGGAACATCTTCAATCCAGCCCGGGTCAAAATCAGCGCCATGCAGTCGGAGATGCCGAAGAAGTACTGGAAGAATCTGCCCGAGGCCTCGCTGATCGCCGGCCTGATCGCCGGGAGTACAGGGCGTGTGCAGGGCATGCTGGAAACCGAGGAACGAGCCGCCAAGCCCGCGCCCAACAATGCTTATTTGAAATCGCTGCACGCCATGAATCAGAGCGAAGCCGCGGCAGAGAACCACGAAGCAGACCCGGTATGAGAGGCGTGAAAAAGCAGGACCTTCCCTCCAAGCCCTGTCTCGTCTGCGGGCGGCCCTTCACCTGGCGCAAGAAGTGGGAGAAGGTGTGGGATGAGGTGAAGTTTTGCAGTGAGCGCTGCCGACGAAGCAAGGCGAGCGCACTTAGCTCGGCCGCTTCGCCAGCGCCGCCATCTCCGCATCGCTGAGGTGGCGGGATCACAGACGACGGCCAGAGGCGTCCAGCGGCCAAAGCGTTCCGTGGGGTGAAGAAGACGGGCGTGTCATCGTCGGCATGATGCGCACCCGCGCTGCCGAGGCACGCTTCAACGAAGAAAGTGGATGCTTATACGCGGAATCTCTCTAAAAATACTCACCCCATTCTGATCCTACAAAGGTATCTATGTTCATTCAGTCCATGAAAATTCCTATGGTGGTGTTACTCGCAGGATTGTTTTGCGCGGAGGCAACTCTCGTGGCCAAGAGCCTGAAGGAGACGCGCACGGAGGCAGAGCACGGGAATGCGGAGGCGCAGCATGCCATGGGCCTGCGCTGCGCCAAAGGAAACGGCATCCCCAAGGATGAAGCGGCGGCAGTGGAGTGGTTTCGCAAGGCGGGCACCCAAGGTCATGTGGATGCCCTGCAGCAGCTGGGCATGTGCTACCTGCTGGGAACGGGGGTGCCGAAGGATGCGGCGGAGGCGGTGAAATGGCTGCGGCTGGCGGCGGCGCAGAATCATGTGGCGGCCATGAAACAGCTAGGCGTCTGCTACAGCCTGGGCTCCAGCGTGCCGAAGGACACGATCGAGGGCATGAAGTGGTTTCGGCAGGCGGCAGAGCGTGGCGATGCGGATGCGCAGATGGAGCTGGGGAAGGCCTACTTTGACGGCGAGGGGGTGGCGCAGGACGCGGCGGAGGCGGTGAAGTGGTTTCGCAAAGCCGCCGAGCAGGGAAACCTGAAGGCGCAGAAACTTCTCGGTACGACCTATGCCCAAGGCTTGCGGGTGCCGCTGGATTTTGGCGAAGCGGTGAAATGGTTCCGCAAGGCAGCGGAAAAAGAAGACCCTGAAGCTCAGCTCAAGCTGGGCATGTCCTATTCCCTGGGAGCAGGTGTGGCCCAGGATCTGAAACAAGGGATCAGACTGCTCAGAAGCTCGGCAGCGCAGAAATACGCTCCGGCGCAGCTCGAGCTGGGCGAGTGCTACATGCATGGCGCTGGCGTACCGGAGGACCCTGCCGAGGCCGTGGACTGGTACCGCAAGGCGGCGGGGCAGGGACATGCCCTGGCGCAGACGAAGCTGGCGGTGGCTTACCTTGAAGGCACGGGCGTGGCGCAGAACGCCGTGGATGCCGCAGCATGGTTTCGCAAAGCGGCGGAGCAAAATTTTACCATCGCCCAGGTCGGGCTTGGTGGTTGCCTCCTCAGTGGCAACGGCGTGCCCAAAGATGAGGCGCAGGCCATGAAGCTGTTTCGCGCCGCAGCGGAGCGTGGCGATGCGGACGGGCAGTTTGCCCTGAGCCTGATGTATGAAAAAGGCGAGGGCGTGGACAAGCAACCGGTGGAAGCCTTGAAGTGGTGCCGTCTGGCTTCTCTGCAAGGCCACGACATCGCCTTCGTCCATCAGGCGACGCTGGAGGCGACCATGACGCGCGAACAAGTCATCGAGGCCGCCCGGCTGGAGCGCGAGTGGAAGCCGGTGAAATAAAGCCGGCATGACTTCCGCTGATTGTCTGGTGCCTGCGGAAGTTTCAGGCGGACGCGAACGTTTATGCGGGGAACTCATGGGCAAATCACGGCATGGCACCACGCCACACTGGCGCCTCATGGACCCAACCACCCCCGTGACCGCGCACAGCCATGAGTGATGACCCAGACGATCTCAGCAAGGACGAATACCCAACACACATTCCTACTCCCGAGCATTCCTCTGGAAGCTGGTCGTTTGGAGCCGTTCTCTCCGTTATTGGAGCGATCATGCTGGCGTTCATTCTGCGGCTGGCGGTGCCCAAGGAGGATAACGCCGTCGAACTCGGCGTCCTGCTCATCGCCGTGGGCTTTGCGCAGATCTGGCTGATCTTCAATTTCCTGAAATCTTTCCGGAAATAACGGCGCAGGAGAAGGTTTGAAACAAAAGGCGGCGTGGCTGCCGCGTAGTCATCGCGCATGTTTGTATCTTCACGCCCTCTCTTTTCATTGCTGGCACTGGGCCTCGCGCTCACGGTTTTGTCCTCTGCCAAGGAGCCTTTCAAGCCCAATCTCGGCCCTGGGCTGCCACGCATCACCGTGACCTGTGGCGATGTGACGCTGCTGCTGCGCCAGGCCACGCAGTGGACGCCGGGGCGCATTGATTTCCAAGGCAAGGCGATGACCACCGAGAGCAGCGCCTATGGAACCGTGTTCTCGTTTCCCGATGTGGGCTTCATTGGCACGGCTCATTTGGAAAACGAACCCGAGAACCTGCAGTCACTCGACTTCTTCCTCGATGACAAACGAGTCGAAGCGCCTGCCGCAGAGCTCAAGGGCGGCACGTTTCGGCTGGAGCGGAAATCCCGCATCCGCGCCTTTGACCTGACCAACGTCACCGAGATCAAAGAGCACCGCTTGTACGAGACCACCACCGTGCACACTGCCGAGGCCGTGCCGCTGAAGCTGGTGTACCACTTCATGCACGCCTGGCGGCCCACGGTCAGCGCCTTCCTCGCGGGCAGCGATGCCGCGCCTGATAAAAGCATCTCCGGTCCGCTGAGTGATGACGCGGAAGTGGCGAGGAAATTCTACATCAACCAGCGCGTGGACTGGATGGCCGTGTATGAGCCGCAGAGCGGTCAGTTTGCCGTGAGCCGCCTGCTGCAGGTGCCGGAGCAGGGAGAGCAGACCGCCACGATCTGGAACGTGCCCGGCACCTACCGGAAGTTTTACCTGAAGTGCTTCAGCAGCGCCACTGTGCCCGCCGGATTCACCGGCACCTGGCGCATGGTCACCGCCTTTGGCAGCGCCACGCCGGAAACGTGGGAAAAGGCCGCCCGAGCCTTGGCGGCGGAGCTTCGGCCCAAGTAATCTGCAAAGCTCCATGACCAGGCCTCTGCTCCGCCTCGCTGCTTTCGTTCTTCTTTGCGCCAGCCCTGCCCTGGCGGCGGATCTGCCGCGCTGATGCGCTTTGAGGACAAGCGCGTGACGCTGGAAGTCACCGCCGACCGCAATCATGGCAGCGTGGGCAACGAGGGAGATCCCTCACGTGCGGCGATTTTGAAGTTCATGGAGGGAAACAAGGCGGCGCTGTAAGGGAGAGATGAGCCTACTCGCAGCGCATCTGGTGAATGCGCGTGAATCCCACCCCCTGGCACGTCGGCGAATGCTACAGACCACGACAGGGGCGTTGCTCACGGGTGTGGCGGAAGCGTCTCCGTGCGCTGCGGTGCTCCAGCGGCAGCAGAGCGAGAGCGCGGGTGAGGCGCTGGGCCGGTTCTGCCTGGTCCGGGTCTGTGTGCGTGGCAAATACCTCCCATGGCGGCGAGATTTTTGTCTATCCGAATTGACAGAACGGGCTTTCCCGCCAGTCACGACACAAAATTACCCTTGTATTCCCCGCGTGTGGGAGCATCCTCAAACCCTACTTTTTTACGCATGTCACGCCCCCCTAATCGCGGCCCCTCACGCGGCGGCCCCCCTCGCCGCAGCGGCGGCCCCCCTCGTCGAAATGGCCCTCCTCGTTTCGTTCCACCACCCCGTCCGCCAGAGCCTGTGGACGCTGGCAAACAGAAGGAAGAAGCCATCGAGCTCGAAGGCACCATCGCCGCCGTGCTCGCCGGCACCATGTTCCGTGTGAAGCTGCGCAACGGCCACGAAGTGCTCGCTCATATCTCCGGCAAGATGCGCAAGAAATTCATCCGTCTCGTGATCGGTGATGCGGTGAAGATCGAAATGTCCCCCTACGACATGGACAAGGCGCGCATCGTTTATCGCATCGGGTAAGCTGACGCAGGCCCTCGCGATCTCATGGCTGGAGACATTGTTTATTTCGACCTCGAAACACGCCGCACCGCGAACGATGTCGGCGGCTGGGGCAACAAGCACAAGATGGGCATCTCCGTGGCCTGTACGTTCAGCACCGGGCAGAACGAGTACAGCATTTACACGCAGGAAGAGACCCCGCTGCTCATCCGCCAGCTCAAGGAGGCGGACCTTGTCGTCGGGTTCAACCACATCGGATTCGACTACGAAGTGCTCAAAGGTCACGATCTGCTCTTTGACCCCAGCGATCTGCCGCACAGCCTCGATCTCCTCATCGATCTCGAAAAGATTCTCGGACATCGCATCAAGCTCGACGCCGTGGCCGCTGCCACGCTCGGCATGGGCAAGACGGCCGACGGCCTCGACGCGCTGAAATGGTGGCAGCAGGGTGAGGTGGCCAAGATCGCTGAATACTGCTGCTATGACGTGAAGGTGACCAAGTGCGTGCATGAGTACGGCGCAGAGCACGGGCACGTGAAGTACCATGACCGCAATGGCCGCGAGCAGATCGCGAAAGTGAACTGGAAGATATGACGCCGCTGCTACGCCTGCTGCTGCGCGCCGGCTGGGCACCACTGGCGGTTCTGATTTTCCACCAGAAGATCATGCGCGCGCCATGGCGGCAGCAGCTTGATTTCGTCATGCATTACAGCGGCGGAGTGGCCATTTCATTCTTTCTCTGGCACGCGCTCGACTGCTTTGCGCATCGGTTTGGCCAGCTCACCCCCTTCGCCCGCTACCTCTTCACCTTTGCGCTTGCCTGCACGGTGGGATTGTTCTGGGAGTTCGCGGAACTTTTCTCCGATGTCGTGTATGGTACGCATATCCAGCATAGCGTCCGCGAAACCATGCGCGACCTCATCGCCGATGCAACGGGTGCGCTCACCACGCTGACGCTGACGTGGATTGTGCGCTGCTTCACCACGAAGCGTCAGGCGGCAGCGGCGGATTAGAGCATTTTAAATTATATTATAGCCTAATGGGGCGGCGGCGGTGACGCGGATTTGATGGGTGTGGCGGAGCGCCGCACAGGGGACTGTGCGGACCACTTTGCTGTCGCCCTCGCGATAGCTTTGGATTTTTCAACCCAGATGAGGCCACATTTTTATTTAAAATGCTCTAGTCCGCAGAACGCCGTCAAACACATCAAGCGCTCAAAAACCGCATGTCCGGTGGCTGTGGCAGCCCCGACGGGTGCAAATTCCGGCGGAAGCTGCCTGATCCAGACCTGCTGAATCATCACTCAATCCGCCACGTCGCCTGGCGCAGCACGGCGAGCTTCGGTTCCTTCATGGTTTCGTACCACACGCTGAGCAGCGTGCCATCGGCCAGCTCGACGGTGCTGGGATAACCCAGGTCGCCGCCGATGCCGTCGCCGGAGAGGATCATGGGCTCGCTCCAAGTCTTGCCGTTGTCGCTGCTGACGCGGGCCTGATTGCCGAAGGGCTTGCGGCGGTGGCCGTAGGTCATGACAAGGCGGCCGTCGCGCAGGCGCAGCAGGTGGGAGGGCAGGCCCCAGACGCCGATGCTGTGCGGCTCGCTCCAAGTTTTGCCGCCGTCCTTGGATTCGGTCTGCAGCGTCTCGCCTTTGTTCACTTCGTTGTGATTGCGGATCTGCGCGATGAGCGTGCCATCCGCAGCCTCGACCGCATGGAGTTCGTGATACGACCTGACGGCGTTGTCGCCTTTGCGGGTGGGGATTTCCGCGAGCCACTGCCAGGTCTGGCCGTCGTCCTTCGACTCTGCCACTCCGACTTTCTTGTCGGCGGTCCAGAGCTGCTTGCCCGCATAGAGCAGGCGTCCGTCCTTGAGCTGGATGGGGCCGTGCGGGCTGTTGACGATGGTGGGGATGCGTGTGGACCAGGACTTGCCGCCATCGGTGGAGCGGATGGCCCACTCTCCCAGCTCGGCCTTGCGTTCTTCATCGCTCAGGCGCTCGTGCGCGGCCTTCCACTTGGCGTAGCGCTCCGCAGGCATGGCCTTGGAGACCCAGCCCTTGTCTGTGAGCTCCGCCATGGCGGCGGCTTTTTTAAACGAGTCCTCATAAGCCAGGGAGGTGAAAGTGGTGACGATGAGGGAACCCTTGGCAGTTTCGAGCACGCCGGAGTCGCGGTCGTCCGTGGCGGTGTCCAGCAGCACGCGTGGCCAGGTCCAGGTGGTGCCGTTGTCCTTGGAGGTCATGGCATGCACCTGGCCAAAGGGGCACACGTGGGACTCGCGCCCGCCGGACCACGAGAGCCACAGCTCGCCATTCTGCCGCCGCACCACGGTGGACCAGCCATGGTAAAACTCGGGCTGGTGGGAAATGACCTTCGTTTCAAGGATCTTCGCCGCAGGCGAGGCAGCGCGGGCAATGAAGGGAAAGGCGAGTGCGGAAGTGGTGGTGGCGAGGAAGTGGCGGCGGCTGGTCATGGCGCTGTAGATTACGCGAGCGCGCTGTTTGCTTTCACAGCAAACCCTTGGTCCGAACACTGAACCAGTGAGAGCTTGTGCGGCAGCACAAGGTTGTACAGCTACAAGGCAATCATCACTCCGCTGCTTTCCTGCGCACAAACTTCTGCACGCGGGCACCGGTTCCCTCCGCCACATAAACGGCACCGTCCGGGCCTACCGCAATGTCATGCCCTAGCTGAAACTGACCGAGGGCTTTGCCGTAGCTGCCGAAGGTGTCGAGCACATGCCCAGCAGAATCGAGCTCAACAGCCTTGCCGCGCAGGTGCGGCTGCAGGGAGGGAGAACCGCCGTCAATCACGAAGAGATGGCCGCCGGGGCCGGTCGCGACACCGTAGGGTTTGCCGATCTGCGGGCCTTTCCATTCGTGCAGGAAGGCGCCTTTGGCGTCGAAGACCTGAAGACGCTCGTTTTCGCGGTCGCAGACAATGACTCGGCCCTGGGGGTCCAGGGTGATGCCGTGCGGCAGGTGGAATTGGCCCGGCCCCTTTCCTTTGGTGCCCCACTGAAACTCGAAGCGGCCTGTGGCGGAGAATTTCAGCACGCGTGTGTTTTGGTAGCCGTCGCTGACATAGAAGGAGCCGTCTGAGAGCACGGCCACGTCGGTGGGCAGATTGAAATGCGATGTGTCGCCGCCGGGCACGCCTGCCTCTCCCAGCGTGAGCAGCACCTCACCTGAGGGCGAGCATTTGAAGACCTGATGCAGGCCTACATCGGTGAGCCAAAGATTGCCGGCGTGATCTACCGTGAGTCCATGCGGCATGATGAAGCGGCTGGCGCCCCAGGTGCTGAGGAGACGGCCCGTAGCCCCCTCAAACACGCTGACGGTGGGTACGGCGATGGGGTCTTTGGGAAAGGGCTTGGTCCAGACGCGGCCGCTGCGATGGAAAACGAACACGCGGTTTTGCGCATCGACACCCACTCCGGCGCAGAGGCCGAGCGTGTGGCCCTCTGCAAGCTGCGGCCAGCCGGGGACGACCTCGTGCTGTGGCTGGGCGAGAGAGGCGGTGGCGAGGAGGCTGAATAAGAGGATGAAGCGCATGGAAGGAGTGAAATACTCACTTCAGCTTCGAAACCTTCACATCATCCACGTCCGCCGACTTGTTTACAGCGAGGGTGATCATGCGTTTCGTCGGATGCGCGATGCCTTCGCTGCTGAAGGAGACGGGATCCAGCTCGTCGATGCGGACGGTCATTTGATCGGCGACGATCTTGATGTTCATGGTGTGCCATTCGTTGGGCTTGAGATCGAGTTTGAAGGTCTTGGTTTTGGATTTGAGCAGCGCGGCGAGTTCGGGGGACTTGTCTCCCTTCTCGCGGCGGGCGCGGATTTCATTGTCCATGCCGCCGG
This sequence comes from Prosthecobacter sp., assembly GCF_044222345.1. GTDB lineage: Bacteria > Verrucomicrobiota > Verrucomicrobiia > Verrucomicrobiales > Verrucomicrobiaceae > Prosthecobacter. The sequence goes on from NZ_JBGANL010000009.1 coordinate 73,743, forward strand.
TTTTGGAGTCGGTGATGGTCACGGACTTGTTGGTGACGCGGGCGATGCAGAGATGGCCGGCGTGCACGGTTTTGAGCTCACGATCGACGAAATCGACACCGAGGTCATCGCCTTCGCCGAGGCGGAACTTGAGCTGCACGATGCCGTCCTGAAACTCCACGTTGTGGAAGATGGCGACGCCATGATCGGCCTCGGCGTGCTTGGTGACGTGCATGTGACCGTCGATGAGATCGACCTGCTGGTGGCCCTTGGCGCGCCAGGCGCTGTTGCTGGTCCAGCCATTGCCGATGTCCTCCTTGCCGGGTGTGGCTTCATCACGGGAGAAGTCGTCGGAGAAGAGCGGGGTGATGAAGTCGGCGTTGAGGGGGAGGGCGAGGGAGAGGAAGAGGAGGAGAGGTTTCATTCTACCGTAGAAACGCAGATGAAATCATGCTCTCGCAGATCAGATGAGATCTTCTTCAGAAGTTCCCGGCTACGAGGCAACCGTCGGCATCTGATCAAACGGATTCACCAGCCGTAAATCAACGATGTGCTTGTAGTCATCTATGTTTCTCGTGACCAGCTCGCAGTCGAATTCAAGAGCTGTGGCAGCGATGAAGGCATCGCCCAGGGACATTTTCTTCTGCTGCCGCAGAGTCACGGCACGATCTGCAGTGGCGTCGGTGATGGAGAACAGCGTGCCAGCGGCGAGGAAAGCTTCCAGATCCTGCAAATCCGCAGGGGTGATGCGATGCCAGCCGAGAACTTCGACACGGGTGGCTTGAGAAACCGCAAAGGGCTGAGAGAGAATATCCATACGCAGCCAGGTGTTTGCAGGCTGCGCGGCGTAAATGACAATATTGCTGTCGAGCAATCTCATGACTCACGACCTGGAAGGGAACGATCAACTCGCTGCTCACGCTGCCAGGCGGCAGGATCGTCCATTCCTGCAATGCCTCCGCGGGAAGCAATGCGCTCAAGTGCGGCAAGCGCTTTGGCCCGCCGATCGGCTTCGTTTGACGGAGCGCCATTCGGATGGGCTTCCGGCTCCGCAAAATCCAGCAGACGCAGGATCAAAAGCTCCAGCCGAGCTGCGCGCGATGGCGGCAACTGGCTCAAGCGGCGATCAATGGTCTGGGCGATGGTGCTCACTGGTGGAAATTAATGCCATTGAGCGAGATGGCAACGGCGGGAATCGCGGTCGCAGAAAGGCCTTCACCGCTTGGGCGGATTGGGGACGGTGCTGGCGGTGTATTCGGCTTGATCGATGGTGCCGCTGCCGTCCACGTCGCGGGCTTTGAACCAGGCGGCGGCATCGGCGGGGGCGCGTTTGGCGCTGAATTCTGCGGGGGTGAGTTTGCCATCGTGGTCGGTGTCGAGGCGTTTGAACTGCTCGGCGCGGTTGGGGGTGTTTTTGGCGTTGGCGTTGGCTTTGCCTTTGGGTCTGGCGTCGCCAGCGATGGGGAGCGGGAGGTAGTCGAAGTCGAGAATCATCTTCTTTTGCAGCGCGGTCTTGAGCTCCAGCGTGGCTGCTTCCAGGCCTTTCTGGCCGTAGAGATTGTGCAGCTCATTGGGGTCTTCTTGGAGATCGTAGAGCTCATAGACGGGGCGCGGGCTGGTGAACCAGAGGTCTTCAAATTCGGTGGCGAGGGTCTTGTCCTCATGCGCTTTGGTGATGTCTTTCCAGCTGGGATCGTTTCCGCTGTCCACGGGGGTGTAGCGGAGGTTGGGCGTGACGTTGTAGATGAGCTTGTAGCGGGCGCTGCGCACGCAGCGGCTGTAGTCCACGCCGCTGGCGGTGGTGCTTTCATTGAAGGTGGCGCTGCCGTGCGGGCCGCGTTCGGCGAAGATGTGCTGGCGCTCTTTTTCAAACTTGGCGCCTTTGAGCAGCGGGAGGAAGCTGACGCCGCTCATGCGCTCGGGCACGGGAAGGCCGGCGGCTTCGAGGCAGGTGGGGGCGATGTCCTCGCCGGAGATGAGCGCGCTGGAGTCGCCGCCCGGTTTGATCACACCGGGCCACCAGGCGAGGAGGGGGACGTTCAAGCCGGGATCGTGCAGCGAGCCTTTGCCGCTGGGGAAGGCCATGCCGTTGTCTCCCATGAAAATGATGAGCGTGTTTTCTAAACCGGCGCGCTCCTTGATGAGGTCGAGCACGCGCTGGAAGTCGCCGTCGCAATGCTCGATCTCGCCTTCATACGCGGAGAGGTCGCTGCGAACGCCGGGGAGGTCTGGCAGGAAGCCGGGCACTTTGAGCCTGGCGGGATCGGGCGGATTTTTGCCGGAATTCCAAGCATGATGGGGATCGCTGAAGCCGACCCAGAGGAAGTAGGGTTTATCTTTCGGCTTCTGATCAAAGAACTCGTTGATCTTGGTGGGGAGGGTGTCCTGACCGCTGGCGTCCACGTAGTCGAAGCGGTCTTTGAAGGTGATCATGTGATGCTCATCAAACACCTGCGCGGAGGCTTCGGGGCCGCGGCCTGAACCGTCGAGATGATAGGTGCGGCCGCAGCAGCCGACGAAGTAGCCCGCGTCTTTTTTGAGGATCTCGGGAAAGGTGATCTCATCGCGCGGGAGAGGCGAGGAGAAGCGCGTCATGCGGCAGGCGACTGGGGAGCGGCCGGTCATGATGGTGGCGCGAGAGGGGACGCACTGCGGCGCACCGGTGAACATGCGGCGGCACATGATGCCCTCTGCGGCCAAGCGGTCGAGGTTTGGCGTCTTCATCTCCTCGCGCCCGTAGCAGTGGATGAAGGGGTAGCTGTGGTCGTCTGAGAGGACGAAGAGGATGTTTGGCGGAGCCGAAAATGACGAATGTGGAATGACGAATGACGAAACCAGTGTGAGCAGGGGTAGAAGTCTCATGGCGGAAGAAGCTTATTTCGCGGCGGGCTGCATGGGGTAGTCGAGCGTGAACTGATGCTGGTCGAGCTCGTGCACATAAGGGGTGTCGGAGACGAGGACGTTGTTCACCACATCGTAGGTGAGGGCGTGGACGCGGTTCTCTGCGGGCACAAAACGCAGGAGGCGCAGCGCGGGCTGGGAGAGGTAGTCTGAGAGCATGGAGGTGACAGGGTGGCCGTCGTCTGCAGGGGTGGTGAGCTTCAGCGCGGTGACGCGGCTCTGGTCTCCGCAGAAAATGAGGCGGAGGCTGGGGTGCTTGCGGAAGAACTTGTCCCACATCTGCTCGGCGGTGTTTCCGCGCGCGCCGTGGATTTTGACCCAGCGCATGCGGCCTTTGGGATCGTGGATGAAGCCCTCCTCGGTCTTGGGCTTGTCGAGAATGCCGAGGTCCATGTGCGTGGTGATGAGCGCACGGCGTGCGGCGTTTTTGCTGAGGAGGTCGCCGGCCCAGGCGAGCACGTCGTCGGGTGCATTGCACTCGAGGCTGAGGTGGATGAAGTCCATGCCGCCGGCGCTGAAGAGCTGGGCGCTGTTCACATTGTTGGCGGAGACGTTCTGGTCTTTGCGCGTGTGGGTATAGCTGCCGAGATACCAGGGGTAGTCTTTGAAGCTGGACGCCGGGAAGTGCTCCTGAAACAGATGCGCATCGCCCTTGGTGGTCATGTCGTGGTTTCCCACGGTGAGGCTGAAGGGAACCACGCCGCGCAGGGTGTCGAGGTGCTGCCTGGCCACGGCCCATTCGCTGGCGTTGTTTTTGTCCACGATGTCTCCGACGTGGCTGACGAAGACGATGTTTTGATCCTCGCGATGCGCAGCGATCCACTTCACCTGGGCCTCCAGATGAGCGTTGGTGACGGGGGCGGTGCTGTCGGGTGTGGCCTTGCAGCCTTTGCCGGTGTAGGCCTGGGTGTCTGGAATGATGACAACGGTGAAGGCCGCCGCAGGCATGGGCGGCAGCGGCTGGGTGCCGGTGAGCTTTTTGGACGCGGCAAAGGCGGGGACGCAGAGGAAAAGGCAGAGCAGGATCCTCATGGCAGCACGGGCTTCGGTTCGATGTCGCTCTGATTGATCCAGTTGGCTTTCATGGGCTTGCCGCTCATGAATTTTTCATAGAAGCCGACGTTGCCGGGACTGGCATGTTTGTACTCATCGAAGATGGCACCCTGGCCGGACATGCGTGGATCTCCCTGCTGGGTGAGCTCGGCGTGGAGCTGAGTTTTCAAGGCGGTGGCGCGGGGATCGGCAGAGAGGTTATTGACGAAATCGGGGTCGGTTTTGAGATCGTAGAACTCGGTGCCGGGACGCAGGCCGAAGCAGAGCTGCCAGAAGGGGTCGGCGGGGTTTTTGCGGTGCGCATCAATGATGAAGGTCTTGGTGGCACCGGCGTCGCAGTCCATGTAGCCGGTCTCGGGGTTGCCGCCGGGCCAGCGGGTGGGCTCAAAGTTTTCGACGAAGACGCTGTCCTTCGTCACGATGGCGCGGATGGGGTAGCCCCAGTCGTGCGGGCGGCCGACATCGGTGCGCTCCTTGCCAAGCAGCACGTGGTCGCGCACATGGGCGGGCTTGTTGGCAAAGAGATCGATGAGGCTGCGGCCGGGAGACTCGGCCATGCCGGTGTCTGACCACTTCATGCCTGCGACCTCGATGAGGGTGGGGGCGAGATCGACGAAGCTCACGAAATCCGCCAGCGTGCGGCCGGGCTGGAGGATGCCTTTTTTCCACATCATGGCCAGCGGCACGTGATTGGCCTGCACGTTTGCATTTCCCTTGCTGCGCGGGAAGGGCATGCCGTGGTCTGCGGTGACGATGACGAGGGTGTTTTCCAGCAGGCCGCGCTTTTCGAGGTCGGCGATCATGCGGCCGAGATGGCGGTCGAAGTGCTCCACCTCAAAGGCGTAGTCGAGCATGTCATTGCGGATGACGTCGTTGTCCGGCCAGTAGGCGGGCACGTGGTCGATGTCGGTGAGTTTCTTGCCGCCTTTGGCCACGCCGCTGCCGAATTCGTAACCCCGATGCGGCTCGACGCTGCCGTACCAGAAGCACCAGGGCTTGCCTGCGGGTGCGGCATCGAGGAAGTCGCTGAAATTGGCGGCGTAGTCGCAGTTCAGGATCTCGGGTGTGGGAGCTTCGGCACGGCGTTTGTTGTAGGGCTTGCCGGTCATCTGGCGCGGCTTGCCATTGGCGTCGTTGGCCACGCCGGGGCCCCAGCCCTTGGTGGTGTAGCCGACGTTCCAACCTTTCTCCGCGAGGGCCTCGCCCCAGCCTTTGAATTCGGGCGGGAAGTAGCAGATGTGATTGGCCGCTTCTTTGAGCTGCCAGGAATTGCGCCCGGTGAGGATGCAGGCGCGTGAGGGGGCGCACTTGGCATTGGGCGTGTAGGCCTGACGGAACAGCAGGCCTTCCTTTGCGACGCGGTCAAAATTGGGTGTCTTGACCCAGGGCGTGCCGTAGGCGCTGGCGTGCGGGCCCCAGTCATCGGCGATGGCAAAGAGGATGTTGGGCGGCGGCTCGGCGGCGAAGGACGATGCAGCGAGAGCGAATGACGAAAGGATGAGGAGACTGAGTTTGGTGACGGATGCAGGCTGGCGCATGGCGAGGGAACGATGCGCCGGAGAGCTTCCTTCGGCAAAGGCGAGAGAATTGAAGGAACATTCCCCCCATCCGAAGATGGATCACACGCCAAACACCTGCGCCGCGCGCATGAGCAGCGGATCGGCGGGGAGGAGTGACAGGCCACTGCGGATGGCGGCGCGGGCTTCGGGAAGACGGTCCTGCTGAGCCAGTGCGGTGGCCTTGGCGCAGTAAGCTCCGGGCAGGCAGGGATCGAGATCGAGCGCGGTGGAGGCGGAGGTCTGCGCCTCTGAAAACCGGCGCAGCTCGATGAGCGCATTGGCGCGATTGGTCCATGCCTTGGCATAGGCGGCGTTGAGGGCGATGGCACGGTCCGCACTGGCCAGCGCCTCCCCGGGCTGCTTCATGCGGCGCAGGAGGATGGCGCGGTTGTTCCAGGTGATCGCCGCGCCGGGCTGCGCCGTCACGATGGCATCCAGCACCTGAAGAGCCTGCTCAGCGGGCAGGAGTTCTACAAACAGCAACGAGCTGCCGTCCAGCTCGCCCATGCGACCGGATTCGTAGGCGAGCTCAAGCGCCTGATCCAGCCAGGTCAAAGCATCGTCACGGCGGCCAAGACCCATCGCGGCCTGCGCGAGGTTGGCGGCAGGACCGGGTTCATCCGGGGCAAGCTGGCGGGCCTGCATGGCGCTGCGGTAGGCGGCGTCAAAGTCACGCCGCTCCAGATGGATGCAGCACTGGATCTGGTGCGCCTTCCAGTTGGCGGGGTCCAGGCGCAGCGCGTGCTCCACCTCAGCCTGGGCCTTGCGCGGCTGACCGAGATTGAGCCAGGTCTGCGCGGCATTCACCAGGGCATCGGCATGCAGCGGCGCATCGGGTGCGGCAGCCTGAGGCGGCGCGCTGCCAAGGAGGGAGGCGTGCAAGGCTTCCAGACGTGAGGCGATGATTTGGAAATTCGCAGGCCGTGCGGAGGGGTCTGTGGCAAGGCATTCGCGCAGCAGCGCGGCCAGTGGCTCGGGCATGTGCGCGGCGGTGCAGAGGTCCGCCGGGCATGCTACCTCGGGAAAACGTCCCAGCACCGCGCACAGCAGCGTGACGCCATACGCATAGACATCCGCCGCCGTGCTGCGGCCGGTGCGGCGGGCGACCATTTCAGGCGCCATGAAGCCGTCTGTACCGGCGATGAGACCGGAGGCACTGATGTCATCAGCGGAAAGCGAGAGCCCGAAGTCGCTGACCTTCGCGACGCCATCGCCCATGATCAAAACATTGGGGGGCTTGAGGTCGCCATGGATCAGCTGCGCCTCCTGAGCGGCATGGGCCAGACCCCGCGCCATGTCGAGGCCGTGCCGGAGGGTGGTGCGCCAGTCGGTGCGACCCTGGTCGATCTCCTCCGCCAGAGTCCGCCCGCCGGTGATGTGCTCCATCACCAGAAAGGGAATGCGGTTGTGCATTTCCACGCCGTAGGCCAGCACGAGATTGGGATGCGGGGTAAGAGCCACGGAGTTCATGGACTCGGCCACAAACAGCTCGCATAGCTCGGGGTCCGTCAGATGCTGGGGCAGCGGGCACTTCAGCGCGGCGAGCGAGTCGCCCCGAAAGTACCGTTCCGGCGCGAGGCTGCGGCAGAGGTACACCAGGCCAAAGCCCCCGCGCAGGATTTTGCGCACCTCATATTTTCCGCCGATGCAGGAGCCCGGCTGAAAGGGGACGCCCTCCAAAAACTGGCACTCGCTCTGGAGCTGCCGCAGCAGCTCGTCATCGCCCTGCCCGGCCTCGTTCAGCCCCAGCAGATCCGCCAGTCCCCCGGCCTCCAGCGGGCCGCCATGCTCCAGCCTGCCGCGCACGGACGAGCGCGCTTCAGGGGCGTCGATCAGTCCACGCTTCAGGGCGGAGAGGAGATCGCGCAGGCTGCGGGAATGAGCATCGGGAGGCATGGGGCTTCAGGTCTGGCGGCTCAGCGCGGCAAAGAGGTCGCGCACTTCGTCATCCACCTCGGTGCTGTCCGTCGCGTATTGGGCGATCTCCTCGCGCAGCAGCCGCTGGTACGCGCGGCGTGCGGTGACGAGGCGGTTGGCGACCTCCTTTTCGGTGAGGCCGAGTTCTTCGGCCATCTCACGCTGGGAGGGCGCGGGCACGCCATCGAGGATGGGCAGGAGCATGAAGCGCCTGAAAATGCTGAAGTGCGCCTGCTTGCCAGTGGCGGCGCACTCGCGCTCCAGAGCGTCCACCACGCGTGCCAGCAGCATCCGCGCCCATGACTGCGTGAAGGCATCCTCCGGGGTGTGGCTGTCCACGCCCAGCACGGCGGTGCTGCCGCCCTCCTCCAGCACCTGGTCTGCGGATATGAATCCGCCCGCCGGACGCCGCTGCTGCGCCTGATCATGCCGGTGGGCATTGGCGGCATAGTGCTGCAGCGCGGAGAGCATCAGACCACGGAAGCGCCCGCGTGAGTTTTCGGCTTTTTCAAACAGGCCGTGCTGAATGGAGTGGAGGAAGAAGTCCTGCACCAGGTCCTCGGCCTTCTCATGGCCAAAGCCGCGCCGTGCCAGGTAGGCCAGCACCGGCTTGCGATAAAGCTGGTAGAGCGTGCCGAGCACTTCGCTTTGGGTGGTTTCATCACCGTCCTTCAGCCGCGCCAGCTGTGACCAGCGCGTTTGCGGAAACATCTCGCCGTCGTTGCTCATGCCGCGCAGGCTACGAGGCAAAACGAAAACGGCAAGCCCGCATGGATCCGGGCCTGCCGTTGTGTTTGACGCAGCCGCTCAGAGAGAAGGCGGCGGCACCGGGTTGAACTTCAGGTGGTAGCTGGAGGCGGGGCCGGACTCCTTGTATTCCTTGATGGCCTGTTCCGGAGTGCGGGTGCCACCGGTTTCACGCGGCGGCTGCGCCTCGCTGATGCGCTCCACCAGTTTTTTGGCGGCGTCGAGCTTGTCATCGGAATCCGCTGCTGAGAGCGAAGCGTTGAGGCTGACAAGCACGAGAAGCGCGAGATGGAAGGATGTTTTCATGATGGGTAAAGAAGTCGGTGGTTTGATGCAGGGGCGGTTCAGGCAGGGATCATCGTTGTGCTGGTGAGAGACGGACGGGTGGGTTTTCCAGGCAGCCTGACGCACCCCTCGTCCGTTCCGGTCACTGCCAGCTGATCCCAGGGATCAGCGGTAGGTGGCAGCGGCACGCAGGGGCGGCATGGCCTGGGCAATTCAGGAGTGGGCGCCGGGTAAATGGGTGGCGGACACAGGGGCAGCGGGCTGATGGGAAGCGGGCGGATCCATGTGTCAGCCTGGGCGCTCGAATGAAAGGCGAGCGTGGCGGCGGTGAGGAGGCAGAGATGAAGCATTGATGTTTTCATGGGATGGAGCTGGTGAAGGGTGGATGGATGTGATGAGGCTTACCCGCGGACGGCGGCAACGGCTGTGGGCCCACGGGGATGGGGTGGGTCTTTGAAGACTTCCTTGATGCGGTCGGAGAGCGATTCGCCAGCGCGTGCCCCGGTGATGGAGGAGACGGCGACGAGAAGCAGGAGCGTTTGGATGAGTTTCGTTTTCATGGGATGCGGATGTTGTTTGTCTTTTGCTGATTAATTTTGATCGGCAGGTTTGCCTCTCTGCAGATGGATTACCGGTCCGTGCGCCGACTCTGCGTGAGGCTTTAAAATAATTTCACTTCGTGCCGCAGACCCTCTGGCGATGACACGCGCAGCGGCGGCGGATTGACGACTGTGCCGCCGTCGCTTATCCGATGGCATGTGTCAGTGCCGGATCATCACCCAGCGACGACTGCGCTCCTCCGGCATTGAGGATTTCACCCTGCACTGATCATGGCTTACGACTGGGAGGATGACCGCCAAAGGTTCTGCCGCTCCGCCAGCAGCGGACATGTGGATTCACCGAGCGAGGAATGGCTGGCAGAAAAGCTCGACCAGGCCGCTGCGCTGGCCAAAGCGGGCAACCTGCGTGAAGCCGCGAAGCTTGTTGAAGAGATCCGTGCGCGCGTGGTGGCGGTGCGTTTGTTTTACAGCTGGGACGACGGCATCCTGTGCTTCGGGAACCTGATCAATCTGATCCGCCGCATGTCACCTGAGACGCAGGTGCCGTCCGAATATCAAAAACTGCTGGATGCCCAGCCAAGCCTGAAGTGGGATGAGGACATGACCAAAAATCAGAAGGAGTTTTGGTATGGCTCTGCCAATGCGGATGTGGGTGGCACTCTCATGATCGGACCTGCCTCCGGGGCGTCTGGAAAGTCCGGGTGCGCAGTGATCGCCCTGGGTCTGCTGGCCGGCAGCCTGGGACTGGCAGTGCTCTGCGTGCTGAGCCACTGATGCCCTCAAAGGCCGGTGTCCCACACCATCACAGAGCAGTCGTGTCCTCCGCTCATGACACGTCCGCCCGAAGGCGTGATCGCGCAGGCATTGACCGACATGCCCGGCTCATGGCCGCGCAGGCGTTGCCGGATGCAGCTGTGAGGATCGGCACCTATTTCGATGACACAAACCTCCGCGCCAGATCCAGCTGCCGCCCATTGGCCACCTGAAGCGAGCTGGAATCCCATGAAATAATCATCCTTGGAATCGGCCAGGCGATCAATGATCCTGCCTTCGGTGACATCCATGACGCACAGTTTGGAACCCGACTGCACAAGAGCCTTCCAGCGCACCGACATAAAGGCGACCGCACTGACTGCCCGTGCGGGAAAGTGGGCGGTTTTGGCCAGCTGTCCGTTGCTGGCATCCCAGACTTTGACCGTGTCTGCATGATCTCCGCCACCCGTGAGCGCCCATGCGCCATCGGGTGACAAGGCCACCGCCGCCACGCTGCCATTGAGTGTGCCGCCAAAGAAGCCGCCAAACTTCCGCACATGCGATCCTTTGACCGTGTCCCACAGCCGTGCGGTGCCATCGCCACTGCCGGTGATCACGAGTCGTCCGTCAGCCGATGCCGCGAGGCTGAAGATGGTGAAGGAATGCTTGCGCAAGCAGTGAAGCACCCGGCCACTCGCCAGATCCCAAATCCACAATGCACCGCTCTGGCCCGCAGCAGCCACGCGTGTTTCATCGCCGAGGAAAATCACGGAGGTGAGAAAACTGCCGTCCGCTTTCAAAGACGGCAGTTCCTGGCCGGTCTCCAGATTCCAGACACGCACGAAAGAGTTCCAGCCGACAGAGAGCCCGATGCGGCCATCATGCGAAATCGCCAGGGCTTCCACATTGTTGTCGTGCGCCCGTTTGAAATGAAAGCGCAGGCTTCCCTGCGCCCTGGCTGCAGGTGCGGGAGCTGGCTGAATCGTGGCCGCCTTTGAGCGCTGCTCTTGCTGAAGCTCATCCAACGAGCGCAGCAAGGCGTCCCGCTTTTCCTCCACATCACCGCCGGGTGCTGCCGGGAGGTCATCGCGCTCGCCGATGCCGGAGCAGGCGATGGCAAAGGTTTCCTGCAGCCAGCGCCAGGCGCGGTGCCGCTTGGGCTCGGCATTGGTTTTGCGGATTTCTTCGGCAAATACCGTGAGCAGCTTGTCCTCGCTGTCGAAGAGGGTTTCGAGCGGCATGTCCGTCTCCAGCATCTGCAGGACAATGGTGCCCAGCTGCCCGGCCATCGCGTGAAATTCGCGCTCGCTGCCCGTGATGCTCTCCACCTCCGACGCCAGCCGCTCGATGCGCCGGCTGACCGCGAGCGCCTTGCGCCTGCGGTACTCGCTGCGCGGCTCAAAGGGCATCAGCGCATCGCAATGCGGACAGGCGATGGTGTAATCCTCCAGCGTGCGCCGCGCATGGGCCGGATCCTTCAGCGCCGCCATGGTGCCGATCATGTGCCGCGCCCCGAGCTCATCCGAATTGATCAGCGTGGAGCGCTGGCAGTGCGGGCATTTGATCTGCCATTTTTTTTCGGACATCGGGGCGGCGGGATGAGGTTCAAAAACGAACGACGACAGGTGCAAACATAACACGGACGAATCAGTGCACCACCTGGCTGATTTTTTTCACGATGAAGACGACCACTTCGCCGCGCTCGGGGTAGCGCCTGGTGCCATAGACGCCGGTCACCGCCACGTACACGCCGTCTCTGATCCAGGCAAAGGCCTCCACAGGCAGGAGGACTTGCACACGTTGCTTGTCGCCATGGCACAGCACCCAGCCGGTGGTCTCCCCGCCGATGGCGAGACGCTGCTCCAGCCTGCCAACGAGCTGTACCTCGGCAGGCGCGGCGGCCTTGGCGGCGGAGGCTGCCGTCTGACCCCACAGCGTGGAGCAGCTCAGGCAGGAGAGGAGGAGGGTGGCAGTAAAGAGGGTGTGTTTCATGGCAGGGGTGTTCGGGTTCATTAAGGGATTACCGAAACACCGCCCAACTCTGCGCGGCCTGTGAAAAAAAGGTGTTTTGCCTCAGAGTCCCTGCTCTCCAAACACCTGCCGCAGATCCACCTTGTCGCCGAGATCGGCGGAGAGTTTCACCAGGCGCTCATACATCTCCTTCTTCTTCGCGGCATGCTCGGTCTTGGCGGCGAGGTCGGTCATCTCCTGCGGGTCTTCAGAGAGGTGGTAAAGCCGCAGCACCTTGGCCTTCGGATAGGCGATGAGCTTCCAGCCGTCGTGGGTGACGGCGCGCTGCAGCTCCAGATAGGCACCATACACGGAGTCATAGCTGGACTGCTTTTGCGTGCCCTTCAGCAGCGGCAGCAGGCTGTGGTAGAAGACATGCTTCGGCTTCTCGGCCCCGGCGAGATCAAGCGCGGTGGCCATGACATCCTGCAGGTAGATGGCGTTGTCGTTTTTCGCGCCCTTGTCCACACCCGGCCCGGCGACGATGAAGGGCACGCGCACGCTGTCATCATACATGTTCTGCTTGCCGATGAGGCCATGGTGCCCCACGGCGAGCCCGTGATCGGCGGTGAAAAAAATCCAGGTGTTGTCCGCGAGGCCGGACTGGTCCAGCGCATCGAGGATCTTGCCGATCTGCACGTCCAGGTGCGTGATCAGCGCATAATATTCGCTGCGGTGCGTCTTCACGGAAAGCTCCGTGCGCGGCATCGGTGCGAGGTTTTCATCACGCAAAGAGTGCGGGCAGCCCATGGCGTCCTTGTAAGGATACTCGGGGATGAAATTCTGCGGCATCTGCATGCGGCTGAGCGGATACATATCCTGGTACTCCTTGGGCGCCTGCCGTGGATCATGCGGCGCATTGAAGGCGGCGTAGATGAAGAAGGGCTTTGGCTGCTGCTTCGCATCGGTGAAAAACTCCAGGGTGTGATCCCGCACCACTTCGCTCCAGTGCCTGCCGCCCTCCCAGTAGCCGCCGATGGTTTTGTCATACGGGCTCCAGGAGTCGGTCTGATTTTCAATGGGGCGGTTGTAGGCGGTGGGGACCGTCTTGGGCATGCCATCGCGCACGTCGGCGGCCACGTCGAAGCACTTGGCGGCGTTGGTCTTCAGGTGCCACTTGCCGGTCATGTAGGTCTTGTAGCCCGCCTTGCTCATGAGCTGCGGCCAGAGCACGCCGTTCTGGCGCTCCTTGTCCGTGGTATTGTAAACGGCATCCGCGCTCCACACACTGCGCCCGGTGTTGAGCATGGTGCGGCTGGCCACGCACACCGCGCCGCTCCAGGAGCCCATGTTGTAGGCACGCGTGAAGATGGTGCCACGCGCGGCCAGACGGTCGAGATGGGGCGTGTCGATGTCCGTGTGGCCAAAGGCGCGCACGGCCTCGTAGGTCAAGTCGTCGGCAAAGAGGAAGAGGATGTTTGGGCGTGGCTCTGCGGCAGAGGCCGAGTGGCACAGGGCCAGTGACGAGACGATGAGAAGCAGCAGACGCATGATGATATGTAAGTGTGACTTTACTCCCCCTTCCCCTTTTTCTTCCGCACTTTCTTCTCCTTCCCTTTGCCTGAGGCCTGGAACTCCTGGTCCAGCCCGGCGGGGCGGGCGTCTTTGAACTGATCGAGAACGCCCTGCAGCTTCGCCTTCGCCGCAGCGGCATCGCGGGTGAGAGTGCTGGATGCGAGATCCTGCTTCTCCAGGGCATCTGTGCTGAGATCGTAGAACTGGCCGGTGCGGTAAAGTTTGAAGCGATGATCAAAGGTGTACTCACGCACAGTCATGTCCTGGCTCTGGCGGGGCGAGTACCAGGTGTAGAGCCACTCGCGGCGTTTGCCTGCTTCGCCTTTCAGCTGTGGCAGGAAGCTGACGCCATCCACGTTCTCGGGCACCTTGACTCCCGCAGCAGCGCAGAGCGTCGGCAGGAAATCGGTGCTGCTGACGAGATCGGCGCACACGCGGCCCTGTTTCATCATGGCGGGCCAGCTGGCGATGAGCGGCACATGGGTGCCGTGCGAGATGGTGCTGCCTTTGCCGCCCTTGTAGTCCGCCCCTTTGAAGCGGCTGGTGATGCCGGTGTTCGTGCCGTTGTCTCCGAGAAAAATGAGCAGCGTGTTGTCGCGAATACCGAGTTCATCGAGCTTGGCGATCACACGGCCCACCAGCTTGTCCATGTAGGCGGTCATGTCGGCGAAGTGCTTGGGCGACTGCTGCTTGTTCTCGCTGCTGATGGTGGGATCCCAGTCCGGGCTGTCCGGTGTCGGCTGGAAGGGATTGTGCGTGAGGATCATCGGGTAGTAGAGAAAGAAGGGCTTCTCTTTGTTCTTGGTGATGAAGCTGAGCGCGAAGTCGTTCACCAGCGTGGGGCCGTACTCGCCATGCGTGAAGTCTTTCTCCACGCCGTTGTATTCCAGGCCGGGATTGGCATAGCGCGGCGGGCGGCGTGTCTGCTGCCAGAGGCAGGATTCCTCAAAGCCGAAGTGCTGCGGCGAGTCCACCTCGTGGCCCAGCTGCCACTTGCCGCAGATGCCGGTGGCGTAGCCTGCGTTTTTCATGAGATGACCAAAAGTCGTCTCCGTGCGCAGCAGCGTGCCGAAGTTGAGGTAGTTGCGCACATTGTAGCGCCCCGTCATGAGCTGCACGCGCGTGGGCGTGCACAGAGGCTGCACATGGCAGTTTTCGAAACGCACCCCGCTCGTGGCCAGTTTGTCGATGTTCGGAGTCTGATACGACTCCCCGCCATTCGCCGTGACGCATTCGTAGCCGAAGTCATCGACCATGATGAGAATGATGTTCGGCTGCGCCGCGAAAGACGAATGCCAGAGGACAAATGTCGAAAGGACCAGCAGGAGGCTTTTCATGGCTCGTGAGTTTCAGGCTTCTGCCAGGGCGTGGCGCCGCCGATCTGCACGTGCGTGCGCAGCGCGGTGGAGAGTTCTTTGAAGACCTTGGGGGCCTTGCCGATGAGGTTGGTCTTCTCCTGCGGATCGTTCTTGAGGTTGTAAAGTTCCAGCGGGCTGTAGGGCGTGTTTTGCATCAGCTTCCAGTCGCCACGAATCATGGCCTCATAGCTTTTGCCACCGTACGCCGCACCGCCTTCACGCCGGACGAAGTAGAGATCGCGTGGCGTCTCGAGGGTGCCACCGTTGAGAATGGGCACGAGGCTGATGGCATCGAGTTCTTTGGAAGCCTTCACACCAGCCAGTTCGAGAAAAGTGGGGAAGAGGTCAAAGTTCAGGCCGGCGTAGTCGCTGCTTGAGCCTGCCTTGATGTGCCCGGGCCAGCGCACCATGAAGGGCACGCGCAAGCCGCCGTCGTAGTGGCTGGTCTTGCCATCGCGCCAGGGGTCGTTGTTCTGTGCATGCGGCAGCGATCCGCCATTGTCAGAACCGAAAGCGACGACGGTGTTTTGATCGAGCCCGACTTCCTTTAACACGGCCAGCAGCTGCCCGATGCGATCATCCAGATGCTCCACCAGCGCGACATTCAGTGCGCGCTTTTCATCGAGCTGCGGTGCGCGCTGCTTCACCCTGGCAATCCATTCCGCCGGCGGCTCGATGGGGAAATGTGGCGCATTGAAGGCCAGGTAGAGGAAGAAGGGCTGCTTCTCCTTGGCACGCTCGCGGAAGTAATCCGCCGCCCAGCCCGCGAAGATGTCCGTGGCATGGCCCTTGGGGTCGATGACCTCCGCATTGCGGCGCATGTAGTTGTGCCCCTGGCGCAGGTGCGTGGTGTAGCTGTCCATCATGTCGCCGAGGAAGCCGTGGAAGAGATCAAAGCCGCGCTCATTCGGTGTGTTCGGAGATTCCAGGCCAAGATGCCATTTGCCAATCACCGCCGTGTGATAGCCGACCTTCCGCAACTCATTGCCGATCGTCGGAATGCCCGGTGCGAGGTAACCCCATGAGTCCTCCGGATTTGTGCGAATGACGCCCGGCACACCCACGCGGTCCGGGTATCTCCCCGTAAGCAGCGCCGCACGCGAAGGCGAGCACACGGTGCAGTTCGCCCGCATGTTCCGGAAGAGCATGCCCTCCGCAGCGAGCTTGTCGATGTTTGGCGTGTGGCAGTCCGACGGATGGTAGGTGGACACATCGCCATAGCCGAGATCGTCGGCGTAGATGAGAAGGAAGTTGGGGGGCTGCTCTGCGGCGAAAGACGAAGCTACAATGAGGAGTGATGAGAGGATGAGAGCGAGGGGTTTCATGGCTTGAGAGGTTGCTGCTTGGCCTGTTTCTTCTTCGCATTCTTGGCCTTCGGCGCAGGCTCCGGCACTGGCGGCAGGCCATCATCCGGCTGGTTCCACAGACGATAGGGATCATCAAGGCGGCGCATCTCTGCGAGCAGCAGCGCCTCCATCTCGGCGAGCTTGGTGGCGTAGTCGGGATTGCCGGCGAGGTTGGTTTTCAGCGGGTCTTTGCTGCCATGCTCCTTGAGGAGTTCATCGGGATTCGTGGCGAGATTGAAAAGCTGCGTCTCATGCACGGCGCCGTTCATGGCGTCGTATTTGATCAGCTTCCAGTCGCCCTGCTGCACGCAGCGCATGCCGGGCTTGGTGCCGCCGCAGTAGACGCCGTACATCACATCGCGCACGGCGGTCTTTTTACCTTCGAGCACCGGCTTGAAGCTGACACCTTCGTTGCTCTGCGGTGCGGGGATGCCGGCGATGTCGCAGAGCGTGGCCACGATGTCGAGCAGGTAGATGTTTCCTGGCACTCGGGAGCCGGGCTTGATGCCGGGGCCTTTGACAATGAAGGGCACGCGCCAGGTGTGCTCGTAGAGATTTTGTTTGCCCTGCAGGCCGTGACGCCCAATGGCGATGCCGTGATCGGCAGTGTAGACGATGTAGGTGTTGTCGAGCTCGCCCATGGCCTTGAGCCTCTCCAGCACGCGGCCGATCTGAATGTCGATATTCTCGTTGCAAGCGAACTCACGGCCGATTTCATTTCGGATGGTGGCCTCGTCGCGGTTCTTCCACACGCCGCTGACTTCGACTTCATCGCGCACGTTGGCATCGCCATTATTGAAGGGATGGGCGGGCAGGTAGTTGGCGGGTAGCGCGGGCTGCTTGGGGTTCAGCGCTGGCAGCGTGCTGGGGTCTTCGTGATTGGTGGCACCATATTTCGCCAGCAGCTCTGGGCGGCCGTCGCGAGTGTCATGCGGATGGGAGAAGCCGAAGTTGATGAGGAAGGGGTCGGTGTCTTTCTTCGCCTCGCGTTCGTTCAGGTAATTCATCACCTGGTCGCCATGCCAGGTGCTGCCGGTTTCATCCGTGCCGCCGCGTTTGGTGGCATCATGCCGTACGGTGAACTGTTTATTGGCGCCTTCATAAGAGTTGCCCTGCTTGCAGGTGCGCATGGTGTTGTAACCGGCGCGATTGAACACGGCGGCCAGCGTGTTCAGCTCCAGATTCGGCGGGCAGTGCTCCTTCGCACCAGGGCCGATGGGCAGATGCCACACGGTGCGCCCGCTCATGATCATGTGCCGTGACGGTGTGCACACCGCGCCGCTGAAGGACCCCATGTGACGCGCGGAATCAAAGACCATGCCCTCCGCCGCGAGCTTGTCGATGTTCGGCGACTGCAGCGGCGACTTCGGATTGTAGAACTTGAAGTCAAAGGGTGACTGGTCATCCACGACAATGAACAGGATGTTGGGGCGCTTTGCAGGAGCGGCAAATGAGGAAGCCAAAAGGCCCAATGACGCAAGGAGGAGAACGAGGGCTTTCATGGTTGAGCGTAGATCGTGTCATGCAGTTGTCTCAGGTGCTTGGTGAGCTCGGGCTGCTGGTCGGCGAAGTTCGTTTTCTCCCCGGGGTCGGCGGTCGGATTGCTGAGGAAGAGGGGAACGCGCTCCTTGCCGGTGTCTCCCTTCGTGGTGTCGCGGGCGTTGATGATGAGTTTCCAGTCGCCTTCGCGCACAGCCCAGGAGTCGCCCATCTGCCAGTGCAGGGCGTCATGCGGGCCGGGGGCGGTGGAAGATTTCAGCACGGGTACGAGGCTGCGGCCATCGAGCTTCACTTCGGGTGTTTTCACCCCGCAAAGTTCGGCCAGTGTGGGCATCCAGTCAGCGGAGTGAACCATCTGGCCGCGTGTTTCGTTCTGCGGCAGCCTACCCGGCCAGGAAATCATCGCGGGCAGGCGGATGCCGCCCTCGAAAAGACTGAACTTCGCACCCCGATAGGGTCCGGCGCTGCCGCCGCCGAAATGAGCACGCTCCTCCGTGGAGTGGCCGTTGTCACTTTGGAAGACGATGATCGTGCGCTCGCGCAGGCCCAGCTCATCCACTTTTGCCACAAGGCTGCCGATGCGCTCATCCAGGCTGGCCACGAACGCGGCATAGAGCCGGCGTGGCAGCGGCAGGTCTTTGAAGTGCTCCAGCCATCTGGCCTCACCCTGGTAGGGGTAGTGCGGCATGTTGATGGCGAAGTAGATGAAGAAGGGATCGGCGCGGTGCTTCTCCATGAAGCCTGATGCCTCCTGCACCATGAGATCGGGGAAGTAATGGCCGTCTTCAAAGACCTCCACGCCATTGCGGTGCAAGTCGTGCACATTGGGGCCGCCCCAGTAGAAGAAGTGCGAGTAATTGTCGATACAACCGCCCATGTGCCCGAAGCTGTGGTCAAAACCCTGCGCGTTTGGCATCATCTCCTCGTTGTAACCGAGATGCCACTTGCCGATGTGCGCCGTGGCATAGCCCGCGCTCTTGAACATCTCCGCCAGCGTGATCTCCGAGGGTGGCAGTCCGCCCTTCTGACCGTGCTGCGACGCCGCATTTCCCGGCACGCCCGCACGCACGGGATAGCGGCCAGTGAGCAGGCAGGCCCGTGAGGCGGAGCACACCGGAGCGCCCGCATAAAACTGCGTGAAACGCAGCCCGCGCTGTGCCAGCGCATCCATGTGCGGTGTGTGCAGATCTTTGGCACCATAGCAGCCGAGATCCGCGCTGCCCAGATCATCCGCCATGATGACGATCACGTTTGGCGGCGCTGCAAAAGAGCAGGGAGCCGCCATGCACAGAGCCATGCAAACGAGAAGTCGTTTCATCGCGTGTCGAATCAGTTGCCGGCTTCTGCCTTGGCCTTCTTGCCTGCGCCTTTTTTATTGGGGGTGAATTTGCGTGCACCGCGCTGGTCCATGGGCAGCAGGGGGCCGCCACGGGCGTTCATCTCAGCATCGCACAGCGCGCGCATTTTCTGCAGGGCCTCAGCATGCGCGGGATCGGTGGCGAGGTTTTTGAGTTCATCGCGGTCGGTCTCCAGATCATGCAGAAACTCATACGCGGGCTTCTGATCAAAGTAGCGCGCATAGACGTAGCGCTGGCCGCGAATGCCCTCCCAGGTGAGCGTGGGTGCGAGATCGAGGTGCTCGCAGAAGAAGTGGTCGCGCCAGGGTTTGTCGCTGCCCTTCCCTTCGATGAGCGTCGAAAGACTCCGGCCTTCGTAAGCGTCCGGGCGCTTCGCGCCGGCCCAGTCAATGAAGGTGGCGGGCAGATCGACATTGAGCACGAGATCATCCACCACGCGTCCGCGTTGTTCCTTGGGCAGGCGCGGATCATAGACGATCATCGGCACGCGCAGCGACTCCTCATAGTGCGACCACTTGCCCTGAAAGCCGCGGTCCCCGAGGTAGTAGCCGTTGTCGGCGGAATAGACGATGATCGTGTTGTCCGCGAGCCCGGCCTCCTTCAGCGCAGCGAGGACACGCGCGATGGCTTTGTCGACACCGCTGATCATGCGGTAGTAGGCGCGCAGGTTAATCTCGAACTTCTCCGGCGTGTCGTAGCCCCAGAACCAGCGCTCACGGTTGATGGAGTCTTTGAGGAACTGCGGGTGCGCCTCGTAGATGGCGGGATCTCCCAAACGTGCAGGCGGGATGGAGCGGTCTTCATACATGCCATCGGTGGACTGCGGCCAGGGATACAGCCCGATGCCCGGGCGGTGATCGTTGTCCTCCGCATGCGCGGCGTTGAACCACAGGTTCAGCGCGAAGGGCTTGTCTTTCGGCTGCGATTTGATGAACTCGATGCCTTTGTCGCACACGAGATCGGTTTCGTGGCGCTTGGTGCCGTCCGGCATCGTTTTGAAATACGGAT
Organism: Prosthecobacter sp.; assembly: GCF_044222345.1. Lineage (GTDB taxonomy): Bacteria > Verrucomicrobiota > Verrucomicrobiia > Verrucomicrobiales > Verrucomicrobiaceae > Prosthecobacter. Next base: position 93,592 of record NZ_JBGANL010000009.1, read on the forward strand.
TGCGGCCGATGGCCTCGTATTCGTCATACTGCTCCTGCGGCTTGAAGCCCTGGGGCGAGATCATGTGCCACTTGCCGAAATGACCGGTACGGTAGCCCGCCGCACGCAGCAGCACGGGATACATGGTGGCCAGCGCCTGCGGCTTCACGGTGGGGATGGCATCGCGCTGCGCATGGGTCCGCGCCCACTGGCCGGTGAGAACCACCGCACGGCTGACCCAGCACACCGCCGTGGTCACATGGGCATTGCTGAAACGCACCCCCTGTGCTGCGAGACTGTCCACCGTGGGTGTCTGCACAATGGGATGCCCGGCACAGCTCTGCGTGTCCCACCGCTGGTCATCGGCAAAAAGGAAGAGGATGTTCGGGCGGGAGGGCGTGTCTGCCGCTGAGGCGGCCAGGCAAAGAGAGGACAACAAAACGAAAACAGATTTCATGAACCTCTGCGAACGAAGCCAATGCCACCGATCTTCCGCCTGAGATCAGGGAATGCGCTGGTCTAAAGAGAGCCCGTAGCTTTTCTCCCACCACGCCACGCGCTCGGCATCGCTGGGCTGGGCTTTCTTCACGCGGGATTTCCAGATGCGTTCGTATTCGTGGCGCTTGTCCCGCTGGATGGCGCTCAGCGGCGGCTCCGTGGGCGGATCTCCCTGCGCCCCACGGTCCGGGCTGGTGTTGATCCACTTGTCCATGGCGCTGCGCATGGCCGCCATGCGGTCCGCCACCTTGGCATCTTTGGCAATGTTGTGCAGCCCCTGCGGATCGGCTTTGAGATCATAGTATTCCAGCGCCTCGCGGCGTGGCATCAGCCACTGCGCCTGAAATTCATTGAGCTTGCCGGCCTCGTTCAGGACTCGCAGGAGCGGCATGCCGGGATAGCTGTACTCCTTGTAACCGGACCAGTTCAGCCGGGAGCGGGAGGGTTGGAAATTGCGCACAAACAGCGCGTCCGGCTCGATCACCGCCCGAATGCGGTCCATCGCATCACCACAGCGGTCACGCGCGGCAAAGAGCATGGTGCGCTCGGGAAATTCACGTCCTAAAATACCCCGCCCTTCCATCCATGGCGGAATGGGCAGGCCTGCGAGCTGGAGCATGGACGGCGCGAGGTCGATGAGGCTGGCCAGCCGCTCCTCCACGCCCCCGGCAGCCACGCCCGGGCCGCGCATGATCAGCGGTACCTGCAGCCCTTCCACGCTCAGCCATTGCTTGCCCCAGGGCATCGGCCGGCCGTGATCGGCGAAGAACATCACGAGGGTGTCATCCAGCACGCCTTCCGTCTTGAGCTGATCAAGGATGACACCGACACGCTGGTCCACCATTTCCACACTGCGCTGATACGCATACCAGTCACGACGCACCAGCGGATGATCGGGGTAGTTCGGCGGGATCTGGATGGCCTTCAGCTTCGCCTCGTCATACTCCTCCGGAATGGGAAACGGCCGGTGCGGCTCGGTGATCTGAAACTGCGCGAAAAACGGCTGCCCGGGCCCGCGCTTCCGCCAGTCATTGCCATCATACATTTTCGCCGGATCGTGGGCAAAGTTGTAGTGCGTCTTGGCCTTGGTGACGGGACGCCCGTTGCGCACCGTGTCAGGAGCCGCCGCGTTCGTGACAAACCAGCCCGCTTCGCGCAGCAGGTCCGGCAGCGGTTTGTAGCGCGGAGGCAGCGGCTGCGGGTTTTCCACATCGTGCGGATGCAGCCCCGTCGTCGTTTGATAGCACCCGAGGATGAAGGCCGAACGCGAGGCGCTGCACACCGGTGCCGTGGCATAGGCACGCGTGTAGCGCCGCCCCTGGGCGGCCAGCCGGTCCAGATTCGGCGTGCTCACCTCCTGCAAACCATAGGCTCCGATGTCCGGCGACATGTCATCGGCGATGATCCACACAAAATTCCGCCCCGCTGCGGCTGCCGCAGTGTGGATCATCAGAAGGACAAGGCTGGTCAGTACACACTTCATGTTCTCAAGGGAACGTGAAGACGCGGAATTTGTGTCAGCGAGTTGAACTCAAGGTTCAGAGATCCATTTCTGCGCCTTCAGCCAGTAAACCAAATCGCCAAACCACGGGTGCTGCGTGCCGATGAGGCCCGTTCCGTGGTCGCCATGCTGGTAGAGGTGCAGCTCATGGGGGACGCCGTTTTGATGCAGCGCGGCAGCATAGAGCTGCGCGTGCTCCACGGGCACCAGTTTGTCCTCCGCAGTGTGCCACAGAAAGCACGGCGGCAGGCCGGGGCGCACCTGCAGCTCGCTGGAGGTCTGGCGCACGAGTTCATCGCTCGGCTTGTCACCGATGAGCATCTTGCGCGAGGTCGCATGCGGCTTGGTGATCATGCTGATGACGGGATAGCACAGGATCGCCAGATCCGGCCTCGCGCTCACGGCGGGGGTGCGCCCTTCGATCTCGCCGTCTTCAGGCCGGTTGATCAGCGTGGAGGTGAGGTGCCCGCCCGCGGAGAAACCCATCACGCCGATGCGTTTGGCATCGATCTTCCACTTGTCGGCATTACCCCGGATCTGCCGCATGGCCTCCACCGCATCCTGAAGCTGCGCCGGATAGCGGTAGCCCGCGCTGCCGAGCCGGTAACGCAGCACAAAGGCCGTGATGCCCTGCTCATTGAGCCAGCGCGCAAACGGCTCCGCCTGCCCCTCATAGATGCCCGAGTAGCTGCCGCCTGGAATGAGCAGCATAGCCGCGCCGCTGGCCTTCGCAGGCACATAAGGCGTGAGCGTTGGGATGTCTTTCGCCGTCGTGCCCAATGCCCCTGGCGCTCCAGCCTGCCACAGCACGATGGGCTTCTCGGCTGCCAGAAGCGATGCGCTGGTGATGAAAAACGTGAGGAGAAAAATCTTCATGAAATGGATCAATGCATGAACGATCTCGGCAGGCATCATTTTACCTCTGTTATTCATGCGCATTTTTTGGCTCCTGGCTGTCATCCAACTCTTCACGCCGCTCATCAAAGCGCAGGAAGAGGCGGCGATGCTGCATTTCAAGCCGCGCGATCATCCGCTGGGAGATGTACACCCCTTCTTCCATCAGGGTGAGTGCTTCCTCTACTACCTGAAGCCCGGGAAGTATGAGTCCATGCTCGCGCGATCAAAGGACTGGCTGCGCTGGACTGAGACGCCGCTCACACACAACGAGGTAAAACCCGCGGACTGGATGAGTCCCTATTTCGTGCTCGGCGTCTTTCATGACCCGGTGGCCAGGGTCTTCCGCAGTTTCTACGGGCATGAACAGGGACGCATGGTCAGTTCTGTGAGCGACGATCTTCTACACTGGGCCTGCGCGCCGAAGGAATTTCATGTGCCTGCCTCTGGCTACTATCAGCGGCGCCGGGATCCCTTCATCTTTTGGATTCCCGAGATGAAGCACTACGGTTGTGTGATGACCACTTGGATGAAAGGACGTCCCAAGGAAACCTGCGGAGCGGTCAGCCTCGCCACCTCGCCTGATTTGCTGCACTGGAAAGATCACGGTCCCATCCTGGATCCTGGCATCATCGGCGAACCCGAGTGCCCGCAGATGTTTCAGCTGGCGGGGCGCTGGTATTTGCTCGCAAGCATCTATACCCGTGCGGTGGGCCAGCCTGTGTATTGGAGCAGCACCTCTCCGCTTGGGCCGTGGAAAAACGAACCCGACGGCGTGCTGGACGGCAAAGACCTCTGTGCCGCACAAATCGCCGTGAATGGTGCGACGCCCGTTTTGTTTGGCTGGATACCGCTCACACCCGCGCAACCGGGCAAACAGCCCTGGGGCGGGCATCTTGCGCTGCCTCGTGAGGTACATGCCTTGCCAAATGGCAGGCTCGGCACGCGCTTGCCTGCCAAACTGCTGAAGCACTTCGAGAAACTGCCCTGGCAGCGTGAAGCCGGTGCATGGCGCCACTTTCTCGCTGAATTCACGCTCACGCTCCCTGAAGGCACGGGTGAGGTGCGAATCAGCCTTGATCCTCTTGGCGGGATCCTTTTGAAGCACGACCAGCTTCGCATCCTCGATGCCGCTGGCGAAAGCTGGAGCGAACTGCCCATCGATCTGCCGAAGGGGCGGCTGCTGAAGGTCGGGTTGGTGGTCGAAGACGACATGGTCGAGGTCTTTGTCCATGACCAGTATTCGCTGGCCGCACGACTACCCGCCACGAAAGGGCCCGTGAGGCTCTCAATTCCAAGTACGAGCGTTAAATCCGGCCGTTTCAGCGAGTGGCGATTGCCGCGTTAAACCGCATTGCTGCTGGCATTCCGGGCCATTCTGATGGAAGACACAGGATGTCAGAAACCGCCCCCCATCCCTTTGCTGCCCTTGGAATTCCACCGGAGATGATCCGTGGTCTGGAGGAGCTGGGCATCGTCACACCCACGGAGGTGCAGTCGAAGGTGATCCCCTTTCTGCTCAAGGACGGCAGCGATCTCATCGCTCAGGCGCAGACCGGCACCGGCAAGACGGCCGCCTTTGGCCTGCCACTGCTGACCAAGATGAACCCCAAGCACCGGGACATCCAGGGCCTCGTCCTCGCCCCCACCCGCGAGCTGGCCAAGCAGATCGGCAAGCAGCTCTTCCGCTTCACCAAGTACACGGAGAAAATTTTCATCGAAGTGGTCAGCGGCGGCGACAACATCGACCGCCAGACCGACGCGCTGAAGCGTCCCACACACATCGTCGTCGCCACGCCGGGCCGGTTGCTCGATTTGATCGAGCGGGATGCGCTGACGCTGGAATTCGTCCGCTATGTGGTGCTGGACGAGGCGGATGAGATGCTGAGCATGGGCTTCAAGAAGCAGCTCACGGAAATCCTCAAGCTCGCGGCCATGCGGCGCAGCACCTGGCTCTTTTCCGCCACCTTTCCGGCAGGCATCCAGGACCTCATCAAAGGCTGCATGTCCGCCAATGCGCATTCGATCCAGATCGATCAGGCCAATGTGGTCAACCGTGACATCGACCACCGCTTTGCCATCTGCAAACGCGAGCAGAAGACCACCTTCATCTTGGATTTCCTCCAGCGTCAGAAGGACCGCCGCGGAATCATCTTCTGCCGCACCAAGGCCGGTGCCATGGAGCTGTATGAAGAGCTCGCCCAGTTTGGCCTGCCCGTGGATGTATTGCAGGGAGATCTCATGCAGAAGGAGCGCGACAAAGTCATGCGCGCCTTCAAAAAGCAGCGCGTCCAGTTCGTCGTCGCCACGGATGTGGCCGCACGCGGCATCGACGTGGCAGACCTTTCCTTCGTCATCCACCACCAGCTTCCCGATCAGCTCGAATACTACACCCACCGCAGCGGCCGCACCGCCCGCGCCGGGAAAAAAGGCATGTCCCTCGCGCTGATTGATGCCAAAGAAAAATGGCAGATCACCCAGCTGGAAGACAAGCTGAAGGTACGGTTCAGCGAGTTTCGGCGTTAGGAGCAGGAGAGGAGCGCGGAACTTCTGTGCGCTTTCCCGTCCTCTGCCAGATCACTCCGGCAGCGTCTGATTGCACACACCCTGTGTCCCCGGATGAAACAGGTTGCCGGAGAAATGCAGCCCCCGCGGCGCGTTCGGGCCGCCGGGGATGATGACGGCGTATTTGTAGCGTGGTTTGCCGCTGCTGTGGATGAAGTTGCCGGTGATGATGACATCGGTGAGCGGCGGGTCATCAGGCTGCTGGCCGTTGTCGAATTTGATGGGGGAGCGCTCGTCACCCCAGATCCAGTGGGCGTCGCCGTAACCGAAGTCGGAAATGATGTTGTTGCTGATGATGGAGCCCCCGTCTGAGTTCTCCGGCTTGTCAGCCGTGGCGGGGTGCGCGGCGGCACCGGGCATGAGGCCGATGGCCCAGAGCGAGTTGCGCACGAACTGATTGCCGGTGATGAGCACATTGCGCGAGCCATGCATGGCTTTCATGCCGATGAAGGCATTCGTGATGATGTTCTGTGAAACGATGACGTGGTCCGCATGAATGTCCAAACCCTGCGCGGCGTTCTCGATGTGGTTGCCGATCACCCGCGTGAGGTCGTTCACCTCCGGGGCGTTGACCACAATGCCGGAGCCCTGCTGCCAGGCGTCGGTGTAGTTGGAGTCCCAGGCCTGCTGGTTCATGATCGTGCCTTTGACGGCGTTCTTTTTCACGTAGTCGCCCAGCTTGTATTTGGCCTTCACCTCCGGCGTGGGAACAAAGTTGTCCTCGATGACGCGGTTGCCCTCGATCAGCGTGCCGGTGCTGTAATCCACATTGATGCCGGTGCCGTCGGTGCAGTTGAAGGCGTAGCCCCAGTCCTTGCTCTGTGTGCGGTCATCAATGCTGACGCGCATGTAGTTGCGCACCAGGCAGCGGCTGATGCGCGTGTCCTTGCCCTCTCGCACGGAAATCGCTCCCGCTGGGCTGCGGTTGTCGATGACACGCACATTCTCAAGCACCAGGTCGCGGCACTTGATGGCCAGCACACCTTCGTTGCGGGATTCCATCTTGCCCTCCGACCTCGTGAGCGTGAGGTCACGGATCTCCGCGCCGGTGGCATTTTCGATCTCGATGATCGGCTGATCCGCGCTCTGCTGAATGATGCGGCCGGGACCGAACAACCCGCTGCGATCACCGCGGATGCGGATCTTTTCTGTGATCACGTAGTCCCCCGCTGGCACAAAGAGCATGCGGTTCGGATTCGCATTCAGCGCCTCCTGAATGGACGGATAGGCGGCGACGGAGAGGTCGGCCGCGTTGGCCGTGAATGCCGCAAGTGTGATAGAGAGGATGAAGGAGCGCATAAACTGGGTTTGACTGGAGTGATGTGGGCACTCCTGCCCGCAACGAACGTCCATGGTGCCTCGATTTGCGGGCAGGAGTGCCCGCATCACTTCAGGCCTTCTTTGCCGGGCCGATCTCCAAACCCGGCAGCCACGGTGCCGTAATCTGCGGCGGCATGCCGCCGAAGGGCTGATAGGCGGGGAGCTGGAGGACGCTCATGCAATGCGCCTGCGAGGCGATGAAGAAGAGCGTCTCGGCGCAGTCTTCCGTCTGGATCATGGCGCTGCGGTGCTCGGCGGTGGGCTTCACGGGGCGCTTTTCCACGAGCGGCGTGAGGGCTTCACCCGGGGCGTATTCAGAGAGTACAATGCCATGCGCGCTGAGCTGCATGCGGGCGGTGAAGAGCAGGCCGTGCACGGCCCACTTGCTGGCGGTGTAAGGCACGCCGGCAAACGAATCAAAGCCATGCCCGGCGGTGGAGGAGACGACGACGATCCGGCCGCCGCCGCTTTCCGCCATCGGTTTGGACACGGCCTGGATCATGTTCACCACGCCCATCACATTGACGTCCATCACGCTGCGCCAGCTGGCTTCGCTGGCCAGCTTGCTGGGGTCAGCATGCGCCATGAAGCGGTCCGGCGTGTTGATGCCGGCGGTGTGGATCAAAGCGGCAATCGGCCCGTGCTGCAGCACCTGCGCGAGCGCGGCGGCCACGCTCGCGGAATCGGCGACGTCACACACGATGGAGGTGATGCGCGGGGAAAGCGCCGCCGTGGCCTGCAGTGACTCCAGCGTGCGTCCAAAGATGAATGTTTTCGCCCCAGCATCGGCAAATCGCTTCGCTGCGCTCTGTCCCATGCCGCCGCCACCGCCGGTGACGATGACGATCTTGTCGTTCCATTGTTTGTCCATCCGCCGACCCTAGCGGCACTTCGCGAGGCGTCGAATAATGCGTGCGTTTTGGGTGAAAATTTTTCAGCCGCGAGTGTCACATGCCGTGAAAGGTTCTGATTGGAAACAGCGCTGCCGCCGCCAAGATGAACGGCATGATCCCAACCATCCGCACCTTCCTTCTAGCCCTGACATGCCTGACTTCCGTGGCGATGGCCGACGAATCCAAATGGATCCCCCTCTTCAATGGCAAGGATCTCACCGGCTGGACGATCAAGATCGCCAAGCGCCCGCTGGGTGAAAACTATGCGAAGACGTTTCAGGTGGAGGATGGCATCCTGAAGGTGAGCTACGATGGCTACGACAAGTTTGACCAGCAGTACGGGCACCTCTTCACCAACCTGGCCTACTCGCACTACATCCTGCGCATGGAGTACCGCTTCACCGGCAAGATGATGACGGATGCGCCGAAGTATGTGAACCTCAACAGCGGCGTGATGCTGCATGCCCAGCCGCCGCAGAGCATGCGCTTTGATCAAGGCTTCCCCTCCAGCCTGGAGATGCAGTTTCTGGCGGATGAAGGCAAAGGCCCGCGCTCCACGGGAAATCTCTGCACGCCCGGTACGCACGTGGTGATGGGAGGCGAGCTGATCACCAGGCACATCGTCAAATCCAGCGCGCCGACTTTTCCTGCGGAGGAATGGGTGCGTGCCGAAGTCGAAGTGCGCGGCAACGACGAGATCATCCACCGCATCAACGGCGTCGAAGTGCTGCGCTACCAGCGCCCGCAGCTTGATGCGGCCTGCAAGATCGCCCCTGCAATCGACATCGTGGAAGCCGGGGGCGATGTGATGCTGGGCTACGGCCACATCGCCCTTCAGGCCGAAGGCCAGCCGGTGTGGTTTCGGAAGATTGAGCTGATGTCGCTGGAGAAGAAGTAAACGGATTGCCAGGAAATACGATGGGCACTCCTAGTATGTGGAGGCGTCAGATCGCCGTCACCCTGCGTCCAGTTGTGGTGACTCGCCGACGAATCGCCCAGCGAGGGCGCTGAGCGACGGACAAGAGTGTCAATCGTACTTCAGGTCAGAACAAATCCAGCCCCAGATCCAGCGCACGGCTGGAATGCGTGAGCGCGCCGACGGAGATGGCGTTGACGCCGGTGACGGCGATGTCTTTGATGGTGTCGAGGGTGATGCCGCCGCTGGCTTCGAGCCAGAGTCTGCCGTTCACGAGTTCCACGGCTTCGCGCAACTTTGCGGGGCCCATGTTGTCCAGCAGGAGCATGTCCACGCCTTCAAGGGTGAGAAATTGGGAGACTTGGGCCAGGGTGTCGGCTTCGAGCTGGACGCGAGTGCCGGGGCGTTCCTTGCGCAGCTTGTGGATGGCTGCCTGAAGCGAGGGCAGGTCGCTGTTCGCGGCGAGGTGGTTGTCCTTGACCATGGCATGGTCATAGAGGCCCATGCGGTGGTTGGTGCCGCCGCCGTCCTTCACGGCGGCTTTTTCGATCAAACGCCAGCCCGGGGTGGTTTTCCGGGTGTCCCAGATCTGCACGGGGTGTGGCTTCACGGCCTCCACGTAGCGCTGGGTCTGGGTGGCCACGCCGCAGAGGCGCTGGAGGAAGTTCAGCGCGGTGCGTTCGGCAGTGAGCAGGGAGCGGGTGCTGCCAGCGGCTCTCATGAGGATGCTGCCCCGCACAAAGGGGCTGCCATCGGGAATGCAGACCTCGACTTCGAGCGCAGGGTCAATTTCTTTGAAGACGGTCACGGCGATTTCAGCCCCGGAAACGATGCCGGGTTCCCGAGCGACGATCTCCGCCCGGGAGCGTGAATTTTCGGGCGTGAAGTAGAGGGAGGTGACGTCTCCCGTGCCGACATCTTCGGCAATGGCGGCGCGGATCAGGGCTAAAACAGAGGGTTCCATGGATGCGCGAATCATAGGCTGTACCGGGAGAGGTTTCCAGTGCGGGGAAAAACAGGTTGCCAAATTTTAAAAACTCTCCATCTTCCCCGCCCCTCGCCCCCGGCCTGACTGATTCATGGCCTTGCGTAGCGTGGCCATAGGAGCGTGTCATGAGCAACATCATCGAAAAGATCAATCAAGAGCAGTTGAAGAAGGAAGTCACCGCTTTCACCGTGGGTGACAGCGTCAAGGTCCACACCCGAGTCGTCGAAGGTGACAAGGAACGTATCCAGATCTTCGCTGGCATCGTCATCGCCCGCAAAGGCTACGGCATCAACGAAGCCTTCACCGTCCGCAAAATCTCCTATGGAGAAGGCGTGGAGCGTGTGTTCCCCGTGCACAGCCCCAAGGTGGCCAAGGTGGAAGTGACCAAGAACGGCCGCGTGCGTCGCGCCCGCCTGCACTACCTGCGTCAGCGCCAGGGCAAGGAAGCCATGTCCGTCAAGGAACTGGCCCAGAGCGAAGGTTGATTTTCCGATTGTTGGTATTTTAAAAAAAGGGAGAGCTGCGAGGCTCTCCCTTTTTTGTGCCGGTGAACTGGGCTGAAGGGGTATGGCATTTTTTGCGAATGGACAGCCTCATCAAAAGGCATTCCAGACCCATCATGGAGAGAGTCCCAAAACTGATCGACCGTCGACATGACGCGGCCCTGCCGGGTCGGGATGCACAGGGCGTCATACCAAACGCCGTTGAAAACAGGTCTGTATTCCTGTCGCAGCAGAGGCTGTAATCGAACAGGTGAACGGCGCGGTGCTCAGTTCCGTAGGTTGAGGTGTGTTTGGCGTCAGGCGCGTCTCATGCTCCACGACGCTCTCAGCCAAACCGCCCGGTCACCAGGACGTTCGTAGGCCTTATTGTTTGCCGCACGCTGATGGAAGGGTCCATTCTTCGCACTGCGTGCTTCGAAGGATGCACGGGCTGTCGCCACACCCGTCCTACGGCGGCTGAATTCAATTCCTGGCCCGCACCCCGGCTGTGCCGAGGAACAAAGCCGTTTGAAAAGCGCTCTAAATCAGATTTTTAACGGCAGCGGTGAGGCGGGCCTGTGCCCGCCGCACCCGCAGCGAGATTACTTTTTCTTCTTCTTACCGCCGAGGAGGGTAAGCAAGAGCACCAGCGCGACCACACCAATGCCGATGAGGATCATGTTCATCATGCTCATGCCTTCTTCCTCTGGGACAGGCGCTGGCGCTGCTGCCTGAGGCTGGGCGTAGCCGGGCTGCTGAGGCTGCTGCGCATATCCTGGCTGCTGAGGCTGGCCGTAGCCGGGCTGCTGGGGCTGCTGAGCATACCCAGGCTGCTGGGGCTGGGCGTAGCCGGGCTGCTGGGGCTGGCCGACAGGGGGAACGGCACCCGGCTGGGCTGGGTAGCCATTGGGCTGTGCTGCGGGCATGGCTCCAGGCGCCGGGGCGGCACCGGGTGCAGCAGCAGGGGCGGGAGTGCCACCAGCGGCGGCAGCAAGTGCTGCGGCCACTTTGTCATCCATGCCGGGTTCGGCTGTGCCAGCGATGGCTGAGGAGCCGCCGGCAGCACCAGCGGCGGCGGGCTGCGTCTGACCCTGCGGGGTGTTCACCTGCTGGGCAAAGTAGGCATGGCGTGCACGGTAGTTGGTGAAGACGCTGCGGTAGAATTCTTTGCTTTTGGCATCGGCGGTTCCTGCGGCGGCTTCACCTTCGATGATGGCCTCACCCATCTTGGTGAGTTCAGCCTTGTCCTTGCCAGCCTTGGCATCCGCACGAATCATGCGCTGGATGGCTTCGTTGACCTTGGTGATGACGGCAAGGTCGAGACTGCTCAGGGCATCCTTGGCTTCGGCGATGGACTTGCCAAGGGCCTTCAAGCTCTCCAAATCGTACTTGTAAGGGGTGTACCATTTGCTGGTCTTGCGCTCCTGCTCGTAGGTGGAGGTCCAGGCGTCCCTCTCCTTCTTGATGGCGTCCTTCATCCGTGTCAGGTCGGGCTCGATGAGCTTTTTGATTCCCTCCTCACGGATCCTCTGCAAGGCAGGCTGGTCCTGAATCATCTGCGCGATCTGCTTGTCGTACGATGTTAGAACAGCAAGGATCTCTGCAACGGCCTTGGGATAATAGACGGAGGCGGTGTTGCCGCTGGCGGGATCGTTGAGTTTGTCGAATTCCTTGAGCGCGCCGGTGAAGTCCTTGGCCTGGATTTTCTCGAGCATCGCCCCACGGATGGTGTAGGCCTTGATGTTGAGAGCTTCCGCCTTGGCCTCTTCACGGGTGAGCCACTTGCCTTCGAGCTTCACGCCGCCGGCCACGACCTTTTCTTTTTCGAGCTGAGCTTCGGAGATCATTTTTTCCACTTCCGCGGCTTCCTTGGTGCCGGGGTAGCGGTTCACGAAGGGACGCAGGCGATCCTGAATGAGCTGCTCGTACTTCTCCGCCGACATCAGGTCCGGGGTGGGGACGGCTTTCCGGATTTCGAGAATCTCCACTTCTTCCGGCTTTTGCTTGAGGATGCCGCCTTCCGCGATGTCGGTGCGTGGGATGTCCTTTTCATCCATGATCTTCGGAGTCAGGTGGTACCTCATCCGAATGGAGGTGGGGGTCTCGGAGAGAATGTTGCCTTCCAGCTTTTTGCCGTCTTTGAGGGTCACGACGTCGGCGTGCAAAAATCCGGCGCTGCTGGCAAGGGCAAGAACGACAGACTGGTAGCGGCTCAATTTCATGGGAATGCGGGGTTGGATGAGAGAAGGGGGATGGCAGGCGCGCGGCAATTTGCGCGGGTTACGAGAAATAACTCAAAACCACGCCGCGAGTAAAGAACGAAGCTGATTTTCCTCTGTGCAGGGAGGAAATGAGCTAGCTGGAGCGGCGTTGGAGCACGATGCGCTTGAAACGGGCACTGCCATCCTGGCTGACGCTCATGACTTCGGGATCGTTGACGAAGACGTTGTGAATGAGGCGGCGGTAGTAGCTGTTCATCGGCGGCAGGTCGGCGCTCTGGCCGGTGGCGCGCACGCGGTCGCCGAGTTCCTTGGCACGGGCGACCATCTTGTCCTCGCGCATGGAGCGGTAGAATTCGACGTCCACGCGGACGCGCGGGGCGTCTTTGATATGGCGCTGCAGGACGCGGTTCACCAGATACTGGATGTCTTCGAGAGTTTCACCCCGGCGGCCAATGAGCGCGTCCGAATCATCCGTGAGCACCTGCAACGTGGGTCCGTCCGGGCCGTTGTCCTCCTCGATCTGAACCACGAAGCCCAGATAGCCGAGCATCGTGTCAAGAATATGGCGTGAGTGTTCGAGGGGCGTCATGGATCTCTAACCTCCCAGACGTGGTGGTTTCGGGCCTTTTTTCTTGTCTTTTGCGGGGGCTCCTGAGTTGAAGAAGGGATTCTGTGCCGGCGCGGCTTTGGCTGCGGGCTTCAGCGCCACCTTTTCCAGCTTGGGCTCAGGCATGTAAAGCTTCATGATCCGGGTCTGGAAAACGCTGAAGATGTTCTGGGTGGACCAGTACAAGGCCAGGGCGGCGGCGAAGTCATAGCTGATCCACAGGAAGAACAGCGGCATGAGCATGAAGATGCGCTGCTGCGTCTTGTCCACCGTGGCGGGCTGCGGGGTGAGCTTCATCTGGGCCACCATGGTGAGGCCCATGATGATCGGCAGCGGGTTGATGTTGAAGCCCAGGAGCTGGCCCTGGGTGTCGGCTGCGGCAAGGTCCCGCACCCACCAGAAGGACTGGCCGCGAAGCTCCGCCGCCACTTCCAGCACGCTGTAGAGACCGATGAAAATGGGGAACTGCAGGAACAAGGGCAGGCAGCCGCCGAGCGGATTGACGCCGTAGTCCTTGTAGAGCTTCATCGTCTCCATCTGCTGCTGCTGCGGGTTGTCCTTGTACTTCTCCTGCAGCTCTTTCATGAGCGGACCGAGGAGGCCCATGCGCTTCATGGTCATGGTGGACTTGGCATGGATGGGCCAGAGGCAGAGGCGGACGAAAATCGTCAGAAGGATGACTGCGAGACCCCAGCTGCCGCTGATGTTGTGCATCCAGCGCATGACTTTGGAGAGGGCGATGCTGACGATCTTGAAGTAGCCGTAAAACATCGCGTAGCTGCGCTGGTGGCCGATGCGGCTGAGGCGGTCGTATTCCTTCGGGCCGAGGTAGATCTGGTAATTTTCCGTGACCGAGGCACCTGGGGCGAGATCCACCACCGGCAGCCCCATCGATGCATCGTAGGCGAAGTCTTCGATCTCCGCCTTGCCCACGCTCGCCGCATCAATCGGCTGTGCGAGTTTCCGGCGGCCCGCCCAGAGCTTTGCCGGTGCATCTTTCTCCGCGATGCGGGTGATGATGTGCGTGTAAAAGCGGCTCATCACGCCTGCGTAGCGCAGTGCATTGTAGGAATGGCGGTACTCCGCCGGTGCTTCGCTGAAGACGCCCTTGCCAAAGTATTTCGACAGCTCGTGATCTGTGTCTCCGGCGTTGTTCCAGAAGAAGCCGTCATAGCGTCCTTCGTCATGTTTCAGAGCAGTCGCAGCTCCGGCGTAGAGGTAGTATTCCTCGGAGCGATGCTGCGCAGTGCCGGTGTTTTTGAGGGTGATCTTGAGATCAATGAGATGCTCGTCGCTGCCCTCGCCCTCGGTCAGGGTGTATTTTTTGGTCACCACGATCCCTTCGGCGGTGGTGGCTTCAAAGGTGGCGCTCTTGTCGGTCTTTTCCGTCAGCTTGTAGGCCAGCGCATCCATGCCGGAGGCTTCACGACGCAGGGCGCCGATGGCTTCCAGACCGTTCTTGTTCAAGGTCACCTGATCCGTGCCGGCCAGTGCGGCGCGGGCGATACCGCCGCCTTTGGAGGTCAGCTCAAACGTGACAGTGCCCGCTTTGATGGAGTGAGTTTCCACCGGCACGTCAGCAGCCGTGGGTTTCGCAGGGGCTGCAGGAGTGGTGCCAGCGGCAGGGGTGGCGGCCGTCGGCGCAGCGGGTGTTTCGGCGGCCTTTTTAGCGGCCTGCTCCTGCTTGATGCGCGCCGCTTCGGCCTGGGCGAGCTTCTGATTTTCCTGCACGTAGTACAGGTTGACCCCCGCGAGGATGACGCAGAGCGTCACGATGATCCAACTTTTGCGATCCATGAAATTTTAGCTTTGGGTGAGAGAGGTTGTTTTTAAAATGCGGGCCTCCTGGGGCAGATCGGAGACGCGGCTTGCAAACAATGTCGAAAACAGGCTGACAAATGGCGAGTGACCCCGGCCTCCGCGACTACATTGTCTGGCAAAATTCGTCATGCGTCATTTTTTCTCAGGCACGGGATCATGCCCGTGACCACCCCAAGGGTGGCAGCGGCCGATGCGGCAGAGGCCCAGCCAGCAGCCACGCAGTACGCCGTGGGTTTCCACCGCCTGCAAAAAATAGACCGAGCAGGTCGGGGTGTAGCGGCATCCGGAGCCGGGACCGCCAATGGCGTGAATGACGGGGGAGATGAACACTTGGTAACCGCGGATGAAAATTCGGATGAGCCATTTCATGGTGCGGGCGGGGCGGGGAGCTTCTGGGTGAGCAGATTCATGCGCCGCGCCAGCCGCAGCCAGTCACTTTCAAGTTCGGCCAGCGTGGCCTTGGGGGCACGCCAGCGCGCGATGATCACCAACTGCCAGCCCGGAGCGATTTCCGCACGGTGTGCACGTACGATCTCGCGCAGCAGCCGGCGGATGCGGTTTCGTACCACGGCATTACCCAGCTTGCCCCCGGTGATGAGACCAAACTGGAACTCCTTCAGCGCCTCCACACGCAAAGCACCCAGCACCAGAAATTTTCCGGCCTGGCTGCTGCCCTGCGTTTTGACGCGTGCGAAATCGCACGCGAGTTTCATCCGCAGGCTTGAGGGAAGGCGCATGATAAGGAGCGCGCCGCAGCAGAATTAGGAGTGCTGCTGGGTGTGACGCTTGAAGTGGAGTTCCACGCCCTTTGGCAGGAGGCGTTTGCGGCCGGCACGGCGGCGGCGGCGCAGGATGTCGCGACCATTCGCGGTCTTCGTGCGTGCGCGGAAACCAAACTGCTGCTTGCGCGTGCGCTTGGAAGGCTGGTAGGTCCTGAATGTCTTTGGCATGGGCGTGTGGGGTGGTGAAAGGGGAAGTGGGAGCTCAGACCGGACAAATCACGGCCTCCCCTCGAAAAGGGGGCGCGAAACTAGCGGGAGTCTTTGATTTGTCAATCATGCGATGATTTCCAGTAAACTTCGGTTTTCTCAGCGTTACATTTGACCCATGATCCGCCCCCTCCTCGCCAGCCTGTTTTTGCCCCTCGCCCTCTGCGCCGCAGAGACTCCCGCCGCCCTCCCGCTGTGGGCCCATGGGGCCCCCGGTTCTGAAGCACGCGCGGCCGAGCCGGAGAAAATCGAGGGCAGCAATGTCTGCAACGTGCACAAGCCCACGATCACTCCATACATTCCTGCTGCGGACAAAGCCACCGGCACTGCCGTCATCATCTGCCCCGGCGGGGGGCACTCGAAGCTCTGCCTTGGGCATGAAGGCTATGCCTTGGCGGAGTGGTTCCGTGATCACGGCATCGCGGCCTTTGTACTGAAATACCGCCTGGCCCGCGAACCCGGCAGCACCTACACCATTCAGGAGCATGCCATGGCGGACGCGCGCCGGGCCATCCGCACGATACGCAGCCGTGCCGCCGAGTGGCACATCCAGCCGGACCGCATCGGCATCCTCGGCTTCTCCGCCGGGGGGGAGCTGGCCGCCTTTGCCGCCATGACGAATGATCCGGGCCAGAAAGACGCCGCTGATCCCATCGAGCAGCAGAGCAGCCGCCCGGATTTCCAAGGCCTCATCTACCCCGGCACCTCCGGACTCTTCAATGCCACCAAGGGCATGCCTCCGCTTTTCATCGCTGCGGGCTACAGCGACCGCCCGGACATCTCCGAAGGCATGGCGACGCTCTACCTCAAATACAAAGCCGCCGGCGTGAAGGCGGAGATGCACATCTTCGCGAACGCCGGGCATGGCTTCGGCTACAAACATGATGCCAAACCCACCGCCGCCTCCCGCTGGCCGATGCGGTTTACTGAGTGGCTGACGGACAGCGGTTTGCTGACGGCGAAGTGAAGAGCCGAGCGAGGCGAATCCAAAGTCGGAGGGGAGTTTGTGCGGCCATCAGGTGGATCTGGCACTCCGTGCTGTTTCATCTCCACAGCCAGTCCCGCCAAACCACCCGGCTCTGAGGGTGGCGAGGTCCGTCGCGGCTTCACAAGTTCACAGAGGGGAGGGCTGTCGCCACATCCTTCCCAGGGCCATGCTTGTCTCCATAGACGCGAGCACCTTTTCATTTGCGATCTGTTCATGGCAGGCCTTTCGAATTGATTTGATCAGTTTGCCCCCCTCCAGCGTCTAAAAGAGTGTCACAAACTCTCAGCCTCCCGAAACCTCATGCACACTTCTCTGCGCCTTCTGCTGGTCATGCTTGTCGTGGGAGGCACAGGTGGCGCTCCGCTGCTGGGGGCCACGACTACATCGAAGGGGAAAAAGTCTTCCAAGTCGGAAACCGACTCCCCTGCGGTGAAAAAGAGCCCGCCTCCGCCATCCGAGCCGGTGAACGAAGATCCCCCCACCTCCGTGCCGACTCCGGCGGCGGTTTCCACGCTCAGCATCGAGGACATCCGTGGTTTTGATCAATACCCGAAGCAGATTCAAAGCCTGGTGCAAAGCTGCCTGGCACTGACGCATCTGGAACTCGGCTACATGTATGGCTCCAGTGAACCCAGCAAAGGCGGCATGGACTGCTCCGGCACCATTTATCATGTGCTGCACTTTCAGGGGCTCAAAGACGTGCCGCGCCAGTCCGACGAGATGTGCCAGTGGGTGGACAAGAAAAGCCACCTTTACCTCACGCCCACCGCCACCAGCTTCGACAGCGAGGAGTTCAAAAACCTCAAACCCGGCGACCTGCTGTTCTGGACGAACACCACCGAAAAGACGCGCAAGCTGCCCGTGACCCATGTCATGATCTATCTCGGCGAGCTCAAGAAAAGCGGCAAGCGCGTCGTCTTCGGCTCCAGCGATGGCCGCAGCTACATGGGCGAACGCCGCAGCGGGGTCAGCGTCTTTGACTTCAGCCTGCCCAAGCCCGACAGCACCTCGCGCTTTTATGGTTATGGCCCGGCTCCGGGTCTGCTGCCGGTGGAGCCTGAGCCGGAGCAGCCGGTGATTGCGGCGGTGACGAAATCAGCCACCGCTTCGGAAGACACCACCGTGATCAAGGCAGTGCCTGCTCCGAAGACATCCACTGCATCGAAGGAACCACCTGCGTCCAAAACATCCGTGGTGCTCAAGGAATCCGCCACGCCGAAGGAAACGCCCGCAGTCAGAGAAGCAAAGACCGCACCCAAGGAGGAAGTGCGCAAAGCCATCGTAGCATCGACAGACTCGCCTGAAACATCCACTGCATCCACCACCGCTCCAAAACCGGAGGTCAAGAAAACCGCCGTCGCATCCGCAGACGTTAAATCATCGTCCTCCACCAAACCCAAGACTGCCACCACGACCAAGAAACGCTCGACGACCGCCGCCAGCACGACCCGCCGCCGCACGCCCCCGGCACCGCCGAAGAGCGTCATTGAGCAGAAGGTTGAGCGGGCTGTGAGTTCGGTGCGGAGGTTTTTTCAGCAGTGAGGGTGTGGCACTGCTTTGCGAGCCGGAGGCTCGCGAGAAATTAGCCGGTGATGAAGGGAGCGCAGCGACCGGGAATCACCGGACCCGCCGCAACGCCCATCGTGTTCTTTGGTTGCGCCCTGAAGGGGCGCGAGAAGCGTCCGGACCACGTCGCGCCTTCGCTTACCACACAAACCGCTCGTCATGCTCCACCATGCCGCGCTTCAGCATCGCCACATATTCTTCCTGAAACGTTTTCACGCGGTGGTGCTCCTCCTGGTTCAGCACATAGGCACGCACGGCCTCCAGATCTGGAGCCGCAAAGGTGAACGCCCCGTAGCCCTCCTGCCAGGTGAACCCGGCCAAACGCAGCTCTTCGTGAATCCAGCGTGACGACTCGCTTTTGATCTCACGCATCACATCCGCGACGGAATGCGTGGCGCGCAGACCTGCCGCGATGTGGATGTGATCTCCCGTGCCGCCGACAGCATGCGCAACGCCGTTCATGTTGCGCAGGATGCCGCCAATGTATTCATGCACGCGCTTGCGTGCGGTGGGGGCCAGCCAGGGCTCACGGTTCTTGGTGCTGAAGACGAAATGGTAATGCAGCGAGAGGTGCGTCGAGGGCATGCGGCAGCTTCTCGCGCCCCTGCCGGGGCGCAACCTTCTGCTATGCGGGATGGTGGGCGATGGGTCCGGTGATTTTCGGTCGCTTCGCTCCCTTCATCACCGGCTAATTTCTCTGGTCCCTCCGGGACCGCTGCAAAGAACACGTTCTCTCCCCTGTCACTCCTACTTACCGCAGCCACGCATCCCGGTGCTCCGCCACAAACGCGTCGTCATTCAGATGCGGATAGGCGGCATAGACGCGGTTGATCTCTTCCATCTGGCCGGGGCTGAGGGATTCGTGTTTATTGAGGCACCAGAGGCCTTCGAGGAGGCCTTGGCGGCGGAGGACTTCGTGGAGGCCGGCGATGCAGCCGTGGTAGGCGTTGGCGGCGTCGAAGAAGGCGGCGTTGCTGTCGGTGACTTCGATGCCGAGGCGCAGGAGGGCGGAGGTGGCTTCGGCGTTGCGGCACAGCTCCAGCAGCTCGACGGCGCGGCGGGTCCACACGGACCAGTGGCCAAGCAGGCCGCCGACGATGCGGCGCTCTTTTCCGGCGAAGCGGTAGGGGGTGAGGAAGTCGGCGACGATGTTGTCGTCGTTGCCGGTGTAGAGGGCGATGTCGTCGCGCCCGGCTTCGATGACGGCGCGCACGACGTCGAGAGTTTGATAGCGGTTGAACGGGGCCATCTTGATAGCGACGATGTTTTCGATCTCGGCAAAGCGACGCCAGAACGAGTAGGGCAGCACGCGGCCGCCGACGCTGGGTTGCAAGTAGAAGCCAACGACGGGCAGCACCTCGGCTACGGCGCGGCAGTGCGCGATGCGTTCATCCTCGGTGGCCGCAGGCAGCGCGCCGAGGCTGAGAAGTCCGGCGTGGTAGCCGAGCTCGCGCAGCAGTTCGGCCTCACCGACGGCTTGCGGTGTGGCTCCGCAGATGCCGCCGATGCGCACGAGGGGTTTTCCTGAGCGGTCCATCTCTTCCTTCGCCAGTTCGAGCACCGGCTTGAACAAACCGATCTGCGGATCGCGAATGGCGAACTGGGTGGTGTGCACACCGACGGCGAGGCCACCGACACCTGCGGCGATGTAGTAGCGTGCCAGCGCGCGCTGCCGCCGTTCATCGAGATTTCTCTGCGCGTTCAAGGCGAGCGGATGGGCGGGGATGGCGATGCCGTGCTGGAGCGGGGAGCGAAAGTCGAAGTTGTTCATGAAATTTTGCTTCGCATGCTGAGGACTCAACCTTTCAACTGAGTCCTTATGCTGCGCCACTTCCTGTTTCTGCTTTTTGCCACCGCCACTCTTCATGCTGCGGATGAGTTCCCGCTCGTGCCTGCGCAGGAGTGCCATCCGCGCAATGGACTACCCAACTTCTTTGCGAAGGCGAACACGGCGGGCGCGGAGATCAAGATCGGCTACCTCGGTGGCTCCATCACGGCGCAGCCTGGCTGGCGGCCGAAGACGCTGGCGTATTTTCAGCAGACGTATCCCAAAGCGAAGTTCAGCGAGATCAATGCGGCCATCGGTGGCACAGGCTCGGACCTGGGTGTGTTTCGTTTGAAGCAGGATGTGCTGGATCACAAGCCGGACCTGATGTTCGTCGAGTTCGCGGTGAATGATGGTGGTGCCTCGCCGGAGCAGATCTTCCGCTGCATGGAAGGCATCGTGCGGCAGACGTGGAAGGCACTGCCGGAGTGTGACATCTGCTTTGTGTACACCGTGACTGAAGCGCTGGTGCCTGCGATGCTGGAAGGGAAGTTTCAGCGCTCGGCGAGTGCGATGGAGAAGATCGCTGATCATTACGGCATCCCGACGATTCACATGGGCATGGAAGTGGCGAAGCTGGCCAAGGAAGGAAAGCTGGTGTGGAAGGCCAAGCTGCCGAAGACGGACGAGGAGAAGAAGGCGCTGGAGGGGAAATTCGTCTTCGCACCGGACAGCGTGCATCCGCATGTGGAGACCGGACATGAGCTGTACCTGGCCGCTATTGTGCGATCCCAGGAGCCGATCAAAGCCACTTCGAAAACGACGGGCGCACATGTGCTGGGCGCACCCTTCATCGCCACCAACTACGAGCAGGCCAAGCTGCTGCCGATCACCGCTGCGACGCTCTCGAAGGGGTTTACGCTGCTTGATCCCAAGACCGATGACTTTGGCAAACGCTGGGCCAACCGCATGACCACACTGCACAAAGGATCACAGCCGGGCGAGACGATCACCTTCAAGTTCAAAGGCACGCGCTGCTCCATCTATGACATCATCGGTCCGGACTGCGGGCAGGTGAGCGTGACGCTGGATGATCAGCCCGCGAAGATCGTGCCGCGCTTTGATGCTTACTGCACCTACCACCGCCTCAGCACCCTCGTCATCGGCAGCGATCTTGAAGACAAGGTGCACACGGTGAAGATCGAGATCGATGCGAAGCAGCCGGACAAGGCGGCCATCCTGGCAAAGAACGGTAACAAGATCGACAAGCCTGAGCGCTTCGATGCCACGGCCTTTTATCCTGGAGCCATCTTGATGGTGGGTGAGCTGGTGAAGTAGGCGCAGTCATTCCGTGGACTCGCGGGGGGGAAACTTGCCTTTATCCGAATGCCCTGAGGCCTTTTCATTTCTCGTCTATGAATATTCCTCAAGGCTGAGCGTTTGGTGAACCGCTGTTAAGAACCGTTTAAACCCTGATTCAATGTCGCAGGGCTGGGGAAGGCTTACCGTTATTGAAATAATGGTATGTCTAATTCTTTATGAGCCACGACCCTGCCCGCGTCGAGCAGCTCTTCAATGAGGCGCTCGAACGTGCGAACCACATTGAACGCCATATTTTTCTCACAGGAGCTTGTGGGAATGACACGGCGTTGTGGAATGAGGTCTGGGACCGTCTGCGCAATCATCCGAGCAATAGTGGCCAGCAGAGCCGCACACGGGGAATCCGCGTAACGAGAGCACCCTCCAAGGGACTGGTTGAAGAAAAGCCCGGAGACATGATCGGCCCTTACCGGCTGCTGCAAATCATTGATGACAGCACCAGCAGCACGATGTGGATGGCGGAGCGGAACCAGCGCATGGCGGAGTTCGTGACCATTAAGATCATCGCCGCAGCCGCGAACGACTTTTTGATCCGCTATGAAGCCCAGAAGCATGCGCTTGCGCTGCTGGATCACCCCGATATCGCCAGGCCGCACGCCTGTGGCATGACCCCCGGCGGCAGGCCCTACCTCGTCACGGAGCTGCTGCACGGGACGCCCATCACCCAGTTTTGCGATGATCAAAAACTCTCGCTGCTGACACGCGTTCGCCTGTTCATCCAGGTCTGTGATGCCATCCATCACGCCCATCAAAAAGGCGTGGTCCATGGGAATCTTCAGCCTTCCAACCTGCTCGTCCGATGGGGCGATCAGGGGCAGCCGGTGCTGAAAGTGACGGACTTTGGCATCGCCAAGGCGATGAACTACGAACTCGTCGCACCCACCAGGCAGCTGCGGGCACCTGTCTCCTACCTGTCTCCCGAGCATGTCGCCGCCAAGGTCATCGACGCACGTAGTGACATCTATGCTTTGGGCATGCTGCTCTATGAAATGATCACTGGGCGGCTGCCGATCCAGCCCCCCAGAGACGCGACGGAGCGCCTGAATGAGGTGAAGAAGGTCGTGTGCGAGACGCTTGTGGAAAAGCCGTCCGTTCTGCTTCGCTCGCTGCCCAAGGCACAGCTCACCGGCCTCGCCCTGAACCGCAAGGTAGAGACGGCCACCTACCCCGAACTTCTGGAGGAGCATTTCGACTGGGTCGTGATGCGCGCCTTGGAAAAGCAGCCCGAAAGCCGGTACCCGAGTGTGGATGCGCTGGAGAATGACTTTCTACGCTACCTCAAGGAAGCGGCTGCCCAGGAGGAAAAGCCGGTGGCTCAGGGCACCGTGCTGGGCAGCTTCATCAGCGATCACCGGGGATTGTTTGCTCTCGCGGCGATACTGGTGCTGCTGGTGGCTGGCGGCATGGCGGTGATGGGCTGGCTGCTGGTGAAGGAGAGGCAGGAAGAAGCACGCGTGACCGTGAAACAAAAGGCCGAGTCCTATGCCATGACCTCCCGCTTTCTGCAGGAGATGTTTGCCTTTCTGACGCCGGAAACCGTGAAGGGAAAAGACACCACGCTGGTGAAAGGCATGCTGGACGCGGCGGTCGAACACCTGGGCGCGCTGGCTGACAACCCTGAGTCTGGAGCGCGGGCGCAGGAGACGATCGGGCTGACCTACCTGGCGCTGTCTCAACCGCTGGATGCGCAGAAGCAGTTCCAAGGTGCCCTTGAAAAACGCAAGCTGGCGCTCGGTGGCACGCATCGGGACACGCTGCGCTCCATGCGGCAGCTGGCGACCGCCATGGAGGCCGAAGGCCGGTTTGTGGATGCGGAGACGCTGCTGCGCCGGACCTTGAGCGCCCAGCAAAAGGCCCTGGGCCCGGACAACCCCGACACGTTTGTGACGATCTCAGTGCTGGCAGCGGTATGCGATGAGCAGGAGAAGCATCTGGAGGCCGAGACCCTGTTTCTCAATCTCTACCAGGTGCAGAAACGTGTGCTCGGCCCGGACCATCTCGATACCTTCGCGACCCTCGGCAATCTGGCGAATTCTCACACCCTGCAGGGTAAACATGCTGATGCCATGAAACGACGTGGCGAGCAACTCGACGGGATGCGCCGTGTGCTGGGCGCCAGCGATCCGCGCACCCTCGTCGCCATGAACATCACGGCCCAGGCCTGTGAAAAGGCCGGCATGCCTTCAGACGCGGAGAAGCTGTATTTCGGCGCGCTGGAGGTCTTGAAAAAATCGCTCGGGGCGGAGCATCCTGACACCTTGGTGCAGGCGGACCAGGTGGCCATGATGCTGGGACGCCGCGGGCGGCACGTTGAAGCGCTGAGGCTGCACCACGAATGCCTGGACGCCAAAAGGCGCATGCTAGGCCCCAAGGACCCACAGACGCTTTTCTCGATGAAGAATCTGGCGAACGAGTATGAGGTGCAGGGCAGACACGCCGAAGCTGAAGCTTCCCAGCAGCAGGTGCTGGAGATCTTGAAAACAGCCTTTCCCCCAGAGCATCCTGAAATCCTCGCGCAGATGGACACCGTGGCCCACGTGTATGACAGCCATGGCCGCTACGCCGAGGCCACGAAATACCGGCAGGAATCTCTGGTGGTGAGGCAGCGCGCGCTCGGTGCCACCCACGTACAAACTCTGCGCTCCATGCAGCAGCTGGCCGCCTCGCTCGATGCGGACGGCAAACATGCAAAAGCCACCACATTGCAGCACGAAACTCTCGAAATCATGAAGATGGTCTACGGCCCGGGAGACCCTGACGTGCTCGCGCAGATGCATGCCATGGCGGCGATGCATGACCGGCATGGTGACCACGCGCAGGCTGAAAAGATTTACCAAGATCTGCTGCAGATTCAGCAGCGCGTCCTTGGCGTCGAACATACGGAGACACTCGCCACCCTTTCGGGCCTGGCAGAAACTCACCGGCATGCGGGCCGGCTCGAAGAGGCGGAGGCCCTGTATCAGCAGGTGCTCGAACTGCAGCGCAAGCGAACCCCCGCAGACACCGCCGCAGTGGCTGCGGCCGCCTCAGACCTCGGGAGCTTGTGGCTTCAAACCGGACTCACCGACAAGGCGGAGCCGCTGCTCCGGGACTGCCTTGAGCAATGTATCACGCAGCAGCCCGGGCACTGGCTGCGCTTCAATGTCGAGAGCCTGCTGGGCGGTGCTCTGCTGCAGCAGAAAAAATACACCGAGGCAGGATCGCTGCTGCAATCCGGCTACGAGGGGCTGAACGCACACACTCAGATGCTCGCAGTCCAGAACCGCTTTCGCCTCCGCGACGCCATTTTACGCCTCGCTCAATTCAACGATGCCACCGGCAACGCTGTTCAGGCAGCCCAGTGGCGGCAGAAGCTCGCCGAGTTTGATCGGCCCCGGGTTGTCTCAAGCACCCCGAAACTCAGCATGAGCATGAATTAGGGGAGATTGCAGTTGCTGACCGTGGTTGACGATGGTTGCCGGTTGTTCAGGGGGAGACACCCAGCAGATGGATGAAATCCGCGCGCCATGTTGCAGCGCTGTTTTCATGGAGGACAACCTGTCAGCGTTAACGCAAACAAAGCTCAAGCATCTTCAACTTCGTCTGAACGACGGCATAGCCGGTCGCCCCAGAAAGTGGCGACGAGCAGGCTGCTGAGGGCGAGAAGGCCCAGCCCATTGAGCACGTGGAAGTTCGTGACCCAGAAGCTTTTCCCCGTCAGGATCACGAAGATGCCCAGCGCCACCTGCACGGTGGGCATGAACAGCAGCAGCGTGGCCACGGGGCGCATCTGCGGCAGCGTGACCAGCCAGCGCCGCGCACGCACTGCGACGAAGATGATCAGCAAGGCGACCGTGAAGCCCCAGTATTTGTGGGCAAAGAGGAGAAACACATCTGGCGGCTGCATGGGCGGCAGCCACTGGCCCTTGGTGGTGAGAATATCGCTGGCGGCCAGATGGGTGCGCTGCGTGTGCCGCAGACTGGCTCCGAGAACAAGCTGGCCGAACACGCAGAGAAACAACGCCAGCGACCAGAAGCGCGCCACGGCGGCTTCTTTGAGTGTGAGAACGAGCCGACCTTCCGCCCAGGTGCGTGAAGAGGCAAACGCGATGAACACCAGGAGGCAGTAGAACAACTGACCCAGCGTCCCATGCGTGACGCCCAGCGGATCCGACATTTTCAAGACCCGCAAACCACCGAGTGAAGCCTGCAGCACGACCAGCAACAACGCGAGGGTAGTCAGGCCGCGCAGCAAGGGCCAGCGCTGGCTGTACCATTTCAAAACGAGCCAGGAAAAGCCGAGAGTCCCGATGAATGCTGCAGCCCCAACCGATCCCATGTAGATCAGCACCAAAAAGCCGAAGGAACAGAGGATGATGCCGACACCCTCCATCAAGCCGGGCTTGAATTTGGCAAACTGCCAGAAGTAGAGGCCAAGCACCAGGAAACCGATGGTGGTGGCAAGCCAGCGGTGCCCATGCTCAAGCAGCAGAGCGGGCACTTTGTACCAGCCTTCAGGATTGAGCTTGCCGTAGCAAAGCGGCCAGTCGGGCACGGCGAGGCCGACATCTTCCGTGGTCACCGCCGCGCCCCACCAGATCAATACCACGCCAACGACGAGCGTGAAAAGAGCATAGCGATGAAAAGCACGGGAGGGCATGTCAGACAGATCAGAAACGTGCGGCAAAAGCAAAAGGGCAAAATAATGAGGTCATTATTTTGCCCTTCGGTTCGACCATCCAGGAGGATGGAAATTAGTGCGCGGCAGGCTTCGGCGCAGCGGCTTCGGCGTCCTTGGTTTTCTTGCTCGCTGCGTCGGACTGCTCCTTGGCCCAGGCGTCGTATTCGGCAGCGGGAACCACTTCGAGAATCGCCTTCATCTGGGCGTGACCGGGTCCGCAAAGCTGACCGCAGATGATGTCCCAGCTGCCTTCTTTAATCGGCTTGAACCACATGTGGGATTTCACGCCGGGGGTGGCGTCTTGTGCGGCACGCATCGGCACGAGAGCGAGGTTGTGAATGACGTCCTTGCTGGCCACGTCCACGATGACCGGGCGGCCCACTGGCAGCTTCATGGTGCCGGGATTGACGAAGTCGTCCTTGCCATTGGGATCGTGAAGGTCCTTGCCCATGGTGTTGGTGGTACCGTCCACATTGCGCAGATCCCAGGTGCTCAGCATCATGTCGGTGCCAGGGTATTGGAAGTTCCAGAGGAACTTCTCGCCCAGAGCGCGCATGCGGATGGTGTCGGGGGAGGTGGGGTACTCGTCAGCCTGACGGGACCAGAGCGGGAAGGCGAAGCCGAGCAGAAGAATGGCTTCAACGATGACCACGCCGATTTCGATGTGCGTGGTCGCATGGCCGCGGAAGCCATGGTAGTCGGCTCGGGCGGTCTTCTGTTTGCGGAAGCGGTAGAAGGCGATGGCAAGATAAATGGACCAGCCTACGCCGAGCACGACCATGACCCAGTGGACAAAGCCCAGCATGTGGTCAACAAGGCCGCCGTGTTCCGAAGCGTTTGCGGTCTGGCCCATCCAGACATTGATAGAATCGATTTTCATAAGGGGGAGATGGAAGAAGAAGTTTAAACGGGGATCGCCTGGTCTGCCTGGCGCTGGCGACGGACGAAGGAGACGACGAAGCAGGCGGCGCAGAGGAACATGAAGGCGAGCATGCCCAGCATGAAGAGAATGGCATAGCCCTGGGCCTGTCCGACAAGGCTGCCTTTGTCGGCCATGCAGGTGGCGCAGGCGAGGAGGGAGGATGGAAGTGCGGGAATCATGCGGGTCAGACGATGATGGTGCGCATTTTTTTGATCACGTACCACACACCGTAGAACAGGAGGGCGAGGCAGAGCAGGCCCGCATAGTTTTTCAGGGGGGCGGCACCGGCGGCGGCGGCGTCTTCAGGCATGAAATGCAGCCACAGCCAGAACGCGGCATCGCACAAGATGGCGAAGACGAGAAAGACGATGTGGAAGTGCTTGAGCGACATGGCCGATGTGCGGAGGACTACTGCTGTTCGACAGGGGCGTAGAAGCCTTTGAACTGGAGAGGGTCTTCGTGGGAAAGGATGAAGAGCGCGAAGAGGACGGCCGCCAGCACCACGGTGAAGAGGAGGATCTTGTAGATCATGCTGCGCTCATGATTGAGATGCATGAAGATCAGCGCCACGAGCGTGGCTTTGATCGTGGCCAAAATCATGCCGACGAGGATGTTCAAGCTGTGGGTGGGCAGCTCGACATAGGAGAGCCATACGGTGGCTCCGCTGGCGAGGATCAGGATACCCCCGATGACGAGGTACCATTTAATCGACTTCTGGATTGCTTCGATGTTGTCAGCCATGGCAGTGAAAAAGGTGAGTGATTACAGGAGGTACAACAGCGGGAAGAGGAAGATCCACACGAGATCGACGAAGTGCCAGAAGAGGCCGCCGACTTCGACGCGATTGGCGAGATGCTCGGGATCCTGACGCAGGCGCTTGCCGTCAAACGCAAGGAAGTAGAGCAGGACCAGCGCACCGGCGATCACGTGCAGACCGTGCAGACCGGTGAGTGTGAAGTAGATGGCGTAGTAGGTGTTCAGCTTCGGCGTGAAGTTGGAGAAGAAAGTGAAGTCCTTCTTTTCCAGCACCACCGTGGGGTGATGGGCGTGGGCATCGCCGTGACCGCCGGCAGGAGCATGGGCCTCTGCACCATGAGCAGCGCCATGGGCTGCACCTGCAGCAGGAGGCTCAGCGGAATTCAGTTTGAAGAAGAGGGACTCTTTCTGCAGCGTGGCCGAGCGGGACTTGTCACGGGTCGGATAGTCCTTTTCGAACTTGGTGATGTGGTGGTCACGGTTTTCAACGAAGGCCTTCTGCCATGCTTCACCCAAGTAGCGGTGATCAAAGGCGAGGGACTTCTCCGACTGGGCGACGCCACGAGCATCGACGCCGTCGACTTCGAGGGTCATCTTGTCATCGGTCAGCTTGCCAGTGGCGGTGGTGCCGTCACGGAAGGTGATGGTGGTGTCGGAGTAGGCGAAAATTTCGGAGGGCTTCACCGCGAACTTGATCGGGGCGGTGGCGATGAGCTTGATGGAGGCCGTACCCTTCTTGGCAGCCTGTGCTTTTTTGACGGCTTCCGCGCTGAGTGCCTTGAACGAGGCTTCATCCAAGGTGATTTCCTGACCGTCTTCGGTTTTGAACTTCGGAGCGGTGCCCTCAATGAACGGGAGAACGTGGGCGACCGGATCAGCGGTCACGGCGCTCGTTTTGAGCGGAATGGCGAGATTGAACTCCGTGGCGCCTTCAAACTTCACCTGATAGCCATGGGGAAGGTGGCCGGTGAGCATCGTGCCGTCCGTGAGTTTCACGGCGTAGTGGGCAAACTTGGCCTTGTACTCAAGGGACTTGTTGAACATGAAGACCCCCGCGCAAATCACGGTGATGGCCATGTTGATGCGGTACCAGCCAAACTTGCGCAACTTCAGCATGGCCCAGGCCATGACCACCGTCACGGAGGAGGCGATGAGCACGACGGTGTTGATGAAGCCGAGCGTCACATCCAGATCATGCACCGGCCACGGATAGTCGGCACCGACGCGCAGGAAGATGTAGGCGGAGAACAAGCCGCCGAAGAGCATGACTTCCGAGGCAAGGAAGAGCCAGATACCGATCTTGGCATTGTAAAGACCGGTGTCTGGACGGGCGTGAACTGTGTAAGGAATGTCCATTGAAGTAGTCGCGGTGCGCGGTTGGGAGTTCGCGGTTTAGTGATGAGCCTGGGCTTTTTCAGCGATGGCTTTGAGGTCGGGTTTGCCGGGTTCGGACTCCCACTGCGGATAGAAGTCGGTGGCGTGGCCAGGAACGCTGTACTCGTAGGGACCACGATGGGCGACAGGATCAAACAGGAAGTTGCCGTGCGGAGGAGGCGTTGGCGTGGCCCAATCCATGGTGGTGGCTTCCCATGGATTATCACTGGTGGCCTTTTTGCCGCCTTTGATGCTGAACCAGAAGTTGATGATGAAGGGCACCTGGCCGAGGGCGAGGATAAAGGCACCGACGGACATCACGATGTTGAGGGACAGCATGTTGTCAGGGATGTTCAAGCCGAAGAAGGCACCAATCTTGTGCGTCAGCGTGGTGGTCCAATGGGACATGCCGCTGGTGTTCTCGAAGTACTTGCCGCCGTCATACCAGCGGCGGTGGAAGCCGGCCATCCCGTGAATGAACATGGGCGCAAACACAAGGTTCATGCCAATAAGCGAAGGCCAGAAGTGCAGCTTGCCGAGCTTGTCGTTCATGAAGCGGCCGGTGAATTTCGGGAACCAGTGATAGACGCCGGCGAAGAGGGCAAAGATCGTTCCAGGAGCGACGACGTAATGGAAGTGGCCGATCACGTAATAGGTGTCGTGCATGGCAAGGTCGATGAACGAGAAGGCCAGAGGCAGACCCGTGAGACCACCGATGCCGAACATGGGCAGGAAGGCGGAGGCAAAGAGCATCTGGGTGTTGAAGCGGATGGAACCGCCCCAGAGCGAGACCATCATGCAGGTCAGCAGCACCACCGACGGAACCGAGATCAACACGGTGGTGATCTGGAAGTAGGTGGACATCATGGTGCCCATGCCGGTGAGGTACATGTGATGCGCCCAGACAAGGAAGCTGAGGAAGCCGAGGGTGAGCACGGAATAAACCATGGACTTGTAGCCCCACAGCGGGCGGCGTGCATTGCAGGGAATGACGTCCGTCAGGATGGCGAATGCGGGAAGGATGAGCACGTACACCTCAGGATGAGCGAGGAACCAGAAGAGATGCTGGTAGAGCAGCGGGCTGCCACCACCGGAAATGTCGAGGTGCTTGCCACCTTCCATCAGGCCGGTAGGCAGGTAGAACGAGGAGCCGAACACGCGGTCAGAGAGCTGCAGAATGGCCGCCACTTCAAGGGGTGGGAAGGCAAGCAGGAGCAGGAAGGCGGTCACGAACATCGCCCAGCAGAAGAAGGGCATCTTCATCCATGCCATGCCTTTGGTGCGCAGATTGATGATGGTGGCGATGAAATTGACAGAACCGAGGAGCGAAGCGGAGATGTTGAACACCATCGCCATCAGCCACCATATGTGGCCGTGGTTCCAGATGCTTGTCACACCGATGTTGGTCGTGGAGGCGAGCGGCGAATACATCGTCCAGCCGGTCTGCACCGGGCCGGTGCCGACGAAGAAGCTGTACATCATCAGGACGCCGCTGATGAAGAAGAACCAGTAGCTCATCATGTTCAGCTTCGGGAACGCCATGTCGATGGTGCCGATCTGGAGCGGCATGACGAAGTTGCCGAAGGCGGCGAAGCCAAGTGGCACGATGCCGAAGAACACCATGACCGTGCCGTGCATGGCACCGAGCATGTTGTACAACTCACCATTGAGCGAGCCGTCTGCGTTCAGCCAGCGGCCAAACATCTGCTCAAAGAGGTCTCCGATGAGAGGCAGGTGACGAATCACTTCGACCGCCGGCACCGGGATGCCCGGATAGGCGATGCTCCAGCGCATAAGCAGCATGAGGAAGAAGCCAAAGAGAAGGAAGATCAGGCCGGTGAGACCATACTGCAGACCGATGGTCTTGTGATCCGTAGAGAAAACGTACTTCGAAATGAAGCTCTGTTCATGATGCCCGTGTGCATGGTCGTCATGCGAATGGTCGTGGGCGTGATCGTGAGTGGTGGCGGCGGCGCTCATAGGCTGGGGGTCAAAAGGGATCAGAGGGGGTGGGCGTTCGCGAAGTCGAATTCGAAATCAGCGGTGGCTTTGCCGCCACGGACGGTGACGGTGTGGGTGATGCTTTGCGAAAACTGCGGATGCCAGGCTTCAACGATGTATTCGCCATCGGCGAGCGCACGTGAGATGGAGAAACGGCCGTCCGGACCAGACACGGCACTGTGCGCACCTTCATGCACAAAGACCCAGGCGTTCATCCAGCGGTGCACATCACATTCCAGGCGGTAGATGCCAGGAGTGTTGAAGGTCTTCACATTTTCGTCGCCACGTGATGGCTGCCCGAAGTTGTCGATGTTGACGCCTTTGCCCTGCGCTTCATAGCGTGCGACGCGGATGTTGTGGAAGGTCAGATCGCTGTTGTGAAAACGAATCTCCTGTCCGGCTTGGATGGACACGGTATGCGGCACAAACTCGCACTTAGTCTGGTCCACCAAGGGTGTGGCGGAAACATTGCTGGCGCGCTGGCTGCCACGCACGGTGATCACGGTGTCAGCGAGGGAACCGTCAGCAGCCACTTTCCAGGTGGAATCAATGATGTCTCCATGGCCGGTGCAAAACGGATTGCCACCGACATCGACAACTTTGCGCACTGCGGCGGCACTGGCACCTTTGAGCGTCACTTTGCCGGTGATGCTGGGGACCTCGGCGATCTCGACCGCAGGCGAGAGCTTCACCTCGGCGGCGGCATCGGGCATCTTGCCGCAGCTCACGTTCGCGATCAGCATGACGGCTCCAAAGGCAGCCCAAGGTGCCTGGCGGGAGACGGTTTGCTTCACACGGGTCATTGCAGTTGAAATTACTTGGCGGCAGGTGCGGCGGCGGCAGTCGCGCCAGGACCGGCGGGGATGTCCCCCGGGACATTCTTTTTAGCGAAAGGTTCCAGCTCGGTGACAGTCCACTGAGAAGCGCGTTTTTCTTCATCGCGCACCTTCTGCACCATTTCTTTGGTGATCATGGAGCCTTCATTGCCCCAGGAGTTACGAACGAAGGTCAGCACGTTGGCGAGATCCTGGGAGGACATGGCAGCGCCGAAGGGCTGCATGCCACCAGGGGTGTTGAAGCCCTGGCCGTTCACGGTGACGGGGCCGGTGAGGCCGTGCTGCACGATGCGGATCAGACGCTCGGTACCACCCACGACATACTCAGATTTGGCGAGGGGAGGGAACTGGCCGGGAAGGCCGCCGCCATTACCCTGATGGCAACCACCGCAGACGGAATAACCGCTGGCACCTTTTTTCATGGCCAAGGCGAAAGGATCAAGCGCAGCTCCAGCTCCGGCTCCGCCCGGGCGTGGGTCTCCGCCACCAGCGGCGGCAAAAGGATTGCTGACATTGAAGCTCCAGCCGCCGGTCATCGGACCCAGCTGGCCACCGGCGATGATGGCAATGAGCATGAGCAAAAACATCGCCCACAGGGGAGCGGGCTGGCTTTCGGGAGCGAGATCTTCTTTCTCGCGCTTCACGGCGGAGTGAAGGCGATCAAGATCGGTGCTATCTGGATGGGCGGGTGCGCTCATGGGGGCGTGCGGGTCGCGAGAGGGGGCTACTTTTTGGCGGGAGAAGCAGCGACGGCTGCGCTCTGTCCGGGGACGGGATAATCCTTTTTCAGGGAGAGAAGGTATTCGACAAGGCGCTCGGCTTCTGGTGTCGGAACGATTTCGTAGCCGGGAGCCGGGGCAAACTTCTTCGGCAGCTTCACGGCATGCTCAGAGACAGGACCCTGAATCTTCTGCACTTTGAAAAGCTTGGTGTAAGCGGGCATCGTGCTCCAGTCATGGACAGAACGCGGTGAGTAGAGGTGCTGGAACAGCGCGGCTTTGTCCGGGGCACGGAAGCCGAAATTGGCGAGATCAGGGCCGACGCGCTGAATGCCGAGCAGGGCATATTTCTCACCGAGGTAGTCACCCAGAACGTTGGGGCGGGCTGGAGTGGTGGGGCGGGCTTCCTGATCCTGACCCCAGCCTTTGTACCAGCCATCAAGGCCGAGCTGAACCGGACGAATCATCTGCGTGTGGCACTGATTGCAGCCTTCACGGATGTAAACGAGCTGGCCCTGGCCATTGATGGGGGCAGGCGGGAAGAATCCTTCAACGCCGTCCTTGTCCTTGTCATAAGCGACAGGGGTGAGCTGTTCGTACTGCATCGCCGGAAGAACGATGAGACACAGCCATGGCAGCCCGAAAGAGGCGGCGAGGCCGAGAATGAATGTGCGGAAGTTCGTCATGCGTGGGCTTCGTGGGGAAGAGCTTGATCGTCGTGGTCGTGTTCAAGCAATGTAGGCGCCGAACTGCGGCGACCCAGACCTGCGACCATGAGCAGAAGATGAAGAAGGAACATGAAGTTGGAGAAGCTGATCAGGCCCCAGGCCACCGCACGGGAGACCACGTAGGGGCGGGAATTGATGACGTGATTCATGAAGGTCTGGTCCCAATGCTCAGGGTTATTCAGATCCGCACCCTGCTGCCAGCCGGCCACGAGGCTCATGATGACGATGGTGCCGATGCCGTAGACAGAGAACCAGAAGTGGTTGCGGATCAGACGAACGCTGAGCCATTCACAGCCCGAGAGACGAGGCACAATGTAATAGACGGCGCCAAACACGCACATGCTGAAGAAACCGTACACGCTGACCACCTGGAACGCATACCAGGACTGGGTGAACTGCAGACTGGCACCGGTCCAGAAAGCGGAATTCAGAGCGAGAACCAGACCCGACACAGGATAGAACAAGGCTCCGAAGAAGACGAAGCGAAGGGTGGGGCTGGCGGCCACAGAGCTGTGCTTGCCGAGCGTGGTGAGGTGGTGATTGAGACCCACAAGGCCCACCGGAATGAGCAGAAGAACGCCAGCGCAGGCACCGACCGAGGACATCCAGGCGGGCAGCGGGCCGCCCATGTATTTTTGCATGCCGGTCCAGCCGCCAAGGATGGCGAGGCTCCAGAAACCGGCGGATGCCAGCTGTGCCGAGGCAATGGGCTTGCCGGTGATTTTTGGAATGAAGTAATAAGCCGCACCCACACCGACGGGAACGAAGAACAGGAGAATCACCGCGTGGATGTACCAAGAGTCAATGCCGGCACCAATGGCACCCAGGCCTGGCAGGCAGTGCAGCGCGACGTTGGCGGTGATGAAGATCCAAGGGAACCAGAAGCAGGCACCAAGGATGTACCAAGTGCTGACCATGAAGCCTTCGGGGCGGAAGGCACGGCCAAACATGCGTGCGATGGGCCAGGCATAGCAGAGGAAGCAGGCCAGCAGCACAGGCCAGACAAACTTCGGCATTTCAAGCCACTCGATCGAGGTGCTCTTGCCCATGAGGATGGCGATGATGCCGAAGGTGATGGTGACGTTCCAAAACACGCCTGCGGTGATGAGCAGGCTCTTGCCACCCTTCAGTTCCTGACCGGAGCGGCGTGCCATGATCCACAGCATCACGCCCAAAGCGGCCTGAACGCCCCATCCATAGACGAGGGCATTGATGTGCGCTGGCTGCAGGCGGCCATAGGAGATGTACTGGCAGTCTCCCAGAAACTCAGGCTCCACCAGCTTGACTGCGGCGAGGACGCCGAGCAGCGTGGAAAGCATGAGCCAGAAGGCTCCATTGGTGAAGAGAAAGAGCACAGGTCCTTTCACCGACTTATCGATCGCCGCGCGGCGAAGGTTGTCGGCCTGAAGGTCTGTGTCAGGAGTGGCTGGAGTGGTCTGCATGACTTACTTGGGCGAAGCGGGTGCGGCAGGGGCTGGTGCAGGGGCTGCGGGGATCGGAGGAGCGGCGCCACCAGGAGCAGCGGGAACCGCAGGAACAAACGTTGTGGGAATCGGAGGCGCAGGGTTGGACGGAGCAGCAGGGGCTGGAGCGGCGGGGGCGGCGGCAGCCGGTGCAGGGGCTGCAGCAGCGGCCTGTTTGAGCTGAGTGGGAGATCCAGGGACAACCTGAGTGCTGACACCGAGTTTTTTGGCACCGAGTGCGGCGAGGGTCTTCGTGAAGACCGCGTTCTTCTTGGCCTCATCGTTCAGACCAAGCTTGGCGATGTTTTCAGACTGCGCCTTGAGGATCTCAGCGGTGTAAGCGCGGCGTTCCTGTTCGCGCGGGTCAAAGCCCTGCTTCGAATCAGTGATGGACTGGATGAGGATGAAGAGCACGGCGAAGCCTGCGAAGGCTCCGAGCACCCACACAAAGGTGGCGCCGGCTTTTTTAGGTTGATCGGGCTGCGACATGGAAAATCGGGGAATCAGTTGATGACGTTCACGGACTCGATGAGGCGTGGATCACGCCATGGATACAGGCTGTATTTGGCCAGACCACGGAGATAGAGGAAACCCATGATGCCAAACACGGCGCAAAAGGCAGCGATGTCCTGCACCCATGCGTAGGGAACCACGACACCGACGCCAAGAGACGGACCACGCTCAGGAATCACATTCCAGTACATGTCCACCAAATGCATGAAGAGCATCCAGAGACAGCCGAGAGTGGTGTAGGAGGTGTTCTTTTTGAGCTGCTGGGAAAGCAGCAGGAGGAAGGGAACGATGAAATGCCCAAGAAGAAGGAAGATGGAAACAGCCTGCCAGCCTTCCGTGTTGCGGGTGAGGTAGAAGCGGGTTTCTTCGGTGATGTTGGCGTACCAGATCAGGAAATACTGGCTGAAGGAGACGTAGGCCCAGAACACCGTGAAGGCGAAGAGCAGCTTGCCCATGAGATGGTAATGCTCATCGGTGACCACCTTCTGCAGATAGCCCAGACCGCGCAGCCAGGTGACCACGAGGATCGACGCCGCCATGGAGGCCCAGGCGCAACCGGCAAAGATGTACACGCCCCACATGGTGGAAAACCAGTTGTAGTCCAGACCCACAAGCCAGTCATAGGCGGCAAAAGTAACCGTCAGGGCGAAGGGAAGCAGCACAATGCAGGAGAACTGACGCGACCAGATCGTGTGCTTGATGTCGCCATCCTGATCCTGCTGAACGGATTTCCCACGCAGCGTGCGAGCAATGAACCAAAGGATGAGGAAGTAGGCAAAGAAGCGGGTGTACCAAGAGAACCCGTTTGTCAGGTTCATGTAGCCGAACTTGGTCACAAGCACATGCAGGTGGGGATTGGACTCCGCCATGTGATGCAGCGCCTGCTTCACGGTGGTGGGATGGTCGGCATGGGCAGCATGGGCAGCAGCCGCGCGGTGGTGACCCATCCACTCATAGAGCGGCTTGTTCACTGCCGTGATGAGAAGAGGGGAGGCGAGAATGGCCAGCGGGATGACCATGTTGGCCATGTTTTCCCAGATGCGTCGCACGGCGACACCCCAGCTTGAATTGGAGGCGCTGTGGAGGAGGATCCAGAAGCAGCCGCCGGCCACGAAGGTGAAGCAGAAGAAAACGGCGAACAGCCAGGAGTAGGCAAAGGTGTCCGTTTTCGTGAAGAAGAACCAAAGGGAAGCCAA
This sequence comes from Prosthecobacter sp., assembly GCF_044222345.1. Classification (GTDB taxonomy): domain Bacteria; phylum Verrucomicrobiota; class Verrucomicrobiia; order Verrucomicrobiales; family Verrucomicrobiaceae; genus Prosthecobacter. The sequence continues at coordinate 130,134 of NZ_JBGANL010000009.1, forward strand.
GGAACCGAGCCCGCCAAAGAAGCCGAGCGTGTTGATAAGCTTGCCGCCCTTGGCTGGTTCGAATTTTTCTCCGCCCTGGGGCAGATCGTTAAATGTGACGTGGTGACTCATGCCGGGATTCGCGTGATCGTGCCGTTACTGGAGGGGAAGGGTGACGCCAGACTCTTTAGCGGCGAGTTGCAGGGAGCGGATGTAGGCCACAATGGCCCAGCGGTCGCGCAAAGTGATGTTGCCGCCGTAGCCGCCCATCAGGCCTTTGCCGTTGGTGATGACATCAAAGATGGCACCATCCGCGCGGTAGGCGGCGGCACTGGCAGGATCCAGATTGCCGGGCTGCTGAAAGTTAAAGGCGGTCAGAATGCCGTATTTGGAGGTCACACCTTTGCCGTTGCCGGAGGTGCCGTGGCAGATGGCGCAGTTGATGTTGTAGCGCTGCTCGCCGCGCTTGATGAACTCCGCATTGAAGACGGAAGGATCGCTGGTGATCTCTTCCGGCAGTCCGTCGCCGTAGAAGTCACCGACTTTGCCGGTGTCGTAATAACCAAGTCCGCTGGTGAAGGCGACGCGGGCAGGCTTGGCTTTGGGACCGACTGCATCGACCGCAGGGGTGGCGGGAATTTCGAAACCCATGGGCAGGGTGCCTTTAACTGGCAGGCGGGCTCCGCGGCCGTCCGCAAAGAATTCGGTGCCGACCTGGTATTTCACCTTGGCCTGATGATCCATGTCCGGGATGATTTCGAGCGGAGGCAGTTCAGATTTGCTGCCACGGAAACCAAACGCGCTCACGACGATCGCGATGACGAAAAGATAGCTGAGAAAGAAGTACTTCATGGTGCGGGTAAGCGAGGCTTAGATTTCGTCCTCCACGAGTTCGATGTTCTTGCCGCCGACTTTTTCGAGAAGGCTCTTGGTGCCTTCCTGGGAGAATTTAGGATCGCGAGCTTCAATGCAGACGAAGAAACCGTCGTCCGAGAACTTGCTGAAATTCTTGGAAACAAACAGCGGGTGGTTCCAGCGTGGCAGGCCGATGAGCGCCAGCAGGCCGAACAGGGTGGTGAAGGCGCTGAACAGAATCGTCAGCTCAAACATCACGGGGAAGAAAGCCGGAATGGTCCAGATGTCGGTGGGCTTGCCCTGCACAACGGTCGGGTAGGTTTCGACGATTTTTTGCAGGAAGCCGAGGCCGATGCTGCTCCAGAAATTGGTCTGAGTGATCGTTTCGAGAGTGAAGGCGACCGTGGTTCCGGTGATGCCGCCGCAGAAGACGAACATGGGCAGCTTGGAGCGTGGGTTGCCCATCGCTTCGTCCATGCCGTGGATAGGGAAGGGCGAATGCACGTCCCAGCGCTGGTAGCCGGCATCGCGCACATGCTCGGCGGCATGGTAGAGATCCTTCACGCTGTCAAATTCAGCGAGGTAGCCGTGGACTCGTTTGAGGGTGGTGCTCACAGTCAGGGTTCAGTTAAAATGTTAGGCGGCAACGGGTTTGGCGACGTGACGGTCTGGGTAGTCCATGAGGTCTTCCTCCTGGATGCCCTTCTCACCATGGTCGTCCTGGTGCGGGTTCGACTGAGGGCACACGCCTTTGACTTCACCGATGGCGATGACAGGCAGGAAGCGCAGGAACAGCAGGAACAGCATCATGAAGAAGCCGAAGGTGCCGAGGAAAGTGTACTTATCGACCCAGGAGGCCTGGTAGACGCCCCAGGAACCCGGCGTCATGTGACGCTCCAGCGTGGTGGCGATGATGACGTAGCGTTCGAACCACATGCCGGCGTTCACGAACATGCAGACGATCATGACGACCCACACATTGTGGCGGCACCAGCGGCTCCAGAAGAGCTGAGGGGCAAACACGTTGCAGCTGAACATCCAGTAGTAAGCCCAGGTGGAAGGACCGGTGAGACCACGAAGCGTGAAGGCGGCGGCTTCATACGGATTGGCGCTGTAGTAGGCCACGAAGAGCTCCATGCAATAGGCATAACCGACGATCGTACCTGTAAGCAGGATGATCTTGGCCATGTTGTCCACGTGCTTGGCCGTGATGAGGTCATCCAGGCCGTAGATGCGGCGCACTGGAAGCATCAGAGTCAGCACCATCGCGAAACCACCGAAGATGGCGCCTGCGACGAAGTAGGGCGGGAAGATGGTCGTGTGCCAGCCGGGAACGATGGAAGTGGCGAAGTCGAAGGACACGACGGAGTGCACAGAGAGCACCAGCGGTGTCGAGAGAGCGGCCAGAAGCATGTAGGCGGTCTCATAGTGGCTCCAGTGGCGATTGCCACCACGCCAGCCTAGAGCGAACAAGCCGTAGAGGAACTTCTTCAAGCCCGGGCGGCAGCGATCACGCAGCGTGGCAAGGTCGGGCACGAGACCGAGGAACCAGAACACGGCAGAAACGCTGAAGTAGGTCGAAACGGCGAACACGTCCCAGAGCAGGGGGGACTTGAAGTTCTGCCAGATGGCGTTGGCGTTGGGGATCGGCGCGAGGAACCACACCATCCACACACGACCGACGTGGAAGGCCGGGAACAAACCGGCGCACATCACGGCGAAGATCGTCATGGCTTCCGCAGCACGGTTCACGGACGTGCGCCACTTCTGGCGGGTGAGGAACAAGATGGCGGAAATGAGCGTGCCAGCGTGGCCGATACCGATCCAGAACACGAAGTTGGTGATGTCCCAAGCCCAGGCGACCGGCTGCTTCTGACCCCAGACACCGACACCGGTGGAGATGAGGTAGGTAAAGCAGAAGACCATCAGTCCGGTCAGCAGCACGGAAGGGACGAACAGGATCCACCAGAGGGCGGGCTGCTTGTTTTCCACGATGCCGCAGATGCGGTTCGTAATCCACGAATAGGAGCGGTTGTTCAACACCAGCGGCTCGCGGTCGAGGATGCGCGGGGTGTTAGATGCTGTGGCGGAGGCGTCCATGTGTCCGGGTTAGTATTGATTGTTGCTCCACACGGCGATGTTCTCGGCGCCGGGCATGTTCTTGTTCGGATTGCGCAGACGGGCGAGGTAGCTCGTGCGAGGGCGGGTGCCGATGTACTTGAGCAGCTGGTAGTCGCGTGGCGATGCCTTGGATTTGACGATGGCGGATTTCGGATCGGCCAGGTCACCGAAGACGATCGCTTCTGCCGGGCAGGACTGCTGGCAGGCGGTTTTGACGGTGTCGGTCGGCACGCGGAAGTCCTTGGAGTCGCGCTGCACCTGCTTCTGCAGGATCTTGGCGGATTCGAGGCGCTGCACGCAGTAGGTGCACTTTTCGATGACACCGCGCATGCGGACTGTGACATTCGGATTGCGCTGAAGGCGGATGCTTTCGTCTTCACGCTTTTCACCCAGAGGGCCGGCGTAGAGATTGCCGACTTTCATGCCGAGCACGGTGGTGTCGATCAGCGGATTGCGCTTGTTGTAGTCGAACCAGTTGAAGCGGCGGGCGGTGTAAGGGCAGTTGTTTGCGCAGTAGCGGGTGCCGATGCAGCGGTTGTAAGCCATGGCGTTGAGGCCATCTGGCGTATGAACGGTGGCGTTCACGGGGCAGACGGTTTCGCACGGGGCGGATTCGCACTGCTGGCAGGCCAGCGGCTGGTGCACCATTTCGGCGTTCTCCAGCTGCTCAGGCGTCGCGTTGTCTTCGGCCCAGGTGCTTTCCTGATCCACACCCACAGAACCATCTTCGTTCTTGTGTGTGCCCCACTTTGGCACAGCGAAGTAGCGGTCCATGCGGATCCACTGCATCACACGTCCTTTGCGGACCTGATCTTTGCCGACGACTGGAATGTTGTTTTCGCTCTGGCAGGCGACGATGCAAGCCGTGCAACCAATGCACTTGCTCAGATCGATTGACATGCCCCACTGGTGCTGCTTCTCGTAGTCGAAGCCGTCCGGGTTCTCTTCGGATTTCACCCCGACCTGGCCTTTGTAGAAGGAGATGTTTTCCGGGATGTGGCTGTCCATGCCGGTCTTCTGCGCGAAGGCCACATCCTTGTTGAAGGTGTCGATCGTGCCTTCACGGTAAACCGCGCGGCCTTCCATGGTGTTCTGGCTCTGCGTGAGCGCCAGTTCAGCAATGGTGGGGAGCACTTCGATCTTGGCACCGCTCAGGACGAACGAGCCGGGCTTCGTGCGCAGAACGTAAGCGTTCACACCGCGGTCACCACTGACCATGCCGACGCCGATCTGGCCGTAGCCCAGAGGCAGCGTGATGGAGTTGGACACATGTCCGGGCGCTTCGATGGCGGGGATTTCGATCGAAATATCACCAACGGTAATTTTGACGTGCTGGCCTTCCTTGAGACCCAGACGGCGGAAGGTGACGGAGCCAATCCACGCCGCGTTGTCCCAGGTGAGTTTCGTCACCGGATCGGGAGCTTCCTGAAGCCAGGCGTTGTTGATGTAGCGGCCATCATAGACGCTGGAGTCAGCGACAAGGACGACTTCAAGCGCATCATCTGTAGGTGCGACGACTGGTGCGGCCTTGGCGAGGATGCCAGCAACGGCGGCGACATTCGGAGCCGCTGTGGCCTTGGCGTAAGCGGAGCCTTTGAGGAAGCCGTCACGCAGGGTGAAATTCCATTTCTTTTCGTCGAGGCTGCCAGCCACGGTGGCGAAAGTATCGCGCACGGCGGTGTAGGCGGCGTCTTCGACGGGGGCAGCAGGTGCGGCACCGGCGGCGGCTGGCGCAGCAGTTTCAACCGGACCAAGTTTCTTGCGGCCAAGCAGTGCGAGCAGGACTTCCACACGGCTTGCACCGTCATAGAGAGGAGCGATCATCGGCTGGATGATCGAGTAGGTGCCATCAGCAGCACGGACATCACCCCAGACTTCAAGGTAATGGGCGGCTGGAATGTGCAGCGCGGCCTGACGTGAGGTGACGTTTTTCTGAGTGCCGACGTGAATGAGCTTCACGCCTTTGTCAGCGACCAATTTGGCCAGTGCGGTAGCGTCTGGTGCGTCGTAGTAGAGGCTGGAAGGAGTCAGCGAAAGGAGGGTCTTGACCTGACCGCCGGCAATCGCCGTCTTCAGATCGGCGAAGGTGCCGAGTTCAGGGGAAGCAGCGCCTTGCAGCAGTTCGATGGTCGAACCATAAGCGCCGAGGGCGTTGTTGATCGAGGCGACCAGCGCATGCACTTCTGCGCCATAGCGGGAACCCGCGAGGACGACGGCCTTGCCTTTGTTGTCGATCAAATCACGCACGGCAGGTGCGATCCACTCTTTCAGGCTGGCGGGCGCGGTGTCGGCCAGAGCCTTGGCGGAGGCGTCTCCGAGCTGGGCAGCGATCACAGCCGCAGCCACCGGGATGAGGCTTGCTGCGATCGGCTTGCGATGATCCGCCATGCCGCCGGTCAGCGTGTAACGATTTTCCAAGACGTAGAGGCGGTTCATTTCCGCTTCTGTCGTTTCCTTCGTCTTCGCACGATGCTTGGTGAAGGCAGAGATGGGCTCGCCTGCCACGGGGTCCACCCCGAGGAAGTCACAGTCCAAGGAGAAAATGCGCATCGCGGAGCCGAGCTTCACGAAGGGCTTCACATCGGCGCCCAGCACTTCCTTGTTGGCAGCGGTCTGGCCTTCGCCACCCACCGCTTCGTATTGGAACAGTTTGATCTGAGGGAAGGCAGCCTTCACCTCTCCCAGCAGGCGCTGGTAGGTTGGGGAAGTCGAGCCGCCCATCACGACGCCAAGGCTGGCACCCGAGGACTTTTTCGCTTCATCAATGGCAGCGGCGAGCAGTTCGTTCGCCTTGGCCCAAGAGAGTTCCTTGCCAGCGCCCATCGGCTTCTGGGAGCGCTCAGGGTCGTACAGATCCAGCACGGAGGCCTGTGCAAAACTGTTGAGACCACCACCCAGCGGGTGCAGCGGGTTGCCGGAAAGATGCGTCGGACGGCCTTCGTGCGTGGTGACCACCAGCGGCACAGCACCACCGTTTTGTGGCATCGTGGTTGCGTACAGAAGCGACTTGCCCGGCACCATCCATTCGACGTGCTGAGTGTAAGGCAGGATGTTGACGAGGGGACGGCGGCAGCTGGCCAGACCCATCATGCCCACGCTGGCACCCATGATCTTCAAAAATTCACGGCGGCTGTTCTCGCGCTCTTCCTCGTTCAGGCTGTCTCCCTCAGGGAATTCCTGGCCCAGATTTTTCAAGAAATCTTCACGACGGTCCAGTTCGGCGACACTGCGCCAGTAGCGCTTGGCGTTCTGCGGCTCCTCAGGATGCTTCCAAATACGTTTCATGTGTCAGTAAAAGGGGCGCGGGGGTTAGCGATGGCAGGTGGTGCAGGATTCCGGCGGCTGAATCTGCCAGTGCTTCTTGATCTGGGTGCCCACTTCAGTCTGGGTCACGTTTTTACCGTAGGTTTTCTCCGCGAGAGCGACGATCTGTTCGAGGCTGTCAGCCTTGGCACCTTCACCGCCGATGGTGGTGGCGATCTCGGCTGCTGGAACCTTCTTGTCGAGAAGCGTCTTGTAGAACTCGTCACGCTTCAAGTCGCCGGGCTGGTAGTCCAGCTTGGTGACGAATTCGAGCGGACGCAGGTTCTTTTCAGGATTGCGGTGGCAGTCAAGGCACCAGCCCATCGACTGCGACTGGTCGTGGCGGACGACTTCCATTTCGTTGATCTTGCCGTGGCAGGAAACGCAGGAGATGCCGCGGTTGAGATGCGCGCTGTGAGTGAAGTAAACGTAGTCAGGCGCCTTGTGGACCTTGACCCATGGGATCGACTTGCCCGTTTCGTTGGCTTTGATCACCATCTCCAGCTTGGGAGAATTGCTGCGGATGTTGCCTTTGCCCGGGCCATGGCAGTTGAAGCAGGTCTGATTTGTCGGCACGTTCGAGTGACTGGAGGTTTCCACGAAGCTGTGACAATACCGGCAATCGAGCGCGAGCTGTCCTGCATGAATCTTGTGTGAAAATGGCACCGGCTGCGTCGGTTCATAACCTACGCGAGTGTATTTCGGTGTGAAGTAGTAGGCAATGCCGACACTCACGCCGAAGGCAATGAACACGACGGCAATGGCGAGCTTGAGCGGCAGCCAGTTGGTCCAACGCGGAAAAAAGTTACCCATAGAATGTGTCGGCAGATGAGCTTGTGAAAAATTTCACAAGGAAGTCCAGAATAGGGAGACGTGAGCATGTTTGCAACCGTCATCTTGATTTTTTTGAACTTTTGTATGCAATCCTTGTCTATTGCGATTCTGTCGCAAAAAAAGTCGCTGGGATGCAATTTTTCCCGTCTGTGGGTTCAACCCCACTCGACCCAGAGCACATTGTGCTCAAAATCCAGGGTCACGCGGTAATCCTCCAGCAGATACGTACCCAGACGTGACGGCCCGGGCATGACATCCACCTCCGCAAAGGGGTAGTAAGATCCGAACAGCCCCAGCGCCTTGAACTCCAGCACACGCACATTCGCCTCCTTTGGGGTCTGCGCGCCACCGACACCTGTGATCAGATAGTTTCCACCCACGTCCCAGCCGCCATTCTTGTAACCAAGCACCTCGGCGACGCGCCGGTCGAGCTGCACACCGAAAACAGAACCTGAGTCAACCACGGCCTCCCAGGAAAGCTTGCGGCATTTGAGCAGCGTCGTGGGCACGCCATGCTTCATGCTGAGGCTGGCCTTGTGCATGTGCTTGCGCACCTGACCTGGAAAACTGCGGGTAATGCCAAACTCAAACTCCTCCTTCAAAAAGTCGAGGGTCGCATACTTGCAGTTCCTGGCCAGCATGTTCACGCCCAGCAGGGAGACCCCCAGATGCTCCTTCAGAATACCCGCACCCAGAGTCGTGCGCTGCATGCGGACGATGCAGGGCAGGTTTTCCAGACGCCAGGTGCCGATTTGCAGCGTCGGAATGATGGCTGCCATGCCTGGTACGTTTTCCAGCACCCCAGCCATGGTGGGCCGCACCTGCGGCACCGTGCGCATGCCGTACTCCACCGCTTGTTCAGCATCAAACACACTCATGGCCGCCCCGGTGTCGAGCATGTACTTTGTCGGTTTGTGGCCATTGAGGCTGACTTTGAGGTAGGGGATGCCTCGCTCATAATACATGGGCACCTTGACCACACCCTCGGGCGGCGGAACGCTGTTCGTTCGTATGTTTAAGCCGCCTTTGCTCGTCGGCTTGAGTTCGGATGTGGAGATCGCCTGTGCCTGCAACTGCTTCTGCACCTCCTCTGGCACCGACTCTCTTTTCACCGCAAACGAATCGGCACACCCAGTGAGAGATGCCATGACGACGATCGTCAGCGCCATTCTTAGGCCGATGGTGAAATGCAGACCATTCATAGTACGTAAGCCATCCAGTGCGGGGTTGCCACTGTCAACCAGCAGCGTTCACCAGAGTTGCGGACTCACCGCTCCAGCCAGAGCGCATTGCCGCGAAAATCCACCGTCAATCGCGTGCCCTGCCAGAACCGTGAACCAACGCGCTTGGGCCCCGGCATGACGTACAAAGTCGCCCCTGGGTACGAATCCCCGCACAACGTGGCCTCAGGAACCTGAATCGTGCGCGCACCGGCCTGATCCGCCCGCACGCTGCCGCCGACGCCGCTCAGGATCAAACCTTCGCCCATGCCCATGCCATCGTGCGCATGACCCAGGCGGGCGGCGGTGCTTTGATCGATCACGATGCCCCAGGTCGAACCCGAATCCACCACCGCGTCCCATGAGATGCCGCCGGAACTGACCCGAATGACGGGCATGCCGTTCACCCAACGCACCGGCGTACGCGTCACCTCACCTCGGGTGGGTTGAAACGGTCGTGAAAAACCCAGCTCCACCGTGTTGCGCTGGTAGTCGATGGTCAAAAAGCTGCAATGACGGCGCAAGTGATCCATCCCCAGAATGGCGCTGCCAAGCCCGTTGGGCCGAAAGCTGGAAATGCCGCGTACCAGGCAGGGCACGTTCGTCGCATGCCACTGGCCGAGGTCCATCGTGCTCATCACCGCCTGACTGGCTCCCGCGGTACCATGCACGCCACGAATCTGCAGCCTGCGCCTGCCGGAGGGCAGCAGACCGCAGTCGGTCGCCACATCCGGCTCGAACACGCTCAGCGTGGCGCCGGTGTCCAGCAGCAGAGGCATGGGCCGCCGGCCATTGATGCTGGCCATGACATGCGGCGTCCCAGCACGCAGCTGCATCGGCACCGCCACATCCGCCGCAGGATTCTGCGGCCCCACCGGCAGAAACGGCATCTCACAAGCAGCCAGCAAACACAGGGGCAGAAGAACGAAGAGCTTTTTCATGAGCTGACACTGGATAAACGCATTCCACGCATTCGCATCCTGTCGTTCTTCGCAAATCACACACAAATCCTTGTGCGCAGCGGCGTAATATTGGAAGTTTCCGTTTATCGACCTGAATGACCGCCTATCTAATTCGCCGCCTCTTGCTCATCCCGCCGACGCTCATCGGCATGACGTTGGTGGTGTTTTTGATCATTCGCTTCACTCCCGGCGGCCCGATGGAGCAGGCTCTGCTGGAAGCGCGTATGAAGAGCGACGGTCAGCGCGGCGGCACGAACCGCCAGCAATCCAGCGGACTGACCCCTGCACAGCTGCTGAAACTGCAGGAGCAGTACGGCCATGATAAACCTTTCCTGATCGCCTATGCCTCATGGCTGGGAGCCTGGCCGAAAGAAACAAATCGCTCCCGCGCCGAATACGCCGATGGCAAAACGGAAACCGAAGTCAAAATCCCTGGCACTGCGAGCATGGTGGTGGTGAAACGGACTGACAAGGGCGAGGCGGAGATCGTGCCGAACAAGGAGGTGGACACCTCCTCCTGGCGGGCACGCATCATCACGCCAGAGCAGCAAAAGACCGAATGGGAGAAGGTGAATCCCGGCCAGAAACTGGACAAACCACAGCCCTACGTGGCGCTCATTTATCAGCCCAAATTCGCCGGGGTGCTGGAGGGCAATCTCGGCGACTCCACGCGCTACAGCGAACCGGTGTGGACGATGATGAAGCGCCGGTTTCCCATTTCTCTGTTCTACGGCATCACCTCCATTCTGCTGACCTATCTGGTGTGCGTGCCGCTGGGGGTCTTGAAGGCCATCAAGCACCGCACGCCCACAGACACCGCCACCTCCGTGCTGATCTTCTTTGGCTATGCGATTCCTGAATTCGTGCTCGGCGTGTTTTTGATGGTGATCTTCGCCGCGCGGCTGCGCTGGTTTCCGCTGGAAGGTTTTGTCAGCATCAACTTCGCGGAACTCAGCTTCTTCGGCAAAATCTACGATCTCCTGCATCACGCCTTCCTGCCGCTGTGCTGCTACATGGTCGGCAGTTTCGCCGGATTGACGATGCTGGTGAAAAACAACCTGCTCGACCAGCTTGCCAGCGATTACGTGCGCACCGCCGTGGCCAAAGGCGTGGAGTTCAAACGGGCCGTCATTGGGCACGCTCTGCGGAACTCCTTCATCCCCGTGGCCGCCACGATGGGGCAGGCGCTCACCGTGCTCGTGGCCGGCAGCTTCCTCGTGGAGCGCATTTTCGACATCGACGGCTTCGGCCTCATGGGCTTCAACGCCTTGCTGGAAAAGGATTATCCCATCGTCATGGCCACCGTCACCGTGAGCGGACTGCTGCTCATGCTCGGCAACCTGCTTTCCGACATGATCACCGCACGACTGGATCCCCGCATTCGATTTGAGTGATGAACCGCAAACTCTCCTTCGCTGCCATCACCCTCGGTGCTCTCGCCATTGTCGGCGAGCTCTGCGGCATCTTGATTCCCACCATTTCCTGGTTCTTCGACAATGGTCGCACCTTTGGCTGGACCAGCTCGGTGCTGCTGATCGCCGGCGGTATTCTCGGTCTGCGGTTCCTGCCGCGTGAGATCCGCTGGACGCCGGTGACCCTGCAGCGCTTCCGCCGTTTCCGCAGCATTGGCCGTGGCTGGTGGTCGTTCCGCATTCTGCTCGTGCTGATCGCCCTGGCGATGCTGGATCAGGCCTTGGTGGGCAAGCGTGCGCTGCTCGTTCGCTGCGATGGTAAAACGTATTTCCCCGCCTTCTCTCAGAAGCGTTATCAAGCGCAGGACTTTGGCCTCGCGGGAGAGCAGGAGGCGAACTACCGCGAACTGAAGGAGCGCCTGAACAAGGAGAAGCGCGGCTTCGTCTGGATGCCGCTGGTACCATGGGACCCCGTGCTGGACACGGACTCGCTGCAATCGATCACCCTGGAGCAGCGTGGTGGCGTGTGGTTCAAACCGGGTGACGCTGAGCCCTATTCCGGCCGCGCGCAGCAGTTCTATGCGGATGTACCGACGCAAAAGCACACGGACACACGTTTCCGCAAGGGCCTCCCAGATGGAGAGTCGCTGGGCTACTCACGCACGGGTGCGCTGGCGCTTTCCGCCTTCTACAAGGCCGGGGTGAAAGACCGCGAAAAATGGACTGGCGAGATGCCGCAGGCGGAGTTCGAAAAAGCGGAAGTGACTTCCTATTCCATGATCGTTTATCCGGCGATCCCGCCCTTGTGGAAGGCT
>NZ_JBGANL010000058.1:0-8591 GCF_044222345.1 Prosthecobacter sp.
CAACAATGGCACCGGCGCCTCCACCCTCGTTGTCAATGCCACCGACAACTTTACCTTCAATGGCGTGATCAGCGATGGCGCCGTCTCCTTCGGTGTCATGTCGCTGACCAAAAATGGTGATGGCATTTTCACCCTGGCCAATGGCAATTCCTACTCAGGTCCCACCGTCATCAATGGCGGGGGGCTCCGCGTTTCAGATCTTGGATTCGGCGGCCAGAACAGCAGCATTGGCAATTCTTCCAGTGATGCCGCCAACCTGGTCCTGAATGGGGGTTCTCTGCGGTATTTCAACAATGTCGCCAGCTTCACTGACCGCTCCTTCACACTTGGCACGGGCGACAGCGCCGGGGCGATCATTGCAGACGGCACTCTGATCGGGGCGACCTTGACCTTTGGCTACGATCTCACCTCCCCGGCTGTGGCATTTACCGGCTCCGGCTCCCGCACCCTGACCTTGGGCGGAGCCAATCGTGGTGACAACCTCTTCAATCTGGTGCTGGGAGATGGCACAGGTGGGCCGACCTCCCTGAACAAGATCGGCAACGGCACCTGGGTCCTGGGCTCCACGAGCACCTACAAAGGAGAGACCATGGTCAACGCAGGTATTCTCGCGGCCACTGCGGACGGCGCTTTCGGTGCCTCCGGTGGCGCAGGCATCATCATTGCTGGCGGCACCAATGGCAGCAACCTCATCGGCAATCAGAATGCCACCCTCGACCTGCGCAATGTGGCCTACAACACCGTGCAGACCATGTATCTCGCAGGCGGAACCCTGGCAACCACCTTGGGCAGCAGCTCATGGGCGGGCTCAGTTTTCGTCAATGCCAACTCCACCATTCTGGTGCAGCAGGGCTCGATCCTCAACCTCAAGGGCTCCTTGGGCGGAGACGGCTCGGTCACTCAGATCGGCGGCGGCATGCTGATCCTCAGCGGCCAGACAGATCCCACCACCCGCAACACTTTGAATGCTTCGTTCAATGTGCCCAACCACACCGTTCAGGCCGGCACTCTGCGCCTTGATTACACCACCAACAATTCCAGCAAGCTTGCGGACACGGGCGCGCTCGTTCTTGGCGGCAGCCGTTTTGGCGGTGTGCTTGAACTGCTGGGCGGCTCCCACGTGGAAATCGTCGCAGGCGTCACACTGGGTGCTGGCGACAACCGGGTCTCACGTCTGAGCGGTTCCTCGATCCTGCGCATGAACGGCATCAGCCGTCAGGCAGGCGCCAAGATCAATTTCGGCGGCAGCGACATTGCCAGCACCGACACCAACAACACCGTGGGTATTTTGGGCTCCTGGGCCACGGTCAGCGATTCAAGCTGGGCGACAAAGAGCTCCTTCAATGAATCGCTCGGCGACACACTGACCACGACCGCTGGAGACCTCATGATCCGGGCCTACACCGCCTACACCAGCAATGCGGTGAACAATGACTGGGCCCTCACCTCCACCACCGGAAACATGGATTTCGTCGCCAGCACGACGCAGACAGACCGGACCGCCAACACCATGCGCTTCAACACCCCGGTGAGCGGCGGCGGAGTGAGCACGGTCACGCTTAACGGCGCCAACTCTCTGCAGGGCGGAGCCATTCTGATCAGTCCCAACATGGTGGCCGGCGAGTCTCTGATCAATGGCAGCGGCACTCTTACCACCGGCAGGGTCGGCACCACGGTCAACGACCTGTTGATCATCCAGAACAACACCACCGCTGCATTTGAAATCTCCGCCTCCATCATCGACAACACCGCCAGCCGGGCAGACCGGACTGGAACGATTGCCAGCGGCAGCAACTTGGTGCGCAACATCAACGGCGCCGATCTTGCCGTGGGCATGCTGGTGACGGGATCAGGCATCGCGGCGGGGACCACCATCACGTCGCTTTCCTCCGTGGCCACGGTCAACATCAACAGCACTTCCGGCAACAACGTGCTCGTAGCCTCCGTGCCATCCAATCTTTTTGTGGGTGCCACCCTCCTGGGGCGAACCGTGACCGACATCACTGGAAACACCGTCACGCTCGATGGGGCGCCGAATGAAGCGATAGCCGCCCCCACGATACGCGAGTTCCAGACCAACACCATCACCCTGAGCACGACTCCCGCGACTTCCGTGACGGGAACCCTCCAGTTCAGCCAGGACCGTTCCGGCACCACCACGGCAGGCAGCACATCGGTCACCGGACTCAATGGCACGAATGGCACCAACGGCCTCTACGTCGGCATGAAGGTTTCCGGACTTGGCATCGTGGACGGCACCATCATCACCGCCATCACGGCCAATTCAGGCATCACCCTCAGCAATGCCGCTGTGGCAGGTGCCGGCACCGGCACCCTCACGTTCTCCCAGGTCACCGGCTTGGACAAGACAGGCCTTGGCAATCTGATTCTCTCCGGCATGAATCTCTACACGGGAGTCACCACCTTGAATGCTGGCGTCACCACCATCCAGTCTCTGGGGGTCGAAGGCTATTCCTCGGGCACGCAGATGATCACCAACCTGACCTCGCTGGGCCGCACGCTCACCCTCACGGCTGCAGACACCAAGGGTTTGACCATTGGAACCGTCGTCACCGGCAGTGCACTCCCCTCAGGTGTCACCATCACTGCCATCAACAGCACGACAACCGTGACCTTGTCCAATGGCGCGCTCCTCACTACCACCGGGACCAATCTGAACTTTGACAGCAGCGGCGTGACTGCGAAGTCTGGTTCGATCCTGGCCACCACCACCAATGGCAGCGCCACGGTCACCGTGCCTGGTGGCACGGCGGGCCTCAGCGTGGGCCAGGAAGTGACGGGCACCGGCATCCCCACCAATGGTGGAACCGTGGTCATCCTCTCCATCGTCAATGGTACCACGATCACCCTGGGTGTGCTGAATGAAGCTGGCAACGCCCCCACGCTGGCCACGGCTTCGGGCAGCGTCAACCTCACCTTTGGCCCCCCCAACCTCATCACCGCTACGCTTGCCGCCAACACTCAAAGCGGCGCGCGTATCACTGTGGGCAGCACGCTCGGCCTGACCGTCGGGCAGACGATTTCCGGCAATGGCATCCCGGCAAATTCCACCATCGTGCGGATCCTTGATCAAAACACGATCGAGATCTCCAACCCCGTCACCACCACCGGCCAGAACAACCTCGCCTTTGGTGCCAGCACCAGCATTGGCGCCACACTGATCTCGTCCACAACCAATGGCGACACCAAGATCACCGTGCCGTCCACGGCGAATCTGAGCGTCGGTCAGCTGGTCAGCGGCCCTGGCATTCCACTCGGGGCCACAATCACCAAAATCGTCGATGGCACCACCATCTACATCTCCGTGGCGGCCATCTCCTCCGGTTCCAACACCCTCGTGTTTGCCGGTCCTGCTTCCAGCCTGGGCGCCTCCCGCAATACCCTGGCCAACCTGGTGTTCAACGGCGGCACGCTTCAATTCAACGGCACCGACGCCAGCTCTGACCGTGGGTTCACCATCAACCAGACCGCCGTCTGGGATGTGGGCAATGCCTACACCGTGCTGACGATGGGCGGCAATTACGCCACCCCCGGCAATCAGGACGATTACGCCCTGGTCAAAATCGGCGCCGGCACCCTGGCTCTGCTCGGAACTTCCTTCGGTGGCTACGGCATTGATTCCCTCGTCGTGAGCGACGGCACACTGAAGCTCTCGCCTGCTTTCAACGACCAGTACATCCGCAACGATGTGGGTTCCTTGACCATGGCCGGCGGCACGCTCGCCATTCAGAGCATTGCTGGCCGCAACACCACGCAGAACATCATCGGCACTCTGAACATCGCCGAGGGGGCTTCCAGGATCCGTGTGACTGGCACCGCCGGTGCCGCCACCTTCCTCAATCTGCAGGACATCAACAACCCTGCTTCCATCAATTATGAAAAGGGTGGCAACGTGCTCTTTGAAGTGAATGGCGGCGCCTTGCTGGCCCAGATCACCGTCGCCGGCACTGCATTTATCGACGTCGGCGTCCTCATGCCCCGCGCCTTGTTCACGATCAACAGCACTCTCAATCCCGGCGTCAACAACTTTGCCTTTGTCGACTCCTCCACCAACATCCTTACCGGCTCGGACATCAAAGGTTCTCACACTTTCAAATCCAATCCCGCCGACTGGGTGGTCACTCACAACATCTCTGATGGTCTCCTTCTGGAAGAGTCGTTCTCCGGCAGCACCGTGTCCGGTGCTTCAGTGAACACGATTCTGCTGACCAACAACAGCATTTCTACCGCAGGGGATATTGATCTGCTCTCAGCTGACCCCACGGTGGTGAAACGGGTTCCTGGTATTGACCGCCTGCAGGTCGGCGAACTGGTCCGTGGCAATGGCATTGTCGATGGCACCTACATCACCGCCATTGATCTGGCCAACAACACCATCACTCTGAGCCAGGCCCCCACGCTCTCAGGTTCGGGGGTGACCTTGTATGCGTTCAACGCTCCTACCGTCACCGGCACCATCAACACAGGTGATTATACCATCACCAACATCTACGACCCACGCCTGAAGGTCGGTATGGGGATCTCTGGTCCTGGCATCCCGGCAGGATCGTCCATCTACTCCATCAATGCAGCTGCTCGCACTGTGACGATTATTAATGTCAATAGTGCTACGTTTACACAGAGCGGTACGGACCTGACCTTTTACTCGGAAAGTCTTGCGACCGTGCCTGTTGCTCTCAATTCCAGCACGATCACCATCACAGACACTCTCACCATCGCCAGCGGTGCCATCCTGCAGTCCACCCACTCAGGCACCCACCAGAACTCCATCGTCGGCGGTGTCCTGACCAGCGGTCTCGCCAACAAGGATGGCACCACCGCAGACCTCATCCTCTACAACTGGAATCCGCTGACGGCCCTGACCATCAGTTCCTCCATTGCCAACAACACCGCGGCCGGCCTGCTCGTCAATCTGGTACTCAGCGGAAACGGCACCACCGCGCTCTCCGGCACCAACACCTACACCGGCACCACCTATCTGCAGGGTGGCGTCTTGCGCCTTGATTCCGAAGGTGCGCTGCCTGCCAACAGCCATCTCCGCATCGACGGCGGTGTGGTGGGTCTCAATTCAGGTGATTTCACCCGCAGCCTTGGCACCGGCAGCAATCAGGTGGACTGGACCAGCAGCGGTGGCTTTGCCGCCTACACGACGACCCGCACCGTCAACATCGGCGGCAGTGGCGCCACTCTTGTGTGGGGCCTGAATGGTTTCGTGCCCGACAATGACTCGCTCATCCTCGGCGCCCAGGACGCCGACAGCACCGTGAACTTTGCCAACGGCATTGATCTTGGCCGCAAGTCCCACATGGTGGAAGTCATTAGCGGTCGCGGACCTGTCTACACCTCGCCAGCTCCAGGGACTTTGATTCCTGACGCCATCATCTCCGGTGTGATCTCGGGCAGTGATGGCCGTCTGGTCAAAGGTGGCAACGGCGTGCTGAGCCTGGCCGCAAACAATACGTATGCCGGCGGCACCTCGATTGCCGAAGGCACGCTCATCGCCCAGCAAAACGGCTCCTTGGGCAGCGGAGGGGTCGAAGTCGGCACCACCACCGACACACGCACTTCTGACAAGGCGCTTGCCCTCATCTTCAATGGCACCACCCTTTCCAACGGAGTGACATTCGGTAACGTGAACAACAACGGCATCTCGATGCTCAGCACCACCGCGTCTACCACCACGGTCAGCGGGGCGCTGACGGTTGACCGCACCGTGGGCGGCAATGTGTTCCTCTCGGATAACACCGGTTCCACCGTGACTTACACTGGCGGCATCTCCGGCCAGGGTGGCATCACGGTGATTGGCGGGGGCACGGTTGTCCTCGCCACTGCCAACACCTATGGCTCACAGACGGGCGCCTCGGGGGCCGCCATCAGTGGTGGAACGGTCCTCCGCTCCGGCACGCTGGTTCTTGAAAATGCTGCGGCACTCGGACAGACCACCACCCTCGAACTCGGGGATAACAGCTTCGCCCCGGATTCGTACGCCTCCACGTTGGTGGCAGATTATGCCACCGCAGGGGCTTCCTTGCTCGGAGTGGAGCGCGACACCTCCATCTTTGTGCAAAACGTCAGTGGTTATGGCGGCTCGTTCCTGGCCACTGGCGGCGGACACATCGTCTCCAACAGTCCTGACGGCGGCAGCGGTGCCTTCTACTACGTCAGCCGCACCATCGATGGCGTGACATTTAGCTCCGGCGACATCGGCAAAACCATTCTTGTGAAAGACGAGGTCGACCATCCCGAACGCAACGGTCTCTATGCCATCACACAGATCAATGACAATCTGACCATGAATCTGGCCCGTGTTGACGGGGGTAACAGCCAATACTACGCGGCCTTTAACTCCTCCACCAACATGGTCTACGGCGTTCAGGTGGCTGTGAACAGCGGATCCTCCGCAGGTCAGACTTATTTCATGGCTTCCCCAAGTGTCACCAGCGTGAATGGCGTGGGAACCGATCCTGTCCACTGGCTGCAGGACCAGTCGAATGCCAACGTCACCCTTCAAATCAACAACGCGGCCATCACCACGGTCACGCAGAACATCGACGTTAATTACAACGGAGTGGGCACCACCACCATTGCTTCAGCCAATGCGGTGAATTTCACCGGAAACGTGACCCTGCAGGACCTCCTCCACTTAGGAACGATTGATTCTAAAGAGCTGACGATTGCATCCACCACCCCGAATTCAGGGACAGGAATGGTCTTCTCCGGGACCATCAGTGAAGCCAACGGTGCCGAGGACTTCCTCTCTGTGAACAAAACGGGTTCAGGCGTGGCCACATTCTCCGGCAGCAACACCTACCACGGTGATACTACAGTGACGGCCGGAACCTTGCTGGTGAACAACACCTCCGGCTCCGGCACGGGCTACGGCAATGTGATTGTCCAGTCCGGTGCCACACTCGGCGGTACCGGCAGCATTGCCCCCACCAACAGCAGCATTAGCCCCTTCAGCGGATTTGGACTCACCGTCAATTCCGGTGCCACCCTGATGGTTGGCACCATTGGCCACACCTCCGCCAGCCAGTTCACTGTGAACCTGGATTCAACTGTGCTGCCGGGCTTTGCCACCCTGGCCAGCGGCTCCACGCTGAAGCTGAACCTTTTCCTCAACCAAGCCACAACCCCCACGACTGAAGCTGACCGCCTTGTTTTCAGCGATGTCGGAGGCGCCTCCCAGATCACCATCAGTGGGGCGACATTGAACGTGAGCATCGGTGCGGGCAGTTCGCTGGTTTCCACCAGTTTCGCGGAGGGAGACAGCTGGAAGCTTATTGACTGGGGTGGCCTCACCCCAACCGGCACTTTCGCCAATCTCTCCGGCAGCACTTCGACCGATTTCATTGACCTGCCCACCTTGGGTGGAGGCAAGTTCTGGGACATCAGCAACTTGTACACCACCGGTGTGATCGTGGTCGCCGTGCCTGAGCCTGCCCGGTTGTTGCTGCTCCTGTTCGGAGTCCTCGCCTTGGGCTGGCGCCGCCGCCGCAGACTGGCTGTTTAAGCCCCTCTGCTGCCGGCCTGCTGGCAAAATATCCAGCACTGCCCTTGTGTTTACATGATAAATACCTTGTCAGGCTGGGGCGATTTTAATATTATCGCGCCATAAATCAGTTATTTACCAGAAGCTAATCATGAACGCTGCAACACTAGTCGCAAATTGGAACAGGCGCAGGAAGGCAATGGCTTTAGTCATGGTGGTCACCACCGTGGCTTTGATGTCCATGCTTGTGGTTGCCATTTTCTCGGTCACCCGCACTGAGTACAAGGCCAGTCAGAGCTATGTGGCCTCCCGTAACGCCAAGCAGCTTGCGGATCTCGCCGTTGTATTCACCGAGGCGCAGTTGCAAAATGCCCAGAATTCCGCCACCGGCTCCTTCAGCCGCACCATTCATGCCACCCAGCCGGGCATGGCACGTGTTTACCAGGCCAATGGTGATTTTGTGCGTGCCCACAAGCTCTACTCCAGTTCGCAGATGGTCATCACCAGCTCCAATGAGGCGGACATTTTCAACAGCTCCAATCAAATCCCACAAGACTGGAACGCTCAACAAAACTTGGCGCGCTATGTGGATTTGAACGACCCGATCGTCCGTCCCGGCCTCACCACGGGCACCATGGCCCTCTATTTCCCGATCATTGATCCACGGGCCGCTTTCAATGGCACCAACCCCGACAATCAGCGCGTCATGACCGCCGTGGAAGGGTTTACCTACACCAAGTCCACCCCCTCCATTACCGGGGCCGGTGGAACAGTCACCTACAATGAAGTCGTGACACCTGCAGATGCTGGCAACGATCCCAACAAGCTGCGCCTCCCCATGCCGGTCGAGTGGATCTACGTCCTGCGGGACGGCACCACCGGTGCGCTTGACTCCAGCAACAAGTTCATCAGCGCCGATGGCTCCACCGTCCCTGATGCCAATAATCCGATCGTCGGACGTGTGGCATTCTGGACCGATGACGAATCCTGCAAGGTCAATGTCAACACGGCCTCCGAACCCACCTTTTTTGCCCCCCCTTACTTTTATCATCAGCGTGACTCCAAGTGGGCCAATTTC
>NZ_JBGANL010000058.1:8610-31313 GCF_044222345.1 Prosthecobacter sp.
GCGGGCGAATATCAGCGTTATCCCGGTCATCCCGCCACGGTGGCTCTGAGCACGGTGCTCGCACCCGGCGTCGATCTGGATGTTTACGCGCGCAATGCCAGCACCACCAACATCGTTCAGACCAAGGATGCCATTTACACCCTGATTCCCAAGATTGCCACCGGGGGGTCCACGTCCGGCACCAGGCCGTTCGTCAGGGACGATTTTTCCAGCAGCAATGGTGAACTGGCTGTCGCTTCCAGTGGCAACACCGTCCAGGCCAGAAAAGAAAGGCTCCTCGCCAGCGTGGATGAAATGCTCTTTGCAGACGGCACCAATGACACCGCCTACAACTACAACAGCTCTCTGGGCCGGGTGGCCACCAGCATTCAGATGCCAGGCCAGGGCTCGCGCTATTTGTTCGATCATGACACGCTGGAGCGTTCCAGGTTTTTCCTGACCGCAAACAGCCGCTCCCCTGAGTTCAACATTCATGGCCTGCCGCGCATCGCCATGTGGCCGGTGGCGGATGAAGGGCAGGGGCCGCAGCGTCGCAGCAGCTTCGACACCATGATCGCCCTGTGCTCCACTCTGCGCGGCAGAACTGCAGGCGCCGCAGTGGCCAACAGCTATATTTTCCGCCGTGCTCAGCCGCATCACCCCACCCATGATGTGACCGGGTCCTCATCGGATTACGGTGGTTCCACTGGCCTGACACGCAACAACACCCTGCTCAATTATCTCTATGCTGAGATGACGACCCTGCAGTTTCCCCAGACGTCCTCACTCGGCAGCAGCAATAATTTCGGCCAGAAATACGGCACCGACAATGCCGCCCAGCTCGCCATCCAGTTCTTTGACTACATCCGCTGCACCAATCTCTATGACGGCGTCCTGGCACGTAACAATGACGGCATGTCAGGCCTGGATAGCAACGGAAACCGTATTTCCGGTACTCCGTTGTACCTTCAGCGGGAAAACATTGCCAACTCCCGCTTCACCTATACGGAGCAGCGCATTACCCGTCGCGCTACGGGCAGTCTGAATGATGGCACCCAGACTCGGATTGGCAGCCAGCTGACGACAAACAATGAGTTTGTCTTTCCCGGTCACGGCCAGGTTTCTCCGGCTCGCTGGACATCACCGGGTGGCCGGATCGTGCAGGGCATGGGCCGCATGTTCACCATTTCAGAAATTGGTTTCCAGTTCATCTGCACGGCCGATGGCATGAATGATCCGGTTTATGCCGTGAATACTGGCGGTGTGCAGAGCGGTGGCGGCAGCGCCCCCAAGGCACTCTCCAGCCGTGAAGCCGATGCGGTCAATACCTCACAATATCCTGCCCCTGGCAATGCCCCCGCCACCTGGCTCCAGCCCCAGATGCCGCCGCGCACCCCGCCTTGGCTTGGGTTCAACCGCTGGTATTCCAATTTCCCGCCACTTTCGGCTCCCTACGGCAACGGTACGCTCTACGGCTGCAATCCCACCATCGCAGCCCGGCACCCGGCCCTTCACCCGGGCTACAATCCTGCCAATTGGAATATGACCTTGGAGCTCAACAAGCCCTTGGCAACCGATGAAAAACGCGTGCAGGCGATGCTGATGCTGGAGTTCTTCTGCCCCATGTCGGGCTGGACCAAGATGTTTCCGGAGTGGGCTATCGTTCTCGACGGCGCTTTCATGCGTTCCATCCAGCTCAATGGTCAGACGCTCTTTCCCACCACGCAGGACGTGATCGTCAAATCCAACGGCAACGTCTACGAGGCTTTCGACTGCTACTCCATGGGCGGCCATGTGGGTCCCACTGCCATCGCTGGTGGCCGCGCCGGTCCCGGCTGGGGCACGACCCTGATCGGTGACGACACCAATCCCTATGTCCCCGGTGGCTCCCGTGCCACAGACCCCAGCCGCTACCTTGCCAATCCCGGCTCCGGTAACAATGGTCATGACGGTTTGAACAACTGGGGTCTTATAAGCCAGTTCATCACCGTGAAGCGCAACACACCGATGGTTTTGACTTTCGGCCAGCGCGACTTGGTCATCAAAATCTATGACGCCCACAACAAAGCCGGAAACAGCGGTCAGGAGTGTCAAAGCATCAGCGTTTCGTTTGATGGGGCCTCTCTGCCTGTTCCAGCTCTGGTCTATTCCTCCAACGAAAGACGCTTCAATGGCCAGCCTCTGACAGACCCGGCCAACAAGAATGAGATCAATCATTTCTACTACATCGATTCTTTTGGCCGCGACACTTATCGCCGTTCCCTTCAGGCGCCTCATTGGTGGTGCTTCAATCGCATGGGCTGTCTCAATCGCATGTCCGGCACACCCAATCTGGCCTACCGCGGCACTGCCAACCCCCCCTTGTACCCGACTACACCTAACTTCTACACCAGCTTCAATTCCAGCGATGATCAGCTCTGCACCGGGCGGCTTGACACCGAATCTCAATTTGCCAGCGTCGTGGGCGGGGCCATCAAATTAGACAACGGCGGCAGAGTCGGTGTGAGCCTCATCCCGCCCGAATCAACCAACGCGGCTATTAGGGATACAAATGGCAATCCCTGGTCGGGCTCGGATGTCATTCGTACCTTTGTGCCTGCCGTGGGGGATTATCGCCTCCCTGCCGCACGTTACAATGTCCCCAGCACCATGTGGATGCGCCATCCGCTCTGGCAGGCGGTGGATTCCCAGCCGCCCCTCACTCAGCCGCGCAGCATTCACTCATTCACCACCCACGTGACCACGACTGAAGCAGGTTCCATGCTGCCGACGGCTGCCATGATGGCTAAATATCCCGGCATGATAGACAGAGATATGCAACTCGCCGCTGGAGTCACCTACGGTGATGCACGCATTCCCGACCTGCCACCCGATAGAGATTGGGCGGCCACGGCCAACGCCTATGGCGACTACGACAACGGAATCGGCAATGCACGTGATGGTGCCTATGTGAACAAGCCGGACGAGGGCAACTTCTTCGCGGGAGAATTCATCCGTAACAATGTGCGAAAGTTTTACCGCTCCGGTTACTTCTTTGAGCCTTGGCACAACAGTGATGACTGGCGCACCGGCGTGTACATGACCCCGAACCGCATTGTGGCTTCCCCCGTGATGTTTGGCTCACTGCCTACCGGTGTTTGGTCGGGTGGCAATGTCAGCACAGGTGCTGTCTCCGGAGGTCTGAGCTACTCCGAAGGCAAACCTTGGCAGACTCTTCTGTTCAGGCCTCATGCCAGCTCCAACGCCAATTACGGCAAGGGTGTCAGCCCTGGCCACCCGGGTGACAATAATCCGCGTGACCACTACCTGCTGGATCTCTTCTTCATGCCGGTGGTTGAGCCTTATGCCATCAGTGAGCCTCTATCCATCGCTGGCCGCATCAATCTCAACTACCAGATCGTCCCCTTCACCAACATCACCCGTGCCACCGGCATGCATGCCGTCATGAAGGGTGAGTTCATGACCGCCATTCCCACTGGGGATACTGAAAATGCAAAAGTTTACTATTCCAACAGACCAGGTGCCGCTGCAAATGAAGGTCAGTCCGCGTGGTCAAACGCGGGTGACGTCTTCTGGAATGAGGCTACTCATCAAAAGTACTGGCACCGCCCCATTGATGTCACCAAAACCTTGTATCAGTTTGACCAGAAGTTCCTCCACTCGGCAACAGGTTCCAATCATGCGCTCAACCGCTTCCGCGGTCTCTTCCGCAGCCCGAGCCAGATCTGTGAAATCCATCTGATTCCTGATGTCAGTAACGGGGGCTCTTCGGGAGGTGAGCAAGGAATCAGCAGTATTGCCAACATCAATGCAAACACCAGCGGCACCAACTTGCAGTCCGTCATGGAGCAGTTCTGGCAGAACCATCCAGGAACCGGCGACAACACCCGTGAACGCCCTTACTCTAACATCTACGCCCGTGTCACCACGCGCAGCAACACCTTCCGTGTTCACATGCGGGCGCAGGTCATCACCAAGGCACGTTCCACGGCCCCCGATACCATGGACCCCACCAAGGATGCCGTTCTTGGCGAATACCGTGGCTCCGCGCTGATTGAGCGTTACATTGACCCCACAGACGTGGCCAATCCTCTGCCTGACTATGGTGCCGCCGCCAACCCGCTGGGTGAAAAGCCGTTGGATACTTTCTACAGGTTCCGCACGCTGGAAAGCAAGCGTTTCAGCCCTTGATGCACTGCCAGTTGATTCCTTGGCCCTACCTCTCTTTGCACATGAAACATCTCATTAAATCCCGGTCCCAGGCTGGTTTCTCACTGGTCGAGGTCACGCTCGCTGTGGCCATTGCGGCGCTTGCCATCATCACGCTGCTGGGGCTCCTGCCTCAGGGGCTCGAGATGGCGCGCAAGACCTCGCTGATGATTAATGACAGCAACATTTTGGAGCAGATCACCCATGACATGGAAAATGCCTCCTTTGATCTGCTGCCTAATCAGACTGTGAAAAAGTACTACAACGACCAGGGCCGCGAGGTCGCGCAGGATGCCACGGATCTCGCCTTCGTCGTGGAGATCGAGCCGCAGCAGGTCGTGGCGCTTCCCAAAGCCGAGAAGACCCAGCCCTACATGAAGCGCCTGGTGATCAAGATCGCGGCGACCAGTTCGCCAGGTTTTGTGTTCACGCCCCTCAACGCAAACACCGTTTCCCCCTATGTCACCTTCAATCAGTTGATCGCTAAAACCCGCTGATTTATCCCTGCCATGAAGCTTTCCGCCGTCTCCTCACGCTCAGCACTGCGCCGCTGCCCCCGGTCGGCTGCGGGTCGTGCTTTCACACTCATTGAACTGCTCGTTTCAGTGACCTTTCTTGTGATCTTGATGCTTGTCGTCTCGCAGGTCATAGGCATCGTGCAGCGCACTTGGGTGCGTGCCAATTCCCGCGTCTCCCAGTTTCGTGAGGCGCGCCAGGCCTTCGACACGCTCTCTCGCTCGCTCTCCCAGGCCACGCTCAACAACTACTGGGACAACGAATTTGACTCGGTTGGCACGGATGCAGCAGGTCAGCAGATCACCCTCGCCAAAGACTACTTCAGGCAGTCCGAGCTTCAGTTTGTCTGTGGCCCCACCAGCAAGGTGATACCTTCTGCAGCAGGCAGCCCTCAGAACTATCCGGGACATGCAGTCTTTTTCCAGGCGCCGTTGGGAATCGCAAGTCTGGTGGCGACCGCCAGCCAGGCCGGCTCCGGCGCCCAGGCGCCCGTCAATACCGAAAACATGGTCAATCTTCTCTGTGGCAGGGGATATTTTGTGGAGTGGGGGAGTGATGCGTCATTTCGCCCGGCGTTTCTTGATCAACTCAACAATGCCGTCCCGGTGCGCAGCCGGCTCCGCCTGATGGAATACAGTCCCACTGCGGAAAAGAACCGGATTTACGACACCAATTTGAGGCCGATCACCTCCCATTCCATGGAGTGGTATCAGGATGTGCTGACTACAGAGGTGCAAAACGCCCAGGAGACTGCCCAAACGCGTGCATTCACGCGCCCCATTGCCGAAAACATCATTGCTCTGGTGATTTCTCCGCAGGTTGAAGTCACGGGCAATACGAGCATTGCTCCTTATGCCATCGCTCCACAGTACATTTATGATTCAACTCTGAAGGTGAATCCTGGATCTTCGCCAATCAATGCCAGCCCGCAGGGAACTCAGCACCTGCTGCCTCCACTGCTCAGGGTCAGCATGGTCGCCTTGGACGAACGCTCCGGCGAGTTCCTTGCGCGTCAAGAAAACAGCCAGATGCGGGAGCAGCTGCTGACGGGGATAGCAGGCAAGCTCCAAAATGCCTCGAGTTTGGTCGAAGAGCTTGATGGATCCCAAGGCAAGGTGGGCACCCTGGTTCAGCTCCTGCTTGATCAAAAGCTCAACTACCGAATTTTTAGCACCACCATCGTCCTCTTGATCGAGATGCTTGTGGTGATCGCCATCATCTCGATGATCATGGCAGCCGCCACCCCCGCCTTGATGCGCACCATGCAGGCCACCCGGCTGGCAACTACGGGCGACTCCATCATGGGTGCCATCACAGAGGCAAAACAGCTGGCTTACGCGCAGAATGTTCCCGTTGAATTGAGGTTCTTCAAGTACCCCGACCAGGATTTCCCCGGCTCCACCGTGCTGCTGTTCCGCTCCTATCAGATGTTTAAAATTGTGACCTTGACGCAGGGGGTGGGACCGAATTCCCAAGTCTCGGAGTCAGTGGTGCCCGTCGGCACCTTGTCCAGGCTTTCTGACGGCGTCATCATTGCGGCGGGTCAGGATTTGTCCCCGCTCCTCAACGGGCAAAACGGCCAGTCACTCGATGACGTGAAGCCAAACGCTGCAGGCGGTGTGGGCTATTCCGGTGTGGCCAACGCCAAATACAACGCCATTCGCTTCATGCCGGATGGTTCCTGCCGAAGAGTCAACGCCCAGCAGGGCGGCTTTTCGCAGCTCGATTACGGAACCCTGCCCAAAAACTTTTACACCATTCAGATCGACCCCTACACGGGCAAGGCGCGCAATTATCGCCCCGGCTTCTAATTCTGGCGGCGGGGAAGGGCTGCTCCATTTTAAACTGCCTCATTTTCTGCATGACAGCCGCCTGATCGTCGCTTGAATGGCGTATGGGTGAACTGCCTTCTCTTGCTTTAAGTTTCGATGACGTCCTTGTCCTTCCCGGACTGAGCCAGGTTTTGCCTGGGGATGTCAATGTCTCAACAAAACTCGCCGCCATCGGCCTCAATGTGCCGATTCTCTCGTCGGCCATGGACACCGTCACGGAGTCCGAACTCGCCATAGCCCTCGCGCGTGAGGGCGGTCTCGGTGTCATTCACCGGAACTGCCCCATCGACCAGCAGGCGGAGCACGTGGCGCGGGTCAAGCGCTCGGAAAACACCGTCATCCAGCAGCCCCACACCGTCTCTCCTGAGACTCGTCTGGGCGAAGTCCAGCGTCTGATGCACGAAAAAGGCGTCAGCGGTTTCCCAGTGGTGGACGCGCAGGGCAAACTCGCAGGCATGGTCACCAGCCGTGACATGTGGTACATCGAAGACGAAAGCACCCCCGTATCCGCCATCATGACGTCACGTGACAAGCTCTCTGTCGGCACTCCGCAGACCAGCTTCGAGGATGCGCTGAAAATTCTCTACACGCACCGCATCGAAAAACTCCCCCTGGTTGATTCCAACGGCAAGCTCGCCGGCCTGATCACCAAGCAGGACATCGTGAAGCGCCAGATGTTCACCAACGCCGCCAAAGACGCCAACGGCCAGCTCCGCGTCGGCGCGGCCGTCGGCGTGGGTGAGGACTGCGTGGAGCGTGGCCTCGCCATGCAGGCTGCCGGTGCGGATGCCGTCTTCATTGACGCTGCCACCGGGCACACCTCCCGTGTCATGCAGGTCATCGCCCGGCTGCGTGAAGCCCTCGGTTCCACCATGCCCATCGTCGCAGGCAATGTCGTCACCGCCGAAGGCGCGCGTGATCTCGTCAAAGCCGGCGCTTCTGCCGTCAAAGTCGGCGTCGGTCCCGGCTCCATCTGCACCACCCGCATCATCTCAGGCGTGGGCATGCCGCAGTTCACCGCCGTTCAGGAAGTCGCTGAAGTCTGCCGTGCTGCTGGCGTCACCGTCATTGCCGATGGCGGCATTCGTTACTCCGGAGACATCGTCAAAGCCCTCGCCGCAGGTGCAGATTTCGTCATGCTTGGCTCCCTGCTGGCAGGCACCGCTGAAAGCCCCGGCAACATGGTCAAATGGCAGGGCCGCACCTTCAAGGAATACCGTGGCATGGGCAGTCTCAAAGCCATGCGCAAAGGCGCAGGCGACCGCTACGGGCAGAACTCCTCCGGCAAGCTCGTCCCTGAAGGCGTCGAGGCCCGCGTGCCTTACAAAGGCCCGCTCGCAGACGTTGTCTTCCAGCTCATCGGCGGCCTCCGCTCCGGCATGGGCTACGTCGGGGCCAACACCCTCGACGAACTGCGCACCAAAGCCCGCTTCGTTCGCATCACCGCCGGTGGCCTCAAGGAAAGCCACCCGCATGATGTCGTCATCACCGAAGAGCCGGTAAACTACGAGCCACATTGATGCCTCAAGTCTCCGTCATTCTGCATCACCCTCTCTCATGACCGCCCAAGAAGTCGCCGTTCTCGATTACGGCTCCCAGTATTCCCAGCTCATTGTCCGCCGCGTCCGCGAGCTCGGTTTTGCCTCGCATCTGTATCCGCCTGCTGAGCTGGCCAATTTGCAGTCTCCCGGTGCCATCATCCTCTCCGGCGGCCCGCGCAGCACGTCAGACGCGGATGCTCCCGATGTCGATTACGAAAAACTGATGTCCTTCGGCGTTCCCGTCCTGGGTGTGTGCTACGGCATGCAACTGCTCAACATCAAGCACGGCGGCACCGTCAAACCCGGCGTCACTCGCGAGTACGGCCCCGCCAAGCTCGTC
Source organism: Prosthecobacter sp. (assembly GCF_044222345.1). Lineage (GTDB taxonomy): Bacteria > Verrucomicrobiota > Verrucomicrobiia > Verrucomicrobiales > Verrucomicrobiaceae > Prosthecobacter. The sequence goes on from NZ_JBGANL010000058.1 coordinate 17,028, forward strand.
GTCACCGACCACTCAGACCTCTTCGGCGGCATCTCCCACGAGTCCCAGGTCTGGATGAGCCACAGCGACACCTGTGCCAATCTCGCCAGCACCACCCAGATCATCGCCACCAATGAAGATGCCATTCCCGTGGCGCTCAAATGGTCGGACCGCTGCTGGGGCATTCAGTTCCACCCCGAGGTCACGCATTCGCACGAAGGCACCGCCATCCTCAGAAACTTTCTCACCAAGAGCGGCGCGGTTCTCGCCAAGTTCGACATCCAGGAGTTCAAAGCCCAGATGCTGGAACGCATCAAAGCCGAAGTCGGCAGCCGCGAGGTCATCTGCGGCGTCTCCGGCGGTGTGGACAGCACGGTGCTCGCCGTCCTCCTTGCCAAGGCGGGCGTCAAAGTCCGCTGCATCTTCATCGACACCGGCATGATGCGTCTCAATGAAGGCGCGGAAGTGAAGCAGCTCTTCGCAGAAGTCGGCGTGCCTATCGAGCAGATTGATGCCAGCGCCATCTTCCTCGGCGCCCTCAAAGGTGTCACCGATCCTGAGCAGAAGCGCCGCATCATCGGCACCCTCTTCGTTGAAGAATTCTGGAAGGTCGCCGACAACGTCGAGCTTCTTGCCCAGGGCACGCTGTACCCCGACGTCATCGAAAGCGCCACCAGCGGCAGCATCGCCAGCAAGATCAAGACGCATCACAACCGCGTCGATCGCATCATGGAGCTCAAGGCCCAGGGCAAGGTGCTCGAACCCCTCGCCGAACTCTTCAAAGACGAAGTCCGCGCCCTCGGTGCCAGCCTTGGCATCCCGCATCAGGCCCTGTGGCGTCATCCATTCCCCGGCCCCGGTCTCGCCGTTCGCATTCCCGGAGAGATCACCGCAGAGCGCGTGGCCACCACGCAGCATGCAGATTCCATCTTCATTGCCGAGCTCCGCCGCAGCGGCTGGTATGAGCGCACCTGGCAGGCCTATGCCGCGCTGCTTCCCGTCAAAACCGTCGGCGTCAAAGGCGATGAACGCAGCTATGAGCAGGCCATCTCCCTCCGTGCCGTCATCAGCGAAGACGCCATGACCGCCGACTGGGTCGAGCTGCCCTATTCCGTGCTGCGCAATGCCTCCAACAAGATCCTCAACAGCGTCAAAGGCGTGAACCGCGTGCTCTACGACATCAGCACCAAGCCGCCCGCCAGCATTGAGTGGGAGTGATGTCATGAGCGCTGGCTTCCTTCTCTCATTCGAAGGCTCGGAAGGCTGCGGCAAATCCACGCAGATCGCTCTGCTTCGCACGCGGCTTGAGGCCGCGGGGCGCAGCGTCGTGGTGCTCCGTGAACCCGGCGGCACCGAGCTCGGGGAAAGCATCCGCCATCTCCTTCAGCATGCCAAAGAAGGCGCGGCCATGACCCCGGAGACCGAGCTCCTGCTCTTCGCCGCCAGCCGCGCCCAGCTCGTCCGCGAAAAAATCCGCCCACTGCTGGAGGCTGGAACATTTGTCATCCTCGATCGCTTCCTCGATTCCACCACCGTCTATCAAGGCATCGCTCGCGGTCTCCCTTTGGAAAGCGTGCGCGCCATCAATCACTTCGCCATCGGCGGCACCTTGCCGCAGCTCACTCTAGTGCTCGACATGGACAGCGCCACCGCCTGGCAGCGCATTCATCAGAGCGGACGTGAGCTGGACCGCATGGAAAGCCAGCCGCAGTCGTTCTTCGAAAAAGTCCGCCAGGGTTATCTCGAAGTCGCGCAGGCAGAGCCTGCGCGCGTGGAAATCATCGACGCCTCGGCCACACCAGAAATCGTGCACGAAAGCATCTGGCAGACCATCACCGCCCAATCTCATGCCGTTTAAGAGCGACCATGCCCTTGAGCTCATTACTCGCGCCCGTGACAACGGCCGCCTCGGCCACGCCTACCTGATCACCGGGCCCAAGGAGGCGCAGCATGAAGTCTTCGCTGCCAAAATGCTCGATCTCATCGTCGGTACGAAAAGGGGCACGCTTGAAGCCTGGGAAGGGCAGGGGGCCATCGTCCTGCGCCCGCAGAGCAAATCACGCCGCATCACCATCGGTGACGACGGTGATGATCCCGGTACCATCCGCTTTTTGGAAAAGATGATCCACCGCACCGCCGCGCCCAACGGCTGGAAGCTCGCGGTCATCGTCGATGCCGAGCGCATGAACGCGCAGGCGCAGAACGCTTTCCTCAAGACACTCGAAGAACCGCCGCCCAACACGCTGCTGCTTCTGCTTTCTACCCAGCCCCAGCAGTTGCTGCCCACCATCCAGTCTCGCGTGCTGGAAGTCGCGCTGATGCCTCCGGAGGGCGCGCGCATTTTTACGGAACATGAAGGCAAGCTGCTCTACGTGCTCAAGCAGATGTCCAAAAAGGAAAGCGGCAGCATCTCCACCGCGCTCGCATTGAAAAAGGACTTCGAAGAAATCCTCGAAGCCCTGCATGACTCCATCAAAAAGGAGCAGGAGGCCGACTTCGAACGCGAGCAGGACCACTACGCCAAAACCACCGACGGCGCCTGGCTCAAGCAGCGCGAAGAACAGGTCGAAGCCCAGATCGAAGCCGACTACCTCCAGCAGCGTACCTCCCTCATGGAGCTTCTTCTCTCCTGGATGGGAGATGTCGCTCGCCAGCAGGCCGGAGCCGAGCATCTCGACCTGCCCAAGTTTCAAGAAGCCACCGCTGCCCTTGCCGCCAAGTGGGGCCCCGGAGACGTCGCCAAACGCATCCGCGTCCTCCGCCAGCTCGAAAGTCATCTCCACACCAACGTCAACGAAGGTCTCGCCCTCGAAGTCTGCTTCATCGAAGCCTTCGGCGCGTAAAATGAGCCTGATCGCGCAGCAAACGGCGTTCGCTGGGCCTTGCCACATATAGTCAAATCCGCTTAGCCATTTTTGTGCCGGCCGTTTACAGCCGTTTGAGTGAGGCGAAGAGAACGGCTCTAGGAAAGATTTTCCGGTTCTAGTTCATTGGCATCCTGTGCTCGCAGAGCAGACGGCAGTTCTACTTTCTTGGTCGCTCCTTCTTTGCCTAAAAAATCAAAGACACTTTTTTTGCTCAGGGCTGCGGGCAATTTCAATTTTTTTAGTTTCAAGAGCCATGAGTTCCTCGTTTTGAATCCAAGCAAGCCCAGCAGGGTTGTGATAACGCAGGCAAGAGTGGGCAAGCTCAGTTTTGACACCCAGCTAATGAACTGCTTGGTATTTATTCGCAAATACTCAGGTCCCATTGCAAGCGTCATTGCAACAATACAGATGACGACAAACACGAGTGTCACGAGGAAAAACCACTTGATGCAACTGACGATCTCAGAGAATTCATTCCTGAATTCACGGAGGAGGCTCAGCCAACTACGAGCTTTTTTCAGACCTGGTGGGTCCTCTTGTGCGTGTGCATGAGCTGCGTTTTCTTCAGGTGCTTGTGCCGCGTCTTTGATCACTGCGGGTGATTCTACGGTGGTGTGAATGAGCGGGGGGGGAACAGGTGCCTGTGTAGCTTTTGGGTCTTCGGGAGCCTTTGCGGCTTTATCCACACTCTGCTCGGCTGCCTCTAAATCCGAGGCGGCTTTTTTTGGCCTTCTTTCCTTCTTCTTCTGTATCTGCTTCTTTACGGAGGCGGCACTGTCCCGCCGCTTGGATGCGGAAGGTGTCTTGTGCTGATTTCCTCTTCGCATGACGTATTAGATTTGGGAGATCTGTCCGCTGACCTTGCGGGCATGCTTTTCGCGAAGATTCTGTGCTGCCTTCAACCCCTTATCAGTGAGGGAAAAAGTGACGTTGTGTCGCCCGCCTTTGCCACCTTGACTGACATAGGCGTCAGTTCCTTTCATGTGCGTGCGAAGAAGGGCATGCATGCCCGTGATTTCTATTCCCGCACGTGCCAGCACCTGCCTGAGCATTGTCACTTTAGATTCCGCATTTCCATTTTCATGGTCTTCAAGCAATGCGCCGAGCAGCGCTTCCTTCTGCTGCAGGACAGGGGTGGCAAGCCAGGACACATCTTTCAAAGAAGTGGTGGTAGGAGTCTGAGACTTGGTTCGTGTCTTTTCCTGCTTGAAGAAAACGGTGATGATCACGTGCTTGTCGTCATCATTTAAAGCCTTCCAGATCTTAAAGAGCTCTGCTCCCGCCTCACTCAGGTACGGTTTGTCGGTAGGAAGAATAAGCGGCTCATCGTCATCTTCACCTTCCATAACGTGAATCATCCACCGGGCTATGGACCGTTCTAGAGCAGGTAGCTGCCCATACAACGGCAAGAAATCTTCCATTCCTAGATTCACGTCTGGAGGAATGGCGCTTAGGTGGCGGTTGGTCAACCGCTATATTAGGCTTATTAGCCTTGTTATTCTGGTTTCGAGAGTATGCGAAACCAACAAAGTAATCAAGGGCAATTAACTAAAATGGCCGGAAAATCCAAGAAAGAACGGTTTATTAAAAGTGTAACAAAAGACATGACTTGCTGGAATGAGCGTTCGTCTTGAATTCTTATCCAAACTTCTTCGTTCACACCGTCTCCCCACGCCGCAGATCTGGCATCAGCCTCACCGGCTTCGTACTCGTGTGGCCCGTTTGCGCCAGTTCCAGCACCAGCTTGGCCAGCCGTTTCGCGAACATCGCCGCATCCGCCGAATAGCGCGTCACCTTCGGCACCACATGATCCAGAAACGCATCATCATCCCGTGACACGATGGCAAAATCACGCGGCAGCTTGTGCCCAAGCCGCAGCAGATGCGTCATCACCGTCAGCGTGTGAATTGAACGCGCCACCAGAAACGCCGTCGGTGTGGGTTTCCGTTTCAGCGCCTCGTTCAATCTCTCAATGACCTGCTCCGCCGTCTCATGGTGTGGCAGCACACAAGGAGTGGCATCACACGTGGCAAACGCTTCACGAAAACCCAGCGCACTGTCAGCATCTCCGCCATGCGCAGAGTCCGGCAGCAGCAGCGCGATGCGCCGGTGCCCCTTCTGCATCAGCATCGTCGCCGCATGCCGGCACGTCGCGCGATAGTCCAGATCCACCGAGGGCAGTCCCATGTCATCCGCGCATGATCCCGCGATCACCGCTGGCAGTTGCTGCTCCACAAACCAGCGCTGCATCACCGGAGTGGATCTAAACATCACCCACGCTGCGGCAGGCACGCGCTGCGTGAGCTTCTTCAGTCCTCCCGCAGGTTTGGCCGTGAAACAGTGCGGGCTCGCATGCACCTCAAGCTGATACCCCGCCTCCGCCAGCAGCTCGCGCAGCGCATCCACCCAAAACAGCACAAACGGCGGCATCGCCTGCTGCGGCACAGGTGTCAGCAGCGCGATCACACGCGATGCCACCGTCCTGCGGCCCGCATGGACCGGGTTGAGAATTCGCCGCCGCTTGTTCACCACCGCACCGATTACGCCTTCGCGTTCGAGTTGCGCAAGGACCGCCCGCAGCGTGGGGCGGCTGATGCGCAGCCGCATGCAAAGCGTGCGCTCTGATGGCAGCACCTCCGGCCATTCTCCACGCAGCACAGCTTCGCGCAAAAAATCCGCGCTGTGAGTGATGAGCGAAGGCCTGGGTGGTACAGAATGCATAAACGGAAGCCCGGACCATGCCGTGGTAAGCTGAAATGACCACGGAGATTTCAAGTGTCGCGTCGTTCATGATGACCCATCCTTTGCACCTCATGCTTCCTCATTCCGACCTGCTTCAACTCAAACGCTGGAACACCCCCACCATCTACAATGGCTGGGAGCAGATCACCAAATGCGATCCCGCTGCCGATGGCTTCAATCTTGAAGAAACCCGCGACTTCATGCCGCAGATGGGCCCCATGGTCGGCTACGCCGTCACCGTCTTGGTCGAGCCAAGCAACAAGTCCCATCGTGAAGCCAATGCGAACGCATGGAATGAATACCGCCGCTATGTGGCCAGCATCGCCGGCCCCAAAATCGTCTGTGTTCAGGACCTCGACAAACCCCGCACCATCGGCTCCTTCTGGGGCGAGGTGAACAGCAACATGCACCGCGCTCTCGGCTGCGTGGGCACCATCGTCGATGGCGCGATCCGCGATGTCGATGAAATGACCAACGCCGGATTCAAAGCTCTGGCCCGCCGCATGTGCGTCGGTCATGCCCATGTGCATCCCGTGCGCTGGAACTGCGAAATCGAAGTCTTTGGCCGCAAGGTTAGCCCCGGCGATCTTATCCACGCGGACAAGCACGGCTTCCTCGTCATCGAGCCCGAAGCCCAGCTCCAAATCCTCGAAGCCTCCCGCTTCATGGATTCCAACGAATGCATGACCGTCATCCCCGCCGCACGTGGCAGCGCCGGCCTCAGCAGCGATGAAGTCCTCGCCAATCTCGCCGCCGCCGGTGCGCAGTTCGGCAAGAACGCCAAGGCGAAGTTCGAGCGCCACGGAGAGTGGTAAACCCATGGCATCCTTTCACTTTTTACCCGGACTCAACCTTATGAAATCATCCATCCTCTCACTGCTGCTCGTCGGTTCGTCGCTGCTCGCCGCTGAACCCTTCATCGAAAAACAAGACCTCTTCATCGTCGGGGAAAATCCCGCGTATCAGCTCTACCACATCCCCGGGATTGTGGTCACCGCCAAGGGCACTGTGCTGGCTTGGTGCGAGGCGCGCAAGCGTGCCGCCGGTGTCAGCGACTGGGACGATATCCGCATTCTCCTCCGCCGCAGCACCGATGAAGGCAAAACCTTCAGCCCTCCGCAAAGCATCGCCAATGTCGAAGGTCCCAAGACAAAGAACCCCTTCGCCCTCAAGATGAAGAACGTCGATCCCAACGACGTCACCTACAACAACCCCGTGCTCATCGCCGACAAGGACGGCACGGTCCACATGCTCTTCTGCCTGGAGTACGGGCGCTGCTTCTACCAGCGCAGCGCGGACGATGGCCTCAGCTGGAGCAAGCCCACCGAGATCACCGCTGCCTTTGACACCTTCAAAAAAGACTATGACTGGAAGGTGCTGGCCACCGGCCCGGACCACAGCATCCAGCTCAAAAACGGCCGCCTCGTCGTCCCAGTCTGGCTTTCCACCGGCACCGGAGGCAATGCCCACCGCCCTAGCGTCACCGCCACCATTTACAGCGATGACCAGGGCAAAACCTGGAAGGCTGGAGACATCGCCGTCCCATGCACTGAAGAGTGGATCAATCCCAACGAAACCGTCGCCATCGAGCTCAAAGACGGCAGCGTCATGCTCAATGTGCGCAGCGAATCGAAGGCGCACCGCCGCCTTGTCACCATCAGCAAAGACGGCGCAACAAACTGGAGCACACCGAAATTTGACGACGCCCTGCTGGAGCCCATCTGCATGGGCGGCATCGTTCGCTACAATCACGCGGGTCAAAGCCTCATCCTCTTCTCCAATCCGCACAATCTGGAAAAAGAGAAAGGCAAAGCCGAGCCCGGTAAAAACCGCGACCGTAAAAACGTCAGTGTGAAGATCAGCCGCGATGAGGGCAAAACATGGCCTGTGAGCAAATCCATCGAGCCAGGTGCCAGCATGTACTCGGATATTGCCGTCACCAAGAGCGGCACCATCCTCTGCTTCTATGGCCGCAGTGGTGATGGCTCCGCGCTGGCCCACTTCGCGGGCGGTCGTCTGACCCTGGCCCGCTTCAATCTGGAGTGGCTGACAGCTCCGCAGTGAATCCGCTCCCGCCCATGAAGAGGGCCTTTTCGGTTTTGCTTTGGTGGCTCTGCGGCTGGCTCACGGCCGCAGAGCTTTTGTTTGAGACGATGTGTCTGTCGCGCTAAACAGCTTGAGTGAATGCAGAAACAAAAGGGGACTGGCGCAATTGCCTTAACCCCTTAAATAGCGGTTTCATTTTTTCATTCACCATGCGGTTGTTTGCCATCGGAGATATTCATGGCTGTGCCGATGCCCTGCGGCGTCTGGACCAGGAGTTGAAGTTTGGAGCCACAGACACGGTGGTGACACTGGGGGACTACGTCAATCGTGGGCCGGCCACCCGGGCGGTCATTGATCATCTGCTGGAGCTGCGCCACCGCTGCCGGCTGGTGACGCTGCGCGGTAATCACGAAGTGATGATGCTGCGAGCGCGTGATGACAGTTCTTTTTTGTTCAAGTGGCTGACCTATGGAGGCACGCAGACGCTGGACTCCTATGCAGCCACATCTTTTGCTGACATCCCGGATGCGCACTGGAGTTTTCTGGAATCGACCGTGCTTTATCACGAGGAGGTGAATGATTTTTTTGTCCATGCGAATGTCGTGCCAGAGTTGCCGATGGCGGAGCAGCCGGAGAAGACGCTGCTTTGGGCGAACTTCAGCGCAAAGCAGCCGCATGTTTCCGGACGCCGCATGATCTGCGGCCATTCAGCTCAGAAAAGCGGCAGGCCGTTGAACTGTGGCCATGCAGTTTGCATCGACACCTACGCTTATGGCGGCGGGTGGCTCACCTGCCTGGATGTGGAGGCAAACGTTTGCTGGCAGGCTTCACAAGACGGTGAGTTCAGGCAGGAGGTGCTGAGCGCACCAGAGTGTGCTGAATAAGCCTGGGGCTCACTCCTCATGCTCGCGCTTCCACGCCTTCAGAATGGAGTCCAGCAATCCGGGAAAGCGGCTGTCCAGCTCCTTGCGCCGCACCTTGCTCGTCAGCTCCACACCACGGCGCTCGCTGTGGATGATCCCTGACTCCCGCAGGATGCGGTAATGCTGGGAGCAGGTGGACTTCGGCATCGTGCATTTCAGGCGGCTGGTGGTCTCCACGCAGTTCAGGCCTTCCTCAGCCTTGCGCAGTTCGGCCACGATGCTGAGACGCACCGGGTCTGACAGCGCATGCATGATGCCCGCAACGGTGAAACTTTCGGCTGGAGGATGGTGGAGAGGTCTGATGCACGGATGCTACATTAATTTCACTTGCAGTTCAATCATTCTATTGTTCGGTATTTGTGAACTAAGGAACTAAATCATCATGCCCACTCTCTTCGATTCCCTCCAGCTCGGCCCCCTCACTCTCCCGAACCGCATCTTCCTCGCCCCGCTTACCCGCTCCCGTGCCGGGCAGCAGCGCATCCCCAATGCTCTCATGGCCGAGTATTACCGCCAGCGCTCCAGCGCCGGCCTCATCCTCACGGAGGCCACCTCCGTCACACCCATGGGCGTCGGTTACGCAAACACCCCCGGCATCTGGTCCCAGGAGCAGGTGGAGGGCTGGAAGCTCATCACCCAGGCCGTGCACGAGGTCGGCGGCCACATCTTCCTCCAGCTCTGGCATGTGGGCCGCATCTCAGACCCGCAGTTTCTCGATGGCGCGTTGCCCGTCGCTCCCAGTGCCATCGCTCCGGCAGGCCACGTCAGCCTCGTACGTCCTGAGAAAGCCTTCGTGACCCCGCGTGCCCTGGAGTTGGCAGAGATTCCCGGCATCATTGAGGCCTACCGCAAAGGCGCTGAAAACGCGAAGCTCGCCGGATTCGACGGCGTCGAGATCCACGGTGCCAATGGCTACCTGCTCGATCAATTCCTGCAGACCAAAACCAATCAGCGCACCGATGAATACGGCGGCTCTTTGGAAAACCGCGCCCGCCTGATGCTCGAGGTCACCGATGCCGTCATCTCCGTCTGGGGTGCCGACCGCGTGGGCATGCACCTCGCTCCGCGCGGCGATGCCCACGACATGGGCGATGCCAATCCCCTCGAAACCTTCAGCTACGTCGCGCGCGAGCTCGGCCGCCGCAAGATCGCTTTCATCGCTGCACGTGAGCACCAGGCCCCCGACAGCATCGGTCCTGCATTGAAGAAAGCCTTCGGCGGCGTGTATGTCGCCAATGAAAAATTCACCCTCGAGTCCGGCAATGCCATCCTCTCCGCCGGTGATGCCGACGCCGTCGCCTTCGGCGTGCCCTTCCTCGCCAATCCCGATCTGCCGAAGCGCTTCGCCTCGGGTGCGGCCCTGAACGCTCCTGATCCTTCCACCTTCTATGCAGACGGCGCGAAGGGCTACACCGATTACCCTGCGTTATGAAAACGCGCCCCGGCCTCCTTTACTCCATACTGGATCTGTCACCGATTCTGAAAGGAGAGACTGCCGCGCATTCCTTCCGCCACTCCTTGAATCTGGCGCAGCATGCGGAGAAGTGGGGCTACCACCGTTACTGGGTGGCGGAGCATCACAACATTCCCGGCGTGGCCAGCGCCGCCACCTCCGTCGTCATCGGTCACATCGCCGGTGGCACCTCCACCATCCGCGTCGGTTCCGGCGGCATCATGCTGCCCAATCACGCGCCGCTCGTCATCGCAGAGCAGTTCGGCACCCTCGAATCACTCTATCCCGGCCGCATAGATCTGGGCCTCGGCCGCGCTCCGGGTGGCGATCAGCTCACCGCCCGCGCACTGCGCCGTGGCCTCGGCAGCAGTGGCGACACCTTCCCCGCAGATGTGCGTGAGCTGCAGGGCTTCCTCGGCGCTCCACTCCCCGGGCAGCGAGTTTTTGCCGTGCCTGGGCAGGGGCTCCATGTCCCCCTCTACCTTCTCGGCAGCAGCACCTTCAGCGCCACCCTTGCCGCAGAGATGGGCCTGCCCTTTGCCTTCGCCTCCCACTTCGCACCCGAGCTGCTGCATCAGGCGCTCGACATCTACCGCAGCCAGTTCCAGCCCTCCGCAGCTCTGGAGGAGCCTCACGTGATGATCGGTGTAAACGTCATCGCCGCAGACACCGACGCAGAAGCAAAACGCCTCTTCACCTCGCTTCAGCAGGTCTTTCTCAATCTCATCCGCGGTCGGCCCACACAATTGCAGCCACCCGTCGATGACATCGACGCACTCTGGAATCCCGTGGAAGCCTCTCAAGTATCCCGTATGACCCGCTGCTCCGCCGTGGGTGGCCCCGACACCTTCCGGCAGCAGATCGAAGTCCTGCTCAATGACACCAGCGCAGATGAAATCATCGCCACCGCCCACATTTACGATCAGCAGGCGCGCCTGCACTCCTTCGAAATCGCCGCAGAAGTTTTCAAAAGCCTGCAGCACCCTTCTTCGTAGTTAGCTTCATCGCTCACCCCCAAAACACACCCTTATGGAATACAGACAACTCGGCGGCTCCGGCTTCAAAGTCCCCGCACTCACACTCGGCACCGGCACCTTCGGCGGCGGCACAGAATTCTTCAAAGAATGGGGCGCGTCCGATGTCGCGGAAGCCTCCCGCCTCATCGACATCTGCCTGGAGCACGGTCTGAACATGTTTGACTCGGCCGACATCTACTCAAACGGCCTCGCCGAAGAAATTCTCGGCCAGGCCATCAAAGGCCGCCGCGACCAGGTCCTCATTTCCACCAAAGGCACCTTCCGCATGGGCAAAGGGCCGAACGACGTCGGCTCCTCCCGCTGGCATCTCATCCGCTCCGTGGAAAACAGTCTGAAGCGTCTCGGCACCGATTACATCGATCTCTACCAGCTTCACGGCTTCGATGCCGTGACCCCGGTGGAGGAAGTCGTCGGCACTCTCGACGATCTCGTGCGTGCAGGAAAAATCCGCTATCTCGGCGTGTCCAATTTCTCCGGCTGGCACCTCATGAAATCACTCGCGCATGCCGACAAGTTTGGCCTCACCAAATACGTCGCCAATCAGACCTACTACTCCCTCGTTGGTCGTGATTATGAGTGGGAGCTCATGCCCCTCGGCGTCGATCAAAAAGTCGGCGCCGTCGTCTGGAGCCCCCTCGGCTGGGGCCGCCTTACCGGCAAGCTTCGCCGCAATCAGCCACGCCCTGAAACGAGCCGTCTCAATCACAAGCTCAGCTCCTCCATGGGCCCGCAGGTGGACGATGAATATCTCTACAAAGTGGTGGACGCTCTCGATGAAGTAGCCGCCGAAACCGGCAAGACCGTCCCGCAAGTCGCGCTGAACTGGCTCCTCCAGCGCCCCACCGTTTCCACCCTCATCATCGGTGCCCGCAATGAAGAGCAGCTCCGCCAGAACCTCGGCGCCGTCGGCTGGAACCTCACCACCCAGCAGGTGGCAAAGCTCGACGCCGCCAGCGACAAACCCAAGCCCTACCCCTACTGGCACCAGGCCGGATTCGACGAACGCAATCCGTTCCCAACCAGGTGAGGTTGATTTTAGAGCAGCCGATTTCACAAGCTAGATGGCTGCTTGAATGGCTCTCACGCATGGCCGCAGGGGCCGGTGGCCTCGATGCCGGCCTGGGTTTTGGTCGCACGGTGCTGCGCCAGCCAGGTGTCGAGTCGCACGAAGCCTTCCTGGTTGCTGGCGAACTGCGCTGTGAGTGTGACCATCGGGCATGCAGAGATGCATGTCGAAGGTGAGCTTGCAGATGTCGATGCCAAGGCGTGGCAGGATGAGGAGGGGCGATGAAGGAGGTCGGCGAACCGCTTTCGATAATCTTCGTTGATCTCGTCGTTGGTCAGTCAGTTTGACCAGCAAGGCGGGCCGTGTTCACTCGTCTCTTTGGAGACAACCCATGAAGCCGTTTCTGCTCCTCTTTGCTCTTTCCTCGTCCCTTGCCGCCGCCGTGGTGGAGTCTGATCTCTGCGTCTATGGCGGCAGCAGCGGCGGAGTGTCCGCTGCGGTGCAAGCCGCACGCATGGGAAAAACTGTGGTCATTGCAGAACCGGGCCGTCATTTGGGCGGCATGACCAGCGGCGGCCTCAGCGCTGTGGACATTGGCGATCCCCGCTCCGTCGGCGGCATCGCCCGCGAATACTTCACCAAGCTTGCCGCCACCGCAGGTGTCACACTCGCTTGGGACAAAGCCTTTGAAAGCAAAGCCGGCGGCCCCGCCACAGGTGGCGCCTATGCCATCGAGCCGCACAAAGCCGAACAGGTCTTCACCGACATGGCGCGTGAGGCCGGCGTGAAGGTGCATTTCAAAGCACGCCTCTCATCGGTCAAAAAAGACGGCCCCCACATCACCGAATTCACCACCGAAGACGGCACCATCTTTCGCGCAAAAATGTTCATCGACGCCACCTATGAAGGCGACCTCATGGCGAAAGCAGGAGTGAGCTACACCGTCATGCGCGAGGGCAATGCAAAGTATGGCGAGACCTACAACGGCATCCATTACGCCGAGAAATTTCTTCCGCACACCTCATTCGCCCAACCCGGCGCCAACGGTCGACTCAAAGGCGGCCAGGGCGTGTGGGACCGCGATTTTCCCCTCGATCCCTATGTGGTGAAGGGCGATCCAACGAGCGGCCTGCTGCCCCTCATCCAAGTCGGCGAACCCGGCACCCCAGGCGATCCCGCCCCCGGCGTCCAGGCCTACTGCTTCCGTCTCTGCGTCACCACAAATCCGGCCAACATGATCCCCATCACCCCGCCTTCAGACTACGATCCCAAGCGTTACGAGATCATCGTGCGCTTCATCGAGGCCTGCCTCGCCAATGGCGATGCCATGGACCTGCGCTGGTTCTCCAAGCACGATGCGCTGCCGAATGACAAATGGGACTTCAACACCGCGACCTTCGGCGGCAATCTCCCCGGAGCCTCCCACGCATGGCCGGAGGCCTCCTACGCGCAGCGCGAAAAGATCGCGAAGCAGCACGAGGACTATCATCGTGGCCTGCTGCACTTCCTCGCCACCGATGCCCGCGTCCCCGAGCAGGTGCGCAAAGACATGCAGCGCTTCGGCCTGCCCAAGGACGAATTTGCCGACAACGGCGGCTGGCCGCACCAGATCTACGTGCGTGAAGCCCGCCGCATGGTCAGCGACCTCGTGCTCACCGAGCACCACACCTTTGGCCGCAAAAACGCCCCCAAGCCCATCAGCCTTGGCAGCTACGGTACAGACACCCATGAAATCCGCCGCATCGTGAAGGACGGCGTCGTCACTCGCGAAGGTAAAACCGCCGGAGGCCGCGATGGCGCACCACCCTATGGCATCGGCTACGAAGCCATCGTTCCAAAGCAGGTCGAGTGTGACAATCTCCTCGTCACCTTCGCCCTCAGCGCCAGCCACACAGCCTACAGCAGCATCCGCATGGAGCCCGTTTTCATGTGCACCAGCCAGAGCGCCGCCACCGCTGCCTGCATCGCCATTGATGATAAAACCACCGTGCAGAAGGTGGATTACACCAAGTTAAAAACACGCCTGGAGCAGGACGGCCAGATCGTTGAGTGGAAACATGCCACAGCGAAGAAAAAGACCGCGCATTGATGCCTTGAAGTACGACAGACACTCCTTGTATGAGTGGAGTTGTCCTGATTCTGGGCTGAGATTGAACTCAAGCTTGGAACTCAGACTGGGTGGTGACGGCCAACCAGCCTGAGCGCGTGTGGGACAGACCGGAGGCACTCTTGA
>NZ_JBGANL010000059.1:0-31270 GCF_044222345.1 Prosthecobacter sp.
CTGAGTATTTTGCTCAATTTTTTTAACAGTATCCAGCCGTGACAATTCAACTGCTCAAGAATAAGATTCCAGTCCTCAAGGCTCACACCAATCACCGAATTGGAAACTCAATGACTAATTTGCCAGTTACCTACGATGGGGACACTAGCCTGCTGCCTGCTCGTCTGGAAAATACGGGGGGCTGATATTCTCGAAAGCATTTTTTCACTCCTTGCCCGAAAGCATGGTTTAGAGATGGTTGGCGACTACGACGACGTGATAATGAAACACAATCTGAAACCGTAAGCTTGATCTTCGGATGTCTTTTCCACATCGAAGATGCGATTACCAAAGCATTGGAAAGGAGAAAATGGCAATGAGCATCAGACCCCCAATGACCCCCGAACAGCTGGATGAACTGCTGCCTAAAATGAGAGCCATACAAATTCAGTATCGCTCTGGCGAACGATCAGCAGACGACTGCATTGCCGAATTGATGGCAGCACCCTACCATTATGCCTCACCAGCGAGAGCCATGCGTTTCTTGGATCCAGGGCCACCACAGGAAGATCCGCCACCCGGGTGGAAGCCTTGGACTGCGGATGCTTGACTCGGTCATTGCAATTCGGTTGACGTTAAAAAATCGCGCAGGCAACGCTCTCACGGCTGATCGCTGACAAGTCCGCATCCACTTCAGCGGCAAAGCACCATCACACTCAGCCAAACGATACGCGTCCCGGCAGGACACTTCCTGCGGATGCAGAGCCACCGCCGCCCGGATACCGCTCCTCAGACTCTCCCCAATCCGGCAGAAACCGGCCCGACGGACGCCCGCTGGAGCCTTCGTATCCCGGCACAGCACGAGACAGCAGCACCTCAAGAAACGCCAGAGATACCACCCCCTACCATCCGGCCACATCAGCTGATTCAACCAACGCCACCAACCCACAGACGGCAGACAGGCCGACCAATGGTGTACAGAATGCCTGGCATCTTTTTTTCATTATAGCTCTACCACAAACTCCAAACCAGGAGACCCCACATATCTTGACAATAAACCCCTACTAGGAGACTATTACTTACATGGACAAGACGCCCTCCAAAAAGCCCACTCCACCTTCGGAGATCATCAAGGCCTTGCGCGAAGCGCGGCAGAAGCAGTTGGCCAGTCAGGGACCTATGACGCTGGAAGCAGTGCGCCGCAATCAAGCGACCATGAAACCGACGCGCTGACGCGATTTGCACGTAAATCCGGCCTCATGCTGAATGCTGAAGGTGTGCGGTCCTACATGGACCAGCACAAGATGCAGCGCGGCAGCGAACATCGCGTGGCTGATGTGATTGATGCAGGCCGGGCACTTAAAGACCTTGATGCGCACGCCATCGCCACGGAGTCTATTTACGACTACATTACCGACCAGCAGCTCGCCAATCACTTATTTGGCGACGACATCCGGATAGAGGGCTTTTATCAGCATCTTGGACGTCTGCATGTTATCACATCTCAGCCTTACGTGAACGGGCCTCATCCGACTTGGCCTCAGCTAAAGGCAGGACTGGTCAACCAAGGGTTCATTGACCCTTCACCTTACGGTCAAAGCGGATCATTCATCCTTCCTCATCCTGACCTTGGCGAGGTGGAAATGAACCCACGAGCCAACCAATGGCATTGGCTGTGCCAATCCACTCGATAAAATAAAATCAAGCCAGGTTCCACCTTCGTCGGGCTTCGCAGCTCGGTTTGTGAGCCCTCCTATTTTGGAAGCAGAACCATGCGTTCCTCGCAGCCAGCGCTTTCACACTTGCGGCTGCGGATGGATCATGGCCCTGACGACGCTTTTGACGGAGCAAAGCAAAACCTACCTTTCACCAAACACCTCAACGCATTGCCCTCCTCTGAGCGCTTTCCCTGTTCACCGGCACTTTTTGCCTTCAACGCTGTGATGAAAGACTTCGGGGCCACGACTTCGGTAGAGATGCGACTGTCCTGAAGATGTAGCCTGCTGTTTGCCGCAGAAGGCGAACTCGAACAAGTGAAGATAAGAAAAGATGCCATTCATGCCTGGCACTTTGTAAGTGGCTCGAGTCACCTCATTGACTGACAAACGCCCCCTGCAGCCCCTTCCACCTCCGGTCATGTGGCCCCCGCCCCCAGCGCCCCGGCCGGCAGACCGTCACCACTGCGGCTGCCAAAAGGCCGCGAGATCCACTTTTCTGCGCGCCAGCGGCTTGCCCGGCCACCGTGGGCTAGGCGCTTCGTTTCATCTCCGTGATCTGCTTCGTCGCGATGCCAATCGGGCGGTCGATCGGCACCCCGGCGCAGGCCAGCATCGTGGTCAGCAGATCACCTTGATTGCCTTTGATGTTCGGCAGGAAGCGGCCGGTGTTGACGGAGCCGCCGCCTTTGCCGGCGAGGATGAAGGGGAGATTTTCGCGAGTGTGTTTGTTGCCGTCTTCCAGGCCGGAGCCCCAGAGCATGAGGCAGTTGTCCAGCAATGTGCCGTCTCCTTCCCGCAGGCTGTGCATCTTCTTCACCATGTAGGCAAACTGCGCGATGTTGAAGGCGGTGATGGCGGCGACTTTGGCGACCATGTCCGCCTTGTTGTTGTGATGTGTCTGCGAATGATGCATGTCCGCAAAGCCTAGCTCGGGGTAGGAAACGCCGTTCGGCGTGGAGCCGATGTAGGTGCTCACGCGTGTGGTGTCCGTCTGAAAGGCCAGCACGTTGAGATCGCACATCACCTGCATGTACTCGCTGCGCTTGTCGCCCTCGGGGATTTTGATCTCGATGGGCGGGGAGTCGGAGGCTCTGCGCTTGCTGGCGCTGACACCGGCTTTCTCCAAAGCGGCTTCCTTCTGGCGATACTCCATGGCGGCGATGCGGCGCTCCACGGACCGCACGCTGTCGAGGTACTCGTCCAGTTTGTGCTGGTCGTCCTGCGGCAGCCTGCGGCGCAGATCCCTCGCGCCACCGATAACGAGATCCAGCATCTGCCGGTCCAGCGGGTCTGCCTGCGCGGTGTTTCCGGGCTTGTCAGACTTGCCAAACAAGCGGTTCAGCACACTGCGGGGATTGGTCTCCGCAGGCACGGCCTGCGTGGGCGAACGGAAGCTGCAGTGCGAGTAGTAGCCCTCATTCAGCCCTTCCTGATTTTCCTTGTGCGTCTGCGGCATGGTGGCCAGCTCCAGGGACGGCAGGGAGGTGAGCCCGCCCACGTAGTTTGCGGCGATCTGATCCGCCGAGATCGCGATGTGGATCTGATCCCGCTTGTCCGCGTCCGGCAGGCAGGCCGTGAGCCAGGTAGAAAGCTCCAGCGCATGCGGCGCACCGTTAAAAGGAGAGATCGGGATGCCCGAAATGCCCTTCATCAGCAGGCACTGGTCCAGCACCGGCCGCAGCGACTCCAGCGCAGGCGGCGGCGCTTTGAGAAAGCTCTCCGGACTCGCCGGCCAGAACTGATCCATGATCACCCCATGCGGCATGTACATGAAGCCGAGGCGCAGGGGTGGCTTCACCGCTTTTCCTTTGAGCGCGTCTGCCCAGCCCATGGTTTCGAGAAGCGGGAGTGCGAGTGAGGCACCGATGCCTTTCAGCGTGGTGCGGCGATCGATGAGATGGGTGCGGCTCATAGGAAAAGGAAAATGGGGGTTACTCGATGCTGCGATTCATGAATGGATAGCTGGTGACGATCTCGGCGATGAGCGTCTGCATGCGGAAGCCATCCTTGGCGATGCCTTCCATCAGGCTGTCCACCACGATCTCGTCGTAGCCATCCAGCTTTCGGCACAGGGCGTAGGCCAGGAGTTTCTCCGTCAAATTACGCGCCATGTCGTCCTTTCGTGCAGCGATGATGGCCTTCAATTCCTTGGGCGAGGAAAAATGTTTCCCACCCGGCAGTTCGCCCACCGCATCGATGGCGCCACCCGTGTCATCCTGATCGCGCCAGCGGCCGATGGCATCGAAGTTTTCCAGACCGAAGCCGATGGGATCGAGGATCTTGTGGCAGTTCGCGCACACGGCGTTCGTGCGGTGCAGTTCCGTGCGCTGGCGCAGGGTCAGGCTGGCGGCCTTCTTCGGGTCCTGCTTTTCCAGCGTCGGCACATTCGGTGGCGCAGGCGGCACCCGCTGCCCCAGCACCTGCTCCAGCACCCAAACACCGCGTTTCACGGGGCTGGTGCGGTTCGGGAAGGAGGTCGTCGCCAAAATGCCGGGCATGCCCAGGATGCCGCCGCGGTTCGCGTTCGTCAGCTTCACCTTCCGCATCTCGGGGCCGGTGACGGTCTTTTCCAGGCCATACAGCGCGGCCAGCGTGCCATTGAGGAAGGTGTAGTCGCTGTCCACAAAGCCGACCACGCTGCGGTTCTCACGCACCATGCTGTCAAAGAACAGCCGCGCCTCGTCATACATCGCGGCGCGCATCCCGGCCGTCATCTGCGGAAACTTCTTCGTGTCGAAGGTCTTGTCTCCCAGCTCCGCCAGCCCAAGCCACTGCGCGCCAAAGCCGTCAAACAAAGCACGCGCGCGCGCATCCGCCAGCAGGCGCTTCACCTGTGTTTTGAGAATCGCCGGCTCATGGAGTTTGCCCGCATCAGCGAGTCCGGACAGCTCCTCATCAGGCATCGTCGCCCAGAGCAGATACGAGAGGCGCGACGCCAGCTGGTAATCATCCAGCGGCACAATCTTCTCGCCTGCGGCCGCTTCCCGGGCCGGTGTGATGAAGAGGAACTGCGGCGAAACGAGCACCGCCTTGAGCATTAGGCGCAACGAAGCGGCGTAGTCGAGCTTGTTCGTGCGACCGAGATCAAAGACGCCCACCAGCGTGGCCACCTCCTCCTCGGACGGCGGGCGGCGGTAGGCACTGCGCGCCAGCCTGCGCGCGATCTTTCCTGCCTCAGCGCGGAGATCGGCCCCTGCGGCCGGCGCCTCACCCAGCAGCCGCTTTTGCACCGCCGTGGGCGGCGAGCCTTTGGCGGCCAGCACGCGGTTCAGCACTTCATTCGCGATGCCCAGATACTGCTCCGACTGCAGCGGCGAGAGCGAATTCATGTACCCCTCCCCCGGCACCTCGTCCGGCAGTTCCGCGACCACCGCCGGATCCACGCCCAGCAAATCATGCAGCGTGTTGCCATACTCCGTCTTCGTCAGGCGGCGGATCACAAACGGGCCGGGGCTTCTCGTGCTGAGGTACTTGGTCTTGGCCACGATGTCCAGAAAGCTCTGCCGCTCCGCATCCGTCGGCTGCTTGTCACTATCCTCCGGCGGCATGTCATGCGCGTTCACATTGGCGTACGAGTTCGACCATATTTCACTGAACGGCGCGACGGCGGGCTTCCGCACCGCCACCTCAAAGTTGATCCCGCTCTTGGATCTTCGGTTCCCGTGGCACTCCACGC
Organism: Prosthecobacter sp.; assembly: GCF_044222345.1. GTDB lineage: Bacteria > Verrucomicrobiota > Verrucomicrobiia > Verrucomicrobiales > Verrucomicrobiaceae > Prosthecobacter. The sequence goes on from NZ_JBGANL010000059.1 coordinate 5,374, forward strand.
AGTAGGTCTTCACAAACGGCTGCACCTTGTCCTTGAAGTCCTTCTGCACCGCCGCCTGCAGCGCCAGCAGGGCGGCGTCCCCGGTGGGTTTTGATCCGGCAGGTTTCGGTGCGGCGGGCTTCGATTCGGCAGGTTTCGCTGCGGCAGGTTTCGATTCGGCGGGCTTCGATTCGGCAGGTTTCGCTGCGGCAGGTTTCGATTCGGCAGGTTTCGGTGCGGCGGGCTTCGCTGCGGCAGGTTTCGCTGCGGCAGGCTTCGCTGCGGCGGGCTTCGATTCGGCGGGAGATTTCGCCAGCAGCGGCCGTGCCCCTGCCAGGGCGCAGCACACGAGCAGCATGGCCATCACGTCACTGCGAAAGAGTCTGGGGTTCAGCATGAATGTCTTCTTCAAAGGGGGCAGGAAGCCTACGCCGGAAAACCCGCCGCTTTATCAAAACTCAGGCAGATCCATGGACGAAAACAGTCCGGCGTGGACACCCCTCGGTCAGGGCGTGGCTTCATCATCCTGCCACAACATCTGCCACCACGAATCACCCAGAATGCCTGCGCGGCATGCAGGCCCTGCCACTGCCTCGCCGTCAGAGCCTCGGGGCGGTAAAATCACGCGCCCTTTTTTTGATTTCGCCAAATCTCCCCACACTCAAAACCATTTGACGATCCGCCACTCACAAGTTAAACAGCTGTTTATAAACGCATGTTTAACTCTGCTCCATCCCGCGAACATGATGCCGAGGCGCGCCGCGAGCGCCTCCTGAAGGCCGCCGCCGCCGTCTTCGCCAAAGACGGCTTTGAAAAGGCCAGCCTCCGCGCCATCTGCCTCAAGGCCAAGGCCAACGTGGCCGCCGTGAAGTACTACTTTGGCAGCAAGGACGGCCTCTACCGCGAGGTCTTCCTCTCCTCCTGCCAGGACAGCATGAAGGAGGACGCCCCCGTCACCCTCGCAGACGGCGCTTCACCCGAAGACACCCTGCGCCGCTGGATCCATCACCTCCTCGACCACGTGCTGCTCAAGCGCGCCAAGAATCCCGTGAAGAGCCAGATCATGGCGCACGAAATGCGCGAGCCCACGCCCTGCCTCAACGAATTCATCAAGCTCGTCGTGGGCCCCTTTCATGAGGAGCTTCAGCGCATCATCGCCGCCGTCATGGGCAGAAAGAAGGTGGATGAAGACTGCATCCTCTACTGCCATCACATCATCGGCCTCTGCATCCATTACGATCACTGCCGCGTCTTCGTGGACCGCCTCGGCCCGCCCGTTCCCAAGACCGCGCCGGAGGTGCAGCGCCTCGCGGACAACATCGCCGACTTCGTTCTCGGTGCCCTCACCTCCCGCCGCGCCACCCAGCCGAAACCCGTCTCACGCTCGAAAAAACAGTCATGACCTCCCCCATCTTCAAATACGCCCCCGCACTCGCCCTCGGCGCTCTGGGCCTCGCCCTCACCGGCTGCAGCAAAGCACCCGCTGCCGCACCTGCCGCAGCGCCAAAACCTGTCCCGGCCATCTCCGTGAAAACCGCCGCCGCGCAGCAGGGCCCCATGCCCCGCTACCTGCGCCTCACCGGTGAAATCACCGCCGCGCAAAATGCCGCCGTGGCCGCAGACACCACCGGCAAGGTGATCGAAACCCCCGTCGAACGCGGCACCGTCGTCAAAGCGGGCGCGGTCCTCGTGCAGCTCGACAGCCGCACTGCGCAGCTCAATCTCGCCGAAGCCGAAGCCAATCTCGTTCAGGCAAAATCCAAGCTCGATCTCGCCGAGAGCGAGGTAAAGCGCAACGCCCCGCTGGCGCAGATGAAAGCCGTCGCCGAAACCGACTTCGCCCGCATCAAGGCAGATCGCGATGGCGCCGCCGCCAGCCTCTCCGCCGCTGAAGCACGCCGTGACATGGCGAAGAAAACCCTCGCCGATGCCACCATCCGCGCCCCGTTTGACGGCACCGTGGCCGAGCGCTTCGTGACCGCAGGCGAATACGTCATGGCAAACTCCAAGGTCGCGCAAGTCATCGATCTTCAGCACCTGCGCCTGCTCGTGAATGTCTCGGAGCCTTCCATCGGACTCATCCGCGTGGGGCAGACCGTGGAGTTCAGCGTGTCCCCGTTTCCCGGCGAAGTCTTCACCGCCACCGTCAAATTCATCGGTGCCGCCGTCCGCGCTGAACTGCGCGATCTCCAGGTCGAGGCCGAAGTCGTCAACACCGACGGCCGCCTCCGCCCCGGCCTCTTCGCCGAGGCCCGCCTCGCCCTCCCGCCGCAGACCGCCATCACCGTTCCCGCCAATGCCGTGCGTGCGGATGGTGCCAATCAAAAAGTCTGGGTCGTCGAATCCGGCCAGCTCACCGAACGCCTCGTCGAAGTCGGAGAGACCGACAAAGACCGCATCGAAATCCGCCGCGGCGTGAAGCAGGGCGAAAACGTCATCCTCTCCCCCGGCCCCGATGCCGCCGACGGCGTCCCCGTGCAGACCACGCCTCAATCTTAACGCATCCTCATGAACGCCCCACAGACCTCCCGCGAACACACGCAGCTCCGCATTCAGAGCTCCGTACTGGGAGCGCCGATATTTTATCGGCTCCGGGCGAGCGTCCCCACCACTCCGCGTCCTCCAGCGCCCGAATGGTATGAATAAGCACAATCCCACACAATCGGCCTAATCCCCCTCCCCCTTCCCTCTCATGCAATGGCTCGCCCGCATCTGTGTTCAGCGCCCCGTCCTCGCCAGCGTCATCGTCCTGGTGTTTGTCGTCGTCGGCCTCATCGGTTACACCCGCCTGCCGGTGGACCGCTTTCCAAAGGTGGACTTCCCCACCGTCGCCATCACCACGCGTCTTAACGGCGCCACGCCGAAGGAAGTCGAAACCCAGATCACCGACAAGATCGAAGAAGCCGTGAACACCGTCAGCGGCATCGATGAACTGCGCTCCGTCTCCAGCGAAGGCATCTCCCAGGTCATCGTCGTCTTCCTGCTGGAAAAGAACGTGGACGTCGCCGCGCAGGAAATCCGCGACCGCGTGAACCGCATCATCGTCGATCTCCCCGACGATGCCGATCCGCCCATCGTCGAAAAGCTCGATCCCGATGCCTCGCCCATCCTGAACGTCGCCCTCACCGCCGATCGCCCCGCGCGCGAGATCACCGAATACGCAGACAAGGTCCTGCGCCGTCAGCTTGAAAGCGTGCCCGGCGTCGGCCAGGCCACGCTGCTCGGCGGGCGCAAACGCCAGATCAATGTGTGGATGGACCCCGTGCGCCTGCGCTCCTTCAATCTCACCGCCATCGATGTGCAGAAGGCGCTGAAGTCGCAGAACGTGCAGATCCCCGCAGGCACCGTGAAAGACGCCGCCAGCCAGGAAGGCCTGCGCGTCCTCGGCAAAGCAGCCTCCGTGGCCGAGCTGCGCCAGATGGTCGTGCGTGAAAAAGACGGCGGCCTCGTCCGTCTCGGAGACGTGGCCCGCGTGGACGATGGCGAAGAAGAGCCGCAGACCGCCGCCCGCCGCAATGGCATCCCCAGCGTCGTCATCTCCCTGCGCAAGCAGTCCGGCGAAAACACCATCAAGGTGGTCGATGCCGTGCAGGAGCGCCTGGACGAAGTGAAAAAAATCCTCCCCGCCGGCTACTCCATCAATGTCGTGCGGGACAACTCCCTCGTCATCCGCACCAGCACCCACGCCGTGCAGGAGCATCTCATTCTCGGTGCCGTCTTTGCCGCGCTCATCGTGCTGCTCTTCCTTGGCAACACCCGCGCCACCGTCATCGCCGCGCTGTCCATCCCCACCTCCATCATCGCCGCCTTCGGCGTCATGTGGGCGCAGGATGTCACGCTCAATCAGATCAGCCTCGTCGCCCTCGCGCTCGCCGTCGGCATCGTGATCGATGACGCCATCATCGTCGTGGAAAACATCGTCCATCACATGGAGGAAAAAGGCGAAGACGCGCATGACGCCGCCATCAATGGCACGCGCGAGATCGGTCTCGCCGTCATGGCCACCACGCTGTCGCTCCTCGCCGTCTTCGTTCCCGTCGCCTTCCTCAGCGGCATCGTCGGCATGTTCTTGAAAAGCTTCGGCCTCACCATGGCCTTCGCCATCGCCGTGTCCCTGCTCATCAGCTTCACCCTCGTGCCCTCCCTCGCCGCACGCATGCTGAACCGCCGCCGCAGAAGCTGGATCGAGCGCGCGCTGGACCGCGTGGTGAATCTCTTCTACCGCCCCATCGAGGCCGTGTACATGATCATGCTGCGCTTCTCCATGCGCCACCGCTGGGTCATCGTGCTCGCCTGCTTCGGCGCGCTCGCCTCCCTGCCCACGCTCATGGGCATCGTGCAAAAAAGCTTCATGCCTCCCACGGAGGAAGCCGAGTTCATCGTCAACATCCGCGTCCCCGAAGGCACCACCCTCGCCTCCACCGATCTCCTTGGCGAGCGCGTCGCGCGCAGCATCCGCGCCCTCCCCGGCGTCGAGTCCACCCTCCTCACCATTGGGGATAATGACCAGCGCGTGCCCAATCTCGCCGGCATCTACGTCCGCCTCACCGATCCCGACACCCGCAAAGCCACGCAGCAGGACATCATGGATCAGGTGCGCAAAGAGATCCTGCCCAAATTCCCCGCCGAGTGGCGCATGACCGTGCTCGCCGTGCCGCCCTTCAACACCGGGCAGTCCAGCGCCAACATCCAGTTCTACGTCGCCGGTCCCGATCTCGACCGCCTCACCGCCGCCACGGACGTCATCATGAAGGAGGCCAAAAAGATCCCCGGCATCCGCGACCTCGATTCCACCCTCATCAGCGGCAAGCCCGAGATCACCGCCAGCGTGGACCGCAGCAAAGCCGGCCAGCTTGGCGTCAATATCGCCGATCTCTCCACCACCCTGCGCCTCCTCGTCGGCGGCCTCGATGTCTCCACCTACGATGAAGCCGGTGAGCAGTACGACATCCACCTCCGCGCCGAAGCCGGCTACCGCAACAACCGCGAAGCCATGGCCCAGCTCTCCGTCCCCAGCGCCAGCGGCGTGCCCGTCGCGCTCGACAACGTGCTCAAGCTTGAGCCCACCTCCGGCCCTTCACAAATCGACCGCCTCAACCGCCGCCGCCAGGTCACCATCAGCGCGAACAACGCGCCCGATGTCGGCGAAAGCAAGATCGTCGATGCCATCGATGCCATCGTGAAAAAGCAAAACCTCCCCGCCGATTACAGCAGCGGCGTCGCAGGCCGCTCCAAGGAAATGGCCCGCACCGGCAAAGCCTTCGGCATGGCCTTCCTCATGGCCTTTGTCTTCATGTATCTCATCCTCGCCGCGCAGTTTGAGAGCTGGATTCATCCCCTCACCATCCTGCTCGCGCTGCCGCTCACCCTGCCCTTCGCCATCCTCTCCCTCATCATCTTTGGCCAGTCGCTCAATCTCTTCTCCATGCTCGGCGTCCTCGTCCTCTTCGGCATGGTCAAGAAAAACGGCATCCTTCAAATCGATCACACCATCCAGCTCCGCGCTAAAGGCATGGATCGTCTGGAGGCCATCCTCAAGGCCAACAAAGACCGTCTCCGCCCCATCCTCATGACCACGCTCGCCTTCGTCGCCGGCATGGTGCCCATGATGTTCGCACGCGGCGTCGGTGCCGCGTTCAACAACGCCACCGCAGGAGTCATCCTCGGCGGTCAGACCTTGTCCCTCCTCCTCACCCTCCTCGCCACCCCCGTCATCTATTCCTACTTCGACGACATCGTCGCATGGCGCCGCCGCCGTGCCGAAAAACGCGCCGCCCGCCGCGCCGCCCGCGAAGACGCTCTGCCTCCAGAGCCCGCCCGATCCATCGCATAATCTGGCACGAGATACCACGGCACTCCGCACTCCCTTCCCCTTCCCCTTCCCCTTCCCCTTCCCCATGCCCTTCCCCACCTCCCGCCTCCGCCTCATCCCCATCCTCCTCATGGGACTCGGCTCCTGCACCGTCGGGCCCGATTACAAAAAGCCGGACACCACCGACATCACCCCCGCCACCTGGCGCTGGCAGCCCAGCGCCCCGCGCGATGACGCCCCCAAAGGCGACTGGTGGAAGGTCTTCCACGACAGCGAGCTCAACCGCCTCGAAGCCCTCGCGCTCGCGGACAATCAAAACCTCCGTGCCGCCTACGCCCGCATCCAGCAGTCACGCGCCAATGCCCGCGCCGCCGCCACCGACTGGTTCCCCAATTTCGACCTCAACTCACGCAACAAGCGCGAGCGCACCTCCGCCCAGCTGCCCACGCCCGTCCCCGTCAAGATCCCCTCCGCGCAGATCAACACCTTCAGCCAAGCCCTCGACCTCAGCTACGAGCTCGATCTCTGGGGCAAGGTGCGCCGCTCCTTTGAATCCGCCCGCGCCCAGTCCGAATCCAGCGCCGCCGATTTCAACAACGTCCTCCTCACCCTCACCGGAGACGTCGCCGCCACCTACTTCCAGCTTCGCGCGCTCGATGCCGATCTCGCCTCCCTGCGCCGCACCATCGCCCTGCGGGAGAAAAGCCTCGGCCTCATCCAGCAGCGCTTCACCGCCGGCACCATTCAGGAGACCGATGTCGCCCGCTCCAAAACCGAAGTCGCCACCGCCAAAGCCGAACTCGCCGACATCAAACGTCAGCGCCAGGAAGCCTCCGACAATCTCTCCCTCCTCTGCGGCGTCCCCGCCACCAGCTTCAAGCTCGCCGAGCGCCCCCTGCACGGCTCCCCCCCCTCCATCCCCGCCGGGCTTCCCGCCAGCATCCTCGAGCGCCGCCCCGATGTCGCCGCTGCCGAGCGCATCGTCGCCTCGCGCAATGCCGATATCGGCGTCGCCACCGCCGCCTATTTCCCCGCCATCAGCCTCACCGGCCAGGGCGGCTACTTGAGCAAAGACACCGGCAGCCTCTTCAGCGCAGACAGCCGCGTCTGGTCCATCGGCCCCAGCCTCAGCCTCCCAGTCACCGGCTTCGCCCTCATCAAGGCCAACGTTCGCAAAAAGCGCGAAGCCCGTGAGGAAGCCATCGCCAATTATCGTCAGGCCGTCCTCGCCGCCCTCAAAGACGTCGAGACCACCCTCGCGCAAACCCGCTACCGCGCCGAGCAGTCCGCCGCCCAAAACGAAGCCCTCGCCGCTGCCTCCCAGGCCGCCGACCTCACCCGCGCCCGCTACGACAGCGGCACCGTCGGCTACCTCGAATTCCTCGACGCCGAACGCACCCGCCTCCAAACCGAACGCCAGGCCAATTCCGTCACCGCCCAGCGCTTCATCGCCACCGTCAAACTCATCAAAGCCATGGGCGGCGGGTGGTAGCACACGGCAGTCAATGGTCATGCGGTGCCTTCTTTGACAGGATTAACAGAATTCCATGATTTCAGGATGAGAGACAAATGACTCTGCACTCGCGGACGCAGGTTTTACTCCACCTCAAACACACCAGATGCAGAGCCACCTTCAGAAAAAAAAATCCTGAAATTCTGCCATCTTGTTAATCCTGTCTAAAACCGCCACCAAGCCACCCACCAACAATTTCCACCGCCCACCTCTCTCTCACCCTCTGGGCAAATCCTGCTCAATGGTCACACGGTGCCTTCTCTGACAGGATTAACAGAATTCCAAGATTACACGATTAAAGCCAGATGACTCTGCACTCGCAGAGCAGGCTTTTAAAACCTCCGCAACACATCAGTCGCAGAGCTCCCCTTCAGGAAGAAATCCTGAAATTCTGCCATCTTGTTAATCCTGTCTAAAACCGCCACCAAGCCACCCACCACCCATCTTTCACCCCACCCGCCTCCGCTCAATCCTCGGCTTCATCAGCTCCCTTAAAATCAGATTCGGAAACCGCCGGCTCGGCGTGATCGCATAAAAGCTCTCCTTGATCTGCGGCAGCTTGTACCGCTCCACCACCTCCCCGTTTTCCAGTTCGTCCTTCACCACCACCGGCGGCACCAGCGTCACCCCGTGCGTCTCACGTGCCATCAGTCGCAGCATCGCCATGTCATCCACCTCCGCCGCGATGATCGGCCTGATCCCCGTCTGATCCATCAGCACATCAAACGCCGTGCGGATGCTGCTCTCCAGGCTCGGCAGCACGATGGGCACCGTGCGCAGATCCTCGGGAAAACGAAACGGCTTCATCCCGCGCCGCTTGTGCCCCACCAGGCTCACCGCCTGCTCGTCCAGCAGGTGGCTGTGCCAGCCCGTCTCCGCATCACGCCGCACCGCAGTGTTCGAGAGCACCACATCCAGCGTGTGCGCCTGCAGTTGTGCCAGCAGCTCGCGCAGACTGCCCGAATGAATGATCAGCTCCACGTCATCCCTTGAAATCAGCGGACGCAAAAAGCCCAACTGGAAATTCCGCGACAGGTTCGACGCCGCCCCCACGCGCAGCAGCCCGCGGCTGCGCCCGGCACTGCTCTTCAGCAGGTCCGTCAGCTCCTCACCGCTGCGAAAAATCGCCTGCGCATACTCCAGCGCGATGCGTCCCGCCTCCGTCAGCACCAGCGCCTTGTGCTTCCGCTCAAACAGCGGCTGGCCCAGGCTTTCCTCCAGGCTGCGCAGCTGCACGCTCAGCGCCGACTGCGACAGCTTCAGATGTTTGGCCGCCTTCGTCAGGCTGCCCTCCATGGCGATGGCCCGGAAGTAGCGGAGGTGGTGGTAGTTCAGGAAGGCCATGATCTCACATTTAGCAAAGCGAACGATGAATGCCAATTCTTGAATTGGAACGAATCATTTTTTCGCCGGATGAGAGCAGCCTCATGGACCTCCTCACCGCCATCCAATCCAACCTCCTCAGCCCCGCCATCCTGTTCTTCGTTCTCGGAGTCTTTGCGGCGGTTTCCAAAAGCGACCTCAAATTCCCCGAGGCCCTCTACTCCACACTCACCATCTACCTGCTGACCGCCATCGGCTTCAAAGGCGGCGTGGCAGTGCATCAGGCGGGCATCAGCGCGGTGTGGCTGCCGGCGCTGGCCGCCATGCTCCTGGGCGCGCTCATTCCGCTATGGACCTACCCCGTGCTGCGCAAGGCGGGCAAATTCAGCGTCGCAGACGCCGGGGCCATCGCCGCCCACTACGGCAGCGTCAGCGCCGTGACCTACATCGCGGCCACCAATTTCCTGAAGAGCATCCACCAGCCCTATGAAAGCTACGCCTCCGCCTTCCTCGCCGTCATGGAGTCCCCCGCCATCATCGTCGGCGTCATGCTCGGCAAAGGCGCCCTCGGCGGAAAGCTCTCCCTGGGGGATGCCGGCCTGCGCCACGCGCTGCGGGATGCCGTGCTCGGCAAAGGCGTGCTGCTCCTCGTCGGCTCACTCATCATCGGCGCCCTCAGCGGCCCCGCAGGCATGACCATGGTGGAAGGCTTTTTCGTCACCCCCTTCCAGGGCGTCCTGGCCCTCTTCCTTCTGGAGATGGGCATGGTCGCCGGGCGCAGGCTCGCAGACCTCAAAAAAGCCGGACTCTTCCTCGTCCTCTTCGGCATCACCGCCCCGCTGCTGCACGGCACCATCGGTGTGCTGCTGGGCACCTGGGTGGGCCTGAGCACCGGCGGCTGCACCCTCCTCGGCGTGCTGGCGGCCAGCGCCTCCTACATCGCCGCACCCGCCGCGGTGCGCCTCTCGCTGCCGGAGGCAAATCCCACCTACTCCCTCACCGGCGCGCTCGCCATCACCTTCCCCTTCAACATCACCTTCGGCGTGCCGCTCTTCTTTGAGATCTCCAAGCACCTCCACTCATAAACCCACCTTTCAACACTCCCTCAACCATGAACCTGCACCCCATGAAACGCGTCACCATCATCTGCGAATCCGTCCTCGAAGACCGTGTGCTCGAACTCCTCCACGACACCGGCGCACGCGGCCACACCGCCTTCCCCGTGCGCGGCGGCGGCCACCAGGGCGAGCGCTGCGCGGACACCACCGAGACCGCCAATGTGCAGATCGATGTGATCCTGCAGCCCGCCATCGCCCAGACCCTGCTCCAGCGCCTGCAGACCGAGCTCTTCGCCGACTACGCCATGGTGGCCTATGAGAGCGATGTCCGCGTGCTGCGCCCGGACAAGTTCTAGCGCCGCACCACCCCACGCCCCGTCTTTTTTCACCTTTCTCATCCTCCGCCAAAGCCAAACCGGCACACAAAACCACATACCACCACATCCTAATACATGAAGTCATCCAACAAAAAAGCCGTCTATCCCCTCGCCCTCCTCGGCCTCGCCGCCGTCCTGGCCGCCTGCATGCGCAATGAAGAGCCGCCCGCAGACAGCCACGTCACCACGGCCGAGGAGCAGGCGCACCTCACACCGGACGAGGTGCTCCGGCAGTTCAAAGAAGGAAACGACAGGTTTCACAGCGGCCATCTCACGCGGCGGAACCACAACGAGCAGGTGCGGAAATCTGCCCCCGGCCAGTTCCCCAAAGCTTTCGTGCTCAGCTGCGTGGACAGCCGCGTCCCCGTGGAGGACGTCTTTGACCAGGGCATCGGCGATGTCTTCGTCGGCCGTGTCGCAGGAAATTTCGTCAACGAAGACCTCCTCGGCAGCATGGAGTTTGCCTGCAAGGTGGCCGGTGCCAAGCTCCTCCTCGTCATGGCCCACCAGCACTGCGGCGCCGTCCGGGGGGCCATCGATGACGTGAAGCTCGGCAACCTCACCACCCTCCTCGACAAGATCAAACCCGCCGTGGCCCTCAGCCAGGATTTCCCCGGCGAAAAAACCTCCGCCAATCCGCTCTTCATGAAGCGGGTGGCGGAGAACAACGTGCGGCTCACCCTTGCAAAGATCCGCGCCGAAAGCCCCATCCTGAAAGAGATGGAAGAAAAGGACCAGATCAAGATCGTCGGCGCCTTCTACCGCCTCACCGATGGCACCCTGGAGTTCGTCGAGTGAGGTAAAAAGGAAGAGCCCTCTCCGGCTGCTGCGGCCCGTCTCACCACACCGCAGCAGCCCGGGCCCGGCTCTTCGGAGCGCGGAATTCATTCCGCAGCAGGCCGCCCGCGCTATACGCGGACTGCTCACGCTAACACAGGCTTAGCCCCGCTAAGGAACTTCTCCACATGGAGAGTGAAGTTCGTCCATACGCAGGCAGGTTTGACAATGGGGGGAGGCCTTCTAGTCTCCGGCAATGCCCGCGCGAAAAACCAGCACTTCCCACCCATCCGCCACCGATCCCTATGAGCCCTCCTCCCAGGGCTCCGCTTTTGACTCCGCGCTGCTGCATGATCAGTCTCCCATCATCAGCCACGTCACCACCGCCGAAGAGCAGGCCAGCCTCACCCCGGATGAAGTGCTCCAGCAGTTCAAAGACGGCAACAAGCGCTTCCGCACCGGCCGCGTCACCCGCCGCAATCACCGCGAGCAGGTCCGCAAGTCCGCCCCCGGCCAGTTCCCCAAGGCCATGGTCCTCAGCTGCCTCGACAGCCGCGTCCCCGTGGAGGACGTTTTCGATCAGGGCATCGGCGATGTCTTCGTCGGCCGTGTCGCCGGAAACCTCGTCAATGACGACCTCCTCGGCAGCATGGAGTTCGCCTGCAAGCTCGCCGGGGCCAAGATGATCCTCGTCATGGGCCACCAGCACTGCGGTGCCATCCGGGGGGCCATCGACGATGTGAAGCTCGGCAACCTCACCACCCTCCTCGACAAGATCAAACCCGCCGTCGCCCTGAGCCAGGACTTCCAGGGCGACAAGACCTCCGCCAATCCCCTCTACGTCAAATACGTGGCCGAAAACAACGTGCGCCTCTCCCTCTCCAACATCCGCACCCGCAGCCCCATCCTCCGGGATTTGGAGGAAGAGGGCGAGATCAAGATCGTCGGCGCCTTCTACCGCCTCACCGACGGCACCCTCGAATTCATCGAGTGATCCAGCCATGGCCCCATGCTGCCGCCTGAGCAGCATCCATTAAACACCCGCCCTCCAGCTACGCGCCAGCGTCTTGGACTGCGGTGGCAGAGATGCACGGCGCAGGCCTGCATCGCCGACACCGCTTTCGCGGGGTATCGCCCCCACTCCTACCTCGCCCCGCCCTCCGGCACCAGCCCACCCCCCCGCATCCCGAGGACTCGCGCAACCGCGCAGCACCGCTCACGAGACCCACGCGCACCTCACGGCAGCTCGCGCCCAAAAATCAGCCGCCATAGCCATTTAATGCAAAAGTGTTGCATTAATAAAAGAGCGCCATTATAGCCTCCCTCCAGCTGCCTGCTGACGCCCCACATCAGCCCTCCTGCAGAGCTGAGGGGCCGCAAGCCGGCATCCCACATGCCCCGGCCAAACCCGCAGGCATGCACGCCCTCTCCAAAACTCAGCCCCGCCAGTTTTCCCCCACTGTCATGAACGCCCCCAAACTCCCCGTCACGGTCATCTCCGGCTTTTTAGGCGCTGGAAAAACCACCCTGCTCAATCACATCCTCTCCAATCGCGAGTCGCGCCGCGTGGCGGTCATCGTCAATGACATGAGCGAGGTCAATGTGGACGCCCAGCTCGTCAAGGCGGGCCAGGCTCAGCTCTCCCGCACCGAGGAAAAGATGGTGGAGATGAGCAACGGCTGCATCTGCTGCACCCTGCGCGAGGACCTGCTGCAGGAGGTTTCCAAGCTCGCCCGCGAGGGGCGCTTTGATCACCTCGTCATCGAGTCCACCGGTGTCTCCGAGCCCATGCCCGTGGCCGAGACTTTCACCTTCACTGATCAGGAGGGGCACTCGCTCTCAGACATCGCGCAGCTGGACACCATGGTCACCGTGGTGGATGCGCGGAATTTCCTCCAAGACTACCACAGCACGCAGGAGCTGCAGGATCGCAATCTGGGAGTGGGAGAGCAGGATGGCCGCTCCATCGTGGACCTGCTGACAGACCAGGTGGAGTTTGCCAATGTCATCCTGCTCAACAAAACCGATGCCGTGAGCCCCGGGGAGCTCGACGAGGTGCGCGGCATCCTCAAGGCGCTGAACCCGCAGGCCCGGCTGCACGAGACCCACCGCTCGCAGATCTCCCTCAGCGAGGTGCTCGGCACCGGGCTCTATGATCTCAGCACTTCGGAGCAGAGCCAGGGCTGGCTGGACTCCCTCCAGGGTCACACGCCGGAGACCGAAGAGTATGGCATCAGCAGCTTCGTCTTCCGCTCCCACGCGCCGCTGCATCCGCAGCGCTTTTCAGACTGGGTGCAGAGCCCGTGGCCCGGCGTGGTGCGTGCCAAGGGCATGTTCTGGCTGGCCACGCGCATGGAGCTGGCGGGCTTCGTCAGCCAGGCGGGCGTGATGCGCTCCACGCGGGCGATGGGCATTTTCTGGAGCGCGGTGCCGGAGTCAGAATGGCCGCAGGATGAAGAATCACTGGCGGAGATCCGCGCCAACCTGCAGGAGCCCTACGGCGACCGCCGCAGCGAGATCGTCGTCATCGGCAGAAACATGGACCGTGAAGCCTTGGTGGCCAGGTTCCGCGCCTGCCAGCTCACCCCAGAGGAACTGGCCGGCGGGCCGGAGGCCTGGGCGCAGTTCCCTGATCCCTTCCCCGCCTGGACCCCCAGCGAAGAGGAGCACGATCATGCCCGCTGATCGCCACCCGTCGGCCCAGCCCATCCTTGACCATCAAGCACCCCTCCCCACCTCCCCCTTCTTTGCATTTCCGTCCGATTATATTCATCGCATTTTTTTGCAGTCAGATGGGTGAGTCCACCTGTGCTACCAAGACGTATAAGACGCGACTTATCCTTAAATTTTGACACCGCCATCCACTCCCCCGCCCATCCTTTCCCCCACGACTCTGCTGCAGCTCTCTGCCATCCTCGGCAGTGATGTCACCCCGGAGCGTGCCCGTTCAGCCATCCACCACGCCGCGCAGGCGCAGGGAGATCCCCTCGCCCTGCTCAGCGCCGCCGCAGCAGGCGCAGGCATGCAGGTCTCCCCCGTGCGCCTCCCCCTCAGCGAGGCCGTGTGGCAGGCCCATGCAGACTCCCCCGTCGTCATCTGGAGCAGCCTGGAAAGCCGCTGGCTCGTCATCACCTACGCCGGCTGGTTCAGCCTCCGCCTCGCAGACGGGGAGCACCCCACCCACCGCATCACCCTCACACGTCAGGCCCTCGCACGCCGCCTCGGTGTGGAAAGCGTGCACGCCGTGGTGGAGGCCGGCATCGTCCATCTCGACCGCGCCGGGCATGAGCTCAGCGCCGCACCGCAGCACGGCCACGCCGCGCATCATGACCACGCCGGCCTCAGCCCCGCGCGCCGCTTCATCGGCATGCTGCTCGCAGAGAAGCAGGAGGTCCGCACGCTGCTCATGTTCTCCGTCATCTCCGCGCTGCTCTACCTCGCCGTCCCCATGGCGGTGGATGCCATCGTCAGCAATCTTGCCTTCGGCGGCCAGTCCCGCCCCTACCTCCAGGCTTTGGTGATCGTCTCCCTCGCCCTCTTCGGCTGCCTCGGTTTGCAGGCCGTCGTCAGCGGTTTTCAGTTCTATGTGTCAGACATGATCCAGCGCCGCATCTTTGTGCGCGCCGCCTCGGACCTGGCCTACCGCCTGCCCCGCGTGAAGGCGCAGGTACATGATGAAGTGCACGCCCCGGAAATGGTGAACCGCTTCCTCGATGTGGTGACCGCGCAGAAGTCCACCGCCCTGCTGCTGCTCGATGGTGTAAACCTCGTCTTTGGCGGCCTCATCGGCATGCTGCTGCTCTCCGTTTACCATCCGCTGCTGCTGATCTTCGCCGCCATCCTGCTGAGCCTCATCATCCTCAGCCTCTGGCTTCTCGGCCGCGGTGCGGTGGACACCAGCATCGAGGAGTCACGCATGAAGTACGACCTCGTAAACTGGTTTGAAGAAGTCGCCCATTTCCCCTTCCTCTTCAAAGGCCCCGGCGGCAGCCGCATGGCGCATGAGCGCGCCAATGAGCTCAGCACCGGCTACGTCATGGCGCGCAGCAGGCACTTCCGCGTCCTCATGCGCCAGGTCGCCGCGCTGCTCACGCTGCAGGTCGTCGCCTCCGCCGCGCTGCTCGTCGTTGGCGGCTACCTCGTCATCAGCCAGCAGATCACCCTCGGCCAGCTCGTCGCCAGTGAGATCATCATGAGCGGTATCGTCGCCTCCCTCGCCAAGCTCGGCAAAAAACTCGAGGCTTGGTACGACGCCATGGCCGCCATGGACAAGCTCGGCCACGTCTTCGATCTCGAAATCGAGCGCGAAGGCGGCGAAAAGCCCGCCACCCACGGCCTCGGGGCCGAGGTCGTGGCCAGCGAGATCTCCTTTGCCCACATCCCCACCCTGCCCCTCTTCAGCGGGCGCAGCTTCACCATCCCCGCAGGGGCCAGCGCCGCCATCGTCGGCCCGCATGGCGCAGGCGCCAGCTCCCTGCTGGACATCCTCTTCGGCCTCCGCCAGCCCTCCGCCGGCTTCGTCACCATCGACGGCGTGGACCTCCGCAGCTGGAACCTCGAAGCCCTGCGTGAAAGCACCCAGCTCCTCCGCCGCGACGAGATCATGGACGCCACCGTCGTGGAAAATCTCCGCCTCGGCCGCAGCGACATCGGCATGGATGAAATCCGCGCCGCGCTGAAACAAGTCGGCCTGCTGGATGAACTCCTCGCCCGCCCCGAAGGCCTCAATCTCCACCTCAAGATCGGCGGCGCCCCCCTCTCTGGAAACCAGCGCATGCGCCTCCTCCTCGCCCGCGCCCTCGCCCAGCGCCCCCGCCTCCTGCTCATCGACGAACTGCTCGACAACATGGACGACGCCTCCTTCGTCCAGCTCTCCGCCGCCATCCTCGGCAAATCCCAGCCCTGGACCGTCATCGTCACCACCCGTGACTCCCAGGTCAGCAGCCGCTGTGATCACCTCATCGAGCTCGCCCCCTGCCGCCTGAGCGATGGCACCACCCCACAGCCACCTCCCTCCCTCACCCCCACGGCCGCTTAATCCCCTCGAACTCCGCCTCTTCCTCCTACTCCTCCTCTTCCTCCCGGCCTCTGGATTCCGAACTTCCGGGAGGAGGAGGAAGAGTAAGAGAAGGAGAAGGAGAAAGATTCAAATCCGCCCTTCGCCTATGACGACGACCCACTCACTTCCCCCCCACGCATCCTCCGCGCCACCGCTGCCCGCGCTCAGCCTCGCCAGCCCCGCGCGCTTCACCCGCGTCTTCAGCCGCCTGCTGCTCGTCAGCTTCGTCCTGCTCGCCATCGCGCTCCTGTTCCTCCCCTGGCGTCAGTTCGTCGCCGGCACGGGGCGCGTCATCGCCTTCAATCCGCTGGACCGCCGCGTCAATGTGGAGGCCCAGGTCTCCGGCCGCGTGCGCAATCTCCACATCACCGAAGGCCAGCGCGTCAAAAAAGGCGAGCTCATCATCGAGATCCAGGACAACGACCCCAACCTCATCAACAACCTCCGCGCCCAGCGCGAAGCCATCGAAAGCCGCCGCGACTTCGCCCAGGGCCGCGTCGAGTCCCTCACCGCGCAGATCACCCAGCAGGAGCTCGCCAAAGCCCAGGCCATCGATGGCGCGCACCAGCGTGTCGCCGGGGCCAAGATCGCCGCCGAAACCGCGCAGCTCAATCACAAGCGCACGCAGGAGCTCTTCAGCAAGCAGCTCGAATCCCAGCGCAGCATGGAGCTCGCCACCCTCCAGCGCGATGCCACCGCCGCCGATCTCAAGTCCGCCGAGGCCGCCCTCAAGCGCACCGGCAATGACATGGACGCCCTCATCGCCTCCATCCACGCCTCCAAAGGCAGCGCCCTCGGCGAAGTCGCCACCGCAGAGCGCGACCTCTCCGTCATCGACGTGCAGATCAATCAAAACCTCCGCCAGATCGTCGAAGCCCCGCGCGATGGCGTCGTCCTCCAGGTCGCCGTCACCGACGGCACCTACCTCCGCCCCGGCTCCCTCATCTGCGTCATCATTCCCGAGAGCGACAGCCGCAACGTCGAAGTCTGGGTGGATGGCAACGACATGCCCCTCATCCACGCACGCAAAGAAGTGAACGGCGTCGTCACCCCCGGCAGCCCCGTGCGCCTCGCCTTTGAAGGCTGGCCCGCCGTGCAGGCCATCGGCTGGCCGCAGCTCGCCATCGGCACCTTCGGCGGCGAAGTCGTCTTTGTGGACGCCAGCGATGACGGCCAGGGCCGCTTCCGCGTCCTCATCGGCCCCTCAGATGACGTCGTGGATCGTGGCGACGGCAAAGGCCCCGTCACCGTCCCCTGGCCGGATCGCGAGCGCTGGTTGCGCCAGGGCACCCGCGCCAACGCCTGGTTCCTCCTCGATCAGGTGCCGCTCTGGTTTGAGCTCTGGCGCCAGATCAACGGCTTCCCCGCCGTGAACTCCAACGCCGACGGCAAGCTTGACCCCACCAAAAAGTGATATTTCCTACCACACTGAACCCGGTCACGCCCCAGAACCTGATGAATACCAGCACCACGATCCCAGCAGCCAGCGCACAAGGCCTGCATGGCAGCCATCCACGCCCCTCTTTGATGCCGGGGCATCGTGGTTTCAATGAACCTGCCCCATCCCCCAAAACCGCCCGCGTCAGCCGCAGCTCTTTGCTGGGAGCGCCGATATTCTATCGGCTCCGGGCGAACGTCCCCACCACCCCCGCAAGCCCCCAGCCCCTCGCGAACAAGTCCAGCTCTTTGCTGGGAGCGCCGATATTCTATCGGCTCCGGGCGAACGTCCCTACCACCCCCGCAAGCCCCCAGCCCCTCGCGAACAAGCCCGGCTCTTTGCTGGGAGCGCCGATATTCTATCGGCTCCGGGCGAACGTCCCTGACGCCTCCCCAAGGTGCAAAGCCAGCTCCGAAAGACAGCGTCTGCCCTCCTCGCGGCACATGTGCCGCTACCGAGCCGCCATGGTCGCCCTCATGCTCCCCTTCGCCGGCCTTGAAGCCGCGCCGGAGGAAAAAGAGAAGGAAAAATCCCGCCCGCTGCTCCTCACGGAAGTCCTGCAAAGCGTCAAGACCCAGTACCCGCCCTACCTCGCCGCCATGATCGAGCAGGACATCGCCAACGGCCGCGCCCGCCAGGCCATGGGCGCCTTTGACCTCAATCTCAACTCAGGCGGCACCTTTGCCCCCTCCGGCTACTACGACGGCCAGACCGCCTACACCATGCTGGAGCAGCCCCTCACCAACTGGGGCGGCGGCGTCTACGGCGGCTACCGCCTCAGCAGCGGCTTCCTGCCCAACTACAACAAAGACCGCACCAGCACCGATGGCGAAGGCATCCTCGGCTTCCGCATCCCCCTCCTCCGGGACGGCACCATCGACCGCCGCCGCGCCACCCTCTGGCAGGCGCAGATTGATCAGGAACTCGCCGATCCCATCATCTTCCGCCAGTACCTCGACTTCATTCGCGCCGCTACCATCTCCTACTACGGCTGGCTCTCCGCCGGCCAGCGCCTCTCCCTCACGGAGGAGCTTCTCCGCGTCGCCAAAGAGCGCGACTCCGCCATCGCCCAGCAGGTGAAAACCGGCGCCTCAGCCCCCATCGTTCAGGTGGACAATCAGCGCCTCGTCGTCAGCCGCGAGATCGCCGTCGTCCAGGCCCGCCGCCGCCTGCAGGCCGCCACCATTGAGCTCTCCCTCTTCTACCGCGATCTCCGCAGCGCAGAGCCCATCCTCGCCCCGCGCACCCGTCTCCCCTCCGCCTTCCCCACCCACAGCCATCCCGCAGAATCCCAGCTCACCGTGGACATCGCCAAGGCCCTCATCTTCCGCCCCGAGATGCGCCGCATCGAGCTCACCCTCGAAAAAACCGGCATCGACCTCCGCCTCGCCAAAAACAACCTCCTTCCCAGCCTCGAAGTCGGCGTGCAGGCCGCCCAAAGCTCAGGAGGCAGACTCCCCTCCGCCTTGGAGCGCACCGAGATCGAGGCGAAGGTCGAATTCAAAGTCCCCCTCCAGCGCCGCGAAGCCAAAGGCCGCGTCGATGTCGCCAACGCCCAGATCGACCGCCTCAATCAAGAAATGCTCTTCGCCCGTCAGCGCATCACCGCCGACGTGCGCGACGCCCACAGCGCCCTCCTTGCCGCCCACGCCGTCCTCCTCCAGACCCGCCGCAACGTCGATCTCGCCCAGCAGCTCGCCACCGCCGAAGCCGAGCGCCTCAAGCAAGGCGCCACCGACCTCCTCGCCCTCCAGATCCGCGAGCAGGCCAGCTTCGACGCCAAAGTCCTCGAAGTCGAAGCCCAGTCCGAATACTTCCGCGCCCACGCCAACTACCGCGCCGCCATCGCCTCCGACAAATAACCTTCCTGCAGTTCGCCCCTGTTTTGGCGAAAGCTTTGTCGATTTTCACACAACGCCTCGCTGACTTTCGCCGGCCCATCAGTCAGGCCTGTCCTTCATCTCACTTTGTTTGAGCAGCGCTGCCTGCCTTTCCAGCGCCTCATGCCTTGCCTGCTTTCGGAGGGAAATGACGCGAAGAACCCAGATGATAAACAGAAGGAAGGCAAAATAGAGTTCCGAATTATTATGATCCATCTCAGAGCCTGCCCAGTTTCGGTTGGTTTTGCAACTCATGAAGCAGTGGCGGCCTTGAAGCGGAGCCAAGCCGGAAATGTGACCACAGCCACACCTGCCAGGCTCAGCCGCTCACAGCCCGCTCCTGTGCCCCAAAAACCCGGGCAACCGCCACGCCCCAAAATGGGGTCAGGATGCAAATTATTGACAAATTTTCACCTCTTAAATTCTTCTCATAAACCAGATCACTTCCTGCTCCTGCTCGCATTCCTCGGCGGAGCCGGACGCGTCTCAAAAAACTTTGCTCCCACCGCACCTTTCGGCAGCGCGATGTTCTTCCCGGCGCGCTTCATCTCCATCAGCGCTGCAATGGAGATGGCATGATTCGGCACCACATGGCCGCTCTGCTTCGGCACGATGATCTCCGGCCCCTCCTCACCCACGAGGTAGGGCCTGCCAGCCTTCACCGGTCCACCTTTCGCGCGGGCTAAAGGCTTTTTCGCAGGATCAGGCAGCTTCAGCGGCCCGCCCACCCCACCAGAGCCGATGGCAGGCGGCTGCGTGTTTGCCTGCAGCGTTCCCGTGCCTGGCATGCCGAGGCTGCTGGGTGCCGCCGACGTCGTTGTCACTGAAGTGGATGCCGTCACCGCAGGTGCCAGCGGAGACTTCGTGGCGGTGATGGAGTTCCCCGTTGATGTGCCTCCCAGCGGAGCCGCCAGCACCGGCGGCACCAGCGGCTTCGGCGTTTCCATGCCCTTCAAAGGTTGGCTGCCAAACTGCTCCGTCGAGGCCTTGATCGTCCCATCCAGCCCACCTGTCGCAGCCACAGGCTTCGGCGGCACCGGCGGCCTCTGTTTCGGTGGCACGGGGACAAACTTGTACCCGCCCTGGCCGTCGGGCACCTGGTCAAATTTGGGCGAATTGGGGTTCTTGGAAATATTGCCCTGCTCGTCCATGATCTGCCCCGAATTCGCCCCGTTGAACTTCTGGCGCACCGCATCAAAGGTCCCGTTCGCCTTCGCCAGCGACACATTGCCCTGCCGCTGCGCATACGCATCCGCCGGCGTCGGGCGCGGCTTCATCAGCCTGGACGACCGCTGGCTCAGCGATCCCGTCGCGGTGCCAAAGGTCGCGGACACAGGCGAGGTGCTGCCGTCACGGTTGATCGTGCCGGTGCGCCTCGCCGCCGTCCCCGTGCCCAGCCCCGTTTCAGAATCATACTCGTTGTTGCTCGGGCGGATGCTCGTCCGGTTTTGCTGCTCTTCTTCCTGGGTTTGTTCTTCGTCGTCAGATTGCATGTTTTGAGAGGCCATGACAAAACCTTGGGTCCGGATTTCAGAGTGCAAGCGATTTGATATTTTTATCTGGTATCTTTCGGTATTATTTCATCCCGTTGCACGCGCTTTCCACATTCACGCCCCATGACGGCGGATGAGTTTAAGTCATGCCACTCTTCGCACGCTCCCTCCCGGCCATGCACTGCTCCACACTCCGCATCCATAAGCCCTGCGCCTATTCACTTTTCACGCCATCCCCTCCTCGACAAACCGCGCCGCAGTTCAATACTTCCTCCCTTAGATCCCCATGAAATTAGCCGCCCCCGACTCACTGCCGCCCACCTCCCCCAGAACCATGGCGGTGCTCATTCTCATCCTCCTCAGCCTCATGGTCGCCACGGTCAAGACCGCCCTCTATCCCTCGCCGCCCGCCGCGTGGGATCGCCTCCACGAGACCAGCACCCTTTCCCAGGCCGAGGCCAACACCCTCCTTTCCAGCAGCGGCGCCCACATCGAGTCCATCAAGGCCGGCGATCCCGTCACCACCGAAACCTGGTATAAAAACCACCGCACCGGCACCTGGACCATTCTCATCCGCTCCACCAAAACCCCCAAGGGGCTCGCGGTGCAGTCCGTCCACATCCGCAGCGACATCACCCATCTCCCCTACTTCACCCGCACCTGGGACTACCCCGCCACCAGCACACCCGCAGCAGCGCAGCCCACGCCGGTGAAGTAGAAATCCAGGCATGAGTCAGCCGAAAAAAGGGAAAGAGCGGAAAAATTCAGAACCCTTTTTTCAATTCTTTCCCCTTTTTCGGCCATCCCCTCCGACCTCTGCCAACAAGCTACCTCACCCTCCGGTAATCCACCGGCCTCCTCCGCCGCCGCGCCGCCACCTTGTACAGCGTCGCGCTGCCCTTGCAGCGGTAGGCCATCGCCAGGCCCAGCACATCATCATCGTGGCAGCCGCTGCGCGCCTCCTCGCGCCCGTTTTTGCTCCACATGAAGTTCCGGCACTCCGCCAAAATATGCGGGCAGAAGACATCCAGCGTCTCATTGTGAAACGCCAGCGCCAGGCTGTCGATCACATCGCGCCGCTGGTCCCGGTCCTTCAGCTTCCAGCCCAGCATGTAGTTCTGCTTCTCGCGGTCGTACGGGTCCACCACCTGGCGCTTGTACAGCGGCACGCCCAGGTCCTTCAGCCGCTCCAGCACATGCAGCCCCATGTTCACCTCCAGCACCACCAGCGCCCCGCCGTAATACTCTGACAGCAGCGCGATGTACTCCGCCGTCAGCAGCGTCGTCCCCGTAAAAGGCGGCCGCACACGCGCCACCACCGCATCCTTGTAGCACGCACCACCCGCCTCCTGGTACTCCGTGCGCAGCACGCCGATCGAGTGCCGGTCCGGGTCCCCGCTCTCCGCCTGGTCCTCCCCCGTCATGGGGTCACACCACACGATGTAGCTGCACCCCGGCTGCGGCCTTTCCCACAGGTGAAAGCTGCCAAAGCCGCTCGCATCCGTCTGAAACTCCACCCCGTCTCCCACCGCCACCAGAGAGCCCACCTCCGGCTCATGCAGCTGCGCCGCCAGCTCCAGCCGCCGCAGCGCCGCCACGTTAAAGCGCGGCCTGCCAGATGAAAGAAAGCAGCTCACCTCATCCTCCGGGTAAAACTCATCAAACGTGTCCTCCGAGCCCGAGCACTCCGCTTCCATGATCGCCCGCCGCCACGCCATCTGCTCATACGTCCAGCCATACCTCCGCCGCCCGTTCGCCTCACGCGGCGTCAGCGTCGCATCGATCTTCGCCTGCATCGCCTCCGTCACCGGCTTCGCGTTCTCCGCAAACTCAAACCACGCCGCAAACACCTTCACCCACCCGTTCCCCGGCGCCGCATCCCCCGCACGCCACGCCTTGAGAAAATCATCCAGGCTCAGCGCCCCCTGCCACGTCTCGTAGTGCCAGCCGCTCGCCCCGTCCGGCGTGCTCTCCGCGATCGCCAGCCCCGCATCATTCAGCGACGGCAAAATCGACGCCATGATCTTCCGGTCGTCCTTCACCCCGCCGCGCGGATACTTCGCGCTCTCGCTAAACAGCACCGCCTGCCGCGGCTTCGAGATCCCCGGGTTCATCGACTCCGCGCTCGTGATCGTCGCCGTGCTCCCGTTGGCCCACTTCATCCGCCGCTCACGCGGCACCAGCGCATTGTGCCACGGAAAGCGGTCGTTATCGCTGAAGGTCCGTATCCGCTCCAGGATGCCCTGGCTGTTCGCGCTGATGTTCGCCAGGATCAGCGCATCCGTGTTCCGCTGCTGGCACAAATGATAAATCACCTCCACGCTGAAGGTCGTTCCCCCGCACTGGCGGATCTTCGTCACGATCACCCGGATCGCAGGCACCCCCAGCGCCGTCAGCACCTCCACCGCCTCCGCCATCCGTCGTTGCAGCACATTCGCCCGCGGCGTCTCCAGCCTCTTCGTCGTCGCGTTTTGCACCTTCGTGCAGGTCTCGAAATGAATCAGCGGCGAATGCGCCACCAGATGAAAATCAGCATCATTCATAGTGTAACCATCAGCCTTGGGTCCCGATCTCAGATCTCAAGTGATTTCTCATCCACCCTGTCTTTTTCCATCATCTAATACCATATCATGGTCTCCTCCAGGCCGTTCAAAACATTCATTCCAGCCCCCGGCCTCAAATCCCCCTGACAAGAATCCTGTGAATCATGCCATTCTGTTAATCCTGTCCATCCTCCCCCGTCACCACACCAGCCCCCCCCATCAGCCCTCCCGCCGCCCCATTCACCCACCAGCAGCCACTCTTTCACTTCACCTAGTTCCATTCCCCACTTGCCCCCCGCCAAATCACGCACACACTCTCCCTATGAAGATGCTGCTCCTCACCCTGCTTTTGTTCACCTCAGCCGTCCAGGCAGAGCAATGGCTCGTGAACGGCCGGACCTACAAAGGCACCTTCCACAAATTCAATGCCAACCGCACCATGGTCTATGTCACCTCCGACAGGGACCACTACAAAGGCAGCTGGATCAAAGTCACCGCTCTCGACCCCGCCACCCGCGTCCGGCTCCGGGTCGCCACCCCGCAGGAGCAGGCCGCCGTGCAGGCTCAGGCGGAGCAAAAACGCCGGTTGGAAGCCCAGGCCGCAGCCCAGATGGAGCAAAACCGTCAGTTGGACCTCCAGGCCCTGGCTCAGATTCAGACGGAGCAGAGGCGTCTGGTGCAGGCCCAGTCCCAGACATCCGCCGTTCCCGATTACGTTGCCAGCCAGGCAGAGCACCAGGTCAATTTGCAGCGCGCGGAGGAATACCGCCGCCAGGCAGCAGCGCACCGCAGGGCGTCCTCACAGAGCTACATCGTCCCGTACTATTCCCACCGCTACTATCCATCCTCCCCCTACGTCCACATCCCCTACATCCACATCCCCAACATCCACATCCCCCACGTCCCCTACATCCACGTCCCCTACGTGCCGCGACCCATCATCATCCGGACCTATTAACGGCAAAGCCATCACACAGGCCCACAGGCTGCATCGCGCAGCAACACCGCAGCGCCTGAGCGCCACGCCAAAAACGCCACCACATTCCGCTACCACACGCCCCGCATCCTGTGTTTAGTGCCGGCCACGTGCATCTCCGGCCCCGCGCCTCCCATGGCACGCACCACCTCAGCGCTTCCTCCTCACCTCATGAAACACCTGCTTTCCGCCCTGCTGACCTCCTGCCTCTTCGTCTCCTGCGCCTCCAAAGATCTCGATCGTTGCCCTCCCGGCACCCCCGCCATCAAAGTCGCCCAGGCCGTCGACTGCACCCACAAGGACGGCAAGTTCACCCTCCCCGCCGGCATCTACCAGCCTGAGGCCCAGTCCGCCAAAGGCATCTACTACGTCGCCCCGGAGCGCCTCAAAACCACCGGCATCATTCGCCATGGCCATGAGCGCGGCGGCCTCTTCATCGCCAACGAAGGCTGGCAGTGGGCCTGGATCGGCCACCCCGGCTTTGAAGTGGACGCAAACGAAACCTCCATCCTCAAAAAGCGCGGCATCCTCATGCCCACCTGCTACAAATTCGAGCCCTACGTGAAGTACAGCAAGGTGAACACCAAAGTGAAGCGCCGCTAAGACGCGCTCCTCACTTCTCACATCACGGCACACCCGGCGCCATTCATTCTGCCGTCCCGGCTTTCGTATCCTCCCCAGCTCGAAGAGCCAGGGAGGAAGCCTTCCCACTTTTTCGCACGTAGTCCGGGCTTCAGCCAGTTCTGGCTCATGCTCTGCCTTCCTTCGTTCGCCGCTTACTTCGAAGCCCCCCAAATAGGTCCCATGAGTCCCATCAGACCTATTCCCACCGCGCCACATCCAGCATCCAGCCTGCCCTTCGAAGCTTTAGCGAAGAACGGGCCTCACTTCCCCGCCCGCTGAATCCGCGCCGGCACATCATTGATGCTGTACCCCGCCTCACGCAGCGCGTCCCACACCTTCACCAGGTTCCCCAGCGCCGCCGTCGTGTCCGCCTTCAGCTCCAGCTTCAGCCCCGGTGTCGTTTCCTTCATCGTCGTGATCGCCGCCGCCAGCTGCTCCAGCTCCACCGGCTTCCCGTCCAGAAACACATGCTGCTGCTCATCGATGGTGATCGCCACGCGCACCTCCGCCGTCGTCGCCGCACCGCCCAGCGTCTTCGACTCCGGCAGCGTGATCTTCATCTGCGTCTTGTCCTTTTCAAACGTCGTCGTCGCCACAAAGAAGATCAGCAGGATCACCATGATGTCGATCAGCGACACAATGGGGATCGTCGGTACCGGGCGGCGTTTGGGGCGCAGATTCATGGCAGGGTAGGCTTCAGATCAGGCCGCACTCAGTTCGCCGGACGCTGCACCTCAAAGTGCTGGTAAAAATGCTGGATCGTCTCCTGCATGATCGACTCCACCCGCACCGCCAGCGCATCCAGCCGCCGTGAAAAATACGTGTGCGCCAGCACCGACGGCACCGCCACAAACAAACCCGCGATCGTGCACCGCAGCGCCACGCCGATCTCCTGCGCGATCACCGTCGTGTCCGGCCCGCCCCCCGCGCCGAACGCCGAGAACATCCCCACCAGGCCCACCGTCGTACCCAGCAGCCCCAGCAGCGGCGCCACAGACACCATCACCTCCAGCAGCGGGATCCCGCTCTCCAGCCGGTGGATCTC
>NZ_JBGANL010000133.1:0-4065 GCF_044222345.1 Prosthecobacter sp.
GAGAAGGAAGCGACGCCACCGCTGCGCGTGATCTTTTTACACTCGACCACGACGGGCTGAACCTTGCGAAGCAAATCGGTGAAGGCGTCCATAGCCGCGTGCTCTGCCTCGACTTCTTCGCGGGTATGCCAGCGGCGTTTGTCACAGGTGAACGTTCCCTTATCTGGGAATGTGAGGCAGGGCAGCGAGCCGGTAAATTGAGCAAAGCTCACACCGGCCTTGCAGCATTCGTTTTGAATGCCGTTGAAGTGGGAGCAGCTGCTCATGGCTTGTTCAGCCTGTTTTTCTGTGAGTGGCATCACGCGGCCTCCTGTTCGGGTTGCGCCTCGGCGGCGGTTTTCTTCGAGCCCTTTTCCTTCTTCGGCTTGGGGACGCGGGGCTTGGGTGCTTCGCCGAGTTTGACGGTGCGGCTGGGTTCCATGCTGATGCCACGAGCTTGAAACCATTCGGGGAAGTCGTCGATCATGCTGCCGATGTAGGCTTTGTTCAGCTCGACCTTGATGCGCAGGCAGGCGGATGCGGCCATGCGGTGCTCCGCGCCTTCGGCCTTTTCGTCAGGGTCGATGACGATGTGTGCCTTTCCGGCTTCTTTGAGCAGGCGCTTGATGGTGGCGGCTTCATCGTCGCAGGCCACGGCTTCGGACTCGCTGAGCTTCAAAGCATGGCCGCTGGCGATGACGCTGGTGCAGTGCTCCCCGAAGATCTCGGCGGCATTGGCCAGGCCGATGCGCTCGGCCTCGGCTTTGATCGCGTCCATCTCCAGCTGAATGGGTGTGGTCTCGGTGGCGACGGCCTCGTTGATGATGGCGATCTGCGCCTTGAAGGGTGCCTCGATAGCGTCCTTTTTAGACTTCAGCGTGGAGTAGCGGGCGAGCAGCTGAACGGAGCGCTCTTTGATGGATGGCGGGGGAGTGGGGGCCTGTTGGCGTTCGGCATCGTCTCTTTCTGCGATGGACATGGGGCAGTCGCAAAAGGGCATCAGGGCTTTGTCGCCACAATGTGGGCACGGGGTATTGGGGGAGTTCATTATTTGTAGTCGAGTGCCAGCGGCGTGTCGGTGCCGAGGGCGGGGTTGATCTGGGTGTTGAGTCCGGCATCGTATCCGGCAAAGAGGGTATGAAGAGTGGGGCGCGGCTTGGTCAGAGCCTTGGCCGTGGTGGTGTTTTTGAATTGAGCGTCGAGGTGTGCCTCGCGGGCTTTTTCAGCGGTGCTCAAGACGATCTCCAGACCGGTGATCTCATGCACCTGGGCTTCGCGCTGGTCGGAGAGCTGAACCCAAACGCCGTTGAAATAAGAGTCGATGAAGCAGGCGCGCTTGTTGGCTGACATGCGGCGGCGGCGCTTCTTTTCCTCGGCGGAGAACTTCGCGAGTTCATCACGGCATGTGCGCACCAGAAAGGTGGTCACATAATCGGCGATCTGGATGTCCATCTCGGTGCCGATGAAGGCCACCTGGCCGAAGTCCTGAATGGTGCAGGTGGTGACGTTGAAGAACTGCCGCGCCACGGCCAGGGCTTTGCGCCATTCACGTGCGAGCCGCTTGCCGCCGCAGCGGAAGTAGCGCGTCACAAGTTTGGCGATTTCATCGTCTTCACTCAGGCTGTGAACATCGACCTGGTGCCGTGCTGCGAGTTCCATGGCCTTAGCCAGGGCGGCGCTGGACTCAGCTTGATTGCTGGACTTCGCGAGGCGCAGCAGCTTGCGGATTTTTTCTGTGATGGCGTCTTCGCTCATGGCTTCACCTCCACTGGAATGAACAGGTGCCCGACCTCGATGCTGCGCTTGGCCAGCAGGCGGTAGTAGCCGATGTGGATGGTCTCGGTTTTCACCACGCCGTCTGTGGTCCATTGGCAGGTGACCTCGGCTTCAAACTCGGCGCTCGGTGTGATGGCCTGAATGATCACGTCGAAAAGCTCGCTGCGCATGAAGCGGTCGCCTGCTTGGGGCTGACAGGCGCGCAAAATCAGGGCGTCGGTTTCGGGTGAGTTCATACGGCTTCCTCCTCTTCGGGCAGTTCGATGTCGTCGCTGTCATCGGCCAGCTGCCAGCCTCGGAGCCAGTCAGCGTGCAGCGGATCTCTTGGAGCGAAGTCGTTGTCGGTTTGCGGCCTGCCGTTCTGCCGCGCCGTCATGCCCATTTGAAATGCGGTTGATGGACTCATTTGCCACCTCCCATCTTGAGCGCAGCCATGTTGACGACGGCGCTAACAACCTTGCCTGCGGCAAAGTGAGCATTGAGCGCAGTGTCCTTGTTGATCGCCCATACGTGGGACAAAGAAAGAGTGCCGTCTTCATGGTAGCTGGACACCATCCATAGGGCGGTGTCAGGGTGCGGCGGGTTATTGCAGCGGGCATAGCCCGTGCATTGCTTGAGCGCTGCCTGGAGTTCGTAGCGCTCCCGGAGATCCATTTTCCTCCATGCGGGCTTGCGAGTCCTTTGAGGATGCCAGGGCCTGCGCCGAATGGGGGTGCTCCAAGCACCCGGAACACCGGTGAGCGACCGCCCGTCAATGGTGCGGGCAAGATGACGTTCCAGCGAAGGCGCTGGCAGTGCGAGAAGAGGCGTTTTCATGACTTACTCAGCCCTCCCTTCCACGGTCTGCATGCCGCGCTTGCGGGTGGTGGTGGAGACGACGGGGACGGCGCGGCGATAGCCAGCGATGGCGTCGGCGATCATCTCGTCGGTGATGAGCGCGCCTTTGCCGAGCAGGGCGCGCACCATGGCCGTGATGCGGCGCACGGCGCTGAGTGCTCCGAGCTGGTTGGCGGCTGCGGCCACAAGGCCGAGCTGCTTTGCATCGGCGGCTTTCTTCCAGAGATCCTCATCAAAGCGGCGGACGTGATCAGCGGTGATCTTGCTGGCGGTGATGGTGGTCTCGGCACGGGCGAGCAGCTGCGCGAGGTGGTTGCCACCGTGCGCGAGCATCTCGTCGTGGGCTTCGTTGGTGACGAAGATGCAGACCACCAGCGAGGACTCGTTCAAGAGCGTCTTAATGAACTCTTGAGACTTGCGGCAGAGGCCCTGCATTTCCTCAAAGAGCACGACGCCGGAGAGTGTCTTGATATGGGCGATGAGCAGGCTTTCCAGCTCATCCGCACCCTGCCTGCGCGTGTGGCCGATGTTGAACATCGCGCAGAGGGAAATGAGCATCGCCTTGTAGCTGTCTCCCCAGCTGGGCATGGCGCGCACGCGCCAGTTGATCTTCTCTTCTTCGGCGAGCTGATCGCCCATCCATGTTTTGCCGCCACGGGTGCGGGCCTTGAAGACGACGAGGCGCTCTTCGGAACGCTGAGCGACCATGCCGCGTGCCGTTTCAATGGCGAGGTTGATGGCGTCGTATTCGCTGAACTTGATGAACTGGGTGCTGCTGGCGGCGCGGAGTTTTTTAGACTGCACGGTGGTGTGGCGGAGCAGCTCGGTCTTGGAGCGCTGTTCCAGCTCATCGAGCAGCGTGCGCCACTTGGTGCGCGTCTTCGTTTGGGAAGGCCATGGATAAAGGCCGGTGCGCAGCGATGGCCAGACCTTGGCAATGTTAACGACGCCTTCGGTGAAGTCGGCATCGCTCCAGTTTTTGCCATCGACGGCCAGTTCTTTGAGCTTGGCCTGGTTCTCGGCGATGCGGGTGATCTGCTGTTGCAGCTCGGCGGGCCATTCGAGCCAGCAGGTGCCGTGATTGATGAGGTGACAGAGCGGTGCGCGCTCGGCGGGTTCGGTGTGGTTGTGATGTGATGCAGTCATGGTGTTGGCTGTTGTTGGTTGCGGGGGAAATCATTCTTCTTCGTCTTGAGCGGCGAGGGCCTCCTGCATGCGGAGGTAGGCGTCGGCATCGCTGACGGGGGCGGTGAATTTTTTGCGCTTGGTGCTCATGACCACGCGGGCGAGGTCCGCGCTCTCAGGCAGCGCAGCGGCGACGGTGGCGGGCTGCGGGAGATTGAGCGTGGCCATGGCGGCGAGATCGCGGTCCACGTCTTCGAGCTGGCGCTGCTGCTCGGGCGCGTGCCGCATGATCTTGCGCGCCTCTTTGAGCGTCTCATGAAAGGCCTTCGTCTTCGCGCCGAGCTGCTG
>NZ_JBGANL010000134.1:0-4049 GCF_044222345.1 Prosthecobacter sp.
GCCTGCAGCACCTTCGGGGCAAACGCATACACCGCAAAAACGGGAATCACGGAGCAGCTCCAGAACACCGCGACAAACAGCATGCGCTTGCCATAGCCGGAGTGCAGTAGATCACTGAACGACATCTTCCTTTCGGCCGGCTGCTCGGGCAGGTTTCGCAGGGAGAACGAAGAGCCATAAACCTTCTGGATGACGCGCTCGGCTTCCGCGGCGCGCCCCTTGCTCAACAGCCAGCGCGGCGACTCGGGCGTGCCGATACGCACGAGCAACAGCAGCGCGCCGATCACGGCCGGACTTGCCAGCACCAACCGCCATGCCTCGGCATTGCCGCTGCTCAAAATGATATTGCCGACGATATAGGCCAGAGCGGCGCCAGCAAACCACAAAATGGTCAACATCGCCAATCGGGGGCCACGGTATTTCTTGGGCATGAATTCCACCAGCAAGGCCCCTGCAGCCGTATATTCAAACCCCACACCAATGCCGATCAGAAATCGGAAAAAAAACAGTGCCAGTCCCGATTCAGCCCAGAACTGCGCAATCGAGCAGACGATGAAAATCGCAGGCCCCACAAAATACAGTTTCTGGCGTCCCAGACGGCCGGTCAGCGAACCTCCGAGGAAGCCACCGAAGAAAATTCCGATCAGGGCGGAGGATGCCACCATGCCTTCCCAGAAGCTGCTGAGACTCAGCGCGGCCGAAAGCTGCACCATGGCGACGCCGATGATGCTCAATACATAGCCATCCAAAAGCCAGCCGCCACCGGAGCGAACGGTCAGCAGCTGATGGAATCCATTGAGAGGAACGTCCTCGATAGATAGATCTTTTTTCATTTATGTCTCTCTCCTTCTTTTTCCACAATGCGTGGGTGAAAAAACTGAGCAAGAGCGAACGCTCGATTTTGCTCAAGCGAAAGTCTTCTGCGCTTGCCCGGTTGAGCAATGCATTAAAGAATCAACAGCCAATCGGCTCTCGGCGGCGGCCTAATAGACCACCACTCTTCGGTTTATTCTCAGCCTTCCCTGCCAGCCCGGTACTGTCCCCACATGAGGTTGAGATTCACCCCGATCGAAAGGAACGGTTCCGGCGGATTCCTGTTCGGGCCAGGCGAGGACAGCAGAAAATTGATCAAATCATTGCGCTGCCCGGCCAGCCAGTCGGCCAGCAGTGTTCCGGTGGCGGTCCCGCGAGTCACCCCCAGGCCATTGCAGCAAAGCGCGCCATAAACATTGGGCGCAAGCTGGCCGAAATAGCCCATGTGGTTGCGGGAAAGCGCCAGCGAGCCACCCCATGTGTACTCGAATTCGACGCCGGACAGCATCGGGAACCTGCGCTCGAACGACTTCCGATGCCTGTTGACGAAACGATCCAGATATTTCTGCTTGCTGCGGCCATCGGGATTGAAGCTGAAGCTGTTCCTCACCAGAATGCGGTTGTCGTGCGTGCGGCGCAGCGTGGTTCCAAACGGATCGGCAGGGATCACCCCCCAGAAGGACTTGCCGCCCAGGCGAGCTTGCTCCGTCTCTGTCAGTTCCCTGGTCAGGCTCGCGTACGTGAAGATGGGTAGCATCGTCCCCTGGAGAAAGCCGAAACGCATGCCAAATGCGTTATTGGTGAGGAGGAGTTTGTCTGCCGTGATGCGGCCATTGCGATGCGTGAGCACGGTTTTTTCGCCATACTCCACGTCGGTGATCGCCGTGTGCTCATAAAGCGTCACATTCGCAGGAAGGCTGTCGGCAAGCCCCTTCACCAGCGCCGCAGGCTGGATCAAGACCGTCCCTGGCGTGAACAACGCCTTCCGGTAGAAAGGAGTGCCGATATGATCGGGCAGATCCTTCCCTTCGATCATTTCGTAGGGTTGCCCGAGCTTATCCAGGCCGCGCCGGTAGGCATCGAGCACGGCGATACCGCGATCCTCGATTGCCGCCTGGTATTTTCCAGAGGCACGAAGCTGGCAGTCTATCTGGTGCCTTTCGACCAGTGATCTAAGTATTGTCTGCCCAGTCAGGTTCAGCTTCAGGGTGGTTTTTGCCGTTTCAATTTCCCCGATATAGTCCTCTGCACCGATGTCGTGAGGGAGGTCTATGGCAAAGCCGGCATTCCGGCCCGAGCTTCCGAAACCAACCTCCTGTGCCTCGATCAGCACGATTTCATCATCTGGAAAATTGAGGGCCAATTGCCGAGCTGCAGCAAGGCCGGTGAAACCAGCACCAACCACCACCCAGCGAGCTTTGGTCTCTCCGGAATGGCTTGGTTTCGCCTGGCGAGGTTTACTTAGATGAAACCAGCCGCATGTCCTGTCATCAGCAGGAAGGGACGTTACTCTTGTCATCTCGTGGGCTCCGTTTTGATGGTGTGGCATTTGAGTTACCTTCCTCGCTTGCGGGAAAGGTGATTTCTGTTTATTGTTTTTTGTTATTTGCGGAGTCTAGAGATGCTGCCATATGGGCACAATCGACCTTTCTTCCCGGGTATTGATAACCTGATGTTATGAGCAAGCACGCCGCCCCCGACCAGACGCTGCTCAAGATGCCCTCGCTGAGGGCCGTGAAGTGCTTCGTCGCAGCCGCGCGCTACCAGAGTTTCACCCGCGCCGCCGAAACGCTGTGCGTGACTCAGGCCGCAATCAGTCGTCAGATCCGTGAACTTGAGGAGCACCTCGGCACGGCCCTGTTCAAGCGCGTCGGGCGTTCGGTCGAATTGACCACTGCCGGATCCATCTTCTTCGATGCGGCCCAGTTGTCCTTTATCAACATTGCCCAAGCCGCGACACGCATTCGAAAGGACTACGGCAGCACCGCTAGACGTACCCTGACCCTATGCTGTTCGCCGGCCTTCTCGGCACTGTGGATGTCGCACCGACTCCCCAGCTTCTTCAATGCCAATCCGGATATCGACCTCGATTTGGTGACGACCCAAAACTTTCTCTCCATGGAGCCGGGGATCTATCCGGATATCTTCATCACCAAAATGTCGCGGGTGCGGGACGGCTACATCAGCAGGCCACTGTTCCATGATCGGATCTATCCGGTATGCACGCCGGGTTATCTCAAAACACATCCCGAGATCCGAACCCTTGAAGGGCTGAGAGATGGAGTACTGCTCAACCTGAGCCCCTACGGGCGGTCCCAGGTTGCCGAGCATGTGGATTGGGGCGTGTGGCTGGCCATTCATCACCTGGACATCGAAGACCGTCTCCGCAAAGGGCCACACTACTTCAATGCCAATGACTACAACCTGCTGATCCAGATGGTGCTCAATGACCAGGGCGTGACCCTCGGCTGGGACCACTTGGTGGGCCCCCTTGTCGAGCAGGGGCGGCTGGTCAGGCCGGTCGAGCAGGAGGTGGTGCTGGAAGAGACACGCCACTACCTGGCCTATCGGGAGGACAAGGCAGACGACGATGCGCTGAGACGGTTCCGAGATTGGTTCATGGAACAAAGCGGCGCGCCGACGGCCTGAGGCCTTACCAGCCGGCAGGGAACGCTCCGGGCGCCGGAATCGCCCTCACTTCGGGCTCAGATTGCGGGCCTTCTTGGGACCTGTGCGCAACAGGTACAGCACGGCGCAGAACACCCCGTACAGATCGACCGTACGGGGCTTGGTCTTGGCTGCGCCTGCTCCAACAACGGTCGCACGGGCTCGAACGGCTCGCGACTGATGTCGCTGAGATAGTTCTTGGTACGCACCACGCCATTCCCTCAGCCGGACGAGAGATCGGGAACACCTTCTCAGAAGATCGTGAACACGCTCTAGCAGCGGAAGCGGTGCACCAGGTTCTCGAGCGTCGCCGCGAACTGGGCGAGCCCGTCGGCCGCGGCGCTCAGTTCGCGCACCGCCTCCGAGGTCGACTGCGCGCGCGCGGCCACGCCGCCGATGCCCTGCGCGATCTCCTGGCTGTTCTGGGCGGCGCCGGCGACGTTGTGGGTGATCTCGGCGGTCACCGCGGTCTGCTGTTCCACCGCGGCGGCGACCGTGGCCTGGATGTCGTTGACCTGGTTGATGATCGCGTCGATGCGCCCGATCGCCTCCACGGCCCGCTGGCTGTC
>NZ_JBGANL010000135.1:0-4043 GCF_044222345.1 Prosthecobacter sp.
CGGGAAGTCGGGTCGTGTCCAGATCGGGAAACCAAGAATCCCGGAAAGGAGGGAGCGACGGGGAGACATGGCGGCGGCGCATGTTGTTCATGGCTTCATGCCTTCCAGATTCAAGCTACGGAACGAGACGGAAGCGGGGACTTACCACCGCCACCTTCCATTGCCGATAGGTGGGCAGCCATTTTCCAGCGCTGGGCGACCGCTGCCGAGTGCTGGGGAACGGCTCCCCAGCCCTGAAAAGCGGTTTTCCAGGGCTGGGGAACGATTACCCAGTGATGGGGAACGATTACCCAGTGCTGGAAAATCATTTTCCAGTGCTCGGCAACGATTCCCCAACACTGGAAAATGGCTCCCCAGTGCTGAAAAATCATTCCCCAGCCTTGGAAAACCATTTTCCAGCGCTGGAAAACGGCTCCCCAGCGCTGGGGAGTGGCTACTTTTGACCACCTCCTCCTAGAAAACCCATGAAAAGGCCGTTTTTGCCCCACTTTCTAATCTGGCGCTCTCTCCCCGAGGAAATGCTGATGCCTTGGGACACAGGGAACTGGGATGAGGGGACGTGGGATGCCGACCCGATTTCTGATGGAAACCAAACCAAACAAAAACACACCAAACATATGCCAAGACAACCGTTCATGCCTGCCTCCGACCCCGGAAAGCAGACGCTCCTGACCAACTTCGTCGCGAAGCTCAAGGACCCCGCCAAGGGTTACGCCACTAAATACAGCGTGCCCGCCGCCACCATCACGCTGCTCGACAACGGGCGGCTGTGGTTCGATGCCATCATGGCCCACCTCGCCGATGTGCGGACTTATTCCCAGTCCCTCACCGCGCTGAAGAACGCCATCATCGAGGGGAGCGGGCCGCTCACCGCCCCGGTGCCCCCCGTCTTCACCGCGCCGAATGTGCCGCTGGTCGCCGGCATCTTCACCCTCCTCGCATCCGTCGCGCAGGGCATCAAGTCCGTGCTCAACTATGAAGTCGCCGACGGCGAGGATCTCGGCATCGAGGGCGCCGAGATCGCCGAACTGCTCGCCACCATCGCGCCGGACCTCTCGAAAAGCCGCATCACCAGCGGCGGCCTCGTGGAGATCGTGTGGAAGAAGGGCGGGCACACCGGGGTCAAGATCTTCGTGGACCGCGGCGACGGCAAGGCGGAGGTCTTCCTCGCCGTGGACACGCAGCCCAATTACATCGACACGGTGAAGCCCGCCCCCGGCCAGACGGCCATCTACACCTATCGGGCCATCTATCTCGATGGCGACACCGAGTTCGGCCAGATGAGCCAGCCCTTCCAGATCACCGTGCGGGGATAAGGCCCACCCCGGACAAGACACTTGCCAGGAGGAGGAAAAAGGGCCGCGCCGGCCAATGAACCCGGCGCGGCCCGACTCCCCGCCCGCAAACCATGCTCGACGCCCCCGCTGCATTCCGCTACACCGCCGCCATGCGCCTCCGCCAGGCCCTCCTTCCCGCACCCCGCAGGTGCCATTCATATAGCGGGAAGTTTGGCATTGCTCCGCGCCTCCGTTGAATGAAAGCCTTGACCCTCCTTTTGTCGGCCTTGGCGTTAGCCGCTCCCATCGCCATCTCGATGGACTCACGTTTTGCCGCCCAAACCAATGTGCTTATCGCAGTCTCGGTCGGCGCAGCGATTCTCGTCGAGCTTACTGGCATCATTCGCTGCGCCACGACTGTCGTGCCATTCGGACGTGCCTTTCGCTACGCGATCGCAGCCCAGTTTGTCGCGCCGTTCATCATGCTGGGCGTCTTCACAGCATGGGATTGGATTTCTCCTGCCACCCATGGCCTTGAGCCACTCACCGGCAACATTTGGGACCGGTTCGATTTGTTTGGTGGCTCGCTCTTCTGGGCCGTGCTCGCCACGCTCTTCATGGCGTCACTTGCGGCGGTCAGCACGTTCTTTCACTCCTCAGAATCCAACAATGCGAACACCCGCAACGCCTGACTGTCGCCCATCAACACTTTGCCTGCAGGGGAGGAAAGCCCGGGAGCGGATAGTGCGCTCCGCCGCTGCCGATGGGGTCGTCGCTGAGTTTGAGCGTTTGGGCGGCATCTGCGCGTCATGAATGTTCCCACCAACAGATCGCTCCGGCAGGTGCGAGTGACGAGTTCAGCGCAGGGCGAGGGGACGTTCATTCGACAAGCAGGACCGCCGGGCCATGTCGGTCATGTGATTCTACTGGTCGAGCCTGCCACAGGGGATGGACTGACGTTCGAGTGGGCTGTCCCCGAGACGGCCATTCCCGAGAGATTCGCACAGGCCGTCTTGCGTGGCATTCAGGCCGCCTGTTCAGCCGACGGCCCGTTTCGCGATTGCGCCTTCACTCAAACGCGAGTGCGGATCATTGATGGGTTGTATCATGAGACCGATTCCAGAGAGCGATCCTACGAGATTGCAAGTGCGCTTGCCTTTGAGGATGCAATCCAGAGAGCGGGAGGAGTCACCGATGCCATCTAACCGCAGAGCGGCGGCAAACCGCCTCTCCGCCATCCGTTTCCCCGGCAGTTGCTCCCTTTCATGAAAACCCTCACGACTTTCCTTCTGGCTCTGCTCACGGTTGCGGCGTTTGCCGGGGAGAGGCTGCTCGATGAGAAGATGGCGGCGAAGGCGGCGGTGGTGCTGCGGGTGAGGCGGCTTTCACCGGAGGGAGGGAGCAAGTATGCGTGGTTTCAGGTGCAGGTGCTGGAGGTGCTGAAGAATGAGTCGGGGGAGACGTTTGGGAAGGCGCTGTCGGTGGCGGCCTACAGTTGGAAGGAGGGCGTGCCGGAGGGGGAGTCCACGCTTTATCTGGAGCGCTACAACCCGGAGAAGAAGGGCCTGTGGAAGCTGGTGGGCGGGGAGGCGTCCACGGGCGTGAGCCACGCGGGGAGGCGGTGAGGTCAGGAAGCGGGCGGTTTGCTTGGGAGGATGCGGCGCTTGCCCGCGGTAGGCGGGTGTGT
Source organism: Prosthecobacter sp. (assembly GCF_044222345.1). Lineage (GTDB taxonomy): Bacteria > Verrucomicrobiota > Verrucomicrobiia > Verrucomicrobiales > Verrucomicrobiaceae > Prosthecobacter. The sequence continues at coordinate 2,965 of NZ_JBGANL010000135.1, forward strand.
AGCTTCCACGGCATGAGCACGCTCGCAGAGATCGAACAGGCCGCCGGGGAACTCCCGCCGGAACAGCAGCAGGAACTGCTGCTGTTCCTCGCCGCCCGTCTGCACGGGAGGGGAGGCGCGCTGCCCCCGCCGCGCGACATCCCGCGCGAGCAGATCGAGAAGTGGATTGAGGAGGATGAGGCAGGGCACCGGCGTTTCCTCGCCGGGTCGTGAAGCTTTTTCTGGACACCAGCGTGCTGCTCGCAGCGTGCGGGTCTCTCACCTTCCGCGCAGGATAAGTATTATTCGACGCAAAAGCCGTGACCCTTTAAACATCGGCGATGCCCTTGTCTCCCAGCAGCCTGAAGACGCGCCTTCTACGTTCGCTTGCTTGCGTCGTGCTGCTGTTGGCGTGGCCCCAGATGCTCCATGCGCATCGGGATGCACTCATTGCACTCAAGGGAACAAAGCTGGTGGGCCTGCCGAAGAACTACGCGCCAGCAGAACTCGACTTGAAGTCATTTCGGCTGCGAATCGGAAAACATGTGATGAAGCTTCCGCCGTTTTTCACGAGCCTCTTCGAGCGACCACACGACTTGCAAATCTCCGCGTCTTGGTATCACGCCGGAAATCTTCCTCCTTACGTGCTTATCCGCATTTTTCCGAAAAAAAGGGACTTCAGCTACCGGATACTCCTCAATCTCGACACGCTGGATGTTATCGAGTTCGGGGTTAGCCTTCGAGAGTCGGATTCAAGCTGGCGTGAGTTGGCGATCGCATTGAGCGAGGAAAACCGGAAGGAAATTCGGGACTCCATCGAGACAGTCAAATGAAGCAGCCGCGCAAGACGCAGCCTCGGGCCATTTTGGACGGTGATTTCAGTCCGCCAGCGGGGTGGGCGTGATGCCTTCGCGGGCGAGGAATTCTTTTGCCAACGCGCGGTAGGCGGCGGCGCCGAGACCGCCGGTTTCATACTGGATGATGGGCTGGCCGTGGCTGGGGGCTTCGGCGAGGCGGATGGTGCGGGGGATGACGGTTTTGAAGATGATGTCGCCGTAGTGCTTCTGGATTTCGGCGATGACCTGGTTCGCGTGGTTCGT
>NZ_JBGANL010000136.1:0-3968 GCF_044222345.1 Prosthecobacter sp.
TGCGGAGCTCTGCCCAGAGCCGATAAAATATCGGCGCTCCCAGCACAGAGCTGCCGCCTCGGCGCGGAGTGCCATGTCTGTACTGGGAGCGCCGATGTCCACATCGGCTCCGGTCGAACGTCCCAGCGCCATCGCCACGGAAAACAGCTCACGGGTCACACGCCACTTGCCCATGCTGCGGAGCTCTGCCCAGAGCCGATAAAATATCGGCGCTCCCAGCACAGAGCTGCCGCCTCGGCGCGGAGTGCCATGTCTGTACTGGGAGCGCCGATGTCCACATCGGCTCCGGTCGAACGTCCCAGCGCACTCGACATGAAAAGAAGCGCTCGATAAACACAGCGCATGCCCATGCTGCGGAGCCGTCCCCAGAGCCGATAGAATATCGGCGCTCCCAGCAAAGACTCCCACTCTACCATTGATTCGCTGCGCTCACCCTTCGGGCTCCTTGCAGTCGTCTGTTTGCCTTCCGCTATCTACGCTGCGCTCCGGTTCACTTCGTTCGGCTCCACCACTCCGCTCACTTCGACTTCTTAAACGCGATGATGCCCTGGGCGATGCCTTCGGCGATCTTGGCGCGATACTCGCCCGTCAGCATGCGGGCGCGTTCGGTGGCGTTGCTGACGAAGCCGCATTCCACGAGCACCGCCGGGTTTTTCGTGGTCGCTCGGATGACGTGGAAGTTGGCGTTTTTCACGCCCCGGTTCAGCATCGTCGTGCGCTGCACCAGATAGGCCTGGATGTAGGCCGCGAGCATGTAGCTGGAGGAGAAGTGGTAGTACGTCTCCGCACCGGCGCCGCTGCCACCGCGGTTGTAGTTGTAATGAATGCTGACGAAGATGGAGTTGCCCCGGCTGTTGCCCAGCGCAGAGCGGTCCTGCAGCGGGATGAAGACGTCCCGGCTGCGGGACATGATGACCTTCAGGCCCTCTTTTTTGAGCAGCTGCTCCACCCGGCGCGCGGTGTCCAGCGCCAGGTGCTTTTCATAGACGTAGCCGATGGCGGCTCCACGGTCATGGGCACCATGGCCGGGATCGAGGATGACGGTGTCAAAAGCGTGAGCCTTGCTCAGCAGCATCAGCACCGTCAGCGCAAACCAGCATGAGCCTGTGAGCAGGCGGTTCCACGCATGGCGAGAGGAGGGGAAAGTCGGCATGGGATTCGGGAGGTGAAAGCAAGGCAGGTTTCGCATGAACAAGCCTGCAAGCTCATCGGCACTACAGTAATCGAAGATGGCGGGAAAGGGTCAAGTGGTTTGCCTGCAAACCTTTGCCACCAGGCAGAAAAAAAGCCGCCGGATGGGGCACATCCGGCGGCGTGGAGTTGACGGGGTCGGGCGACTGATTACAGGCCCGAAGGTGGCAGGCCGCCAGGAGCGGCAGGAGGAGCACCCAGAGGGGCTGCAGGAGGAGCACCGCCAGGCATGCCGCCAGGAAGGGGAGCGCCAAAGGCTGGAGGAGGGCCGCCAGGATTCTGTCCGCCCACGCCGGAGTTGGTGTTCATGCTGTTGTTGCCATAGACCACCTGCAGGATGCGCTGCGGGATGCCCTGGGAAGCCTGGGTGAAGAGATTCAGACCACCGGCCATGATCTTCGGACCGATGGAGCCTCTCTTGCCTGCCAGTGCTTCAACGGCCACGCTGCCGTCGTTGCGACCGATGATGATCTTACCACCAGGCCAGGTGCGGCCGGGGACGACCTGACCTGCCACGTCCGCATTCCAAAGGGGCGGCCAGCTGATGGAGACGGGGTTTTCAAACACGATCGGCATGTTGCCCACGGTGGTGTCCGTCTGGTTGCCGGTCATGGCCCAGTGGTTTTCACCTGGCATCAGCGCATTGCCGTAGTTCGGGGCCTGGCCGATGTTGTTGTCCGGATTGTAGCCGGCAGGGCAGCCAAAGATGCGCTCATCCGTCACGATCTGTTCCTGGATCATGTAGCGGAAGGCGTCGTTGGCGCTTTGGGCCATGCTGCCTGTCAGCGGGTTGGCCACGGAGTCGGGATACTGGCTGTTGTTGTCTTTGGAGAACTGCTTCAGCGCCAGGATCACCTGCTTGCAGTTGTTGACGCCCTTCATCTGGTTGCCCTGGGTCTGCACCATCGTGAAGGCTGGCACGGCCAGGCTCGCGAGAATCGCGATGATCGTGATCACCACCAGCAGCTCGATGAGCGTGAAGGCTTGGTTTCGTTTCGTTTTCATTTTCATTGTCTGGGTATGTTTTGGGTTGGGTATGATGTTATTAGGACACCGGAATTAATTCGGCACCCAAGGATTAGACCCAACCATGGAGTGAAATGCGAGAAAAAAATGCCACCTTTCGGAGACAACGCGGCAAAGTCATTCAAAGCGCTCCGCACGGGGCAGGGGATCGCCCGCAGGCCCGGTCACAAAAAAGCCGCCGGATGGCGTGCATCCGGCGGCGTGGAGTGTCTCTAGATTTCAGGACGGATCACAGTCCCGCAGGCGGCAGGCTGCCGGGAACTCCTTGCACACCAGCAAGAGGCGGAGGTGCGCCATTCAAGGTGGGAGGTGGGATCTCTTTTTGAGGCCCTATTGGAGTGTAATGGCCGGTATTGCCATACACCACCTGCAAAACGCGCTGCGGGATGCCGTCTGAAGCCTGCGTAAACAGGTTCAACGGCGATGACCGGGGCCCACCATGCCTTTCGTGTCTGACAGCGCTTCGAGCGCGACGCTGCCGTCGTTGCGCCCGACGATGATCTTGCCATCGGCCCAGGTGCGTCCCGGAGCGATCTTGCCTGCCATGTCGGCATTCCAGAGCGGCGGCCAGCTTGGGGTGGCTGGGTTTTCAAACACGAGGGGCATGTTGCCCACCGTGGTGTCCGTCTGGCCGGCCGTCATCGCCCAGTGGTTTTCACCGGGCATCAGGGCATTGCCATAGTTGGGGCTCAGGCCGATGGTGCCATCCGGATTGTAACCGGCGGGGCACCCAAAGATGCGCTCATCCGGAGCGCACTTTTCCTGGATCATGTAACGGAACGCGTCATTCGCGTTCTGGGCCAGGCCCCCGGTCACCGGATTGGGCACGGTGTCGGGATACTGGCTGCTGTGGTCCTTGGAGAACAGTTTCATCGCGAGGATGACCTGTCTGGCGTTGCTGACGCCTCGGTTCTGCTGGGCGATCCTCTGAACGAGGGTGTAGGCGGGTACCGCCAATCCCGCGAGAATCGCGATGATTGTGATCACCACCAACATCTCGATCAGAGTGAAGGCATGGTTTCGTTTCGTTTTCATTGTATGCGTATGTTTACCTATCGTTTGTTTTATTATGTTATGTGAATAACGGAATATTCCGCTACCCACCGCCATTAGACCCAAACGCGGGCTGAAATACGAGACAAGAATAGTGCCGTCCGCGACGTGGCGGCAGGCGTAGGGGTAAAACTCAGGCCAGGGCCGCTGTGGATGAGCTGGCCTGGGACACAAGCACAAAAAAGCCGCCGGATGGCGTGCATCCGGCGGCGTCGATTGTCTGCAGGCTGAATGACGGGTCGCCTACTTTTTATAAACCACCTGCAGGACGCGCAGGGGGATGCCTTTGGAAGCTTGGGTGAAGAGGTCGTTGCCATCGGCCAGGATTTTGGGGCTGACCTTGCCTTTGTCGCCAGCCAGAGTTTCGACCGCGACGCTACCGTCGTTGCGGCCGATGATGATCTGGCCACCCGGCCAGGTGCGGCCGGGAGCGATCTGACCTGCCACGTCCGCATTCCAGACCGGAGGCCAGCTGTTCGTGACGGGGTTTTCAAAGACCAGTGGAATGCTGCCCGCCGTGGTGTCTGCCTGCCCGCAAGTCATAGCCCAGTGGTTTTCTGGTTCATCCGGGAAGTTGGTGCGGTGCTCAGGTGCCAGTGAGTATGTCTTTTGACTCATGCAGTGAGTAGATGCGCAGTTGGAGGAAGTCCACGTCGCGGTAGCCGTAGGCCATGCGGGTGAGCCGTCCGATTTTGTTG
>NZ_JBGANL010000137.1:0-3919 GCF_044222345.1 Prosthecobacter sp.
CTGGGACAACAGCGACCTGCAGGCTGGGGCGGCAAAGGCCCAGGGCATCCTGTCAGGATTCGCAACGCGTGCGCGCGGCACACTCGGCAGGGCGATGAGCGCCGACGTAGTTGGTGGCTTTGGCCAGCTCACGGCGGCGGTTGGATCCATCGCGGGACTGAAGTCCGTCATCGACGAGTTCGACCGGCTGGGGGACATGGCCATCCAGCTCGATACCAGCGTCGAGAGTCTGCAACGCCTCGGCGCGATGGCCAAGCTCTCCGGCTCGGACGTGGACACCCTCGTCAAAGGCGTGTCCAAACTCACGCGCTCACTGGCCGACTCGGAAGGCAGTGACAAGACCGCCGAAGCACTGCGGGCGCTGGGCGTAAGCGCCTCGCAACTGCGCACCTTGTCGATCGAGGATCAGGTGCTGGCGCTCTCCGATGCGTTCATCAACGCCCGCAGCCGCGGCGAAGGTTTCGCGGAGGTGTTCGATCTGATGGGCCGCAATGGCGCGGAACTCATTCCCCTGCTCGTGCAGGGCCGCGAGGCACTGCAGGCCCTCGCCGACACTCCCGTGCTGAGCCAGGCACAGGTGGACCGCCTCTCCGACTTCAACGACCAGCTCGATGCTGGCATCCTCAAGCTCAAAGCATGGACGGCTGACGCGCTGCTGAGCGTTTCCGACTTTGCGACGGTCACCGGCGTGGCCCTCTTCGGTGGGCTGGGTGGCAGTTTCAGCGACCGCATGGAAGTGGCGACACAAGCTCTCGCTCAAGGCAAGATCGAGGCTGAGGAGGCAGCAGCCGCCCAGGAGAAGCAGCGCCAAGCTGCTAGGGAAGCCGCTGAGTGGGCCAAGAAAATCGCCGACGCGCAGAAGGCAGCCGCCGAGAGTATCGAGAAGGGCCAGAAGGAACTCGAAGCGCAGGAAAAGCGCATGCAGGGCATCCGCGACCAGATCGACCAGGCCAAGGAAGCCAATCTCAAGCAGCAGCTCAGCCCGGAGGAGAACCTTGAATATGCCAAGGGCAAGGTGGCCGATCTCGAAGCCGCAATGCAGGCCGCGCGCGAGAAGGCTTACATGGAAGGCATGGGCGGGCAGGACACCGAGGAAATCCTCCAGCTCGAACTGCAGCGCCAGAAGCTCCTCGGTGAAATTCTCTCCCTCGAAGAACAAATCAGCAACGAGAAGGAACGGCAGCAGAAGGCAGAGGCGGAAAAGAAAGCCCAGCAGAACGAAGCCCGTGCCGGCATCGCCAACGACCTTCAAGTGCTCGATCTCCGCGCGCGTGGCCGCAACAAGGAGGCGGACGCGTTGGAAAAACAGCTCCGCATCCAGCAGGAAGCCAAGCGCATCGCCGAGGAGACCGGCATGTCGCAGGAAGAGGCACTGCGCATTGCCCAGGCCAAGTCCGACCTTGAGGACAAGGCGGCCAAACGTGGCGAGCGCACCGAGAACGGGCGCAAGCGCATCATGGGCTACTCCCGTCCTGCGGGCCTGCCATCCTTCGGCGGACTGGCCTACTTTGACGCGCTGCAGGAGAAGAACTCCAACGGGCAGTACAAGTATGACGCCTTCTATCGCGGCACCGACCGTCGATTCCAGAATGGTCCGCAGCGCAAGTCCGCCCTCGAACGCGCCGGTGAAGTGCTGCGTGGCAAGGCGGCGGCCAACCAGTCGGGCGGGCGCGGCTCCGATTCGGTGAAGCTCACCGAGGGCAATCAAATCGTTCAACTCCTCACGGAAATCCGCGAGGGCATCGGAGACTTCACCGCCGTATGAGTGTCGCGCCCTTCCATGAATTCGGCGAGACGAGCTTCGCCATGCCCGGTGCGCGGTTCAACCGCCGCATGGACGGCCTGGACAGCGGCACGCTGGAGTGGTTCAGCCCCAACATCGTGGCCTTCAATCCCGGCGCGGCGGCTCCCGGCTACAGCGGACTGGTCATCCAGGAGGTCGAAATCGAGGAGGATTATCCCGGGCGCTACGTCCACCGCCTGCAATGCCTCGGCGTGCTGGGCAGCAAGCCCAACCGAAAATTGAAGAGCAGCTTCCGCCGCACGATCGACACCTTTGACGAGGGCAGCGAGGAATGGATCGCACTGGGAACCGGCTTGATCGCGCTGGGTTCCTCCCCGGCCGGCCATGCCTCCATGCACTGCGTGGACGTGACCGAGGATGAACTTGAGGCCGGTTACTTCCGCATCAGCGCCACCTATCGCGGACTGCTGGGCGAGAAGCCTTACAAGCGCCGCATCGCGGTCAACGAGCAGATCCTCTCGCCGGGCGATCCCGTTTACCTCAACGTGCCGGGCGGATGGCAGGACCCGCGCAAGTCGCAGTTCAGTTTCCCCAAGGTGGTGGTGATGGACACCTACATCACGACCCAGCATCCCAACACGGCGGCCATTCCCGGCATGATGGCACCGCCCGACGCTCCGCCCATCCAGAACCTCTACTACGAGGGCACCAACGTGGTGTTCCAATGGCCGTGGAACTGGAAGCTCGCGAGCATCGACGCGGACAACGTGGGCAGCGTGTGGGCCACCACCTACACCTATGAGTTCGTCTGGCCGGTGCTGCCCGGATAATCGCCATGTCCCTGGTCCAAACACACAAGGCACGTCCAGGCGGAGGCAGCGTCCCGTCTCGCGCCTTCGTACGCTGGGGCACGCTCATGCGCGTGCTGGCGCCGCTCATCCAAAGCGGCAAAATCAGCGTGGAGGGCATCGAGGCCCAGGAGATCGCGCAGGGCGTGCATCTTCGCTCCAAGGGCGGCGGTGGCAGCACCGTCGATCATCCGTGGCGCATCCGCTCCTCGGGCAACAGCTACAAGCTCACGCCCGGCAGTGTGAACGGCATCGTGCCCGGCAACGTCGCCACGTCCTTCACCAAGAACCGCTACGTGTGGGTCCATGCCACTCTCAATGCCTACGGCTCGGTGACAGCCGTGCAGATGCAGAGCGCGGCCTCGCCACCCAACATCCCGCCGTCCTGGTTCAGCGCGGATGCTCCGCCCACGGACGCCTACTACCCCGTCGCCTACGTGGACGATGACGGAGTCACCTATCAGATGTGCTCCAAGAATCTCTCGCTCACGCGCAACGTCGTGCAGATCGACTGCGCAATGAGCCAGTTCATGATCCGCTGGGAGGAAAACTGACACCATGGCTGCTCCCGACTGGAATCCCTGCCTGAGCGCGGCTCAATCCTTCTTCGCCGCACCCATGCACTGCGGCTGCAACTGCACCGCCAGCGCACGCCTGCAAACCCGCAGCGCCAGCATGCGACTCGGGCCGCTCGGACATCGTGCGTTCAACTTCCTCAACGACAAAGCCTATCGCAGGCTGGTCAGCTCCACCCAGTTCAACAGCAGCCGTTCACCGCTCAATGGCGCGGGCAACTGGCATGGCTCCGAGCAGGTCACCGCTGTTTATGATCAGTGGGGCAACATCACCTACAGTGGCAACCGCACGCGCAGTTGGAGCGAGCAGTCTGTTCACTTTGTCTGGAAAGGAGTGGTCATGCAGAGCGGTCAGTATTCCGAATCGGCCACCATCGACGAACACGGTTGCTTGCAGGGCACCTGGCAGTTCAACGGCATCCGGCTCAACGGCACTCCCTACTCTGACGGCGGTTCCATCGCGGGAAAGCAGACCGTCGCCTCGCGTTGTGACGCTTATGACTGTCCCGCCGGCATCGGCTGCGGTTTCCCCACGGTAAACATCACGGCCACGCAGTGGACTGAAAACTGGACCTGCTCAAACAGCCCCAACGCCCGACCGGGCAGCTACACGCACTCGCGCACGTTGTCCGAGGAGGTCACCACCAATGACATCATCGCCACGATTGATGCCGCGTTGCCTGCAATTACGAGCGTGCCATGGGGCGGCGACGTGCTCGGTGTGATCCGCCGCATCGGCTACACCAACACCT
>NZ_JBGANL010000138.1:0-3899 GCF_044222345.1 Prosthecobacter sp.
TGCTTCCGGGTGTCGCGTGCCTGATGGAGAAGTGAGTTAAGCGATGGCTGGGCAGTCGTTGAGCGATTGTTGAGCCGTTGTTTTCGATCACTCGCGACCTTCTAAAAGAATCCACTGCTCGACTATCGCTCAGCCATTGTTCAACCATCGCTCAACTTCCCCATGAGAAAGCCCATCATCGCTGCCAACTGGAAAATGCATATGACACCGCAGGAGACGGAGGATTTCCTCCGCGCCTTCATCCGTCTGGTGCCGGACAAGTGCCCCGTGCAGGTGGTGGTCGCTCCGCCGTTCATCAGCCTGCCGAAGGCGGGCGAAATGTTGCGCAATGACAACATCGAACTGGCTGCGCAAAACATGAGCCAGCATCCTGCGGGTGCTTACACGGGCGAGATCAGCGCGCGCATGATTAAGGACGTGGGCTGTCAGCATGTGATCCTCGGTCACAGCGAGCGCCGCTCGCTCTACGGCGAGACAAACCAGATCGTAAACGCAAAAGTGCTCGCTGCACTCGAAGCTCGCATCCATCCGATCCTCTGCATCGGTGAGACGCTCGAAGAGCGCGATGGTGGTCGCCTCGAAGAAGTTTTGGATAAGCAACTTCGCGAGAGCCTCGCTGAAGTCGGTGCGCGTCGCGTGCTTGATTGCGTGATCGCTTATGAACCCGTCTGGGCCATTGGCACAGGTCGCACCGCATCGTCGGAGCAGGCGCAGGAAGCGCACGCTTTCTGCCGAAAGGTTCTGCACGATTTATTTGGCGAAGATGCCGCGAAGAAAATCCGCATCCAATACGGCGGCAGCGTGAAGCCGAACAACATGGCGGAACTCATCGCCCAGACCGACGTGGATGGCGCGCTCGTCGGTGGTGCCAGTCTCGAAAGCGGTAGCTTCTGGGAAATCGTCCGTGCGGCGAGCGACTGGACAAACGCGCATTCGTGATTCGCCAGCGGCCCCTGCTTGAAGCGGGGCTTGTGTGGGGAGATCTGAGAGAGAAGTGCCTTGCTGCGCGAGAGCGCGGACGAAGTGGCCCTGGGTGTTTGCACCCGTGCGAACAGATGGGCGTGGCGTGGTGATGCGTTCATCGAACCGTTGCCCTTTGCAAAAGGGGGTAAGCGTCACGCACGGTGCCATTGGAACATGGTAGCAGAAGTGTGAGAAGGCTCTGATCTCTCATGCTTATGCAAGAGAGGTCGATTGTGTTGAAGAGGGATGTTTGTGGACGTGTGCGCACGCCGTCAGGGCAACGCGAGGCGTTGGTTGAGGAGTTTGAGCGCAGCGGACTGCCGGGCACGCAGTTCGCAAAGCTGGTGGGCATCAAGTATTCCACGTTGATGGCCTGGGTGGAGCGAAAGCGAAAGCTGCGTCCAAACAGGGCAAGGCAACCCGAGAGGCCAGTGTTTGCCGAGGCGGTGGTCGCCCTGGCGGATGTGCAGAGTGTGACTGCCGGCGCTCTGGTGCTGCGTCTGCCGGGCGGTGCTACGGTGGAGATCAAAGATCGTGGACAGGTGTGTCTGGCTGCTGATCTGCTCAAAGCCCTCGCCTGATCCCCGTCATGCTGAGCTTCACCGGCAGTTTGAAGGTGTTCGTGGCGCTCGATCCCATCGACATGCGCAAAGGCTTTGAAGGATTGCACGCGGCGGTGAGCGAGAAGCTCAAGGCCGATGTGCGCAGCGGGGCGCTCTTTGCCTTCACCAACAAGAAGCGCACGCGGCTCAAGATCATCTACTGGGACAAGACCGGGCTGTGGCTGATGACGAAACGATTGGAGAAGGGCACGTTCTGCTGGCCGCGCAGCGTGGAGCCGCAGGCCGCGCGCATCAGCCTTGCGCCAGAGGCTTTTGCGCTGCTCACCGACGGCATCGACATGCATGCGGCAACGATGCGCCCGTGGTATCAACGCGATTGAAAAAAACTGCGGTTCAAGCAGCGGCACGGCGCAAAATTGGTACGCCATCTGCTCGTCTGGCTCTGCAACATGATGACGCCGCTGGAAACCCGACTCACCGAAGAGAACGAGTCGTTGCGTGCACGGGACAAGGCTCAGCAGATGGAGATCAAGCTGTTGAAGGAGAAGATCGACCTGCTGGTGCGGCGCATCTTTGGCGCGAGGAGCGAGCAGCTCGACGAGGCGCAGCTCATGCTCCTGCTGCAAGGTGACGAAGGCGCAAAAAAAGCCGGAGCCTCCAGCGCAAACCCCTGCGTCCTGGAGGCTGAGATCGAGAGGCGGGGCAAGGACAACAGGCCGCTCAAGCCGCGCAGATGGCGCGAAGCACGAGTGCCCGAGCATCTGCCTGCGGTCGATGAAGTCATCGAGCCCGACGAAGTCGCCGCCGCGCCGGAAGCCTGGCGGCACATCGGCGAGGAGATCACCGTGCAGCTCGACTACCAGCCTGCACGGTTCTTCCGCCGCCGCATCATCAGAAAGAAGTATGTGAAGCGCGACGAACCGCACAAGGCTCCGGTCATCGCCGCGCTCAATACGTTGCAGGAGCGCAGCATCGCCGCGCCCGGGCTGCTGGCGCAAATCATCGTGGCGAAGTATTGCGATCATCTGCCGCTCTACCGGCAGGAGCAGATCTACGCCACGCGCCACGACATCGCCATTCCACGGCAAAGCAGCGCGCGCTGGCTCGGCCTTGCCGCCGACTGGTTGAGACCCATCTACGAGCACATCCACACCGGAGTGATGGCCGGAGGGTATGTGCAAGTGGATGAGACGCCGATCGAGTATTTGAGTCCCGGCAATGGCCGGACCAGACAAGGCTACTTCTGGGCCTGCAAACGGCCCGGAGCCGACGTGTCCTTCGTGTGGAAGACCAGTCGCGGAGCAAGGTGTCTCGATCACATCATCCCCGCTGACTTTAGCGGAACCGTGCAGTGCGACGGCTACAGCGCCTATCCATCGTTCGCCAGTCGCAGCGACGGGCGCATCACCCTGGCCGCATGCTGGGCACACGTCCGGCGCAAGTTCCACGAAGCCGCCGAGAGCACCCCGCAACACGCCGGCTGGGTCCTGCTGCAGATCCAGCATCTCTACCGCATCGAAAAGCACCTGCGTCAGACACAAGCCGGACCGCGCCAGTGCCAGGCCATCCGCTCAAGCCAGAGCCGCATGATCATCGAGCGAATCCATCGTGCACTCACGCGGCTAAAGATCAGCCGCCAGCACCTCCCGCAGAGCGCCATGGGCAAGGCCATCGACTACACCCTCACCCTCTGGCCCCTGTTGCTGGTCTATTTGGAAGACGGCCGCATCCAGATCGACAACAACGAAGTGGAGAACGCCATCCGTCCCACCGCCGTGGGCAAGAAGAACTGGCTGTTCATCGGCGAAGCGGAGGCCGGCGAGCGCAGCGCCATCTTCTTCACCCTGATTGAAGCCTGCCGCAGTCGCGGCATCGACCCGCAGACCTACCTGCGCGATGTCCTCACCCGCCTGCCAACACTGACCAACCACCAGATCAAGGACGTGACTCCCGAAGCCTGGGCTGGCACCAGCTCCTCCCGTTCTCAGCGCCAAGCAGCGTGACGCTCAAAATCATCCGGCAACGACTTTTGCATGGTCGTTCCCGTGTCGCTTACAAAAGGGGCAACCACACCGCTCAATCTTCGTTCCGCGCCGGTTTGCCGTCTTCGAGCAGGATGACGCGGAATCCTACGTCAGGGAGACGTGAATCGGCGGGCAGGGGACGGCGGTAGGAGGCCAGCAGTTCGTCGCGACTGTCTGTCGTGTAGGCTCCGCCGCGCACAACGCCGAGATCCCGGGTCTTTTCATCATCGCCACCCCACGGTTCGGCGATCCATTCCCACACATTTCCCGACAAATCCGAAAGGCCGCGGCTGTCGGGCCGGAATGTCATCACCGGAGCGAGCCCTTCGTAACCATCGTCGATGCCTTC
>NZ_JBGANL010000139.1:0-3858 GCF_044222345.1 Prosthecobacter sp.
CTGTCTGTCGGTCAGACCGCCTGTCCACTGAGCAACTCGATGGTAAACATCTTCGGGCGTCGCCGCACCAATCCATTCAGCGTGATCAATTTTTTCGTCGTTCTTCATGGAGCTATGCGTCAATCGTTTTGGAATAATCAGCGATATTGCAGAATCCCCTAAAACACTGAATAGCCGCGTGGCCTGTGCTTATTTGAAAACGTTCTGCTGCAGCGGAAGTCAAATCTGGAGCGGTTGGGTCAATTCTAAGAACATACTTCGTGAAACTCATGCCAAATGCTTGGGCGGCAAACGCGACCCCTGCCTGTGCATCACCTTTTCCATGAGACATTCCAAGTGTCAGATCACACATGTAACCATTGTTTCGTATCTCTGGCAAAACACGCAGAAGGGTCTTGTATGGAATTTCGTTTGAATCGAAAGCAGCGGGGGAAATTAGAATTCCGAGTCGATCACGAAGTTCAGAAGAGACTTTTTCACGCTCCGCTTGCCAGATGACAGCTTGGCCCAGATTAACGGTTTTGTTATAATCCAGAAAACGTTTGAGAAAAATGCCGTGTGCGTTGGCGAGCGCTTCTCTAAACTTGGCATTTTTGGAGAAAACAAATGTATTGTGGGTCGCGGCGATCACAAACAGATGTGTGGTGAGCCTCATTCGCGCTTGTTCATGCGCATCTGGACGCACTGCTTTGACGTAGTCAGCCATATTGCTTGGATAATCCGGCCAAACAATCTTCTCCAAATGCGCAGCGATCTCGTCAGGGTCGTGTTTTTTCCCGAATAGATTAAATAGCGCCATATTTTTAATATTTCGAGTAATTCAAGTTTCCGATAAGTCATCTTTTACATGCCTGATTTCCAAAGAACCAGATTTTGTGAATAATTATTTCGAATTTATGAACGCTTCAAATTCGCAAAAAGAACCAGCACTATCAGGAGGCCCCTTGCGAACTGACCTCCCACCAGCTGACCGCCAACGAGCCACCGATGGATCTTCGCATGTCACCTGCCAACAAGAGCAACATGGCAAGATGTGCCAGGTGCTGGAATGAATGTAGCACCACGGCCACCCGTGTTCGCGGTCGGATGAGCTGTAGTAATCGGTGGTCAGAGAATCGCCGCTGTAATCGAGTTGCATTGTTCATGTGAACAGTATTAAGCGGCGCGGAATTTCAAGGGTGAAGTTCGACGGGATGACTGGTTTCCTGCGAACAGATCCAAGCTGCTAGGACTCCCGCGCGTTTTGCGACCATGGGCCTGCGATGATCTCACCAGGCGCGGCTGGCATCTTTGTCGGGTTCGCGTTTTGAAAGGCTGGGCAGCTCGCACATGCCGGCAGCGGAGGGCCAAGGCGGACAGGCAGCACCAAGGAGCCATTGACACGCACGTGATCTGCCAGGGCGCGCACTGCAAGACGCACAAGCGCGGCGGGTTCCAAGCCTGCGCTTTCAGCAAACACGCGCACCGCATCCCAATCGGACGCGGTGAGTACCGTAGCAGAATCGAGAGGCATACTTCACAGGGGTGAAATATTAGTTTAAACAAATAAAAGGACTCAGAATCAAGACGTTTCTATGACGCTTTGTCTTTAGCGTTTCTAGTATTCTTGCTTATGCTATCGCCTTCGGCCAAGACCTCTTTGACGAGGGTGTTCAGCGGATTTTCTGGAGTGGTGAAGGCCGCCACTTTGGAATCGACTGCTGCTGCGCTTTTTTCGTGCATGTAGCCATCCATGGTCAGCCACATTTTGGCGAACTCGACATCCTCACGCGCACGCTTTTCCCACCGATCCCGCGCGATGATGATGGGATCTTGCTGGACGTTGCCAGGTGCCTCAACTGGCTCAATCAACACGTCGGCGGCAAACGCGGCAGGCGTCTCGTCATGCAGATAGGCGACGAGCAGGGCTTTAGCGTGGGTGCGGCTGCTCAGTTCCGTGATGGTGGGCAGGAGCTTCGTTAGCGCGTCTAGCGTGATGGGGCGCTTGCCGCTGCGAAATTTGGAGAGGTCCGGGCCGGGCACCTCCGAGGCGAGCGACACCTGCCGCTGAGAGAGAGCAGGGTGTTGGTTGAACCAAGAGTTGAGGGCGGTTTTAAAACGCATATTAGCAATATGCTCACATTTGAGCCTAATGCAAAGTTTTTCCTTGCGAATAAGTTTTCGTATTGCTCTCATGTGAGCATGAAAGCACAATTACAACTGCTTGACCTGCTCCTGTCGGTGGTGCTCCCGCTGACAAAATCGGAGGACCAAGGTATCAGCAGCGCCGCCACCGACGAGCTGCAGGAGCTGGCCAAACGCCGCCGAAAGCTGCTCAAGCAGCAAGGCGGAGAAGCTTCAACCGAGGGCGCACCGGCGCTGGCGGCATGAGGTTGAAACCGTACTGGCTGCTGAGCATCGAAGCTGGCCGGAGAGGCTTGCAAGCGTGGCGGATCTGGGAGGCGCAAGGTGGCATGCGCGCCTCGCTGTATCGCGAGACAGGGAGCCGCCTGGCTGAGCTGGCCCGAGAACGTGCGGAGCAGTGCCGCGTGATGTCGGGCCTGTTTGCCGCGCTCGATGCCGTGTTTCCACTCGGACTGACAGGCCCGTCCCGAAATCTGTCCTGAACTCTCACGGCCCGGCACTGCACCACGCAGCGCCGGGCCTTTTTTTTTTCGTGGTGGCCAAGCCTGAGGCCTACGCGGGCACCCTCTTTTTTTTCATGAACACCGTGATTGCACGAACGCAACCAATGGCGGCAGCTTGCCCGGAAACGGTTTGCGGCACTTGCTCCGCAGGGGCCGAACATCAAAAGCCTGCTGTGGATCTCCGGCAGGTGAACACGCGCGCGGCTGGGCGCTTGAACGCGTGGCACACAACGAGGCTGCCGATGTGTGAGGCCTGCCGCAAACTGTGGAGAGGGAGCTTTCGCTATGTCTGAACAAGATCAGCGCAGTGTGACGGCCCATGACATTTTCATGGGGTGCGGTTTTGAGGCTGTGGCGGGCTTTCCTCTACGGAATGGCTTTCTAGCTGTGGCGCTTCCGCCAGTCGGCGTGGTGCAAACAACCCCGGCAGAGTGGGAACGCTACATGGCGCTCTGTGAAGACGAAGCACGCGGCCCACGATGACCGCCCGGCCCCTTTTCTTTTTTTTCTGACCATGGGACGCAAGGCTCAACAGGATGCGCCAAACGCGCTGGAAATGCTCAAGGTGGGCACGTGGACGGCTGAGCAGGTGGCGAGCATGACCGACACGCCGCTGGCGATGGTGGTGAGATGGTGCACGGCACGGCTGATTCATGGCGCGCGCCACATGGATGGTGCCTGGCGCATTCCCGGCCCCGGCCTTGTCTTTTTTTTGGGAACGAAGGTTGAGCCGATGTATTCGCTGCGAACTGCGGCGGCGCTGCTGGATCTGTCCGACGACACGATTGAGGAATGGATCAAGTCGGGACGGCTGAAGAAGGTGAAGCTGGGCAGGACGCGACAGGCGCCCGTGCGCATCCTGGAGAGTGAACTGCGAAAGGTGGTGATCCGTGCCGAGTGATGAACAGCCGCGGCTGCCGGGCATGCCGCCAGATCCGAAGCTGGAGTATCGCGAGCACACGGCGGAGCGCTGGCTGCGAGATGATCCCGAGGGCTATCATGCCTGCGTGGAGATGATCAAGCGCGGCGAGGTGAACCGCTCCGAACTGGCGCGGCAGTTTGACCGCAGCCGGAACTCCATTTCGGCGCTGATTTACGCCGAATTTTCTGTGGAGCAGTTGCAGGAGGTGATTGCTAAGAAGGGACTCATCGTGACCGCTGAGGCGCTGGACCGGCAGGAGGATGTCATACCGAACGCAACAGCCAAGGAGCTGGGCGCGCTGGCGATGAC
>NZ_JBGANL010000140.1:0-3841 GCF_044222345.1 Prosthecobacter sp.
GTTTGGGCGGCGCCCACGCTCAAGCAAGCCGTTGAAGCCGCCTGGCAGCGACAGCCGGAGCTTCGTTCTTTCGACCAGCGTAAAGCCGAAGCGGACGCCAAGCGCGATGCCGCCTCAAGCTGGCTCGCCGATTCACCCAGCCTGTCCATCGGCCATCGAACCGACCGCATGAACCGCAACAGCGGTGCACGCGAATGGGAGGCTGACCTGGGCTTGCCGCTCAAGACACCGGGCATTCGGGCCGCCCTGACAGCCACCGCTGAAAGTGAAGGCGCCCTGAACCTTGCTCGCGTCGAAGCGGCCCGTCTGCGTGTCGCAGGTGAAGTTCGCGATCTTTGGTGGGACGTAAGGCTCGCCACCAATGAGCGCGATCTGGCTGTACGCAAGGCTGAGGACGCCAAGCAGCTAGCCATGGAGGTCGACCGACGTGTCAAGGCGGGTGATCTGGCTTTGGTGGATCTCAACCAGGCTCGCGCGACTGCACACCAGGCCGATGCAACCCGACTGGAGCAGGAAGCAAAGCTGCGCCGTGCCTTGAGGCTGTTCCAGGCAATGACAGGCCTGACCGACCCTGGTGCTGACGTCGAAGTGGCCAGCCCGAGCGGCCCATCCCACGCTGAAATCACACTGGCCGAGCTCACTGTAAATGCACAGCGGGCGCGCTACTCGGAAGCCACGCGTGTCACTGCGGATGCGCCGGAACTCACCGTGGGCTCACGGCGTGAACGTGGACTCTTTGGTGAAGCGTTCGAGTCTTCGCTCTTTGTCGGGGTACGCATTCCATTTCCCACCAAGTCCCGCAATGCGCCGCGCATCGCTGCGGCCGGGGCGGAACTTGCGGAAGCGGAGGCACAGGCTGCTCTCCTGAAGGATCGGGTTCAAGCGACCACTGATTCTGCTGAAGGCGACCTGAAGCAGGCATCGGAAATCGTGCGCCTGGCGGATCAGCGTGCTGTTCTGGCACGCGATACCCATACCCGGCTGGCCAAGGCCTTCCAGCTTGGCGAGATCGATCTCGTCACGCGGCTGCGTGCCGAAGCCGAGCGCTTCGATGCCGAGTTGTCTCTATCCCGCGCGCGTCTCGAAGAAGGCCGTGCTGTCTCCCGCCTCAATCAAGCCAAAGGATTGCTCCCATGAAGTTGTTTGTTTCCTGCATGTTGATGCTCTTGGCCCTGGGCGCGCAGCCCGCCATGGCTGGCCCGGGTCACGACCATGGTGATGCTGCCCCTGCAGCATCCGGTGCTCCCACGTCTCCCCGTTTCGAAGCGCACTCGGATCTGTTCGAGGTTGTCGGCGTGGTCAATGGCAGCAGCCTGTCTTTGACGATAGATCGTTTTGCCACCAATGAACCGGTTCCCAACGCAAAGGTAGAACTTGAAAGCGGCGCGTTCAAAGGCATCGGCAAATTCAGTGCCGAGCATGCCGACTATGACTTTGAAGGTCTGTCCTTCACCAAGCCCGGCACCTATCCCATCAGCCTGACCATCACGGCGGGTGATGAGGTGGACATCCTCGCCGGCAATCTCGTCATCCCTGATCCGGAAGCCGGTCATGTGGATGCCAAGAAATCCACGCCGGCATGGTGGATCTGGGCTGCAGGGGCTGCGCTCCTGGCGGGTGTTGCCTTCGTCTTCTTCTTGAGCAGGCGCCGTCGCACGGCGCCCTATGGAGCCTGATCATGAGATCCCATTCATCGATATTGAAAGTGGGCAGGTCAGCCGGTGCAGCACGTCCCGGTGTCCTTGCCGCAGCACTGTTGTCCCTCCTGGTTTCCGCAGTCACCGTGGCACCCGTTGCCCAGGCTGGGCCCGGGCACGACCATGGCGATGCCGCACCGGTTGCCGGTGGCAATTCTCCCAAGCGCCAGCCGGACGGCAGCGTGTTTCTGCCCAAGTCCGCACAGCGTCAGCTGCAGGTCCGCACCACCATCGTCAAGGCGGAGGAGCTCCCCAAGGTCGTTGAACTGACTGCACGCGTCGTGGCAGATCCGAATGCCGGCGGCAAGGTGCAACCCACCGTTTCGGGCCGCATTGAACCCGGCCCCAAGGGTCTTCCGTCCTTGGGCGCTAAGGTCGCCAAGGGAGAGGTATTGGCTTATGTCCGCGCTGCCGAGTCCGCCACCCCTGAGCTCAAGGTCAACTTGGAGCAGGCCAAGCGGAAGCTGGCCAGGCTTGAACAACTGGACGGCGTCGTGCCTCAGCGTGAAATTGAGTCCGTCCGGATCGAAGTGCAAAGCCTGACGGAACGACTCTCATCGGGTGGCGGCAGCTATGTCGCTCGCGAACCGTTGGTGGCACCCGTTGCCGGTGTCATTGCGGCTGCAAGCGTGGTGGCCGGTCAGGTCGTGGAACCTCGTGAACTCTTGTTCGAGATCGTGGATCCTGCGCGCTTGCAGATTGAGGCGTCCGGATTTGACATGGCACTCTCAGCCAACATCGAGTCCGCAAGTGCCTCTGGCACACCTGGGCAAAGCATCCCGCTCCGCTTCATGGGGTCCGGTACTGTATTGCGCGATGGTGCATTGCCCATCGTCTTCCGCACCGAGGGAAACAAGCCGGTTGAACTGGCCGTGGGTCAGCCGCTGAAGGTACTGGCGAAGACCCGCACCAAGCTCAAGGGACATGCGGTCCCCGCATCTGCTGTGCTCAAGAATCCGAGCAACCAGGACATCGTCTGGACCCACACCAGCGCTGAGCGTTTCGAGCCCCGCACGATCCGCTGGGCGGCGCTGGATGGTGCCAATGTGGCCGTGCTGGATGGCCTGGCTGATGGTGCCCGCGTTGTGGTGCAAGGCGCTGCCTTGCTCAATCAAGTGCGCTGAGGCCCGCCATGAATTGCTACTTCTTCGCACCTGATGGAGGGCCACGCTGATGTTCGCCTGGCTACTCGACAGCAGCCTTAGAAATCGTCTCGCCGTCGTCGTCATGTCGGTGGTGATGATGGTCTATGGCGCCTGGACGCTCACCCGCATGCCGGTTGACGTCTTCCCCAACCTTAACAAGCCTACCGTCACGGTCATGACCGAAGCCGGCGGCATGGCACCCGAGGAGGTGGAGCAGCTCATCACCTTCCCGATTGAAACCACCATGAACGGCATGCCCGGGGTGGAGAGCGTTCGCTCCGTTTCCAGCGTGGGCTTGAGCTTCGTCTACATCACCTTCGACTGGTCGACGGACATCTACCGGGCACGGCAGATGGTGGGCGAACGTCTTGCCCTGGTGAGAGAGCAACTGCCCCAAGGCGTCGATCACGCCGCCATGGGGCCGGTCTCCTCGATCATGGGTGAAATCATGCTGTTGGCGCTGCCCATCGACACAAGCAAGACCACGTCGATGGCAGTACGTGAGTACGCGGACTATGTGCTGCGTCCACGGCTGCTCACCATCCCCGGTATCGCGCAGGTGATTCCCATCGGGGGCGAAGTGCGCCAGTTCCAGGTGCAACCGGATACGGCCCGCATGGCCGCTCTGGGCGTCACCGTGGAGCAGATCGAAGAAGCATTGCGCGGCTTCTCCGCCAATACCAGCGGCGGCTTCCTGGAACTCAACTCCCGGGAGTACCTGATCCGCAATATTGGGCGCACCTCAAGGCTTGAAGATCTTCAGCGCTTGGCTGTCACGGTGAAGAATGGCCGAGCCATCCTGCTCAAACAGGTGGCGGATGTCGGCTTTGCGCCGGCCATCAAACGCGGTGATGCCGGCTTCAACGGCCAGCCCGCCGTAATCCTCGGCATCCAGAAGCAACCTGACGCGGATACGGTCAAGCTCACGAAGTCGGTGGAAACAGCGCTGACGGATCTGGCGAAGTCGCTGCCAGCAGGCATCAAGGCGCCTCAAGTGAC
>NZ_JBGANL010000141.1:0-2207 GCF_044222345.1 Prosthecobacter sp.
GGTGCGGTGTAGGTGGACAGCGCGTAGAGAGGATTGAGCGCGCTGGTGTCCTCGTTGTAGCTGCCCACGGCTTTGAGGGTGAGCTTGCCGAGGCGGTTTTTGTCCGCGCCCCAGTTGAGGTTGCTGGCGTCGCAGACCATGGCCGGAAGATCCACAACGAGATCGCCCTCGGCCTGCGGTGCGGTGATGATCTGCATGGCTTCGGCCAGCGTGGCCAGGTTGAGGCCGGGCACGGCGCTTGGCCCGTCCACCGGCATTTTTTCAAGCAGCTGCGCGATGGTCATCTCCTGCGGAGTGATCATCAGCTCAACGGTCACCCCTTTGATACGCTCGTCATAGTTTCCGTTCACCGGGTTGTATTTCGATACCAGCTCGTATTTGATGGCGATCTCGATGATGTCTTCCGAAGACAGCGCATCAAACGGCGCGGAGGGTGCGGCTCCCCAGATCAGGATGCCCGCCTTCGTCTGCCACAGGCTCGCGTCACCTGCGGCCTGCGGCTCGGTGAAGGCGGCGCTGCTGAGAGCGAGCAGATTTTCAAGCGTGCCGATGTCCGTGTCGTTGCCGACGACCGCACCCCACTCGAATTCGCCGTAGAGATTGGCATCGCCGAACTTGATGCTGCCCGGAGAGCGCAGACCGCCCGCCTTGAAACGCAGCTTCACACCATCGCGGCCAAAGATGTCGATGTAAGCATCCGTGCAGCCGTAGATGCTGCTGCCGATGTTTGTCGGCTGCATCGTGATGAGCTGAACGGCATAGGCGGGGATGGGGGCCAGCTCGCCCTTGATGCTGCACTTCATGCCTTTGTGCACGGTGCCGATGGTGCCGCGCAAAGAGCTTGAGAGGGGGCGGGTGTCGCGGGCGAAATCGACAACGACATCACCCGTGGTGACGTAGGTGCCGGTGGGGGTGACGAGCTTGCAAGGACCGGCGATAACGCCGCAGCGTGGGATGGCAGACATAGGGTGGCGAGTTAGGTTGAAGGAAAATTAGGAGCAGTGGCAGGCGAGGCATTGCGAGGTGACGAGACGAGCGACATAGCAAACCAGCCCGCCTTTGAGATCCGACTTCTCTTTGTCCATTTGCAGGGTGCCGGTCTGCTGCATGCGCAGAGGCTGCGGGTTGCGGAGCGTCGCCGTCTGCTCCGGCGACCATTGATGCAGCGAGGCCAGAGCCGCTTCTGCAAAGGTTAGCGCGCTGGTCTTGGTGCCGGACGCGCCCTGGTTCATGAGCACGCTTTCGTAAACTTCCACTTCGATGTGGATGTCTTTAAGCATTGCGGACAGCGAGGCCTGGTTGGCATTGCAAACCGAAAAGCTTACAGAGGCGAACACGCTGAGGCGCTTGTTCAAAACGGCCACCAGGGAGTTGATCAAATCGCCGTCATACTCCGGCAGAACGCGCAGCCCTTTGGCGGCAAAGAGATCCTGCGTGCGCAGCCTGGCGCAGATGGCCTCAAGCAAAGCGTGCAGCCCGCTTTGATTTTCGTAGCCGCTGAGCTTGTCGGCAAGGTTGGGTGTGACGTTGGCAGCCATGGGTTCAGATGCCGCAGTTCGGGCGGGTGCGTTTTTTGATGCGGGGCTTTGGGATCGGCGCGCCTGGTGCGGTTGGGGGCGGCACTTCATCGACGGCGATCAAGCAGTTCGCGCAGTCGCGCAGCCACTTCATCGCATCGCTTCGCGCATCGAGGCGGATGCCGTTGGTGCCTTCGATCACGGCACCGGCAGGACGGCCTTGGATCGTGGGGACGATGATGTCGAGGAAAGCATGCAGCCCGCTGGCCGGGATGGTGCCTGCTTCTTTCGTCGTCATGTCCACGTTCGGACAGCGGGCGATGTAGCCGCGCATGAAGTCCACCACGATGGTGATTTGAGAGGCCACCGGATCAGGCTGGTCGGTGCCGAGCGCCGCCGAGCGAAACGCATCCAGCTCCGGCCCTGCGACGCGGGTGAGGATGTGCTCTTCGGTGGGTGTGATCCAAGCCATGACGGTGAATTGAGAAGCGATTGAGAGACTTTAAAAAAGGCGCGGCGGCTCAGCACCGCCGCGCCCGAGGGCGAATGAATCGCGGCTGATCAGCTCAGCTCGATGCGTTCGGCGAGCAGCGTGGAGATGACTTCGTTATCATCTTCCCAGTTCGTCTTGAACATGTCGCTGTTGCGGCCTTCATCGCGGTATTGCATGACCGCGTCGATGGCACCTGC
>NZ_JBGANL010000141.1:2270-3818 GCF_044222345.1 Prosthecobacter sp.
TGGGGTTGTCCTGGTTGTAGAAGAGAACCACCTGGCCTCCGATCAGGTTCACTTTGTTGGCGGCAGCGCCGAATTTCTTCGTGTCGCGTGAAAGCAGACCGACGCGGATGTCGATGCCGGGATTCAGCACCATGCGTGCTGCGTCCTGCGTTGTGACGCCGATCAGAGTCGCACCAGGCTGGCGCGCTTTGACCTTCGGATGATTGCGAAACACACGCCAGGCGCCGAGCCCAAAGACAGCGCGGTTTGGCATGAGGCCCGTGGCCGTGGCGATCTTTTCGATCAGCGCGTCGATTTCATCGACGGGATCGACATCATCGCTCGACCAGTTGCCCTTGCCAGCTGCTGGCGAGACGCCATTGAGCACGGCATCAAAGACGGTTTTTTCATCGCTCAGCACCGTGGTCGAAACCAGCGTCTTCACCTTGGCTTCTTCGAGCTGCGTCTGCCCTTCCGGGCCTGCCTTGTTTCGCTCCGCATCATCAATGCCGATGGCTAGGCCGCGTGGCTGGCAGTTGAAGTGCGGATCGCTGGCCGCGAATTCGATCAGCCTGTTCTCGCCGCCGATGGCACGCAGGGTGTCATAGACTTGGAAGGCGTTCTTATCATCGAACTTCTTGTATTGCCCGCTGCTGGTGCCGGTGGCGACGAGCGGGGAGAAAAAGCGCGCAAGAGCGCTGGTCAGGTCCTGGGCGATGCCGAAGGCGTAGTTGCTCAGGTGGTTGTTACGTGTGGCTGCTGAAGATCCCATAATGGTGATTAATTGAGGTTAGAATGAAGCGTGGGGTTTAGTTGCCGGTGATGGCAGCGTTGGCGGTGACAGCGAGGCCGGAGACCACGGCATGCGCGTGGATGGTGCCGTCTGTCACGGTGTCGAGATCCGCGCCCCATGAGCCGTCGCTATGGGTGAGGATGCGGGCGAAGGCGTCGTCGGTGTCCTCTTTGAGGAGTAGCGAATTTGTCTTCGCAGTCAGGGTGCCGAGATCCGCTGGCGCAGCCCATGCACCGCTGGTGGCAAGCCACAGGGTGATGATGAAACGGCCCGCGAGCGAATTGCCCTGGGCGTCCTGCACTTGGCCGGTGACATGCGCCACTCCATCAGGCGTGCCAGTGTTCGCGACCGCGACCGTGGTGGAGGCAATCTTGTCCGCCACCGCATCAGCGAGCTTGGCCGCTGTCACACTGCTGTCGTTGATCTTGGCCGTCGTGACCGCATTGCTGGCGAGCTTGTTCGCCGTGACGCTGCCATCGTCGATGGTTTCCGGCCCGACGGTGACGGGGCGGATCAGCACGGCTTCCACAAGCTCCCCTGCGGTGCCTGTCTCCATGGCCTCGGCCACCTGGATATTGCCAGCGGTGCCGTCGTCAGCTTTGCAAGAGCCATCGGCGGTGATCACCAGACGCGTGCCGAGATTGACGGTGCCGGGTGAAGCCGAGAGCTTGACGCTGAACTTGCCAGCATGGCCACCGGCGCATGGCACCACAGTGGAGACGGAGCCTTCGAGGCCCCCGTCAACGATGAGGCCAAAAGGAACGATGATGGCGGAG
>NZ_JBGANL010000142.1:0-3774 GCF_044222345.1 Prosthecobacter sp.
CTTGGCGGGAGAGTCCGGCAGCACTTCATCCACCAGCAGGCCAAAGCCTTCCGGCAGGGAAAACTGCGCCCGCAGCTCCGGCGGCACCTCGCGGGTGAGCAGACCGAGGTAGGCCACCGGCTTCTGCTCCGGCTGGGGCTGGGCATTCGCATAAGGGTGACGATGGCGCGGCTGCCCCTCGGTTTTCGCCCCGGCATTGGCACCTGACCCTTCGGTGGTGGCAGGCTTGGGGGCTTCGTTTTTCGGCTCCACCTGCTGCGCACACAGCGGTGCAGCGCCGAGACAGGCGATGAGGAATGTGTGTGGCAGTTTCATGGTGGGGAGGAGGTGGCGAGGCTGGTTGGGAGCCTTGCTTATCTGAAAGAGACAGGCTGCAGGAGCTGCTGACGGCTGGAGATGTCCACGGTCATCTGTGAGCTGTAGCGGGGATCCACCCAGGTTCCGAGTTCGCGGGACACAACGAGCGCGAGCTTGTCATCATTGAGGCTGCGGCCACGGTGGATGCTGTTGCCATGCTCGTCATCCCATTCACGAATGGTGGCTGGGGCAGCGGCCAGAGCGGCGGCACCGCCTTGGGAATGCTGCACTGGCAGGTAGCTCATCACGGCGAAGGCTGCGGCGGCACCCATGGCGGCCCAGCCGGCTGACATTAGCCAGCGCGGTTGGCGATGGGGTTTCCGCTGGCTGGTGCTGAGCCAGCTCATGTCCAGTTTCAGTTCATCATCCACCCGCTGCACCAGGGCAGGGGAGGCTGCTGCTGGCGCGAGACCGCGCAGCAGGTTTTCGAGTTCTTGTTCATTGATTTCGTTGTTCATGACATGGCCTCCGTGGTGGGTGAAAAGGGTAGGATGTTGATGGCGGGAGAGGGGGATTCACCGAGCAGATCGGCGCGCAGATGTCCGAGCTTCTTATGCAGCGCCTGCAGCGCGTAGCGGTAACGACCGGCGATGGTGTTGATCGAGCTGCCGGTCATGGCGGCGATTTCGTTAAAGGTGAGGTCGCCCCAGAGCTTCAGCGTGATGACTTCGCGCTGATCTTCGGGAAGGGTCTGCAGCGCCTTGTCCACGATGGCGGCGGTCTCTTTATGTTCGGGCTTGGGGTCAAAGGCGGGCGCGTTTTCCCCTGCCACCGCGATCTCAGACTTCGCCTCCCGGTTCACCCGGCGGTGGTCGGAGCGGCGCTGATCCAGGGCGATGGTGCGGACGGCGGCGTAAAGCAGGGGGATGTGGGCGGAGTCTCCCTCTGGAAAGCGCCGCCACCAGCGCACAAAGGCCTGCTGGACCACGTCTTCGGCGTCGGCTTTTGAATCGACCAGTTGGCGCGCATACAGCACCAGCTGCGGAGCTAGGTGGTCAAACGTGCTTTTCCAGTCAAAGGCGGTTTCCATGCGTGAGCAAGGTACTATACGACCACCCTAACGCCACCGAGTTCCGCTTTTGTATGCGGAAGGTTAAAAATCAGGCCTTGGCCGCTTCGGGTCCGGGCGGGCTCTTGCCCCAGATCAGTCCGTAGCCGATGAAAAGACCACCGACGATGAACATGAAGGTGGAGAAAAACTGCCCCTTGGTCAGGCCCATGATCATCTCGGAGCCACTGTCCGGCTGCCGTACATACTCCAGTGCAATGCGGGCGATCGCATAGAGGATGAAGAACAGCCCGGCGATGATGCCCTGGCGCAGCCGGGGGAAGCGCAGGCGGATGAAGATCAGGATGGCGCTGAGCAGCAGTCCCTCGCCAAACGCCTCATAAAGCTGGGAGGGGTGGCGAGGGTGCAGTATCTGCTCCAGCTCCGCACGGCCGCCACGAAACTTCTCAAAGTAGGCAATGATGTCCGGGCTGTGCTGCAGGCCGCGCTGCCAGACCTCATGGCTCAACGCTGAATCCCCGCCCTGCTTGACGAAATCCTCATGCAGCAGCTCCGTCGGAAACTTCACTGCCCACGACACGCTGGTCACATGACCAAACAGCTCGCCATTGATGAAGTTCGCGATGCGGCCCAGAAAGATGCCCAGCGGCGCACCGCAGACGATGGAGTCGCCAATGCCGGCCCAGGAGATCTTGTGCTTCCAAGCATACCAGCCGCAGAACAGCGTCGTGCCTGCAATGCCGCCATGGCTGGCCATGCCACCCTGATTCAGCAGGAAGAACGTCCACGGCGCATGGATGAACTCGTCAAAGTTGTACAGCAGCATGTAGCCCAGCCGCCCGCCCAGCACGAGGCCAAAGAGCGACACCAGCGTGATGAAATCCGCCACCGCCGCCGGCTTGATCTCAGACAGCCCCCGCTTTGCCAGAAAGTGCATCACCCGGTAGGTGAGGTAGAATCCCAGCACATACGCGAGGCCATACCAATGAATGGCAATCTTGTCTGTGAACTTGATCACAAACGGGCTGAGGTCGTGCAGGTAGTAGGCGAAAATCATGGGGCGTAGGCATGGACGGGAGCAGCGTCCGCACAAGAGGCAAAATACAGCGCGCAGTCCCGAGGGCTGGCGGTGCTGACGCTGCTTGATTAAGATGGCTTAACTATTCATCGTATCTAAATAGTTAAACCTGAGTGGGCTGGCCACCTTTTACACGTCTCAATCCTAGTGCAGGAAGTGGCGCACGCCGGTGAAGCACATGGCCATTTTGTGCTCATCGGCAGCCGCAATGACCTCGGCATCCTTCACGGAGCCTCCGGGCTGGATGGCGGCCGTGGCTCCGGCTTCGGCAGCGGCGATCAGGCCGTCAGGGAAGGGGAACATGGCGTCTGAGGCGACGATGCAGCCCTTGAGGGAAAGCCCGGCTTCCTTGGCCTTCCAGATGGCGATGCGGCAGGAGTCCACGCGGCTCATCTGACCGGCGCCGATGGCCAGTGTGCGGTCGCTGGTGGCGAAGACGATGGCGTTGGACTTCACGTGCTTCACCACGCGCCAGCCGAAGCGCATGGCTTCCAGTTCGTCGCGGGTTGGTGGGCGAATGGTTTTCACCTTGGATTCCAGATCGTCCAGGCCCAGGGCGCGGGAGTCGCTGTCCATCACCATCACACCGCCAGGGGCGGAGCGGATGGTCGGCTCGGTCAGAGCTTCGGCCACGCCGGGCAGCATCTGGATGAGACGCAGGTTCTTTTTCTTCTGCAGCAATGCGCGGGCGTCTGCATCGAAATCCGGGGCGATGATCACATCGGTAAAAATCTCCGAGATGATGCGGGCGAGACCGAGCGTCATGCTGCGATTCACCACGATGACGCCGCCAAAGGGGGCCTGCTTGTCCGTTTCAAACGCCTTCTGCCAGGCTTCGCGCAGATCTTCATCCGCACAGCCCACGCCGCAGGGATTGGTGTGCTTGAGAATGGCCACAGTGGGGCGGCGGAACTCCAGGGCGATCTCGGCCGCCGCGTGGATGTCCAGCACGTTGGTGTAGCTGAGGTCCTTGCCGTGCAGCTTCACGAAGTAGTCGCCGAAGTTGCCGTAGAGGGAGGTCTTCTGGTGCGGGTTGTCACCGTAGCGCAGCTCGGCGTAGAGAGGCAGGCTGAGGTTGAAGGTCTTCTGCGTGGTCTGCTCCTTGTTCAGGTAGGCGGCGATGGCGGTATCATACGCCCCGGTGCGCTGGAAGACCTTGCAGGCTAGGCGCTCGCGGGTGCCCAGGGTGGTGTCTCCGGCGTGCTCCTTCATCTCTTCCAGCACGATGCTGTAATCGGCGGGATCCGTGATCACGGTCACCCAGCGGTGGTTCTTCGCCGCGCTGCGCAGCATGGACGGGCCGCCGATGTCGATGTTCTCGATGGCTTCC
>NZ_JBGANL010000010.1:0-132737 GCF_044222345.1 Prosthecobacter sp.
ACTCTACGCTCACCATTCCCGCGATCATTGAAGCGGCGGTTGCATACGACATGCCTGCCGTGGCGATCACCGACAGGAATCTGCACGCTGCCGTGCCATTTTTCCAAGCAGCAACCGCTGCCGGTATCAAGCCAATCATCGGAGCCGAGTTGTGCTGCAATAAACAATCTCTGCTCGCCTATGTGCAGAATGTGCGCGGCTACCAGAACCTCTGCCGTCTGCTTTCCTTCAACAACGATGCCTGCATCAGCCTGGCCCAACTCAATACGCATCGCGAAGGCTTGATCATCATTCCTGCCGATTCCGCCGATGTGGTCTTGCCAGAAATCCGTTATCACAAACCAGAAGACAAAGTGTTTTTCGACATCGTGCAGAGCATGAAGACGCTCACCCTTCTGCATGAGAAGCATGCGAAAAAGAGGCGTGGTGATTTCGCCTTTCATCCACCCGGCCAATGGGGCGAGCGCTATTCGTCCGCTGCCCTGCAGGCTGCGCGTGAAGTCGTTGATCAATGTGATTTTGCCTTCGACTTTAAGACGCTGCGTTTTCCTCGCTATACGCCTGTTGATGGGAGCACGCCTGCGGCCATGCTGTATCAGCTGGCTCATGACGGGCTGAATCGTCGCTATGGAATCAAGGCCAGACAGCATGAAGCGCAGCTGCGTGAGGAGCTTTCGATCATCGCCGAAGTCGGATACGAGGAATACTTTCTCACCGTGTGGCACCTGCTTCAGGAATGTGCAGGGCAGGGGATCGGCTGGATCACCCGTGGAAGTGCTGCCGATTCTCTCGTCTGCTACGCTCTTGGCATCAGCAACGTCTGCCCGATCCGGTTCGAGCTTTATTTCAAACGCTTCCTCAACCGCGATCGGATGGCATTGCAAAAACTGCCGGACATCGACATCGACTTTGCCCATGATCGTAAGGACGATGTGGTAAGGCTACTGCTCGACCGTTACGGACCCGAACATGCTGCCATCGTCGGAGGGTTCAACACCTTCCAAGCGCGCTCCGCTTTTGGCGACGTCGCCAAAGTGCTTGGTGTGGCTGAAAATGAGATCCGCCGCCTCACCGAGCACATGCCTTGGACAGATGCCCGACATGTTGCCGATGCCGTTGCCCTCTCGCGTGAGTGCGATCATACTGCATGGCAGGAGGAGCCATTACGTACAGCATTGCTCATGGCGGGGATGCTGGATGGTGTTCCCCGATACGCCAAGATGCACCCATGTGGTGTTGTGCTTTCGCGTGACCCGATTCGTGATCAAACGCCCACGTTCATCAGTTCCAAAGGCTGGCCCACCACCCATTTCGATATGGATGCTGTGGAAGCAGTCGGCTTGATCAAGCTCGACATCCTTGCTCAGGGGGGGCTTGCTGTTTTGCGGGATACGCAGATCACCTTGGGTTCGCAGGGGAAGGCCTTGGATCTGCAATCTCTCGAAGTCGGCCTGCAAGGATGCACAGAGCAACCTGTTCGCACTGAGCCCATCGAGCCTTGGAGTGATCCGGGCATCTGGCACATGATCGCCACCGGCAATGCACGTGGTGTTCACCATATTGAAAGCCCTGCCATGACCAGCCTCGCCTGCATGGCCGACGTCCGAGACATCGACCGCCTCGTGGCGATTGTTTCCGTCATTCGTCCCGGTGCTGCCAATGGCCTCAAAAAAGCACAATTTGCTCGACGTGCTCAGGGCCTGGAACCCGTGGACTATACGCACGACAGCCTGGCTCCTGTGTTGCGGAGCACCTTTGGCGTTGTGGCGTATGAAGAACACATCCTGCAAATATGTGAGGCATTCGCGGGACTGCCCCCTGGTCGTGCGGATGTGCTACGCCGTGCCTTGGTCAAACAGGACCGTGCCAAGATCAATGAAGTGAAGGCTGAGTTCATGCAGGCGGCAAAGGAACGCCGACGTGATGCCCGCAGCATCGCCTACGTCTGGGATCTGGTGGCCGGGTTCCAAGGATACGCCTTCTGTCGTGCTCATAGCACAGCCTACGCCGTCGAGGCGTATCAAGGAGCCTACGCCAAGCACTACCACCCAGCCGAGTTCATGGCTGGGGTGCTCACGAATGGCAAGGGGTTCTACTCCCCTTTGGTTTACACCCTTGAATGCCGCCGTCTTGGGATTGGATTCCACTCGCCGGATGTGAATGTGCCTTCCAATGGTTTCACCGTCGAGTGTTCCACTGTCCCACAAGGTACGCCTGCAACCCCCATGGGCAAAGCGATACGCCTGCCAATACGAGCCATCAAAGACCTGGGTGAAGCCACCCTGGCCCGTTGGCGAGCCGAAGTTGCCTGTTCACCCTTTGCCAGCATCCGTGATTTCTGCGAACGTGTCCGCCCTGAAGGCACGGAGGCGCTGAACCTCATCCGTGCCGGTGCCTTTGATTCACTTGGGGGAGGGCGTACAGAGCAGTTCTGGCGCTGTATGCACAGTTCTCGGGATGTGAACGCCGGAGCCGACTGGCTTTTCCGGGATGCCCGAGAGGACGACATTCGGGCCACCTTCCGCGAGGAACCGACCCTGCTGCAGATGCTCCAAGATGAGCTTGAACTCTTCGGCTACACCGTCAACGGCCATCCTTTGGACCTGCACCCGCAAGTCGCGTGGCATACCTACTGCCCGATTGCCGAACTGCACTGCTACCCCAATCAACGTGTCACCGTCTGCGGCCTCATCATCGTTAGCCGATCCCACTTGCAGCAGAACGGCCAGCCCATGAAGTTCATCTCCATCTGCGACCGAACTGGCATTGTGGAGTGCGAAATTTTTGCCGCCGCCTACCGTTTGTACGGTTTGAACACCATCCGTTACCCCGTTGTTCAGGTAACAGGGGACGTGAAGCCGTTCGACAATGGCGCGGGCTACACGCTGGACGTGCTGCGGGTCGAAAAGGCGAGGATGATTTGAAATGAATGAAAATGCCATCCCCCTGCCAATGTCCCACCCCACGTGGTAAATGCCCAAACATCCTCATGAAACGAGATTCCCGTGAATTCATTCGCTCCACCACCACCCTGCTTGATCATGTGCTCACTAAACTCACCCAGGATGAGCAGCGGGAACTGCTCGAAGCACTATCGGTCGAGATCTCGCAAAGGCTTGATGCCCGTGCCGAGATGATGGAAGCATGAACACCCACTTCTCCAACTCCCTGATGTCCCCAGATTATTTCGATACACGCTTCAAACTCGACCTGACGATTTCTGAGTTGCGAGGGCGGGGGCTGACCACGGCCAGATTATCTGCTACAGCAAGGCCTCGCTCGACTTCTAGTCATAGTGGACACAGGAAAAGGTGCTTGTTCGCTAGCTGTTCTCGTTTAGGAGTCGAGAGCATCGCTGCGAGCTATCTGCTCTGCGGTTAGCTGGTTGATAATCAAATCCACTGCCAGTCTTCCACTCCATGAAATTCGATTTGCCCGAGACATTTTTTCCCAACCTCGCTGACTATACGAGGTTTCTACTTACACTAAAAGAAACTGCGAGCACGGCTCCCGACGGTTCATGGTTTGCCCACCTTAAGAAGGACGGAAACAAGTTCGTTTACACCCTCGAGTGGAACGACGGGCGTTTCGTGTGCGAACACGTCCGCCCCTTCATGGCAACCGAGGCTAATCTAGAATTGTTTAACGCAGGCTGCAAAGAGATGTCGCAGGCGCTCCAAATTTACCTTGAGACCAACGACTTGGAACAAGTGCCAAAGGGACCAGCCTTCGGGATTCTGTCCTGCGAATCACCAGAAACTCTCGCAACTGTAGATGCCCCGTCGGATCAACAGGAACCACCACGAAATTATTTCCCGGTGGTAAGTGACGCACAACTCGTCCGGAGTTATGACGGCGGACCATACAAGCTGGAGCTGTTGACCAGGGTGGAATGCCGGGGAATCATTCAGTGCGACCACATGCTTGTCGTATTCAGAAAGTCGGAAAATAAACTATCTTATGTGGTCGCTGCTGAAGCAAACAATCTCCGGACTCCTGACAACAATTCTGGTTCTCACTTCCTCGGTTGTTACCCTGGGTCGGGGCACGTGAACCTCGGATGCTCCGACGATTGGGGTGACTTGTCACGGTTCGAGAAGGAAGCATGCCGGATTGTGGGTGACGAGTTGGGTATTCTGATCACGGTCGCTGCATAGAAAATCATGGAGGCAGATTGATTTCTTCACACAAATTCCCAACCTCTTCCACGGCTTTATAGCCCTTGTGTCTTCCAATAGATTCTGAGGTGTTCTCGTTCAAAATCGGTCATTTTTACGTCTCTCAAATCCGCGCTATCGAGGCTCTTTGCCTTCGTAATGTCAGTGCCTGTGAGGTTTGCACCCGCAAGTTTTGCATTAGCAAGATTGGCATTGGTAAAATTTGACCCGGCAAGGTCAGCTCCGCTGAAGTTGGTTTGAGTCAGATCCTTACCACTGAGGTCAGCAGCTGAGAGGTTGGCTTTAAAGAGATTGGCACCTGCGAGGTTAGTCTCAAAAAGAGTTGCTCCAGCCAAATTTGTTCGTGTGAGATCCTTCCTACCGAGATCCACGCCTGAGAGGTTGGCGTTGGCAAAATCAACACCAGTCAAAATTGCTCGTGCGAGATCCATGCCACTAAGGTCCGCGCCCGAGAGGTTGGCTTGGGTGAGATCAGCACCCGCCAGATTCGTCCCAGCGAGCTCTTTTCCACTAAGGTCCACGCCTGAAAGATTAGCGTCAGTAAAGTTGGCCCCGGCGAGTTTAACTCCAGCAAGATTGGCTCCAGTCAAAATTGCGCGTGCGAGATCATTGTTGCCCAAGTCGGTGTTTGAGAGATCGACATCAGCAAGATTGGCTCCGGCGAGTTTAACCCCAGCAAGATTAGCTCCAGCCAAAATTGTCCGGGTGAGATCCTTCTCACTGAGGTCCACACCTGACAGGTTGGCTTTGTTGAGATCAGCGCCTGCAAAATTGGTTCCTGTGAAATCCTTGCCGCCGAGGTCAGCACCTGAGAGATTAGCTTTGTTGAGATCAGCACCCGCCAGATTCGTCCCAGCGAGCTCTTTTCCACTAAGGTCCACGCCTGAAAGATTAGCGTCAGTAAAGTTGGCCCCGGCGAGTTTAACTCCAGCAAGATTGGCTCCGGTCAAAATTGCTCGTGCGAGATTCTTCCCGCTGAGATTCACACCTGAGAGGTTGGATGCGGTGAGATTAGCGCCTGCGAGAATTGTACCGGTGAGTTTCTTCCCACTAAGATCCACGCCCGAGAGATTGGCATTGCTGAGGTCAGCACCCGCGAGGTTCGTTTCCACGAGATTTTTTCCGCTCAGGTCCACACCTGAAAGGTTAGTATCAGCAAGATTGGTCCCCCAAAGAACAGAATTTACGAGATTTTTGGTGCGAAGGTCGGCTCCTTGCAAATTCGCATTCGTAAAGTCATTTCTCCAAAAGTCAGCATTTGTGAGATCCGCACTAGTAAAATCAGCCCCTCTTAAAACGGCACCGCTAAACTTGGCGTTTAGAAGAATAGCAGAGCGAAAAATAACGCTTTCCAAAATTGCATTTCTAAAATCAGCACCAGTAAGATCTGCGGATGACAAATCGGTGAACTCAAGGTTTACCGAGGAAAAATCAACATGGGCAAGCTGAGCACCAACTAATACCGCGCTCTTCAAGATCACAGGATTCGGCGGTGGGTCGAACAAATCTATGCGCCCTCGCTTGAGCATAGCTCTCCAGTTGTTCCAATATTCCACTCCTTGTTTCAACCGGTCTATATGAATTTGATTTGTCATCAAGGAGGTTAGAAGTTGAGTGTGAATTTCCTAGCAGTGTCTTGGTCTATCGGAGCATTCGGTCAATCTCGCTACGTTTTCTGCTGAGAAAGTGAGTGCGTGGGTCTCAGGTCTTCATCATCCCAGCCAGTTCCTCTTGAACCCGCTGCCTCAGTTCCGGCGGTCCCAGCACCTTCGCCTTGCTACCCCAGCTCAGCACCCAGCGGGTGATTTCCTCTAGGCCGGACAGGTCCGCCTGAAACTCGATCACGCTGCCATCGGGTTTCAGCTTCCGTATCGCTTGGGTCGAGTGCCACTGGCGCTCTGCCACCACGCGGGCGGCGTAGCCTTCAAAGCGGATGTGAACCTCATGTGTGCGCTTCTCCTCGCCAGCATAGCTCCATACGCCAAAGCCACCACCCAGATGATCCCTTGCATTGAATCGCGGATCACGCTCGAACTTCGTCTTCAGCAGGCTCAGGTTCGTGATGCGTTGCAGGGCAAAGGTACGTACGGCTTTCCGTGCCGGGTCGTAGGCCAGTAAATACCAACCGTGTTCGATCTGGCCCACGTGATACGGATGCACCGTGCGCTGCTCGGGCTTGCTGCCGGTGAGTTTGTGATAATCAAAACTCACCTCCCGAGAGGCCCGTACGGCATCAAGCAGATCGCCAAACAGCGTCACATCCGCTGGCAATACCCCCGAAGCCTTCACCGAAAAGGCCTCGTCAAGTTCATGCCACTCGATGGAAATCTCCCCAGGGCAGGCATCCGCAATCTTGCTGAAGCTCTCGGTCAGCATGCGTTCCAGGCGTGTTCCCCGCAGTGGTTCTAGCGCATGCCGTGCAAGGAACAGGGCCACCAAATCATTCCGGGACAGATGGAGCATGGGGAACTCATGCACCTCCTGTGTGTAATGGTAGCCGTGCTTGAGCGGGTCATACTCCAGCGGCAATCCCAGTTGGTCCCGCATGAAGCTCACGTCCCGCTGGATGGTCTTGGGCGTCACCTCGATCTCCTTTGCCAGGGTGGAGCAGTTGGGGAATTTGCCTGTGCGGATGATCTTGTGGATCTCCAGCACCCGCCACATGGCCGGACGACTGGTTCCTGAGCGGATGGCCGGTGCAGAGCTGGAAACCTTGGCCCGTGATCGTCGGGAAGGGGATGTTTGGGACATGGGAGGAAGGCATACCGCAGAAAGTTTGCGGCGCACCGTGGACGCTTCCAATGTTCGTGTCTCAAGCTGCTTGCGCCATGCAATTAGATGCGACCGTTTCACCAGGCGAAATTCTTCTGCTTGGTGAATGCCTGCGAACCGCATGAACTCGCGGACATCGTTCCGGTAGGCCCGACACGCCTTTCGACCGCTTCATGCGGGGTGCTAAATCCGCCATGACACCCGCCCAGCAGCATGGGATGCAGGTCTTCCAAAAAGCAAAATACACTCTCTGCCACAACGGCCCCATGCTCTCCGACTATAGGCTCCACGCTATCGGCCTGCGCGACAGCGCGACGAATCGGCACGAGTTCCCCACCCCCACGTTGCGCAATCTCAAACACACCGCCCCCTACATGCACCATGGCGGCTCGCTCACGCTCGATGAAGTGCTGCTATTCTATGACCAATTCATGGATCAGGTCGCCGAAACCCTGGAAGGCGGCGACGACTCGACTCTGCCGCCGCTTGATCCATTGCTGCGGCAATGAACATTCTCCCCGAGGATCACGTGCCGATTGCTGCTTTCCTTGATTCGTTCAATGGTGGCTAATACGATTAAAGCATCCCGGAGAAAGTTCCGAGCGGGCTGCCAGTGGCGTCGAGTCGCTGAATGAGTGAGTTCAGCATTTAAATTCAGTTCAAGTGTGCCTGCGGCGGCGCAGAAGGATTCCCAACCCAGTGCAAGCGAGGAGCAATGCTGAAGAGGGCTCCGGCACAGGAGCCGTGTGGGTCTGGAG
Organism: Prosthecobacter sp.; assembly: GCF_044222345.1. Classification (GTDB taxonomy): domain Bacteria; phylum Verrucomicrobiota; class Verrucomicrobiia; order Verrucomicrobiales; family Verrucomicrobiaceae; genus Prosthecobacter. Next base: position 7,709 of record NZ_JBGANL010000010.1, read on the forward strand.
GACAAAGGCACCCGGTGTGCTGCTAAAGTCACCTGCATATTGCGAGTCATTAAGCCCTCCGAAGGGACTGGCAGTAGCGTCTTCGATACGCCAGTCGAGGGTGGTGGAGACGTGCCCCGAGGGAGCCGGGAAGAGCCAGTCGTCCGAAGGGTTGCCGTCTCCCAGACCGTTGGTGACCAAGGCCCAATTCAGTGCAGCATTGTAGCTGGGCGTGGGGCTGAGATTGCCAAACGTGTCGTTGTAAACCCAGATGTAAGCCTGCTCGCCTTGGTTGAAGACGAACGGAGGGAGGGATGCGTTACTTGAAACTGAATCGTACAGCAAATCAGTCGGAGCCGTTATGATTTCCGTAGCTGTCGCGCTGCGGGCGACAACGCCAGCGGCGGAGTTCCAACCACTGCCGGATGGAGCGAGCGCACGGTCAAAAACCTTCCAGTTGGCGAGCCAGGTGGACATGTTGGCTTGGGTGGGAGTGAATGAGCCGAAGGTGCCGAGTTCGAAGACGTAGTCGTCATTGAGGTTGGCACCGGTGGAGTCGAAGAGGTAGCTGCTGGGGCTGATATAGGTGCCCCAGTTGATGGTGGTGGCGCTGGAGGAACCTGGGAGGAAAGCTAGGAGGAGAGCTGCGAGGGAAGCGAGCTTGGCGGCAGCGGAAGAGAGTGTTGAAGCGTGTGTTGTTTTCATTGCAGTTATTATAATTATAACCTTAAGGTCTGGCGTGGTCAAAGAGATTGGCGGGGGTTTTCCGTGTGGGAGCCGTCCCTGTGCCATGGGCTGGAGCTGTGTTTGGAGTCCAGCCAGGGCGGGGGAACGGTTCGGTTACTTTTTAGGGTGTCCAGGGGTTTGGCATGACGTAGTTGGCTTTGCCCAGTCTGCTGGTGAACACGACGCCGCGCATGGCTTTGAACAGTTTGAGGTCGTTCTCGTTGGTGAGCGTGGCGTTTCCATCGGTGATCCATTGGGTGAGGCCGCCAAAGTTGTAGAGGAAGTGGGTTTCATACCCCTCGGCATGCAACACGATGTCCCCCTTCCACAACTGGAAGCGGTCGGCATTGGTGGAACTGCGAGCACCGGTGAAGCCGTTCGTTACGCTCATGAGGCGCTCGTTCGGGCTCTGGTCGATGGGCCAGCCACCGCCGATGTAGTTGGTGCCAACCTTAAGCGGCACGGCGAAGTCATTGGCGCGGACGATGCCGACGAAGGACATGGTGATCGGGCTGTTGCGTGGGTGGACGAAGAACGCACCGGCTTCACCAGGGCTGAGGATGCGGGTGCCCGCGTCGGCCCGGGTGGTGTCACCTTCGAGGACCCAGCGGCGCTGTCCGGCGACGGTGGTCATGAAGATAATGTCGTAGTCGTTCTTGGCTGGGTTGAAGAACATCAGTCGATCCCCGGCTGTGCTGGTGGCACCTGCGACGAAGTAGGTCTTGGGGAACAGGCTGTTGAGTGTCCAGTGGTTGCGCACGGTGACCTTGTCGCCGACCAGGCTGGCTGGGAGGGTGGCCTGGGTGTTGCGTGCGCTGCTGGCCTCAATGCTCAGTGTGGTGGCCGTGGTGGCGGCTTCATTCAACTCGAAGCGGTGGCCTTCGTTGTCGCCGTCGGTGACTTCGAGGAACGAGGGTTGGGCTGGGTTGATGACGCCGGTGAGGCTGACGAGGCCAGCGGAGGTGGCGACGTTGATGGTGTTGCCGCTGATGCTGTCCACGACGCCGCTGAACAGTTCTTTCTGCAGGTAAGGCATGGAGAACGTTTCACACTGGAGGGGGAACGCGCGCTTGGTCCAGCCGAACACTTCGGTGGTGCCGCTATTCGGTGTGCCGGTGAGGCTGACCTTGAGACGGACGAACCCGTGATCGGTTCCGGCGAATGCTGGATCCTGCTCGAGGCTTGGGTAATACACCCTCTCGGTGCCGTCTCCGTTGGCGGTGATGGTCGGAGTGAGCGTGGAAGCTCTCCAGCCGGTCGGTGACTGACTCAACTCGTTCAAAACTTCGAGGGTGTAGGTGATGTCGCTCTGACCACCACCTGCGCGGCGGGTGTAGAACGCTTCCACCTTGCCGTCGGCAGGGTTGGTGCCGGCATTCAACCGTGCGCAGAACGCTGGCGATGGCTGCACGCCGCTGGCGGGGTTTTGGCAAAGGGCGTATTCGACGAGGTTGTTGAACGTGTCGGTGTCGCCGTTTTGGGTCGGGCCGTTCTGACCGTTGAGGCCGTTGATGGCCTGCCAGTAGCTGAACGTGGAGGCTTTGGCGCCGACGAACCCGAAGTCAATGGTGAGGTCGGTGTTGGCGTCGTTGGCGTTGTCCTGATCGGCACGGTTGCCGCCTTCGCTGGTGGCGTCGATCGGTTCGGTGCCTGGCGAGAGGGTGAACACGATGGAGTGGATGCCGCTGACAGCGGTGCTGGCGACGTCGATGCCGTTTTCATCACTGAGGTCATCGACGCCGTTGTCGATGCCTGATCCAGGGATGGAGTTGCGCCCTGCCAGCGGTGCGCCGGTGGCGAACTGGGTGGCCGGGATGTTGATGAAGTAAGCGCCGGGCTTGAGGTTGCTGAACAGGTAGTTGCCCCCTGCGGTGCTCGTCGTGGTGGCCACCGGTGTGCTGGTGCCCACGGTGTCGCCCTGCTTGTAGAGACGCAGGGTGACGCCTGCCACGCCTTCGCCGTCGTCGCCCACGCCGTTGCCGTTGTGGTCGATGAACACGAAGTTACCCACACCGACGGTCGGCACGAAGCCAAAGCCGATGGTCTTGTCGCTCTCACCGTAGCTGAGGGTGATGACGGGGCTCTTGGTCGGTGCGCCTGCACCGTTCTGGTTGCCGTTGTCATCGCCAGGCTGATTGTTGTCAGCAAGGTCGGTGTTCGAGGAAGAAACCGGTGCGCTGGTCGGTGGTGTGTTCACCTTCACGCGATAGAGGGCGGATGGCAGGTTGGTGAATTCGTAGCTGCCATCGACTTCGGTCGTGGTGGTGGCGACGACGGTGCCATTCAGCAGCGTCAGCGTCACGGTCACTTCATCGAGACCTGTTTCCGATGGGTCCTGAATGCCATTGTCGTTGCTGTCATTCCAGACGGTGCCGCCAAGGGTGGATGGGCGGAAGATTCCTGCATCCCATGAACCATCGCTTTCGGTGGCGTCGAGCGTGGTCTTCGGTGTGCGGCCGGTCGTGGCATCGGCATCGCTGTCGATGTTGTCATTGGTCCCCTGCTCCGCCTTGGTGAAGGCGAAGCCCTGCGGAAGGCCGAACTGGACGCAGTAGTCGCCAGCCGTGAGGCCGGTGAAGCTATAGAATCCGCTGCCGTCGGTGGTCGTGCTCTGGCCGGTCGGCGTGCCGCTGCCATTGAGGAGATAGACGGTCACGCCGCCAATGCCCTGCTCGTTCGGATCTTGCAGGCCATTCGCATTGCGGTCTTCCCAAACGCGGTCACCGAGCGTCGGGCCACTGAGGACTTCGACAAGCTGGATGTCAGCGCTGTCATGATCGCCGAGAGCGCCGTTGAGTTCGTCATCGACGATGGTGGCCTCGTTGGCGGCATTGGCGTCGAATGGACCATCGACATCGGTGGTGACAGCCACGTTGGTGGTGCCATTCCGTGCGGCGAAGATCTCGGCGAAGTTCTGCGCGTTGCCCGTGGTGGTGCCAGCCTTCAGCGTGATGTTCACGATGCTGCTGGTGCCAGGGAGGAGTGGTCCGGCGATGCTGCGCAGGGCCATGTTGTTTGGCATGGAGACCCAGGCGCTGTCTGAGAGCGTGAAGCCCGCAGGAATGATGTCCACGATGCCGATCTGCGTGGCGGGGATGCTGCCTTGGTTGAAGACCTCGATGGAGAAGGTCACGAGATCACCTGGGCGCACGCTGCCGATCTGGTTCGGAGCCAGACGCTTCTGGAGCGCGAGGTCGAAGCGGTTGGCGGCGCTGACGGTGATGTCCACGCAGTCGTTGTCGTCTTCATCTTCTTCCACGAGGCCGCAGCAGGTGCCGTTGTCGCCATGGTTGTTATTGAAGGTGCTGTCTGCATCCGTGACGGCCTGGCCTTGCTCATTCTTGGCAGCAGCGACTTCGGCGCAGTTGTTCAGCGTGGTGCCGGGGAGCACGTTGTCACCGACGACGAAGGTTACCTGCACGGTCTGAGTGGCGCCAGGAGCTAGCGGGCCAGGGATGACTTGGCTGATGGTGCCACCGCCTTCGTTGGTCCATTGGTCGATGCACTCAGGAGCGAGCGTGAGACCGGATGGGACGTAGTCGTTGATCTTGATGTCCTTCACAGGCTCACCGCAGTCATTGGTGACTTCGATTTCATAGATCACCTTCTGACCGGGAGCTGGCGTGTTGGTCTGGCCGGGAGCCAGCTTCTTGTGGAGGGAAAGATCAACCTTCTTCGGCGCGAGGATGTTCACCGCTTCACCGTCCGAGTCATCCTGGTCAAAGGACTCGTTGTTGATGGCGTCGTTGGTCATCTGGCCGTCGTTGCCGAAGACATTGTCTGGAGTGCTGTCGGCGTCGGTGGTGATGATCACGCCATTCGGGCCAGTGGCCTTGAAGGAGCAGATCTCAGCGTAGTTCACCACACTGCTGTTCGGCGTGGCTGCGCTGCCGACGGTGAGTGTAACCTCCAGCGTGGCGCTGGCTCCCGGTGCAAGCGGGCCCGTCACAGTGCAGGAGACGATGTTGTTTGGCTCGCTGGTCCAGAAGACGTTGTCAGCAGGAACGAAGTTCATGTTCGCAGGGACGTAGTCGCACACCTTGATGTCGGTGGCTGGCAGCACGCCTTGGTTGAAGACTTCGAGGCGATATGTGACCTTGTCGCCAGGGCGGACACCACCGGCCTGGCCGGGTTTCAAGGACTTGCGCAGGGCGAGATCGACGCGACCTGGATCATTGACGGTGACGAGGGCGAAGTCGCTGTCATCTTCATCAAAGGCGGCGTTGTTCAGCTCGTTGTCGGTCATGAGGCCGTCATTCGTGCCGTTGGTGTCGTTCACGCTGTCGTTGTCAGCGACCACGTTGCCATCGGCATCGCGAGCGGAGATGATTTCAGCGACGTTGCGCAATTGGCCCGCGGTGACGCTGTTACTGACCTTCAGGCGGATCGGAAGCTGCACGCTGGCTCCAGGAGCGAGGGTGAAGATGCTGCCAAAGCTGCCCGTGGCGGTGCCGTTGCCATTGTCGATCCAGTTCGCATCTGCCAGCGTCATGCCAGCAGGGATGTAGTCGATGACCTGGATGGATTTGGCCGTGACGGAGCCCTGATTGAAGACCTCAATCGTGTAGCTGACGAAGTCGCCTGCATTCACCGAGGTGGCTTGACCAAGGGCCAACGTCTTGCGCATGGCGAGGTCGAAGATGCCCGGAGGCTGCACTGTGAAGGTGGCAAAGTCGGCGTCATCCTGGTCGCCATTGGCACCATTGATTTCGTCGTTGGTTGGCACGCCATCGTTGTTCGGATTGTTGTCCATGGTGCTGTCACCATCGATGGCGGTGGCTCCGGTGCCGGTCTGCGCGGCGCTGATCTCGGCGCGGTTGTTGATGGTTGCGTTCGCCGTGGCGTTCGCACTGAGGCGGGCGGTCAAGGTGAGGCGCACGGACTGGCCTGGAGTGATCGGACCAAAGACGGTCGTGGCCACCTGACCTGGCAGGGTGCTGAACCAGTTGTCGTCTTCGAGAGCGAGGCTGTTCGGCAGGTAGTCGGTGAGAACCACGTTCTGCGCGGTGATGGAGCCCTGGTTGAAGACTTCGAACTCGAAGGTCACAAGACCACCGCGTGCCACGGTGCTGCTCTGGCCTTCGGCAAGCTTCTTGCGCAGCGCGAGGTCGAACACGAGCGGGGCGTTCACCTTCACGAGAGCACCGTCATGGTCGTCCTGATCGCTGTTCTCATTATTGATGGCGTCATCGGTGGACGGGCCATCGTTCGTTGGTGAGTTGTCGGCGAGGCTGTCTCTGTCAGGGCGCGTATTGCCATTCACATCGAGGAAGGACTGCACTTCAGCGAAGTTCGTGATGTCGAGGGGACCGACGACATTGTTGTTCACCCTGAGGATGATCGGCAGGATCACGCTGGTGCCGGGTTGCAGCGGCTGATTGAGCAAGCTCGTCGCGGTGTTGCCGGTGGCGGCGGTCCAGCGCAGGTCATTGAGCGTCATGTTCGCCGGGATGTAATCGACGACGCGGACGCTGTAGGCTGTTTCAGTGCCTTGGTTGAAGACCTCGACGTTGAACGAGACGTTGTCGCCTGGATTCACGGCCTGAGCCTGAGTGGTGGCCAAGGATTTGCGCAGAGCGATATCCCAGACGCCCGGAGGCAGGATGACGATGTCGGCCTGATCATGGTCGTCTTCGTCGCCGTTGTTGTTGTAGAGTTCGTCGTCATCCACGAGGCCGTCATTGCCTGGGATGCTGTCAGGCGTGCTGTCCACATCGGCGATGAGCGCGCCGTCAGGATCTTTGGCTCCGGTGATTTCAGCGAAGTTGTGCAGAGTGCTGCCTTCAGCCGTCAGTGCGACGGTGTAGGTGATGCTGACCATGGCGGATCTGCCAGGAGCAACAGGATTGATGATGAGACCGGTGGCTGTGCCATTGACCTGTGCGACCCAGTTGGGTGAGAGCGCGGTGTCGAGGACAAGACCAACTGGGGTGTAATCAACGAGCGTGATGTTGTTCACTGCAATGTCGCCTTGATTGAACACTTCAATATTGAAGGTCACCTTGCTGCCTGCCTTGATTGGATTGGCCTGTGCTGGAGCCAGCGTCTTGCGGAAAGCGAGGTCATACTTCGGATAGTAGAAGCCGAAGTCGAGGGTGCGATTCGTGTTGGTATCGACATCGCTGTCGTTCACAGGCTCGCTGTTGTTCAGCAGCGTGATCGGCAGGGACTGCACGAAATCTTCGCCGAGCATCTCCACGCCGTTGCTGTCCTTGTTGTTGTCGTTGTCAGGATCGACGCCGCCGATGGTAGGTGCGAGACCTGCTGGAGCGGTGACACGAACGATGTAGTCACCAGGAGCGAGATTGGTGAAGAAATACTCACCATTGCTGCCGGTGGTCTGGAAGACGACGAGGTTACCCTCATAATCGCGGGCCGGAGTCATGTTCGCGAAGAACAGTTCCACCTTCGCAAGAGCAATGCCAGGTTCACCGAGGTCTTGCAGACCATCGTGATCCTGATCAAGCCAGACGAAGTCGCCGAGGCTGAGTGGAGGATTGATGTAGCCAGCATCCCAAGTCATGTCGTTCTCGCCAGCGACGAGCACTGTGGTGACGGTGCGTCCGGTGGTGGCGTTGACATCGCTGTCCCTGGCGTCGTTTGCCCCCTGATCAATGGTGGTGATCAATGCGCCGTCGATGAGTTCGGTCGGGAAGCCCAAGCCGTAGGTGCCGGGCTGGAGATCATAGAAGCCGTAGTAGCCGAGACCATCTGTGATGTCGGTGCCGATGGCGACGCCTGTGCTGTCATACAAAGTAACTCGGATGCCAGAGATGCCGGGCTCGTTGCTGTCCTGGATGCCATCGCGGTCGGTGTCACGCCAGACGCGATCACCAATGCTGGCGAACGGTGTGTAGTAGCCAACATCCCAAGTCGGATCATTTTCACCCGCAGAAAGCGTGGTCAGAGCGGAGCGGCCCGTGATCTGCGAGACATCGCTATCGAGCGTGTCATCGGTGCCTTGATCCTGCGGGCTGACGGTGAGGCCATCGTTCAGCGTAGTGGTCACGCCGATATAGTATTCACCGGGCTGCAGGTCATAGAATGAGTAGTAGCCATTGCCATCCGTCGAGTCGGTGCCGACGGCTGTGCCTTGGGCGTTGTAGAGAGTGACGACGACGCCCACGATGCCGGGTTCGCCGGGCTGCTGGATGCCATCGCGATTGAGGTCATGCCAGACGAAGTTACCAAGCGATGCGAAGGGCGAGGTGTAGCCTGCATCCCATGTTGGATCGTTTTCGCCAGCGACCAGGGTCGTGGTGATGGTGCGACCGGTGGCTGGGTTGGCATCGCTATCCTTCGCGTCATTGCCGCCCTGATCAGCGCTGGTAAGCACGTATCCGGGCTGCACGCTGGCGGGGAAGCCGACGCTGTAGTCGCCGGGTTGCAAGTCGATGAAGGAGTAATAGCCGTCGCCGTTGGTGACGTCGATGCCGACAGCCACGCCATTGGCGTCATAGAGAGTGACGATGACATTGGCGATGCCGGGTTCACCGGATTGTTGCTGACCGTCGCGATTGAGATCAAGCCAGACGTAGTCACCCAATGAAGCGAGCGGTGAGTAGTAGCCTGCATCGACATCCGAGTTCACTTCGCCCGCAGCGAGCGTGACGGTGGCAGTGCGGCCCGTGGTGATGTTCGCATCACTATCCGTGGCTTCCGTTCCGAGGTCGGCACCGGTGAGCAGATTGACTCCATTGACCACCGTTGGGAAACCGACGCTGTAGGTGCCTGCCTGGAGACCGAGGAACCAGTAGTAGCCTTCGCCATCGGTGACGTCGTGACCGACTGCAGCACCTGCGCTGTTGTAGAGCGTGACGGGGATGCCTGCGATGCCGGGTTCGTTGGCGTCCTGGATGCCGTCCTTGTTGATGTCGAGCCAGACACGATTGCCAAGGGCAGCGAGCGGCGAGTAGTAGCCTGCGTCCCACGTTGGATCGTTTTCACCAGCGACCAGCGTGGTAGCGATGGTGCGGCCCGTGGTCGTGTTTGCATCGCTGTCGAGCGTGTCATCACCTGCGGCCTGATCGGCGACGGTGAGCACGGAGCTGTCGGCGAGCGTCAGCGGGAACTGCACTTTGTAGCTGCCCGGAGTGAGGCCGGCGAAATGGTAGTAGCCGGTGCCATCGGTGACCGTGGTGCCGATCTCGACGTTGCTATTGTCGAGCAACTTCACGGTCACGCCAGCCACGCCGGGTTCGCCAGCGTCCTGCTTGCCATCCTTGTTGAGGTCCATCCAGACGAAGTCACCCAGAGAAGCGAGCGGTGTGATGTAACCCGCGTCGATGGTCGGATCATTCTGACCGGCCACGAGCGTGACATTGGCGGTGATGCCAGTGGTCGCGTTGGCATTGCTGTCGGTAGCGCTGGCTCCGGTGGTCGCCGTGGTCAGCGTGTAGCCGCCATTGTTCAGCGAGACTGGGAACTGCACGGCGTAGGTGCCGGGCTGGAGATCGACGAAGCTGTAGTAGCCTGTGCCGTCAGTGACGGTGGTGCCAATCGGCGTGCCGGTGCTGTTGAGCAAGACGACCGTGACATTGGCAATGCCTGGCTCAGTGGACTGCTGTTGACCGTCCTTGTTCACGTCTTCCCAGACGAAGTTGCCAAGGGAAGCGAGCGGCGAGTAGTAGCCTGCATCCCAGTTCGGATCATTCTGACCCTGCACAAGGGTGATGCTCGCGGTGCGGCCGGTGGTGAGGCTCGCGTCGCTGTCGCTGGCGTCGTTGCCGACGTTTGCAGGGCTGAGCACATTGCTGCCGACGGTCAGCGGGAAGCCGACGCTGTAGGTGCCGGGTTGCAGGCCGTAGAAGCTGTAGTAACCGACGGCGTCTGTAGTGGTGGTGCCGATGGCGACACCACTGTTGTTATAGAGTGTGACGATGACGTTCTCGATGCCGGGTTCGCCGCCGTCCTGCTGGCCATTGCGGTCGAGATCCTTCCAAACAAAGTCACCGATGCTGGCGAACGGAGACACGTAACCTGCGTCGATGGTTGGATTGTGTTCGGTCGCGGCAAGCGTGACGTTGATCGTCTTGCCGGTGGTGATGCTGGCGTCGTTGTCGGTGGCGTCTGCGCCTTGATCGACGCTGGTGATGACGCTGCCGTCCACAAGGGTGATCGGGAACTGCACAGCGTAGGTGCCGGGCTGCAGATCATTGAAGAGGTAGTAGCCCGTGCTGTCGGTCGTGGTTGTGCCAATCACGGTGCCGGTGCTGCTGAGGAGGTTCACCACGACACTCTTGATGCCGGGTTCGCCACCATCCTGCTGACCGTTACGATTGAGGTCCATCCAGACGTAGTCACCGAGCGAGGCCAGCGGATTGTAGAAGCCGGCATCGAGCGTAAGGTTATTGTCACCAGCGGCGAGGGTGACGTTGATCGTCTTGCCAGTGGTTGCATTGGCATCGCTATCGAGCGTGTCATTGCCACCCTGATCGATGCCAGTGAGGACGAGATTGCCGATGGTCGTCGGGAATTGCACGGCGTAGTCGCCGGGTTGCAGACCAGTGAAGAGATAGAAGCCAGTGGCATCCGTGGTGGTGGTGCCGATGGATGCGCCTGCGCTGTTGAGCAAGGTCACGACCACGCTCTCAATGCCGGGTTCACCGGAATCCTGCACGCCATTTTTGTTGAGATCCTTCCAGACGTAATTACCCAACGTCGCGAGTGGCGAGTAATAGCCGACGTCCCAAGTGAGATCGTTTTCACCCGCCACCAGAGTGGTGACGATGGTCCTGCCCGTTGTGAGGTTAGCATCGCTGTCGCTGCTGTCAGAACCGACATCAACAGGGCTGAGCACCTTGCTGCCAACGGTAAGTGGGAAGCCGAGTCTGTAGTCGCCGGGTTGGAGATCCGTGAAGCGGTAAAAGCCGGTGGCATCTGTGGTGGTGGTGCCGATGGAAACGTTGCTGCTATTGAATAGAGTGACGGTCACGCCTTCGATGCCGGGTTCGCCGCCGTTCTGCTGGCCGTTGCGGTCGGCGTCAAACCAGATGTAATCACCGATCGAAGCGAGCGGTGAGTTGTAACCCGCGTCGAGGGTGAGGTTGTTCTCACCAGCAGTGAGCGTGACGTTGATCGTCTTGCCGGTGCTGATGTCGGCATCGCTGTCCTTGGCATTATCACCGCCAAGGAGAGGCGTGCTGAGTACGAGGTCGCCACCATTGAGGCTGGCTGGGAACTGCACGGCGTAGGTGCCGGGTTGGAGATCGGTGAAGACGTAGTAGCCGCCGGCATCCGTCAAAGTGGTGCCGATGGCTGTGCCCGTGCTGTTCAGCAGCGTGACGGTAACGCCCTGAATGCCGGGTTCGCCTGAATCCTGCACGCCATCGCGATCTGTGTCGGTCCACACATAGTTACCGAGTGAGGCGAGAGGTGAGACGTAGCCTGCATCAATGGTTGGATTGTGCTCCGCAGCCGCGAGAGAGACGTTGATAGACTTGCCCGTGGTTGTGCTGGCATCGCTGTCCGATGCGTCTGCACCTTGATCAATCGTGGTGAGGACGAGATCGCCGCCTTCAAGAGAAGCTGGGAACCGCATGGCATACGTGCCGGGCTGAAGCTCGGTGAAGACATAGTAGCCAGTAGCGTCCGTCGTGGTGCTGCCGATGGCGACACCGCTGCTGTTGAGCAACAGGACGGCAACACCCTGGATGCCGGGCTCACCGACATCCTGCTGTCCGTCCTTGTCGAGATCGCGCCAGACATAGTCACCCAGAGAAGCGAGCGGCGAGACGTAGCCTGCATCGAAGTCAGGATAGTTTTGGCCAGCCACAAGTGTGACCGTGGTGGTCTTGCCCGTGGTCAGGTTTGCATCGCTATCGAGACCATCTGCGGCGGCATCCAGCGAGGTCAGCACGTGACCGTTGCCGAGATTGATTGGGAACCCGATGCTGTAGGTGCCGGGCTGGAGATCGCCGAAGTGATAGTAGCCCACGCTGTTCGTGGTGGTGGTTCCAATGAGGACATTGAGGTTGTTGTAAAGATTGACGGTTACGCCCTGGATGCCGGGCTCTCCAGAATCCTGCGCTCCATCACGATCCAGATCACTCCAGACGTAGTCACCGATGGAAGCCAGCGGCGAGATGTATCCCGCGTCGATGGTTGGATTGTGCTCACCCGCAGCAAGCGTGACAGCGGCCGTGCGCCCGGTGGCGACGACAGGATCGCTGTCGGTCGTAGTTGCACCCTGAAGCGAAGCGGTCAGCACGGCGAGATTGCCGAGTTCGGTCGGGAAGCCGACACTGTAAGTGCCCGGATCGAGATCGCCGAAGTGGTAGTAGCCGACCCCGTTGGTGGTGGTGGTGCCTATCGCGGTGCCCGAGTTGTTGTAGAGCACGACGGTGACGCCTTCAATGCCTGGCTCGTTGGCATCCTGCTGGAAGTTTCGATTCAAATCGAACCACACGTAATCACCGATGGAGGCCTTCGGAGAGATGTAGCCTGCATCCCAGGTTGGGTCGTTTTGACCGGCGACCAGAGTGATCGAGGCAGTCTGGCCCGTGCTGGTGTTTGCATCACTGTCCGTGGTGACGGCACCACTGTTGGCAGCGGTCAGCGTGTAGGAGTTGTTGTTCAGCGCTGTTGGGAATAGCAGCGAGTAGCTTCCGGGCTGGAGACCGCTGAAGCTGTAGTAGCCAGTCGCATTCGTGACCGTGGTGCCAATGGCCGTGCCACCATTGTTGAGCAGGGTGACCGTGACTCCAGCGATGCCGGGTTCATTGAGGTCCTGTGCGCCGTTCTTGTTCACGTCCTCCCAAACAAAGTTGCCGAGGCTGGCGAGTGGTGAGTAGTAGCCAGCATCCCAAGTGAGATCGTTGTCACCCGCAGCCAGCGTCAGGCTGATCGTCCTGCCCGTGGTGGTGCTTGCATCGCTGTCACTTCCATCAGAGCCACTGTCGCGAGTGGTGAGAATATTCACTCCGCTGGTCAGCGGGAATCCGACGCTGTAGTCACCGGGTTGCAACTCCGTGAAGTGGTAGAAGCCGGTGGCATCGGTGGTGGTCGTGCCGATGGCGTCTCCATTGTCATCAAAGAGGGTGACGATCACGCCCTGGATGCCAGGCTCGCCGCCATCCTGCTGGCCGTCGCGATCCAGATCGAGCCAGACGAAATCACCAAGGGCAGCGAATGGTGAGTAGTAGCCTGCATCCAGCGTGAGGTTGTTTTCACCCGCGAGCAGAGTGACCGCACTGGTGCGACCTGTGGTGAGGCTGGCATCGCTATCCGCAGCATCGTTTCCACCGGCATCCACTGGCGAGAGAACCAGGCTGCCGACGGTGAGTGGGAACTCGACCGAGTAGGTGCCGGGCTGGAGGTCGGAGAAGAGATAGAGGCCGGAAGCGTCCGTGGTCGTGCTGCCCAGGGTGTTGCCAAAGCTGTCGATGAGCTTCACGGTCACGCCTTGGATGCCTGCTTCACCAGCGTCTTGGACACCATCGCGGTCGGTGTCGCGCCACACGTAGTTGCCGAGGGACGCCAGCGGCGACTGATAGCCCGCATCAAGCGTGAGGTCATTAGCACCGGCAGCGAGTGTGACATTGTTGGTCTTGCCCGTCGTGATATTGGCATCGCTATCCGTTGCATCATTACCACCCTGATCAGGCGTGCTGAGCACAAGGTCACCCCCATTGAGGCTGGCCGGGAACTGGATGGCATAGGTGCCGGGTTGGAGATCGGTGAAGACGTAGTAGCCGCTGGCATCGGTCAAGGTGGAGCCGATGGCGACACCGCTGCTGTTCAGCAAGATGACGCTGACGCCCTGGATCCCAGGTTCGCCGGAGTCCTGAACGCCATCACGATCCGTGTCGCTCCAAACGTAATTACCAAGCGAGGCGAGCGGTGATACGTAGCCTGCGTCGAGCGTTGGATTGTGCTCAGCGGCAGCGAGTGTGACGTTGATCGTCTTGCCGGTGGTCGTGTTTGCATCGCTATCGGAAGAGTCTGCGCCTTGATCGATGGTAGTCAGCACGAGGTCGCTGCCATTGAGGCTGGCTGGGAACTGCACGGCGTAGGTGCCGGGCTGGAGATCAGTGAAGATGTAATACCCGGTGGCGTCAGTCGTCGTGCTGCCGATGGCCACGCCGCTGCTGCTCAGCAAGGTGACAGGAACACCCTGAATACCAGGCTCACCCATGTCTTGGGCACCATCCTTATCGAGATCGCGCCAGACGTAATCACCGAGTGAAGCAAACGGCGAGACGTAGCCGGCATCGAAGTCTGGGTAGTTCTGGCCGGAGGTGAGCACGACCGTTGTCGTCCGGCCAGTGCCGATGTTGGCATCGCTGTCGGCGATGTCCGCTGCGTTGTCGCGAGTGGTCAGCACATAACCGTTCCCGAGCGTGGTCGGGAATCCGATGCTGTAGGTCCCTGGCTGAAGATCACCGAAATGATAGTAGCCTACGCTGTTGGTCGTGGTGGTGCCCACTAGCACGCCAAGGTTGTTGTAGAGATTCACAGTGACGCCATCGATGCCTGGCTCGCCCGCATCCTGGAAACCATCTCGATCCAGGTCTTTCCAGACGTAATCGCCAATCGAAGCAAGCGGCGAGACATAGCCGGCGTCGATGGTTGGATTGTGCTGACCTGCGATGAGAGTCACCGAAGCCGTGCGACCATTGGAAGTGACCGGATTGCTGTCGGTGGTGGTGGCTCCCTGGAGTGAAGCCGTGAGAACTGCACTGTTTGGCAAAGCCGTGGGGAAACCGACACTGTAAGTTCCAGCGTCGAGGTTGGTGAACTGATACCAGCCGAGGCCGTTGGTAGTGGTCGTGCCCACGGGCGCGCCGCCACTGTCATACAAGGTGATGACAACGCCCTGGATGCCTGGCTCATTGGCGTCCTGTTGGAAGTTGCGGTTCAAGTCCATCCACACGAAGTCACCGAGGCTTGCCTTGTTGCTGATAAAGCCGAAGTCCACGGTGATGTTGTTTTCACCTGCCGCGAGAGTGATGTTGGCGGTCCTGCCAGTCGCCGGGTTGCCATCGCTGTCAGTGGCATCAGTGCCCAACTGATCTGCGGCACCGAGAAGTTTACCATCGGCCAAAGTCGGAGGCACTCCCACTGTGTAGGTGCCGGGATCGAGATCCCAGAAGCTGTAGAAGCCCACGGCATTAGTGGTGGTCGTGCCGATGGCGGTGCCACTGCTGTTGTAAAGCGTGACCACCACATTTTCGATACCTGGCTCACCGGCATCCTGGATACCATCGCGATCCAGATCGAACCAGACGAAGTTACCCAGCGAGGCTTTCGGGCTGAAGTAACCGGTGTCGAGGTCCGGGTAGTTGTCTCCAGCCGCCAGCGTCACGGCGGCAGTGCGGCCCGTGGTGACATTGGCGTCACTGTCCAGACCTTCGATGCCAATGCCGGGAAGCGTGAGGATCAAATCAGGATTGAGTGATGCAGGGAAACCAACGCTGTAGTCGCCCGGCTGCAAACCGGTGAAGGCATAGTAGCCAAGGGCATTGGTCGTGGTCGTGCCAATCGCAATGTTGCTGCTGTTGTAAAGTGTGACGACCACGTTCTCGATGCCGGGTTCGCCAGCGTCTTGAACGCCATCACGATCAAGGTCACGCCAGACGAAGTTGCCAAGCGAGGCAAGCGGATCGTAGTAGCCCGCGTCCAGCGTCGTGTTGTTGTCGCCTGCGGCGAGCACAACGTTGGCCGTTTGGCCGGTGGTGAGGCTTGCATCGCTGTCGGTGGCGTCATTGCCACTGGCATCCAGCGGCGAGAGCGCAAGGCTGCCGACCGTGACAGGGAAATCGACCGAATAAGTGCCAGGCTGGAGTCCGGTGAAGGTGTAGAAGCCCGTGGCATCCGTCGCGGTGCTGCCGATGGCTGTGCCGCTGCTGCTGAGCAAGGTGACGACGACACCGGCGATGCCGGGTTCGCCGGAGTCCTGGGTTCCGTCTTTGTCGAGATCCTTCCAGACGTAGTTGCCGAGGCTGGCGAGCGGCGAGCTGTAGCCCGCATCGAGCGTGGTGTTGCTGTCGCCAGCGGCGAGCGTGACGTTAGTGGTCTTGCCAGTGGTCGCGCTGGCATCGCTATCAAGCGTGTCATTGCCACCGAGATCAATGCCGGTCAGCACGGAGCTGGCACCGGCGGTCAGCGGGAACTGCACGGCATAGGTGCCGGGCTGCAAATTCGTGAAGGCGTAGTAGCCGGTGGCGTCTGTTGTCGTTGTGCCGATGGCGGTGCCGGTGTTGTTAAGCAAGGTCACGATCAGGCCCTGGATGCCGGGTTCGCCAGCGTCTTGCACGCCATCGCGATCAAGATCGCTCCAGACAAAGTTGCCGATGGAGGCGAGCAACGGCGTGACATAACCCGCGTCGAGGTCGGGGTAGTTCTGGCCTGCGCTGAGCGTGACGTTGGCGGTTTTGCCCGTGCCGACGTTTGCATCGCTGCCGGAGGCTTGCGTGCCTTGTCCGGCTTGGGTGAGAGTGGCCGTGGTGCCGAGAGCGGTCGGGAACTGCACGGCATAAGTGCCGGGCTGGAGATCGGTGAAGTTGTAGTAACCGACGCCATTCGTGGTGGTGCTGCCGATGGCGACGCCGCTGCTGTTGAGCAAGGTCACGGTCACGCCCTGGATGCCGGGTTCGCCCGCATCCTGGATGCCGTCCTTGTCGAGGTCACTCCAAACGAAGTCACCCAAGGAGGCGAGCGATGAAACATAGCCAGCGTCCCACGTTGGATCATTTTCACCGGCCGTTAGCACGGTGGTGATGGTGAGTCCGGTGCTGGTGCTGGCATCGCTGTCGAGGGTGTCCGCAGCATTGTCCGCCGTGGTCAGGACCATGCCCTGGCCGATGATGGTCGGGAAACCGACGCCATAAGTTCCAGGAGCCAGCTCAGTGAAGCTGTAGTAACCGAGGCTGTCGGTGGTGGTGCTGCCGATGGCAACGCCGCTGCTGTTGTAAAGCGTGACGGCTACTCCTTCGATGCCGGGTTCGCCTGCATCCTGGCGACCGTTGCGATCAAGGTCCTTCCAAACAAAGTCACCGAGGCTGGCCTTCGTGGACTTGTAGCCGGCATCAATCGTTCCGTTATGCTGACCTGCCGTGAGCGTGACATTGGCGGTGAGGCCCGTGCCAGCATTTGGATTGCTGTCGGTGGCAGTTGCCCCTTGCAGTGCGGTGGTCAGCGCGTTGCCATTTGGCAGTGTGGCGGGGAAGCTGACGCTGTAGGTGCCGGCATCAAGACTGGTGAACTGATACCAACCCGCGCCATTCGTTGTGGTGGTGCCGATGGCTGTGCCGCCGCTGTTGTAGAGGGTGACGGTCACGCCTTCGATTCCGGGTTCATTCAGATCCTGTTGGCCATTGCCGTTGAGGTCGAGCCAGACGAAGTCACCGAGGCTGGCTTTGTTGCTGTAGAAGCCGAAGTCGATGGTGGAGTTGTACTCACCCGCCACGAGTGTGATCGAGGGACTGCGACCTGTGCTGATGTTGCCGTCGCTGTCGGTGGCATCTGTGCCGACTTGATCGGCAGCGCCAAGGATGAGGCCATCGGGCAAGGTTGTTGGAACACCCACACTGTAGGAGCCTGGATCAAGGTCCCAGAAGTTGTAGAAGCCAACGGCATTCGTCGTCGTGGTGCCGATCGCCGTGCCACTGCTGTTGTAGAGAGTGACGATGACGTTCTCGATGCCGGGTTCGCCGACCTGCTGGATGCCATCGCGATTCAGATCCTTCCAGACGAAGTCGCCGAGTGAAGCCTTCGGTGAGTTGTAGCCTGCGTCGAGCGTGGTGTTGTTTTCACCGGAGACGAGGGTCACGGTCGGTGTGCGGCCGGTGGTGACATTCGCGTCACTGTCGGTGAGATCAGAGCCAACATCAGCCGTGCTGAGCACGCCTGTCGGAGTCAGCGAGGTTGGGAAACCAACGCTGTAGGTACCTGGCACGAGACCTGTGAAGCTGTAGAGGCCGACGGCGTTTGTGGTGGTGGTGCCGATGGCGGTGCCACCGCTGTTGTAAAGAGTAACGACGACGTTCTCGATACCGGGTTCATTGAAATCCTGCACACCATCACGGTCGAGATCCTTCCAGACGAAGTTGCCGAGTGAAGCAGGCTGCACAAAGCCGCTGTCGAGTGTGAGATCGCTGCCGCCACCCGCGAGCACGGAGCTTTGGGCGCTGAGGCCGTTGCTGTCATTCGCCGTGGTGCTGCCGGAGGCATTCACAAGCGTCGGATTCCAACCCGCAGGAGCGATAAAACGCACGGTGTATTGGCCAGGAGGCAGATTGGTGAACGTGTAGAGACCGGTGCTTGTAGTGACCACAGGCGCGATGGCCACGCCATTGATGTCAGTGGTGATCTGGGTGGTGCCAGCGGCGTTGTAGAGCGTCACCGTTGCGCCAGCGAGGCCGAGATCGCCGCCTTCTTGGATGCCGTTGCCGTTCATGTCCTGCCAGACAAAGTTGCCGACCGTCACTGGCTGCACAAAACCACTGTCGAGTGTGTTGTCTGACTGACCGCTGGCGAGCACGCTGCTCTGGGCGCTGAGGCCATTGTTGTCATTCGCCGTGGTGCTGCCGGGGGCGTTCACCAGAGTCGGTACATAGCCGGGCGGCGGTGTGAACTTCACCGTGTATTGGCCCTGCGGCAGATTCGTGAAGCTGTAGAGCCCCGTCGAAGTCGTGACAAACGGCGTGATGGCTCCACCAAGCAGATTGGTAGTCACCGGCGTGGTGCCTGTCGCGTCGTAAAGAGTGACGGTGACGCCTGCGAATCCGAGTTCAGCAGGGTCCTTGATGCCATTGTAAGTGCTGTCGATCCAGACCTGATCACCCACGCTGACTGGCTGGGCAAAACCAAAGTCCACCGTGAGGTCTGTCTTCGCATCACCAGAGACATTGTCACTGTTGGCAAGCACACCGATTTCGGTGCCCGCATCTATGGGGGCGGTGCCGACATTGACGGTCACATTTGCGAGGATGCCGTTGGTGCCAGGAGCGGTGTTGTCCACGCCCTTCTCACCCGCGTTGTCATCGACGCCCGCGCCGTTCACACCGGGAACCGAGTAGTAGCCGAACAAAGGTCCGCCGCTGAGGAACTGAGAAGCAGGGATGCGTACCACGTAGATTCCAGGCGTCAGATTCTGGAATCCATAGATGCCTTTCACGCTGCTGATCGTCGCCGTTGTGGTGGTGGCGATGGGACGGGTGGCGAGGGATTGACCTTGCTGGAACAACTCGACTGTGACGCCGTCGATGCCTTCGCCCGGCGTGTATTTACCATCTCCGTTCGCGTCGATGAAGACAACGTTACCGATACCGACAAGCACGGCGTCATTCCAGAAGCCGAAGTCGATGGTGAGATTTACATCGGAGTCATACGGATTGTCGGACGTGTTGAGGAAGCCGACTTCATAACCCGAATCCTGGGGTTGGCCGCCGAGTGCGAGCACGACATCATCACTGCGGAGACCGGAGCTGAGGTAAGTGATGCTGTCGAGGGCATCATCGCCATTGTCGTCGTCACGCAAGTAGCCTGGAGTGCCACCGATGTTGATCAGTCCATTCAGCGGCTGGCCCGCTCCGAAGTTGGTCGGTGGTATGAAGACGAAGTAGGTGCCTGGATTGAGATTGCTGAAGAGATAGGTGCCATCAGGAGCCGTAGTCGTGGTGGCCACCGCAGGATCAACGAGCGGATTGGCACCCGTTGCGAAAAGCCTCACCGTGACGCCATTGACGCCTTCACCGACGTCGTGGTTGCCGTCGTTATTGAGGTCGTTGAAGACGACATTGCCCACGGCGATGGGCTTGATGAAGCCGAAGTCCACGGAGAGGTTACCATTGTTGTCATCGACATTAAGTCCATCTGGAGTGCCAAGGCTATCCTCACCGGTGGGCTCGGTGTTCGGAGCCAAAGTGAAGGGCTGGCTCGTGGTTGTGTTGCTGCGGACAACGATGCCGTTGCTGTCGGTGTTGCTGCTGTCGGCATCGGGGTCGAGTCCGCCAGGCGAGGTGATAAAGCCCTGGCCGGCTGGAACGGTGACGGAGACATTGTAGTCGCGTGGAAGCAGGTTGATGAACTCATACTGACCATCGGCCACGGTGGTCTTCACCGCTACGGCATCGCGATAGGCATCGAGAGCGCCTGTTGAGCCACCATCATAGCGGAGAGAAAGGGTCGCCCCAGAAATGCCAGGTTCACCCACATCTTGCTGACCGTCTTTGTCGAGGTCGAACCAAACCACGCTGCCCACGGAAACGAGATCTGGGAGATTCGGCACGAATCCAATGTCCACCGTCATATTGCCATCGCTATCAGTTCCGGCACCTGCGCCAGGAGTCTGATTGTCACCCGTGGGTTCGAGGCTGGAGTGAAGTGTGACGGGGAGTGTTTTGACCACGCCGGGAGATTCGTAGTAGCCGTTGCTGTCTCCCACGACATCATTATCAGGATCATTGCCAGTCGGCGTCGTGAGGATGTAATAAGGCGGCGGTGCCACGCCGACCACGTAGTCACCTGGAGGAAGATTGGTGAACTCGTATTTGCCAGTGTTTGGCGTGGTGATCGTGGCTACCTGCGTGCCGCTAATGTTGTTGGCGCGGGTTGTGCCATCTGCGAGGTAAAGGGTGACCACGGCTCCTGGCAGCCCGTTTTCACCGGCATTCTGGATGCCGTTCGGATTGCCTGCGACGTCGCGTTTGTCGATCCAGATGTAGTTGCCGACGGAAACTGGACGGATCAGGCCGAAGTCCACGGTGGTGTCGTTTTCACCTGCGGCGAGAGTCACGACTGAGCTGCGGATGACCCCTGAAACCAGGGTGCCGTTGTTGTCGGTATTACTTGGATTCGTATCAGGATCACCACCGTTGACGAGGGTGATGCTGTGCCCTGCAGGAGGAGTGACTGTGACGTAGTAGTCACCTGGCAGGAGATCCAGGAAACTGTAGCTCCCGGACGCTGTCGTCGTGACATTCGGAACCGGATTGCGGTGAATGTCGATGGCCGGAGAGCCGTCTGGATTTTTGAGGCTTACAACGGCACCCGTGATGGCCGGTTCACCCAGGTCCTGGATGCCGTTTCCATTGCGATCAAGCCAGACATAATTGCCGAGGGATGCGACGTTGGCCGGGATGGGCACGAAGCCGAAATCGTCCGTCATGTTGCCATCAG
The DNA here is from genome assembly GCF_044222345.1 of Prosthecobacter sp. GTDB lineage: Bacteria > Verrucomicrobiota > Verrucomicrobiia > Verrucomicrobiales > Verrucomicrobiaceae > Prosthecobacter. Next base: position 28,535 of record NZ_JBGANL010000010.1, read on the forward strand.
AATCCACGCCGGAAGTCTGCCCATCACTGGTCGTTTCACTGCTGATGGTGAGTGTGATCGGAGCACTCTTGGAGGCTGGGCCTGCGCCATCGATCACGCCGTTGTTATCGTTGGCTGTGTTGTTGTCCGGGTCACCACCATTGACGCTGGTGGGCACGTAGTTGGCAGGAGGGGTGACCTTCACGACGTAGTCCGTGCCGGTGACGACGAGCCCGCCTGGGAGCGTGTTGCTCAGATTGCTTGGCATCAGGCCGGTGAATTCGTAGCGGCCACTCGAACTGGTGATTTGTGATGGCACGACGACTCCATAAGCATTCGTGACGGGCGTAACGCCATCGGCTTTGAAAAGCTCGACTGTGGAACCAGGGAGAGGATTTTCGATGCCGTCCTGGATGCCATTTCCAGTCGTCACAGGGGAGCCAAGTGTACTGTCGATCCAGACATAATTCCCCAGACTGGAAGCGCGAACTTCGATACCCGCTTTAATCGGCTCCGAAGGAGAGATGACTTCGTTGTCGTTGGCGTTTTTGGCAGCGAACGCAAAGCTGTTCCAGGACACCTCACCGGGATCTGCATCGGCGGCCACACGAACGGGGGTGTGGAATTCCAGATCATCGAGAGGATTGAGAGCCAGAGCTCCGAAGTCGAAACGAATCGAGCGGATCAGACTCCAGTTGGAGACGGCTCCCGCCGCCATCCAGTTTGGAACATCACTTCCTACAGGAGCCGGGCCGGAAAGAATCTCCGGGAAAAGTTCGGGACGTTGTGGGTTGGATGAAGTGCTGTAAGTGATCGTGATCGGGGCCGTTGTCGGTGCATCGTAGGATTGGGTCCCCGTGTTCCAGCGGCGCACCGTGGCAGTGGTAGACAGCGGGCCTTCGAGATTCACGGCGTATTGCGAGCCACGACCGTCATCAATGGTCAGCACTCCGGTGTCGCCGATGTAGGGAAGGATGTCATAAACGACCAATTCGTCGGCGGGCTGATTGCCCGGATTGAAGAGGTAGTGACGGTAGTCCGCAGTTCCCAGCGGCAAGGTTTTTCCCAACTGCGGAAACTTGGAGTAAACAGTGTCGAGGTAGCCCAGAACCTGCTTTTCAGAGTCGAGACCCGCCAGCTCGGTGACGGTGTATGTTGCCGTCGAACCCACAAAGACCTCTGCGGAATCAGAGTCACCATCGAGATCCAGCGTGTCGGTGATCGGAGTGCCATCGTCAGGGTGCATCGGCCCGTTGGAGAAGGTCGATAACACGATGGTATTGATGCCGACCGTGCCCGAGGCAACACCCGGATTGACCTGGGCCTGCAAGGTGACGACGGCAGATCCAGCGACGGGAATCGAACCGGTGAAGTTCAATTTGATCCTGGTTTGCCCAGGGAGGAAATTCGGTGTGATCACCGGTGAAGCCATCGTAAAGCCTCCAGGTGCGCTCGTCAGAGAGATCGAACCAGGAACCAAAGTCACGGTGCTCGGCAGTAGGTCAATGACCTCTGGATCGATCAGGCCTTCGGTGGCTCCCGCCCCGTTGTTGATGTTGATCGTGTAAGTCAGAATGTCAGTTGGCTTTGGTGAGGCGCTGCTCACGGTCTTTTGGAGCGATGGGCGTGGGCGGGTTTCACGGATGGTGTTGACGGAGGTGACCGGCGTGCTGGAGGGCGTGCCGTTGAACACATAGCTTACGGTTCCATTGTTGGTGATGGGGTGGTTCTGAACACTTCCATCAGGCGTCTGATAGGTGACGATCCCGTTGTCCGAGATCGTGTAGGCCACTCCGTCGCGATCCGGTGATCTAAACTGTCCGTAAATGCGTATGGCGTCATTCACAAAGCCCACACCAACGGTACTGTAGGTCAATCTCACCTTGGTCACCACATCCAATGCAGTCACTAGCGGCGGGACCAAGTTTACCACGGCAGAACTTGAGGTCACTGCAAAGGGTGACCCGGTGACTTCGGCATAGGCCGGATTGTTCTTCGTCCAGATTTCCACTTTGACACTCGTTGCTCCGCCAAACGCGGTGTCATAACCCGTTTCAATACTCGATGGGAAGAACTCAGGCGGGAGCACGTCTTCGACCACCACATTGCTCAGCGCAGCCGTGCCGTTATTTGCCACGTTCAGATTGTAGTAAGTAGGGCTGAAATTCAGGGCTGGTGTGCTCGAAAACAGACTTTTGCTCGACGACATACTCGCAGCGCCGGCATTGAGAGTGAGTGGCACAGTCGCGTTCGCCGACACCGGTGGCAGCCCCACCGGCGTTCCCGCTGCGGTCACTTGATTGACCACCGTTCCACCCAGGGGAAAAGCTGCAGCCGGGTAGGCCACCCGCAGCAGATAACTCACCGACTGCCCTGCATTCAGCGTTCCCAGGTTCCAAACCACCGTATTGGCTGGAGGACCACTGTAGGTTCCCAAGCCCGATGGGATCATTTCCACCAGCACCGCATTCGCTGGAAGTGTGTCAGTCAGGGTGGCACCGTTGATATTCAGGGTGCCGGTGGCCGAGCCATTGGAGGCTGTCACCCGATAGACCACCTCACCGTCGTGCGCACCGCCGGCCACTATAGTTTTTGTGGTGGTCAGATTGGGAGCTGCGACAGACGTCAGGTTGACCGTTTTCGAACTAGGCGGATCGCCAGTCGCAGTAAACACCGGAGTAATCGCCACAATCTGGCCGTTGGGGGTCGTCCCAGCAGGAAAACGAACACTGAGGCGCAAAGTGCCAGTCGAACCCGCTCCCAAAGGATTGATGAAGGTAAATGTCGCTGTCCGCGTGCCCGGATTATAAAAGGCCGCTGTTGTATGGGCCGATCCTGCAAGCTGCACATCGGCAGGAACACCACCTGCCAGAGCTAGAGGGATTGGCACGTTGATCTGAGCATTCAGTGCATTCTGGGTGATAGATGCATTTCGATACTTAATATCCACGGAGCCAACCTCGCCGATGAGGAGATTTGTACTGCCCGCCACAACTTTAACATCGGTTATCTCGACGGCAGCCATTAGCGAGCCCCCAAATAGAAGGGTCAATAGAAAGCTGATGTGTGCCAGCCAACCACGAGCGCTCCAATAGGTTTTGGAGACACCGCGTGGTCTAGGAAAATGGTGAGACGATGAGTTCATTTGAGAAAGAAGTGATGGCAGGTCTATGCCCTAGAAGAGTATGAGAGTTATGGATAACATGATATAAATCAATAAATTTAGTCACTCTTGGTTAATTATCTTTAGTGAGAGAGTATTCACAATTGATATTCATGCATGACTCGGTTATTGCGCCAAACCTTGCTTGCATGGGCCCAGACATGCCCGCCGACAGTTTTGAAAGTCGATTTGCCGGACTCCTACCACCGAAACCTGTGGATGAAAAGACTCGCCAAAATGGGCAAGGTTCTGGTTGAGGCGATGGGCGTGAAGGTGAGGATGCTGAAATAAAGCCATGCCCCGAACCATTCTCCACGTCGATATGGATGCGTTCTTTGCCTCCATCGGACAGCGTGACAGTCCAGAAATAAGGGCGTAGTGTGTGCAGCCAGCTATGAGGCCAGGAAGTTCAAGGTGCGGTCCGCCATGACTTCTCGAACCGCTGCAAAGCTCTGTCCGCGTGGCATTTTTGTTCGCCCTCGGATGAAGGTTTATCGTGCTGAATCCGTTCTCATCATGGAGATCCTGCGGAGCATCACGCCACTGGTTGAACGGATGTCAGTGGATGAAGCCTATCTTGCCTAATCGTTATTGCGGTTTTGCAGTGACCTTCAGCGGCACGTCTTCCATCATCGAGCCCTTCTCTTCACGGCGGGCAGTGTAGGCGGCCACGATCTCGGGCAGCCCGCGCAGAATCTGTCCGCCGCGTCCCTCGCCGCTCACACGTCGGATGATCCCGTCCGCCTCGGCTTTGTCAGACATGCCCTTGTAGAGGTCCCGGTGCCAGCCCAGGCTGATGAACGCCGCCTTCACCTGGTCGCCGGAGAGCAGCGCCTCGCGCGGCTCCTTCTTGAAGCTGGTGGGGAAGAGCTTGAGGAACTCCTCCATCGTGGGCTTGTGGCGGCCGAAGCGTGCCTCGGCTGCGTCGGGCTGCTCCCTGGCGGCGGCCAGCTCACTCTGAGGCACCTCGCGCCAGAACTGCCGGGAGGCGCTCAAAGCCGCCGGCATCAAGCCGAAGGCCATGGCGCACATCACCGGTGGCGGTCTGTCCGAGAATCTCGGCCGTATTTTCCTCAAACGCGGCCTCGGCGCGAACCTGCGCATTCCGTTCTGGCAGAACGACGCCGTGCAGAAGGTGCTGCGGCACGCAGACCCGAAGGACGCCATCGACACCTTCAACATGGGCCTCGGCTGGGTGGCGATCGTGTCGCCAGACGACGCCGACAGGGCACTGACCTGCGGTGAGAACGCGAAGATCATCGGATCGATGGACACGAGCGCCCAAGTGAGCGTAGAGATCGACTAAGCCGCTGTGGTCTCACACATGGCCTAGGCGACGACGACGGCACATGAAGGCTAGCCCTGCGCTAAACATTAGCAATGCGCTGCCTGGCTCTGGCACAGGCAGAAAGAAATTGTTGAAGACGTTGTTGGCTACATTGGCCCCGAGTATGGCCCCATCTCGGTTGTCAGACGCCCAATGAATGCCGCCGTAAATACGGCTCATACCAGCCTCTTGGGCCGCCTGACTGAAACTGGTAAAATCGCGAGTGGTCCCACTAGGGAGGAAGGGCGACTCAGAGTCCGTGGTGAAGGCGATGTTGTCCGTCCCAAAGAAGTTCGCCAAAATTTCTGCGCCCGCCATGCTGAAGGCGCTGTGACCACTGGTGTAGGAGCCGAATGAAGGTGTTGGAATCAGCGGTGACCAAGCGGCATCGCCAATGGTAGCGGGATTGCCATCCGTGTCTGCCGTGTTGATCGCGAGCATGGGGCGCCAGTTGTCGAAGTAACGCTTTGCCTCCCAAGTAGCGATGCCGGTGTCTGCTTCCGCGATATTCAGCAAGGCAAAAAGACGGGCATTGTCCTCCACGCTTAATCCCGCTCCGCTGTTGGCAGCCGTGGACACGGTTTGTGCGATGCGGTTCCAGTGACCAGGCGGTGAGGCTGTTCCCGGACCATCCACCCAGAAGTAAGCGATGACCGTCTGGTCCGTTGTGCGAGTCGAACCTGTGGCGGCACCGATACTTTTGACCTGATGGAACTCAGCGGTGTAGGCTGAGCTTTGAACCCAATTGGCATAATCAGTCGTGGTCAAAGTGCCGCCGGGTCCAGTAGCGACGAGGCCATCAGGCCCCGCAGGGCGAAATTGACTGCCGCTGGTCATGGTGAACGGCGTCACATAACCCCATTCCGATTTGAGGAAAGTGCCCGTAGAAGCTCCCCACGCGCCGGCAGTGCTTCCAGCTTGCCAATAACCAGGCGTTCCAAAGGGCTGCGCTGTGTAGGTGCTAGCGGCATTCCACCCGTCACCCGCACGGGAGGTCACCATGGCCTGAGCTGCGGCCAATCCGACCTCCATGCCACGTGTTTTGGCCTCTCCATCGGCGATACCGGCCATCTGCGTGTTGTATTTGTTGGTAAAACTCGATATGTAGGGATTGCCGGGGCCGTAGGAATCATTGTAGTTCGAAACGAGCACATTGTAGGCGGCGGTGGCAGCCGCTGCATTGACATCGATGCCCGAACCCGCTGTCACAGGGTTAAAATAACCATTGTACCCCGTGTAATTGCGGTTCACTGAGTTCACCGCGTCAAACATCGCCCCGCCCATCATTCCCATGGTCCGCGAATTGCTCGGCGGCGTGGCGGTTGATCCTTCTGCGGCAAAGGTCTGCCGTATGAGCGTGTTCCACTCCATAATAACGTCAGCCCGAATGCTGGCCGTGAGGGCCAGCAGGGTGAGAGAAGAGAGAAGTTTATTCATGGAGGTGAGAGAAGTTTATTCATGGAGGTGATCCTACACTCAGTCTCGTAAATTATGACAATTATATAAACGAGCAAGGCCTAATGTTAAAATTTCATATATCCGAAAGAACGGCGCACCCATCCCTGTCTGGGAAAACCACATGAAGACGATCCTCCCCCTGTTTTTCGGCCTATTTGCCGCCTCAACCCTCTTTCTTCCTCCAACCACCCTCGCGCAACAGCCTGCGATCCCTGCCAAGGCCAAGCGAGCACCCAATCCGGCACCGATGCAGCACAAGGCATCGTGTCACTCTTCAAGGGTAAGGATCTGGCGGGATGGACCACCAAGCAGCTCCATAATCACGATTGGAGCGTCGTGGATGGCGTCATTGACTGCAATCCCCAGGGGGAAGTCAAAGGGGACCGGGAGCTGTGGACGACGAAGGAATACGCCGACTTTGAGCTGTGGGTGGACTGGCGCATCAAGGAAAGTCCCTTCGTGAACAACAAAGCACGGATCATTCTGCCAGATGGCTCCTACCAGAAGGACGATTCAGGCAACGTGATTACGGTTGCAGCACCCAATACCGACTCTGGAGTCTTCCTGCGCGGCCAGCACAAGTCGCAGGTGAACATCTGGTGCTGGCCGGTCGGATCTGGCGAAGTGTGGGGCTACAGGACCGATCCAGCCTTTGACGCCAAAGTCCATGCCGGGGTGACACCCAAAGTGAAAGCTGACAAGCCGATTGGCGAGTGGAACACATTCCACATCACCCTGAAAGGCGACCGCCTGACAGTCACACTCAACGACAACCTGGTCATTGACGACGCCCAGCTACCTGGCATTCCACGCCAGGGGCCGCTGGCCCTACAGCTGCATCCAGAACGCAAAGACGGTGAATGGGGTGCCTCGCTGGTTCAGTTTCGCAACATACGTATCAGGCAGCTTGGGGCAGGGGAGTAGCGTTGGTGCCGTCGTCACCTTTCAATTCTGCGGGACGAGGGCCTGGATGAAAGTGCACTTCAAATGCACTGTGATCGGATCGGTAAATGCGGAATTCCCTTGTATACTCGCTTGTATACTGACGGCCATTGATTGGGCCAAATTGTGACTAAGTGGGACGCGCGCCTTTTCGCTTCGATACATACATTATCCATTCATTAACAATGATTTGAATGCATGTGGGCAACTGGGGGGAAGTACGCGAAAAACGCCAAAAACTCATTGCGAACGAGACGCTCTACCAACTGAGCTATAGCCCCAAAATGGGATGTGCTGCGGATGGAGTGTGACGTGTGGCGTCTGCCGCCGTGGTCGCCTTCCACCGAACGGAATTAAATATGCGAGGAACCGGTGATCCGGCAAGCTTATTTGCGGAGGCGTGGAAAGTGAGGGGGGAATGAGGGGTCTCAGCCCTGCGCGAGCTTGCGGTAGAGCTTTTCCATGGCGGGGGCGCTGCGGCAGGCGATGGCGGCCTGGGCGAGGATGCTGGCGACGTCGAGGCGGGAGATTTTGATGCCTTGCTGGACTTTGTCCCAGGGGGAGGAGCGCATCTTAGCGACGGTTTGAATGCCGAGGAGCAGGGGCAGGGCGGTGGCGTAGCGGAGCTTGGTGTGAAGGACGTGCTGGACGTAGAGCAGGCCGCACTCGAGGTGCTGGGTGCAGGTTTGCAGCCAGAGGCTCCACTCGGTTTGGATGTCTGCGGGCTGGCAGGGGAGGTAGCAGCGGCCGTCGCGGGTGTCTTCGCCGATGTCGCGCAGGATATTGATGAGCTGGAGGCCTTTGCCCATGCGTGCGCCCCATTCCTGCATTTGGGCGGTGGTGACGGTGGGATCGAGCGAGCCGGGGAGCTCGGTGGCGCAGAGCTGGGTCCAGAATTCGCCGACACACCCGGCGACGAGCCAAGTGTACTGGTCGAGCTCTTCGGCGCTGGCGAGGCTGCGCAGGCGGCCATCGGCGGGAAAGCGGCGGATGTCGAGCATCTGGCCGTCGATGATGTGCTCCAGGACGCTCTGGATGGCGGCGAGGGGTGTGGGCTGCATGGTGCGCAGCCAGGCAATGCCGCTGGCGAATTTCTCCATGAGGCGGCGCTCGGCGTCGTCGCTCTGCTGGGTGCAAAACTGCATGGTGAGAATGTCGGCCAGGCTCTGTGCTTCGCCGGAGCCGCGTACGAGAGTGCGGTAGCGTTCGAGGCAGTCGAGCCGCACGGAGGCGCTGACGATGGCGGTGTCTGCGATGGTGTCGGCGGTGCGGGCGAGGAGATAGGCGAGGGAGATGGGCTCACGCAGCTCCTTGGGCAGGGCTTTGAGCGTGAGGTAGAACGAACGGGAGACCGAGGCCAGCAGCTGGCCGCCGAGTTCGCGTTCGTGATGAGTTTCGTCGGACATGAGGGGGGGCTAAATGATAGATGGTGGATGCCGGGGCAAGCATTCTCTGCTAGCATACGGAGAGTGAAGCATCTCTACGTCCATATTCCTTTCTGCCACCGCATCTGCCCGTATTGCAGCTTTCACAAGCACACGCCGGGCGGCACGGACATGACGGCGTTTGTGGATGCGCTGCTGCGGGAGGCGGAAAAGCAGCCGTTGAAGCCGCAGACGATTTTTTTCGGTGGTGGCACGCCGACGATGCTGAGTGATGTACACCTGGAGCGGTTGCTGCGCGGACTGATGGAGCGGGTGGATATGTCCCAGGTGGTGGAGTTCACGATGGAGGCGAATCCGCGCACGGTGACGGCGTCCAAGGCGGCGATCATGCGCGAGATGAACGTGACGCGGGTGAGCCTGGGAATTCAGGCCTGGGATGATGAGACGCTGAAAACACTGGGGCGTGACCATGCCCGGGCGGATGCGGAAGCGACCTGGCAGGTGCTGAAGGAGGCGGGGTTTCCGAGCTTGAACCTGGATCTGATGTTTTCGATTCCCGGGCAAAGTGTGGAGACGTGGGGCCAAACTTTGGCGCATTCGATCTCGCTGCAGCCGGATCACATTTCGGCCTACAACCTCAACTACGAGGAGGACACAGATTTTTTCCGCCGGCTCAAAGCGGGGGAGTATCGCGAGGACGAAGGCCGTGATGCGGAGTTTTTCAATCTGGCGATCGACACGCTGGAGGGCGGCGGATTCGAGCACTACGAGATTTCCAACTATGCGAAGCCGGGGCACCGCTCCGTGCACAACGAGGCCTATTGGCTGGGGGAGGATTATCTCGGCATCGGGCCCGGGGCGTTTTCGACGGTGGGCGGGAGGCGCTGGAACAATGTGAAGGACACGCCGCGCTACATGGCGATGACGCTGGCCGGTGAAGAAACAGCGGTGGATGTGGAGGAGCTCACGCCGGAACAGCGCCGGACGGAGCGCTTTGGCCTGGAGTTGCGCACCGCACGCGGCCTGCCGCTGGATTTGGTGCAGGCCGAGTCACGCCAGATGCTGGAGACGCTGCGTGAACAGGGGCTGCTGAGCTATGATGCAGGCCATGTGCGGCTCACGCGTGTGGGCAAGCCGCTGGTGGACCCGATCGCGGTGGCGCTGATGGGATGAGATCAGCGCGGGAATTTCATGCCAGAGCCGATGGCGGTGAAGATCAAGGCGAAAAAGGCGATGATACCGATGAGGACCATGCAGATGCCAATGAGGGTCATGATGCCGTGAAACTTCCAGTAGCGACGCTGTTCGGTGAGGGCGGCATCAAGATCCGCAATGGAGCGTGAGGCCATCAGTCGGGCGATGCAGTTGGCATACTTCCAAAGTTTGAGAGCGGGGTAGATGGTGAGAAAGGCAAAGACACCCAGGTAGACCGATGTGCCAATCAACAAGCCCGTAAGGATTGCGGGATTCTTGGAGAGCATCGGATTGCCTGAAATGGCAGGATTGCTGGTGAATTCTGGATTGTTGAACGTTCCGGAGACGGCGAGCAAAGCATAGAGGCAGCTCCCGAGGACGAGAAACAGGCCCACGAGCCAGAAGATCACGGACATGAAACGCACCCATGGCTTGGTGCCCGCAAGCTGGGCGATCGTGCTGGGGGAGACAGCCTCTGCCGCGCTGCTGGTGGCGGAACCGAAGAGATTGGCGACCGGGGAGGAGTAGGGATTTGAAAGGGGGGATTCCATGGCAGGCGAAAGTGGGAGGAGGATGAGCGCTGGAACAATAGCGGTCGTTTGCCAACTCTACGAAAATAATTCGAAGGTTGTCAAAATCAAACGGAGCCGCTTCATTGATCGCTCATGGCAGCGGCACGTGCGGACACCTTGCAAACAGTCGAACTCGCGGATGGCGTGGAGATTCAGCTGCGCGTGGCGGGGCCGGCGGTGCGCAGCATGGCCTACCTGATCGATCTGCTCATTCGCATCGGCATCGACATCCTGGTGGCGATCTGTGCGCACTGGCTGCTGCAAGACCTGATCGGCGAGGAGATGACGCACGGGCTGTCCCTGCTGTTCGTGTTTTTCATGGAGTGGTTTTACAACGTGTTTTTTGAAGCCGGTGCGAAGGGGTCGACGCCGGGGCAGCGAGCCATGAAGCTGCGGGTGATGAGCGTGACCGGCGGGCCGGTGTCTCTGGCGCAGGCGGTGATGCGCAATTTTCTGCGCGTGGTGGATTTTATGCCGGGGCTGTACCTCACGGGTATCGTGTGCATGCTGTTTACGAAGCGGTTTCAGCGTCTGGGGGATCTGGTGGCAAACACCGTGGTGACGTATGCGGAGGTGCCGCTGTTCAACGCGCCGCAGGTGGAAATCCGTGCGGAACGCCGTGCGCCTTCGCAGGTGCTGACGCGTGAGGAGCAGGCGGCGCTGCTGCAGTTCCTGGAGCGTTCGCCGCTGTGGGCGGATGAGCGCCGGATCGAACTCGCCACGCTGGTGCAGCCGCTGACTAAGGCGGCCGGAGTGGAGGGGCTGCGGCGGCTGTGCGGCATGGCACTGTGGCTGCAGGCCCCGGAAGATAAAAGCGGGACTCCGCCACCGCTGAAAGGAGCAGCCATGTTCCGCCCATGACACCGGCCCAGTTTGAAAAGCAGATCGAGCCGCGCTGGCAGAAGCTGGAGACGCTGCTGAAGGAAGCGGAGAAGTCACACCCCACGGCGGCGGTGGAGGAACTGCCCGCCACTTTCCGCCAGGTGTGCCATGATCTGAGCGTGGCGCAGCACCGCATGAGCCCGCAGCGGCTGACGCAGCACCTCAATGCGTTGGCGATCCGCGGCTACCGCGTGCTGGAGCGGCACAGCGCCGGGGGCTGGGATGCGTTTGTGCGGCTGCTGGTGGTGGAGTTTCCGCAGGCGGTGCGTGCGGAGTGGCGGCTGTTCTGGTGGTGCACGGCATTGTTTTATCTGCCGGCGGTGCTGATGGCCGCCATCACGCCATCGCATCCTGAATGGGCGATGTCTTTTCTGGGGCCGGATGCCATGGTGCAGATCGAGAGCATGTATGGCGAGGCCAGCAAGCCGACCGATTTTGTGCGTGAAAGCTTCGGCTCAGGGTTTGCCGCGTTTTGCCACTATATTTTGAACAATGTCAGCATCGACTTCAGGACCTTCGCTGGAGGTGTTCTGGGAGGCGTGGGGGCGTTGTTTGTACTGCTGTTTAATTCCCTCTACTTCGGTGCTGCGGCTGGATACGTGCATTATGCGGGCAATCCGCTGACGCTGTACTCCTGGGTGATCGCACATGGCGCCCCGGAGTTTACCGGGATCGTGATTTCGGCCATGGCGGGCATGCGGGTGGGCTGGTCGGTGCTGCGACCGGGCCGCTTGGAGCGGCGCACGGCGCTGGTGCTGGCCGGGCGCAAGGCGCTGCCTTTACTGGTGGGGGCGGCGGTGCTGACGAGCATCGCAGCGGTGCTGGAGGGATTTTGGTCGCCGCTGGATCTGCCGCTCGTGATCAAATTCACGGCCGGCGGCATGTGCTGGCTGCTGGTGGCGGTGTTTCTCCTGTTTAGCGGAAGGAGGCAGGCGGATGCGGCTTGAAGACATCACGGTCGCTTTGCGGCCACGCCAGCCGTGGGAGGCTGTGGACCTGGGCTGCGCCATGGTGAGGCGTGACTTTGGCCGCATCCTCGTGCTGTGGGTGTGCACGGTTGTGCCGCTGTGGGTGCTCGTGGGTGTGCTGCTGCGTTCATCGCCTGCGTGGATTCCGCTGGCCGTGTGGTGGCTGAAGCCGCTGTATGACCGTGTGCCGCTGTTCTTTCTGAGCCGTGCGGCCTTTGGCGAGCGGCCCACCTTTCTTGAAACCTGGAGGGCGTGGCCGCGGCTGTGGCTCACGAATTGCCTGCCAGCGCTGCTGTGGCAGCGGCTGTCCTTCATCCGCAGCTTTGCGCTGCCGGCGCAGATGCTGGAGGGGCTGCGCGGGGCGGCGGTGAAGAGACGCATCAAAACTCTCGCGATGGATGGGGGCAGCTCAGGCGTTTCGATGACGCTGGCATTTTCCAACATCGAACTCGTGGCCTGGATCGGCCTGATACTGGGGACGCATGGCATGCTGCCAGAATCCGCCCAGCCTGACTGGGAGGGGCTGTTTGAATCCTTCGATTTCGAGAGCACCATTCCGGATGCTTTTCTCTGTTGGGGGGCTGTTTGCCACATGGTGATCGTCACGCTGATCGAGCCCTTCTATGTGGGGGCGGGCTTCGGGCTGTATTTGAACTGCCGCACGCGCATCGAAGGCTGGGATGTGGAGCTGGCGTTTCGCCGCATGGCCGCGCGGCTGACTTCCGCGACTGCGGCGGTGCTCATCGCCGTGCTGATGCTGGGTGGCGCTCCTTCTAACGTTCAGGCGGCTGACCAGAATGACCCGGCCGTGGTTGCACGTGAGGTGCTCGCAAATCCTGAGTTTGAAATTCACAAACTTAAAATTCCGAAATGGGTGAAGGATGAAGACAAGGACAAGAAGGCAGACCGGGCCAAGGCGCAGGGGCTGGATTTTTTCGCGGTCCTGTTCAGGTTGATGTTTTGGGCGCTGGTGGTGGGGGTGGTGACCTGGCTGATGATTTACCTGGTGAAGAACCGCCATCTGTTCAGTTCACGTGGCGTCAGCAAGGCGCCGGTGCGGGTGCCCAAGGTGCTGATGGGGATGAACATCACGCGCGAGAGCCTGCCGGAGGACGTCGTGGGCGCAGCGCGAGCGGCATGGGCTGCGGGTGACTTCAAGGAGGCGCTGAGTCTGCTGTATCGGGGGTCACTTTCGTGGCTGGTGATCCGCCGCCGGGTGCCCATCACGGACAGTGACACGGAGGAGGACTGCCTGGTGAAGGTGCTGCAGGCCGGAGAGAAGACCGAGGCGGATTACTTCCGCCAGCTCACGGGTGCGTGGGTGCAGGTGGCGTATGCGGTGATGCCGGTGTCGGAAGATGAAATGCAGGCGCTGTGCGACCGGTGGCCGTTTGTGGAGAAGGGAGGTGCGGCGTGATGCGGCGCTTCATTCGTGGCCTGCTGATGCTGGCAGGTGCGCTGGTGCTCTGCGCCTGCGGGGATGGCCGCGGCGGCCACTGGAAGGAGGTGGAGAGAATCACCGGCTACAAGGGCAAGGCGCGGGTGAACCCCTTCCTGGCGGCGGAGCGGCTGCTCAATGAACTCGGCCACCATGCCCATGCGGCGAAGTCGCTGGGGAAACTGCCGCAGCATGATGCGGTGATCTTCATCTCCGGGGAAGACGGACTGCCGCAAGGCCGGGCGAAGCAGCTGCTGCGCTGGACCTACAGCGGCGGGCACCTCATCTATTTCCTCGATGGCACCCGGCCCTACAATGACTTTGAAACGCAGTTTGGCTCCTTCATTTCCGCCATGCTGCTGAAGGAGCAGAAAGATCCGGTGCTGGAGCAGCTCGGGGTCGGGCTGCAGAAACGCTTCCCCGAGGAGGATCTCAAGGAGCTGCTGAAAAACAACGACGGCTGGCAGGAGGCCGAAAGCGAGCCGGATGCCCAGGAGAAAGCACCTGGGAAGGAGAATGTGAGGCTGGAGTCCGACCAGGAGGTCACGTGGAATGGCAGGACCTACCAGCTCAGTCTGGGCGGTTATCAGAGCCTGATCCTCAAGCGCAAGCTGCTGCGGGGTGAGTTTTCCGCCGGGGCGAAGGACGAGTCGCTGGCGCTGCATTTGAGGCACGGCATGGGCACGGTCACGCTGCTGGCGCATGCGCGGCCTTTCCGCAATCACTGGATCGGTGACCACGATCACGCGCGCTGGCTGTCCGCGCTCGTGGGTGAAAATGGTTCCAAGGAGGTGCTGTTTGTCGCGGCTTCCATAGGCAGTTTCTTTGGACTGCTGTGGCAGGATGGCTGGATGGCTGTTGTAACACTGGCGCTGTGCCTCGGCTTCTGGCTCTGGCAGCAGATGCCGCGCTTTGGGCCGCTGGCGGAGGTGGAGCTTGATTCGACCCGCCATTTTGCCAGCCACATCGGCGCGCTAGGGGAGTTTTTCTGGCGCATGCGGCGCGTGGCGCTGCTGGTGAATTCTGCCCGAGATGCGGTGTGGGAGCGTGTGCGTGAGCGGCTTCGATCACTTGATGACGGCAGCCGGCAGATGAACGATCCCCTGGCCGAGGAGATCGCCCGCCGCAGCGGACTGCCGGTCAAGCGGGTGACCGCCGCGTTCGATGTGACGCCGCCAAACAGCGCTCATCAGTTTGTGACTCTCATGCGCGATCTTCAGGCCATCCGCCGTGCTCTTTAAAACTTCACCAACACCTCCATGAATCCGATCCTTCCTGAACCTGACGTCTCCAGTCTCTACACACCGCCGCCGCCCGGTGGTTTTGCGCCGCCGTCCGTGCCGAGGAGCACAGAGATCTTTCGGAAGATCCACACTGCGGTGAGCCAGGTGTTTGTGGGGCAGGAGGAGGTGCTGTATCAGGTGCTGGCGGCCTTGCTGGCCGGAGGGCATGTGCTGCTGGAAGGGAAGCCTGGGCTTGGAAAGACGCATCTGGTGCTGGCTCTGTCCCACACCTTTGGCGGCAGCTTCCGCCGCATTCAGTTCACGCCGGACTTGATGCCCTCCGACGTCTGCGGGCACACGCTGTTTGACATGAGCAGCAGCACGTTCCGAGTGCGGCGCGGGCCGGTGTTTGCCAATCTGCTGCTGGCAGATGAAATCAACCGTGCGCCTGCCAAGACGCAGTCATCCCTGCTGGAAGTGATGCAGGAAACGCAGGTGACGATTGATGGCGAGAGCCACGCGCTGGCGCCGCCGTTCATGACCTTTGCCACGCAGAACCCCATCGAGCAGGAGGGAACGTATCCGCTGCCGGAGGCGCAGCTCGACCGCTTTCTGCTCAAGGTGCTGATCGACTACCCGGATGTGGCGAATGAGACGTGGATCGTGAAGGCCGTTTCATCGCGCGCTTCGGGGGGCGGACTCTCCACGGCGGATGTGCCGCAGGTCTGCACGCCGCAGGACATCCTGGCCGCACAAGAAGAGGCTGCTGCCGTGCAGGCGGTGGAGCAGGTGGTGGACTATGCGGTGAAAATCGTGCGTGCCACGCGCCAGCACAGCGCCATCTCACTCGGTGCGGGGACGCGCGGCGCGATCAGCCTGGTGCGTGTGGCCAAATCGTACGCGCTGCTGGAGGGGCGCAGCTTCATCACACCTGCGGATGTGAAACGCGCGGTGCTGCCCGTGCTGCGGCACCGTGTGCAACTGGCGCCGGAAATTGCCATCAGCGGCCAGAGTGTGGATGACATGCTGAACTCACTGCTCAAGTCCATCGAGGCGCCTCGCGTCTGATTTTCATGCGCCCGACCGCCCTGCTGCTCCGACTTCTCATCGCCTGGCTCGTCCTGGCGGTGGTGGCGTGTGTCTGGGAGAGCCTGGCGGTGCTCTGGCAAATCGGCGGCGGATTGCTGCTGCTGGCGCTGGTGGTGGATGCCTTCACACTGCCGCGTCGCGGGCGCATCACGGGCGAGCGCTCGCTGCCCGGACGCTTTGCGCTGGGGGTGGACTCCTCGGTGACGCTGACGGTGACGCATGCGACCCGGCGTACGCTGAAGCTGGAGGTGTTTGATGGCATCCCCACGGCGGCGGAGGCGGAAGGGCTGCCCTACCGTGTGAGCATCCCACCGGGGGAGTTTGCCGCGATCTCGTATGAGGCGCGTTTTGTGCGGCGGGGGCAGCATGCGTTCAAACCGGCGCATGTGCTGGTGGATTCGGCCTTGGGTCTGTGGCGGCGGCTGCACTTCATCGCGCGTGAGAGCCAGACGCGCGCCTACCCGAACTACGAGCCTGTGGTGCGCTTTGCCCTGCTGGCGATGGCGAACCGCGTGGAGCAGATGGGCATCATCAAGCGGAAGCGCATGGGGGCCTCGCTGGATTTCCACCAACTGCGCGACTACCAGGACGGGGATGTGCTTTCACGCATTGACTGGAAGGCGACGTCGCGCAGATCCATGCTGGTGAGCCGGGACTTCGAGGAGACGCGCAATCAGACGATCCTGCTGGTGCCGGATTGTGGACGCCGCATGCGTGCGCTGGACGGGGGGCTGAGCCAGTTTGACCACTGCCTGAATGCGATGTTGCTGATCGCCTTCATCGCGCTGCGGCAGGGGGATGAAGTGGGCGTGGTGGGCTTTGGCGGGGTGCAGCGCTGGCTGCCGCCGGTCAAGGGCGCGCACAGCATGCCGAAGCTGCTCAACCATCTCTACAACTATGAGGCCAGCAGCGAGCCGAGCGACTTCACCGAAGCGGCAGAACGGGTGATGACGCTGCAACGGCGGCGTGCGCTGGTGATCATGCTGACCAATCTGCGCAGTGAGGACGGTGCCACACTGGCGGCGGCTGTCGGCGCGATGCAGAAGCGTCATCTGGTGCTCACCGCCACGCTGCGTGAGCAAGAGCTGGAACAGCGCGCGGCGGCTACCATCGATCACCTGCACGACGCGCTGCAATACGGGGCGCTAACGCATTACTTTGGCGAGCGCCGTCAGTTGCTGGAGTCGCTGCGCGCACGCCGGGTGCTGACGGTGGATGAGTCCGCGCAGATGCTGCCGGTGGCGCTGGCGAACAAGTATCTGGACGTGAAAGCAGGCGGGCTTCTCTAAATCAGTGCTTTACATCATGTGGCGCTTACCGCTATGTGTGGCGTTATTTGCGACAAATTTGTCATGGATGATGGTGAGGACATGCCAAGTTCAATCAACCACTGGTCCTTGCCTTTTCCGCAGGCAGATCAGCGCCGTCATGAGGTGGCCCTGACCCAGGCGATGCAGCGTGTCTGTGCCAGTGGGAGCTATATTTTGGGCGCCGAGGTGGATGCGTTTGAAACTGAATTTGCGACTTATCTGGGGCTCAGCCAGGTCGTGGGTGTGGCCAGCGGGACGGACGCGATCGAGCTGATTTTGCGGGCGCTGGGGATTGGTGCGGGAAGCAAAGTGGCGGTGCCATCCTTTGCTCCCTCAGCAGTGGCGGCTGGGGTGGCACGCAGCGGCGCGGCCCCTGAATGTGTCGATATTGAGCCGGGCACTTTCACGCTTTGCCCTGAAGCCCTGGATGCCCTGCTGACTTCTCCCCGGGGCCGGGGAGTGAAGGCGGCGGTGGTGGTGCATTTGTACGGGCATCCGGCGGACTGGGAGAGTCTGCAACGGGTGGCGGATGCGCACGGCATCGAACTGCTGGAGGACTGCGCGCAGGCGCATGGTGCGATGTGGCATGGTCGGCCGGTCGGAACGCTGGGCAGGGTGGCGGCGTTCAGCTTTTACCCGACGAAGAATCTGGCGGCATTGGGAGATGCCGGTGCGGTGGCGACGAATGACCCGGAGCTGGCGGAGCGTGTGCGCATGATCCGGCAGTACGGCTGGAAGGAGCGCTACGTCAGTGAGGAGGCCGGGGTGAACAGCCGGCTGGATGAACTGCAGGCGGCGGTGCTGCGGGTGAAACTGGGTGCTTTGGATGAGAGCATTCTGCAAAGGAGAAGGCTGGCGGCGGAATACGATGCCCGGCTGGTGGGCAGTCGCGTGGTGACTGCGCCCATGGTGAGGGGCGGGTGTGAGCATGCCTACCACCAGTATGTGGTGCGTTCTGAGCGGCGCGACGCGCTGATGCTGCATCTGCAACGAGCCGGGATTCCCGTGGCCGCGCTTTATCCCGTGCCGCTGCACCGGCAGCGTGCTTTTGGCGAAGGCAACGAGCTGCTGCTGGAGTCTGACCGGGCTGCTGCTGCGGTTGTGTCACTGCCCATGCATCCTTACTTGTCCGAGGGGGCCGTGGGTGCCGTCCTGAAAGCCATCGAAAGGTTTGAACATGAGGGCTCCTGAATACGATCTCATGCGGGCGGTGGAAGACCGCCACTGGTGGTATGCGGTGCTGCGCAGCCAGGTGCAGCATGCCCTGGAAGGGCGACTTCCGCCACATGGCCGGCTGCTGGATGCGGGATGCGGCACGGGGGGCATGCTGGAGTTTTTGAAAGGACGGATTTGTGATCTGAATGTGGCGGGCGTGGATGCTGCGGAAGAGGCGGTGCGGCACTGCCAGCAGCGCGGTCTAAGCATGGTGCAGCTGGGTTCGGTGGAGGCGCTTCCGCACGCGGATGCAGCCTTTGATGCAGTGCTCAGCCTGGATGTGCTGTATCATGAGGGAGTGATCGAAAAGCGTGCGCTGGCGGAAATGAGCCGTGTGCTGCGCGCGGGCGGCCTGCTGGTGCTGAACCTGCCTGCGTTTGAAGGTTTGCGCGGATCCCACGATGTGGCCGTCAGCGGTGCGCGGCGCTATGGTGCATCTCAGGTGCGGGCGCTGCTGGAGCATTCGAGCTTTACCGTTGAAACAATCCACTATTGGAATGCCTGGCTGTTTTTGCCGCTGCTCGCGTGGCGGCAGCTGAGCAGGGGGAAAGCAGAGCGGCGTGCGGAGGGTGCGTCTGACCTGAGGCTCACGCCGCGCTGGATGAACTCGCTGCTGGCAGGCGTGGGCAGACTGGATGCCGGACTGTGCCGGGAACTGCGCCTGCCGTTTGGCTCGTCGGTCTTTGCCGTTGCACGAAAAAGGGAGAGCTCAACCGGAGGGAGTCCGCATGGAAGCAACTGAGATCCATCCCGAAGTGAGCTTTGTGGTGCCGCTGTACAACACGGGCGAAGGCCTGCGCCCGCTGCTGGACGCCTTCCGCGCCTTGTCTCTGCCGGAAACCTGGGAGCTGGTGCTGGTGGATGACGGCAGTACGGATGGCACGGCTGCGGCGGCCCGGCGGGCGGTGGCGGATTTTCCCGCCCCAGTGCGTGTGGTGGAGCTGGCGCGCAATTTTGGCGAGCATGCCGCCGTGCTGGAAGGCTACCGGCATGCCAGCGGCGACTTCGTGGTGAACCTGGATGATGATCTGCAAAATCCCCCCGGTGAAGCGGTCAAACTGGTGCGCCACCTGCGCGAGTCGGATGCTGAGGTGGTCTATTCGCGCTATGCAGAGAAGAAGCACCCCTGGGCGCGCAATGTGGCCAGCTGGCTGGCGAACTGCTGCGCGACTTTTCTGCTCGGCAAGCCGCAGGATCTTTACCTCTCCAGCTTTCGGGCGCTGCGCCGGGACCTGGTGGGGAGGATTGTGGCGTATCGCGGTCCCTATCCGTATGTGGATGGATTGATTCTGGGCGCGACCAACCGCATCGCCACGCTGGAGGTGGAGCATGTGGAGCGCCAGGAAGGGAGGAGCGGCTACACGCTGCGCAAGCTGATCCGGCTGGCGCTGAGTTTGCTGTTTGATTTCAGCGTCATGCCGCTGCGCATCGCCAGTGTGCTGGGGGTGCTGCTGTGTGTCCTGGGGGGATTGATTCTGACGGAGGTGGTGCTTGAAACCCTCCTTGTGGGACAGCGACAGCTCGGCTGGGGTTCGCTGATGGGGGCACTGGCTGTTTTCAGCGGTGCCCAGCTGCTGATGCTGGGAATCATCGGTGAATATGTCGGGCGTGCATTTCTGACCGTTTCCGGCAAGCCGCAGAGCCTGGTGCGTACTTTGACCACCCATGTGAAACCACCCTCTTCATGATCCACGAAACCTCCATTGAAAGCTGCTCTGTGCGCGGCGTGCGTCTGTTTGAGATGCGCCATGTGGTTGACCCTGTGAGGGGCAATCTTGCGGCGCTGGAATTCAGCCAGGATCTGCCCTTTGACGCGCAACGCATTTTTCTGACCTACGGCATCCCTTCGCTGAGCACACGCGGAGAGCATGCCCACCGCTTGTGCGAGCAGTTCCTCGTCTGTGTGCATGGCGAGTGCCATCTCAGCGTGGATGACGGTGAGAACCGTGAGGAGTTCTGCCTGAATCGTCCCACCTTTGGCGTGCTGGTTCCGCCCATGGTGTGGGCGCAGGAGCATCTGCATTCAGCGGATTCGGTGCTGATGGTGCTGGCCTCGCGCCCTTATGAGGTGGAGGATTACATACGAGATTATCGTGATTTTAAGAATATGGTGAAAGGATGGAAAATGCAGCCATGAATGCCCGCACAATCTCAGCAGCGTTTGAACCGGTCATGGCGACGAGGCTGTCGCGCTGGTGGAGTGGTGCCACGAATGCAATGCGCAGCCAGTCCCTTTGGCTAACGATTGCGGTGATGATGATGGTCACGCTGGGCATCGGCTGGCTGGACTACATCACCGGCTTTGAAGTGACGTTGTTTGTTTTTTACGGCATCCCTATTTTCCTGGCGGTGTGGTGGGCGGGAAACAGGGTGGGATTCTTCATCGCGCTGCTGTCAGGCGTGGTGTGGTGGCTGGCAAACATGAACACGAATCCCTATGAGACCCAGCTGGGCTATGCCTGGGCTCTGATCAACCGCCTGGTGTATCTGTGTGTGGTGGTTTTTGCCGTGACTGCGCTGCGCAACAAACAGGAGGCTGACGAGGCGCGGATCCAGATGCTGGAGGAACGGCGGCAGCTCGAAAAAGACATTGTCAGCGTGAGTGAACATGAGCAGCAGCGCATCGGCCAGGATCTGCATGACGGCATCTGCCAGCAGCTGGCGGCGATCGGCTGCGCGGCGCGGGTGCTGGCGGAAGACCTGCAGGCGCAGGGAGTCCAGGCTGCGCATGACGCCAGCCTGATCGAAGGATCTCTGCAGCAGGTGGTGATGGAGGCGCGCAATCTCGCACGGGGCATCTTTCCGGTGCATGTGGACCGCAGCGGGCTGGCGGCAGCGCTGGCGGATTTGGGGAAAATGATGAGCCGGCTCACGGGCATCCCCATCGTGGTCAATGACTGCGTGGATGTGCCGCTGGATGCTCCGGACGTCTCGATGCACCTCTACCGCATCGCCCAGGAAGCAGTGGCGAACGCGGTCAAGCACAGTGGCGCGACGGAGATTCATGTGGCGATGAAGCTCGAGGACGAAATGCTGGAGCTGCGGGTGGAAGACGATGGCAAAGGCATGCCGCCGTCCTCACGCACGCGCAGCGATGGAATGGGGCTGCGAACGATGCATTACCGTGCGCAGGCGCTGCAGGCCATGCTGGCCGTCGAGCCGCGAATCCAAGGTGGCACCATGGTGTGCTGCCGTGTGCAGCTGAAAGATCTCAAAAAACTCAAATATCTCAATGACCATGAAGAAAACTGAATTGAAAGCAGCGAACAGCTGCAAGGTGCTCCTTGTCGAAGATCATCCCATGTTTCGGGAGCATCTGGGACAGCTGATCGACCGTGACCTGGGCATGTCCATCTGCGGTGAAGCGGACAACATTCGTGATGCCATGCGGCTGATCCTGGAGACCAAGCCGGACATCGCCATCGTGGACATCACCCTGCATGGCTCCAGCGGTCTGGAGCTGCTGAAGGACATCAAGGCGCAGGGACTGGACATCAACGTGCTGGTGCTTTCCATGCATGATGAGGAGCTCTACGCGGAGCGCGCCCTGCGTGCAGGCGCCAAGGGCTACATCACCAAAAACGAAGCCTCCACGGAAGTGATTGAGGCCATCCGCTGTGTGATGAAAGGGGATGTGTATGCGAGCCGGCAGATGACGGCCAAGCTGCTGGAGCGGATGACGCAGAAACGCAGCAACTCGGAACTGGCCGGGATGGAAACGCTGGCGGACCGCGAACTGGAGGTGTTTCAAATGCTTGGCCGCGGCAAGAGCACGCGCGAGATCGCCCAGACCCTGAATCTGGGGGAATCGACGGTCGAAACGTACCGTGCCCGCATCAAAGAAAAGCTTCAGCTGCGCAGTGCCGCCGAGCTGTACCTGCGTGCGGGACAATGGGTGCGCGACCATGGGGCCTAGCTGTAATACGTGATTTCTTTAGCGAGGGTGGCGTCTGACGTGACGGGCCATGTTACTTGGTGGAAGAGGAGATTTTGCAGCAAAATACTGCGAATCAAAAATCTACCTTACCGAAGCCATGTCAAAACACAGACGCAGCAAACATCCGAGCGGTAAAAGAGTCACGCACGCAGCCACTGGCACTTCAATCGATAACGTTGCATCTACGGAGCTTCTTGCTGAGCCGGACCAAATGCCTGCTCAAACGTCACGGGCGTCCTGGTTTTGGGTTCACACAGTTCTGGCCGCTTTGCTGATCGGCCTCTGTGCCAGCCTTTACCTCTGGACGGCCGATTTCCCCATGGCGTTTGACGACCATACCTACCTCAAAGACAATCCGTTCTTCCGTGGAGGAAACACCTTTGATTATCTGAAGGACTTCAACGAGTTCGTGAAGCGCCCTTTCAAAATAGGGTCTGATCCTGATTACGCCGTCAATGCTGTCATGCGCCCGGTCGCTTATGCGAGTTTTCGCCTGAACTACAGCCTGGATGAATTTAACCCGCACTGGTACCGGCTGGTCAACGTGGGGATTCATGCACTGAATTCGGTGCTGATTTATGCGCTGGTGTCGATGCTGCTTCGTTTTTCCAAAGTGGGGGCAGGTCTGCAGCGGGGTTCGGTGCTGTTTATTTCGGCGACGGCAGCCCTGCTGTTTGCGGTCCACCCGCTGGCCACGGAGTCTGTGACCTACATCGTTCAGCGCTTCACCTCGCTGGTGGTGCTTTTTTCGCTCGTGAGTTTGTGTCTGTATTTTGCTTCATGCTCGGTGCACCAACGGTGGGGCCGGTGGCTGCTGCGGGGCGGAGCGGTGGCGGCGGTGCTGCTGGCCATGCAGACGAAGGAGGATGCCTTCATGATTCCCTTGCTGGCGGTGCTGCTGGACTGGCTGGTGCTCGGCACGCGGCTGCGGGCGGCGGCCATCAAGGCGCTGCCACTGCTGCTGTGCATGCCGCTGATTCCGGTGCTGGTGTTCATGACTGCGGCAGCGCAGCACGACGGATTCAGTTTCGATGCGGCCATGAACATCGTGAACTCGCGGGATGAGCCGCTGCGTCACTGGCACTATTTTGTGACCGAATTGACAGTCATGACTCATTACCTGCGGCAGATGTTCTGGCCCAAGGGAATGAATCTCGATCCAGAATGGCCGCTCTATGACTCGCTCTTTCAGGGGCCTGTATTGCAGGCTCTTGCCGTGCTGGGCGGCATGGTGCTGACGGCGTGGGGCTTGGCCCGCCGGTTCCGGGGGGATGTGCGCTTTGTGCTGGGCTTTGCCTGCGTGGGCTGGTTTTTCATCACGATTTCTGTTTCTTCGGCGCTGACCCCGCTGCCGGACTTGGTGGCGGAGCATCGCTCCTACCTGCCATCCATTGGCATTTTCATTCTGGTGGCGTGCCTGCTGGACTGGCTGCGGAGCAGCAGCAGCAGCGGCGTCCGCGCCCATGTGCTGCGGGTGGGGGTTCCGGTGCTGACTCTGCTGTGCGTGGGTGCGTTGTCCTGGAAAACCTGCGTACGCAACAATGTCTGGCGGACGCGTGAAAGCCTCTGGGAGGACACCGTGGCCAAAAGCCCCGGCAAGTACCGTACCTGGGGCAATCTGGGCGCGGCCTATTCCGACGCTGGCAAGAATGAAAAGGCGGTGCAATGCTTCCGCGAGGCGCTGAAAGTCGAACCGCGCTTTCAAAACGGACTGCTCAATCTTTCCAACTCACTGCTCAGGCTCAACCGCCCGAAGGAGGCGCTGGATGCCACGATGCAGCTCATCAACATCGACAAAAATGCCACCACCAAACCGCCGGTGGCATTCACCCTGGGCCTCAGCCTCGCAGGGGTGGGCAGGTACGATGAAGCCGTTGCCGTCTTCCGGGACATCTTGCGGGCCATGCCCAATGATCCGCAGACTCACAAGGCCCTCGGGCTGGTCTATTTTCAGACCGGCCTGCCTCACCGCGCCTTGGATCATTATGAGGCGGCCTCTCTCGTCCAGCCTAATGACCCCCAGCTTCAGAAGCTTATTCAGGCGGCCCAAGTCGCGATGGCTGAGAAGGGCAGGGCACGGTGAGCCAGATGAAATTCAAGGCGCTGGTGGAATGCGAGCCGCCGATTCGGCGGCGATCCACCCGGCAACGAGTTTCAGCACCTCGGCGCGCTGGTGGAAAAACAGGAAATGATCTTCACCGTCAAAACGACGTGATGTGACATCCAGTCCGCCAGCCTTCAGCTTTTCTGCATAACCGGAGACATGCTCCCAAGGCACGCGGTCATCGCTGCCGCCTGAGAGGATCAGCACGCGGCGCGGCTGCAGACGTGCGGCGAGTTCTGAAGATTTGATGCGGGTGTGCAGCACGGCGGAGAGAAAGATGAGGGAGCGAAATTTGGGGCCTTCGGCTGATTCGGCGAGGCAGAGGCCTTTGCCGCCATTGGAGAGGCCCATGAGGTGGATGTGATCGGGATCAATGGCGGCGTGCTTTCCGGCATCGGCGATGGCGCGTGTGATGGCCTCGTAGCCGCCTTTTTTCTCCCAGTTTCCGAGGCCGAAGGTGGGGGCAATGACGGTGATGCCGAGTTCATCGGCCAGCTTTGAGAGCAGCCAGATGTAGGCTTTGAAATTGCCGCCGCTGCCGTGCAGAAAGACGAGCGCTGGGGTGGGCCGGGTGCGGTCCACTTTGGCGGGGATGTAGTGGTAGTAATGGCCGTCGCGAAATTGGCCGAAGCTCATCTCGCTGTAGATGGAGGTCAGGGCAGAGCCTGCGGCGGTGAAGTCTGGATCTGCGCCGGCCTCGGTGTAGATAGCGTCTGTCATGGCGGAGAGTTCGCGGCGCTGCTTCTGAGTGAAGAGGGGATCCAGAGCCGAAGCGACGGCATAGCCGAGATGGATCTGGTCGATCTCCGGCAGCACGGAGCCCGGGGCAAAGCGGCTGTAGTGCCAGCCGCCGTCGGAGTAACGTGAATGAATGCGCGCTGTCCTGGGCGTGTGAGCATCGGGAATCTGCCAGAGAACCAGCGCGATGCCCACACCGGACAGGGCGAGCAGGATTTTCGCCAGACGCATTTGTGGCATGGAGCCGCGCTCGTCGCCGATCCAGTAGAGCAGCGGACCGATGCCGAGTGCGCCAATGGCCGCACTGAGGAGCAGGCCCTGCCAAGTGACCATGCAGCAGAGGCCGAACATGCTCAACGGTCCCAAGAACAGCGCCAGCAAAAGCGCGAAGGCTTTCAGGAGGACAAGCGGCAATGACATGGGGTTGATGCAATCTCACTGGCAGAAAAAGACAATGAGTACTTTTACCGCTGGTCGAATTTAGATTTCAGCGATGAGTTCTTCTGCCTGCCGGGGTGCTGCAATCTTTGGATTCCAGACTTTCCGCAGAACAATGAACGTTACGGAGCAGCGAAGACATGCTTCGCACCCACCAGCAGCCTACTTCTTCGAGATCGAATCGACGATCGTGTCCCAGACTTTGGCGGCTTGCTCTTTGGAAAAGTTCGAGGGAGGGCTGTATGAAAGGTAGATGCAGTTGGTCTCGATGTTGGTGGCGATGTACGCCGAGTAAATCAGGCGGCGGGAACCGTCCTCCTGCTTGTGGTTCACGATGTAGGAAATCACCGCAAAGCCGCCGGCATTTCGCTTTTTCTGGGACACCAGCGCAAGTCCCGCTGCTGCCAGTTCCTCCTTGAGTTCGGCTTCGTGAGTGAATTTTTTTGTCTCGGCGATGTAACCGACATCCAGCGAGATCTTGCCCCAGACGTAGCCTGTCTGGGGAAGATCGCCGGTGTCTGCGGTCGGCTTGATCGCCTTGGGCAGCATCCAGTAGGTATAGCTATCCTCCACCTCCAGACCCTCGGCATGGACATAGTCCTTTGGGACGTCGAGCTTGAGAGGCAGAGGCTGCAACTGCCCGGCAAAAAATTCGTCGATGCTGACCGTCTTCATGGCCACGTCCACAGCCTGCAGGGAGGCAGTGGCCAGCAGGACGAGAATGCCAGTCCGAAGGAATGAGGCCATGAGCAGTCTGGGATGGATCAATAATACTTCACCAGTCCATCGCGCCACAGCGGCTTGAGCTGATCGACGGGGGAGTCGATGAGGGTGGTGCCGTTGTGGGAGATGTAGAGGTAAGGATCACGCGTGGAATCACCAATGATGACGAGGCCGGCGGCTTCAGCGGCGCTGACGTGCTCGGGGGCGATCTCGATGAGGATGCGGCCTGGAGTTTCGCCGAAGAGGAGCTCGGCGGTGGTGAGCCCGGCGTGGGCGGGCATCTTGTCGGTGGCGATGCGGAGGCCTGCTTTGCCGCTGAAGGCCATTTCGGCCAGGGCGACGGCGAGGCCGCCTTCACCGATGTCGTGGGCGCTGAGAATGGCACCCTGCTTCACGAGTTCAAAGTAGCGGCGGTAAGCAGCGAGGCTTTCGACTTCGCAGAAGTCGGGGCCGGCGTCCATGCCGATGCCTTTGGTGTACTTCGCGACGATGCTGCCGCGCAGGCCGGCGCTGGCTTTGCCGAGGATGGCGATCTTGCTGCCGACGCGGCGGAGGGATGCACCGACGACGTGCTTGGCATCTTCCACAATGCCGAAACCGCTGAGGAGCAGCGTGACGGGGATGGAGACGGGGCCTTCATCGGTGATGAAGTAGTTGTAGAAGCTGTCTTTGCCGGAAACGAAGGGGGCGGCGTAGGCGATGGCGGTCTTGGCCATGCCCTTGGTGCATTCCACGAGGGCGCCGAGCTCGCGCTCGTTGTCGGGATTGCCCATGCAGAAATTGTCGAGGATGGCGATGCGGTCGGGATTGGACCCCATGGCGACGAGCTGGCGCACGCACTCATCTACGACGGCGCGGCCCATGAGATGAGGGTCGGTCTTGCCCCACTCAGGGAGCAAGGCGCAGGCGAGGGCGACGAGCTGCTGGCTGCCATCCACACGGATGACGCTGCCGTCCTGCGGGGCGTCGCCTGAAGCACCAGCGAGGGGCTTGAGGACGGTGTTGCCCTGCACTTCGTGGTCGTACTCACGGATGATCGGCTCACGGGAGACGATGGAGAAATCGGCGAGAAGGGTCTTGAGCGTCTCGGTCCAGGATTCCGGACGCACGGGGACGACGGGCTTGACGGATGGCGGGGTGCGCCATTTGGCCTTCATCTCCCGGCGCGGGGCCTCATGCAGTGCGGTGACGTGGAGATCACAGACGATGGTGCCGTGGTGGAAGACTTTGAGGCGCTGGGAGCCGTCGGCCTTGGCGAGAACGCAGAGTTCAGTCTGATAAATGGCGGCGAGCTCGTGCATGGCGGCGAGGTCTTTTTCCTCGATGGCCATGACCATGCGCTCCTGGGATTCGCTGATGAAGACCTGCCAGCTTTCGAGATCAGGGGCTTTGAGCGGGGCGTTTTCCAGCCAGACTTCGCCGCCGGTATCGCGCAGCATTTCGCCTGCGGCGGAGCTGAAGCCACCGGCACCGCAGTCGGTGACGAACTGGATGAGGCCCTTCTCACGGGCGGCGAGAACGAAGTCAGCGGCCTTCTTTTCTTCGATGGGGTTGCCGATCTGCACGGCAGTCTGGTCCTCTTCGTGGGAATCGGTCGTGAGGGAGGCGGAGGAGAAGGTCGCGCCTTTGAGGCCGTCCTTGCCGGTGCGGCCGCCAGCGGCCACGAGCAGATGCCCGGGCTTCACTTCCTTGGCGATGTCCTTGATCGGGATGATGCCGGCGGTGCCGCAGAAAACGAGGGGATTGTAGATGAAGGTGTCGTCAAACTGGATCGCGCCGTTCACCGTGGGGATGCCCATGCGGTTGCCGTAGTCGCGCACGCCGCGCACCACGCCACGCATGACGCCGAGGGGGTGGATGACGTCCTTGGCCTTGATGTCTTCCTGCTCGATGTTGGGCGGGCCGAAGCAGAACACGTCGATGGAGGCGACGGGCTTGGCACCTTTGCCTGCGCCGAGGATGTCGCGGATCACGCCGCCGAGGCCGGTGTTCGCACCTGCATAAGGCTCGATGGCGCTGGGGTGATTGTGCGTTTCCACCTTGAGGCAGACGGCCTTGTCGGCGTCCAGGCGGACGAAACCGGCATTGTCCTCAAAGGCACCGAGCACGAAGTCGGGCTTGTTCTTGCAGATCTCTTCCGTGACCTTGCGGATGTAGGTCTTGAACAGGCCGTCCACGGTTTCTTCCTTGCCGTCCAGCACATGAGTGATCTTCGCGCCAAAGATGCGGTGCTTGCAGTGCTCGCTCCAGGTCTGGGCGATGACTTCCATCTCGACGTCCGTAGGCTCGCGGCCTTCGTCATTGTAAATCTTCTGCACGGCCAGCATGTCGGCGCGTGAGAGCGAGAGCTTCATGCGCTTCGAGAGATCGAGGAGCTGGTCGGCGTTGAGTTCGCGGAGGGGGATGGTGCGGAAAACGGCTTGGGACATGGGTGGGAACCCCTGACTTGGCGAGGAATCCGCCGTGTTCAATGGCGGAGGGGGAGGAAAATGGTGTGCCGGCTCAGGGCTGATCCCGTTTTTTTAAGGTGGTCAGCACCGTTTTGGGGTCTTGTCGGAGGCTGAGAACAGCATGTACATAGCATCGGCTGCCTTGAGAGCGGTAAAAGATCGCCATATCCCAATCCATCAAGAGCCATTTCCGAAAGGGAGAATGAGAATGGGCTGAGCCAATGAACGGATTTTGACTGATGAGATCCAGCGCTTCCTGTGTGTCGGCGGCGAAGGAATTGGCGAGTTCCTCTGAAAAGGCGTCGAGTTCGACATGTTTGCGCAACATGTCGTCGTCAGCTCCAGCCAGAATCACCAATTCATGGCTCATGCCTGTCCCGCTCGTCGTTGTGCACGGTAGGCATGCATGCGCTCCTGCACTTTGCTCCATGTCGTGGCTGAGCCAGGATCAGCCAGATAGTTTTGCCAGCGCTGTTCAAGAATCTCTACCACCGCCGCTTTTCCTGCCAGAGTTTCCGTCGAATCGTCAGCAGCTAGCTCCTCTTCAAGCTCCCGAAAAACGAGCCATTTTTGGTCTCGGGACATGGCGGCCAGTTCTGGCAGACGTTCGGCGATCATGGTGTGAAGATAAAGGCCCACGACTGACCCGTCAACCCTGGTGCAGCCCGGATAGGAGGTGGTGTGAAACGGTTGCTGTTCTTTGGCTCCCCGCTTTTATCCTGCCATCATGGCAACCATCGCAGTTCTCGGCACGCTCGACACCAAAGGTCACGAACACGCCTACGTGGCGGAAATCATCCGCGCACGCGGGCATCAGACGCTGCTGATTGACACGGGCAGCGGGGATGTGCCGCAGGTGCAGCCGGACGTGACGCGGGAGCAGGTCGCGGCGGCAGGGAAGGTGGATCTAGCAGGCATCATGGAGCGTCAGGACCGTGGCGAGGCGGTGACTGCCATGGCAGGCGCGGCGGCAGCGTTTTTGTCGGCTTTGGTTGCAAGCGGGAAGATGCAGGGCGTGATTTCGCTCGGCGGCGGCGGAGGCACGGCCATCGGCACAGCAGCCATGCGGGCGCTGCCGGTGGGTTTTCCGAAGGTCATGGTGTCCACGCTGGCGGCTGGCAATGTGGCGCCGTATGTGGGCACGAAGGACATCGTGATGTTTCCGAGCATCGTGGACGTGAGCGGCATCAATCGTATTTCCCGCGTGCTGCTGGCCCGCGCGGCGGGGGCGATTTGTGGAATGGTGGAAACGACGGTGCCCGAGGGCGCGGACAAGCCGCTGATCGCCGCCTCGATGTTTGGCAACACGACTGAGTGCGTGAACCGGGCGAAGCAGGTGCTGGAAGACGCCGGGTATGAAGTGCTGGTATTTCATGCTACGGGCACGGGCGGCAGGATCATGGAGTCGCTGATCGAAAGCGGCATGTTTGCCGGTGTGCTGGACATCACCACCACGGAATGGGCGGATGAACTCGTGGGCGGCATCCTGGGTGCAGGACCCACCCGGCTGGATGCCGCTGGCAAGGCGGGCGTTCCAGCCATCGTGACGCCGGGCTGTCTCGACATGGTGAACTTCGGCGAGCGCGCGAGTGTGCCGTCGAAGTTTGAAGGACGACACTTTTACATTCACAATCCGCAGGTGACTCTGATGCGCACGGATGCTGCCGAATGCGCGGAACTGGGCCGCATCCTGGCGGAGAAGGTGAATGCTTACAGCGGCCCCGTGACCGTCCTGCTGCCGCTGCAGGCCATCAGTATCATCAGCGCCGCAGGCAAGCCGTTCCATGATGCCGAGGCGGATGCGGCGCTGTTTGACGCCATCCGCCAGCATCTGCGGCCCGGCATTCCGCTGGTGGAGATGGATTGTGAGATCAATGCGCCGGAGTTTGCGGCGGCGTGTGCCAATGCCTTGCTGGGCAGCATGCCTGGTAAGGCAGGCTGATTGCAATCTCACGACTGTAATATCATTGCAACCGTGAGTCGTCCGACCACCTTGGCGGCCACATGTACTACCCGCTCAACTTCCGCTTCAAGCTCATGACAGTCTCGCCGGAGATTGATGTCACGGATGCTTATGGCGGCACGATCTGCCATGTGAGGCAGCAGTTTTTTCGCTTGAAAGAGAAGGTGGAGGTGTTCGCGGATGACTCGGAGCGGACACTGCTGGCGACGATTGAGGCGGACCGCATCATCGACTGGTCGGCACGCTACACGTTCAAATCTCCCACGGGTCAGGTTCTGGGGGCGGTGGGCCGGCGCGGAATGAAATCCATGTGGAAGGCGCACTACGATGTGTTTGCTTCCGGCGAGGAAAAACCGACGTTTACGATCCAGAATCTTAATCCTCTTATCACCATGGTGGACGCCCTTGTGAGCGATATGGGCATGAACATGCTCTCAGGCTACTTGCTGCGCCCGAGCTACCTTGCCACCCGTCGCGAAGGCGGAACTCCCACGATGCGCCTGACCAAGCAGCCTTCGCTTTTCGACGAAGGAAGCTTTGGATTGAAGCAGGAAGGTCCAGCGGACGAAGGCGAACAACTGGCCCTGATGCTGTCTTTCCTCATGATGAGTTTGCTGGAGCAGGCCCGGGATTAAGGGGAAACAGCCTTGTTGCGTTGCAACAGAAATCCCTGATCTGGACGGGCAAAGCTGCTGCCAAGCAAAGTGGCTCCTGGCACTGCCGAGTGCGAGACATGTCAGGCATGTGCCAGGGCAAACTTTCCAAGATGAGCTCCGATTGCAAATCCACGGCCGTTCTGTCATTGCATGCCAGAGTGATGACGCCACCTTGGCTCTCTCATGCACTACCCGCTGACTTTCCACTTCAAGCTTCTGGCCTTCTCTCCGCAGATCTACGTGACGGATGCCCATGGCGGCACGGTTTGCTATGTGAAGCAGAAGCTGTTTCGCTTCAAAGAGAAGGTGGAGGTGTTTGCGGATGACACGATGAGGGTGCAGCTGGCGACGATTGAGGCGGACCGCATCATCGACTGGTCGGCGCGTTACACTTTCAAATCTCCCACGGGTCAGGTGCTTGGCGCCATTGGCCGACGCGGAATGAAGTCGCTGTGGAGAGCGCACTACGATGTCTTTGCTCCAGGAGCGCAGACACCGACATTTGCGATTCAGGAAGCGAATCCGTGGACGAAAATGCTGGATGGCTTGGTGGGCGAGATTCCCATCGTGGGAATATTCACCGGCTACATGCTGCACCCGAGCTACATCGCAACTCGTGGCGAAGCGTGTGCTCCCACGCTTCGCCTGACCAAGCAGCCCGCACTTTTCGAAGGCCGCTTTGGACTGACGCAGGAAGGCCCGGCCGATGAGGGCGAGCAACTGGCGCTGCTGCTGTCTTTCCTGATGATGAATCTGCTGGAGCGGGCGCGAGGGTGAGCCTTAAATCCGCGTCAATGAAACTCGCACTTCGAGTGGTGGCCTTGGTTGGCGGGCAAATGGCGGCCGTCCTGTTGCTGGCACGTGCCGTGAGATACAAGACTGATTCGTTCAGCGGAATGAGTGTGCATTTTTGGGCGGCCTGCGCTTACGGCATCCCGGCGTTTCTCGCGTTTCTAGGCTGCCTTCGTTTTGTGAGGCTGCCACTGGTGGATTTTCGAGGGAGGATTCTCAGTGTTGCTGTGGCATTGCTCAGTGTGTTCGTTGGTTTTTACGCGAGTCTCGTCGTTCTGCAGCAAAGCGACATGTGGCTCACGTCTCGTTACATCCAGCGAATGCAGGCTCAGCTTCAGGCCGACGCGCGCTTTAAGGAGGTCCGGCTGATCGGCTATAGCGATGATTACATCCTGTTCCCGTACATTCCGGTTGGAGGGAGCGTGGCGAGTGAGGAGGACCTTGCTGAACTCAAGAGCAGATTGAACGCGTCAAATCCTCCCGCTCATATAGGTGCTGGCAGGCATCTTGTGCGGAAGGTGTCGGTCGATCAGTAGTTCCTCGACTTTCGCGATTACTTCGGCAGCCGCTCCATAACCGCCGCAGGGACTTCGAGGGACTTCTGCCGGCCCGACGTGCCGCGCAGCAGGGTGATCTGGCCTTTCGGGCAGTCCAGTTCATCGGCGAGGAAGCGGATGAGTTCGGTGTTGGCTTTGCCATCCACGGGCGGGGCGTGCAGTTTCACCAGCAGCACGGGGCGGCCTTTTTCATCGGCGGTCCAGCCGGCGAATTCAGATTTTTTGGCGTTCGGAGTCACGCGAACGGCAAGTTGGGCACGATCTTTAGGGGCGGCCATGTTCAGACGAGTTTGAGGCGCTTGCGCATGAGCCACTCGACGGTGAGCAGCAGGATGGCGGCACCAAACCACCACCAGCTGGACCAGAGATTGGTCTCCTGGGTGATGACCTGCTTGCGGTCGATGCTTTGCAGCAGACTGGGGAGATCGGTGGCGGCCTGTTCTTCACGCAGGAAACGACCGCCGCTGTTGGTGGCCATGGTTTCGAGCAGCGTGCGATTCATGGTGAGCGTGGCCCACTCGGGATTGCCGGTGTCAGAGACGTGGAGGGAGAGGCGTGCCTCACTGCGCGGTGCGCTGGGGCTTTCGGCCACGGCGATCTCATAGGTGCCAGCTTTGAGCGGTGGCGTGAGTGCGCGATAGACGCCGATGTGAGTGGGGTCTGCTTCGAGCTGCAGGGTTGCTACATCTGCGCCGTCGTGGATGAGGTAGGCGCGGGGTTGTGCATCAGTAACGATGTCGCCTTTGTCATTGCGCACGCGCACACGGATTTCGGAGGCTTCGCCGGGCGAGT
Organism: Prosthecobacter sp.; assembly: GCF_044222345.1. Lineage (GTDB taxonomy): Bacteria > Verrucomicrobiota > Verrucomicrobiia > Verrucomicrobiales > Verrucomicrobiaceae > Prosthecobacter. The sequence goes on from NZ_JBGANL010000010.1 coordinate 61,830, forward strand.
AACGCAGGCGGTCGGTGCCGACGGAGAGCTTCTTTTGATCGATCTGAAACGGCGGGGCGGCGATCCACGCGCCGAGCTGCATCCACAGGCGCTGATGATACAAGTCCGCGACCTGGAAGCGCCAGCGCCAGAGTTCATCCGTGCCGAGGTAAAGCACCGCACCGGCACCGACCTGACGAAAGACGATGGTGGGCTGCTGGGCTTTGGCGAGCGTGATGGCGGCTGGCAGGGGCTCCACGTTCGCGTGCCAGTTCACTTTGGAAAGCGTGGGCCAGAGCGCGGTGTTGGCGCTGGGGCTGTCGCTGAGGCGCAGTGCATCGAAGCGCTGGCCATCGGTGGTGAGTTCGAGGCTGGTGGGCTGATGCCTGGTGTTGGAGGGGCCAAACTTGACGGGGATGAGCGGGGCTGTTTTGCCCTGGCTCCATTCGTGCAGTTTGCCGCGCTGACCATCGATCATGATCAAGCCACCGCCGCGTTTTTCGACGAACTCAAGGATCCAGTCGAGGCTTTCCGGCTTGAGGCGGGTTGGTATGACTTCACCAAGAATGATGAGGTCATAGCTGAGCAGCTCGTCGCGTGTTTTGGGGAAGTCTTTTTGCAGGGGGGCGGTGGCGGCGTTGTCGGCCATGTCATCAAAGATGGCGGTGGCCTGCCAGCGCTCATCGCGGTCGAAGTGATTGTGGATGTAGCGTGATTCCCAGCGCGGACGGCCATCGAGGATGAGCACTTTGCGTTTCTTCTCCAGCAGGTGAATGGAGAGCTCGCGGGCGTTGTTGGAGCGTGTCTTTTCCAGCGCGGCGCGGTCGCCGCTGGCGGAGATGAGGATGTTCACGCTGCGCAGGGTTTTATCGCGCTGACCGGGGGCGGGTGGTGGCAGTTCGGTGACGGGGAAGATGAAATCGAAACCCTTCTCGCCTTTGCCATCGGTGGTGAAGTCTTTTTTCCACAGCACCTTGCCCTGGCTTTCAATGCGCACATTCGCAGGAACCCCGGCGGGCATGCTGTCGTTGACGGTGAGTCGGCCCTGGAAGTTTTCCTTGGAGAAGACGGATTCGGGAGCTGTGACAGCCAGCAGGGCCAGATCTGGCGGAGGGATTTCAGTGCCGAAACCGATGGTGAAGATGGCCGTGCCGCTGGCCTTCAGCGCGGTGCTGAATTCTTCGGGAGAGCCGGTGGAATTGTGCTGGCCGTCCGAGAGCACCACGAGTGCGGTACCCGCAGTCACGGGACCGAGGGCGGCGCGCAGGGTTTGATCGAGATTGGTGATGGGAGAGGTGGCGGGCAGCTCAAACGTGGCGGGCATGTCGCCGGAGGTGTCCTTGCCACCCTGGCGGTACCACCACAGGCGCTGAGTGTTCATGCCACGCAGGGCCACGAGCTCCACATCCTGCGTCTCAGCGAGTTTTTTCAGCAGCGGTGTGGTGCCTTTGAGCAGGAGATCTTCGGCGCGCAGAAAGCGGGCTTTGGAAGTGCCAGCGGCAGCCCCGGCGGCTTCATCGGTGAGCTGCATGCTGGCGGAGCTGTCCACCGCGACGATGACGCGGCCAAGCTGACGCAAGGTGGTAACGTGGCGCAGGATGGGACCCGCGAGCGCGAGCACGAGAATGAAGACCGCCAGCGAACGCAGGATCGCGGGCACCTGCGCCGCGCGGCTGCTGACGAATTTTAATTCGCGGCGGTAGAGAAACCACATCAGCGCCGCAAGACCGAACGCGAGCACGACCACCGGGAGCGGCGAATAGCCGCCGGTGAAGCGCAGGGAGGTTTCGGTTTGGGGTGTCATTCAGTCAGTCAGATTGTTTCAGCCCTTGGCGATGTGTTGCTGCAGCAGCACTTCGGCGAAAAGAAGGACCAGCAGGGCGATGAGGAGGGGCTGCCAGAGTTCGCTGCCATGACGGCGGGTGCGGTCGAGGGCCTGGTAAGCGGGCAGGGTGTCGGCGTAGGCGGCGTCGTAACGGGTGGCGATTTTTTGGATGTCAGCGGGAGGCAGGGCTTTGAGATCGGACTCGGTGCCGTCGATGTTGAAGGCGAGGAGCATGGTCTTTTCGGTGCCGACTTTTTGCAGTTGGAAGATGCCGGGCTGGGTGATGGCGGGGCTTTGGACGAAGACGGCGTCACCTTCTTTGACGGACTTCAATGTCTGCGTCTGACCGGTGGGATCGCGCAGGGTGAACTCGGAGCCGAGTTCGGCTTGTTCTAGCGGCAGGCGAATGGAGGAACCCACGAGCTGCCACGCGGGAGCGCTGCCGACGGTGGCGAGGTAGGTGGTGAGGCGCTGCATCAGCGGGACGAAGAAGGGCTGCAGTGGCAGATTGCTCCACTCGGCATTGGCCGTGGTGGCGGCGGCGATGACGCGGCCACGCCCGTATTTCTTCTCGATCATCAGCGGCACATTGCGGTCGAGATTGAAGATGCGCTGAGTTTGATCCCCCTGCGGCGTGAACTCCAGCCAGTGACGGAACTCGGCGTCCTGGAGGCGGCCCGCACGTGCGTCATTGAAATACAGCGCGGAGGGATGCGTGAAGCGCTGCATAAGGATGCGCGCAGGCTGGGAGTCGGAATCGGCGCGGGCCTGGCCCTTGATGGCGGCGGGATACAGGCCTTCGCCTTTGCGGAAGAAGTCGCGGTTGTACCAGTCCAGGTCGCAGTCAGGTCCGGCGAAGACGAGCAGGCCGCCGCCTGCTTTGACGAATTTGTCGATCTCATTCTGAGTGTTGCCTTGCAGGCGCTGCACATCGGCCATGATGATGACTTCCTGCTGACGGAGGTCTTCATTGCGTAATTTGCGCAGATCGATTTTCTTGGTGCGGATGAGATCCTTCAGCGTGGCTGCTGCGACGGTGTGCGGCGTGAGGGCGATCTCCAGGAAGTCGGTGGCGCCGCTGAGCGGTTCTTTGCCGGGGCTGCCATCAATGAGCAGGACGTTGAGCTGATTGCGCACCTGCACGATGGAGTGGAAGGCGTTGTCATCGGCGAAGCTGTCGCCCTCAAGGCGGACGGAGAGGGAGTGGTCGCCGACTTTGTCGAAGGCATGCGTGAAGGAGAGCACAGCCTCGCCTTCGGGGGCGAGTGACACGCGCGCGGTGCGCAGGCGCGCGCCGTCGGCTTCGAGATGCACGGGGATGTCCTGCCAGGGACGCTTGCCGTGGTTTTTGATGCGGACGCGCAGGCCGATGGGCTGGGACTCTGCGGCGACGAGTGCGGAGATGTCGGCGCTGGCGATGCTGATGTTCTCCGCGAGATCACTGCCCACGCGGAAGAAAGTGATCTGCGGCTTGGGCTCCTGCTTGCTGAGATTTTCGAGTGCGGGCAGCTCGGCCCCGTCGGCGATGGCTTTCCAATCAGCTTCCTGGAAATCGGAAAGGATGACGACTTCGCGTGCGGCATTGGGCGAATCCTTCAAGGCCGAAGTGGCAGCCTGGAAGGCAGCGTTTGCCGCCAGCGGACCGGACATGGAGGGCACCTCGCTGAGCTGCTTGGGAATGAGGGTGCGATCCGTGGTGGCCTGATCCAGCAGCTTGCGCGGCGTGCCGCCGGAGAGAACTACCTGGGCGCTGGAGCCGTCCGGCAGATCGGTGAGCATGGTCTGCATGTCCTGCCGCGCCTGCTGCATGACGGTGCCGCCGGGCAGCGTGGTCTGGGCGGCGGGGGCGCGCATGGAGAAGGAGTCATCCAGCATGACGATGAGCGAGGAGCTGCCGAGCCCGAGTGAGCGCAACGCCGTGAGCACCGGTCGTGCGAGACACAAGGCGAGTACGATGGGAATGGCGATGCGGATGATGAGCAGCAGAAGCTGCTCGACCTTCATCTTGCGCTTCCGCTGGCGGATGACCTCGTGCAGCAGGTGCATGGCACCCCAGCGCACGGTGACGACCTTCCGCTTGTTGAGCAGGTGGATGATCAGCGGAATGAGGAATGCCGCTGCGCCGAAGAGAAGGATGGCGTTGAGGAAACTCATCGCATTCTCAATGCTAAATAACTCCGCAGCGCGGCGGAGTGGGATTCATCGGTAGGCAGGCTCAAGTAATCGACCTGATGTTTGCGAAAGCCTTCTTTGAGCTGTTCGGCGAAATTCTGCTGGGCCTCGATGTAGCGCTGGCGAATCGTGGCGGGGTCGAGGAGGAGGAAGTCGTCGTCGTTTTCGAGGTTTTCAAAGCGGGCCCAGTTGCCAAAGGGGAAGTCAATTTCATCGCGGTCCCAGAGTTGGAGCGCGATGATCTCGTGGCCCTTTTTGCGCAGGACGCCGATGGAACGCAGCAGGGCTGCGGGGTCGTCGAAGAAGTCGCTGATGAGGATGACAAGGCCGCGTCGCTTGAGGCGCTGGGCGAGGGATTCGAGCACCGGGGCGAGGCTGGTGTCCTTGCCGGGCTCGGTCTTGACCATCGTCTCAAGCAGCAGATGCAGGTGCGTGATCTTGGTGCGGCAGGGGATGACGTCGCGGATTTTGGAGTCGAAGGTGATGAGGCCCACGGCATCCTGCTGGCTCATGAGCAGGTAGGCCAAGGAGGCGGCGAGCTTGCGGGCGTAGTCGAACTTCTGTACGCCCTTCTGGCCGCGATAGCCCATGCTGCCGCTGGCATCGAGCACGACGGTGGCGCGCAGGTTGGTCTCCTCATCAAACTCACGGATGTAGAAGCGGTCGGTGCGGCCGAAGATCTTCCAGTCGAGGCGGCGGATTTCATCGCCCTGTACATAGGGGCGGTGCTGGCGGAACTCGACGCTGAAGCCCTTGTGCGGGGAGGCATGCTGACCGGTGGTGAAGCCTTCGACAACCGTGCGCGCAAAGAGCTGCAGAGACTGCAGACTGGTGATGTCTTCGGCTTGAAGGATGTCTGAAAGCGTGGCCACTGGGGAGGGGAAATGGGAGAGCCGCGATTACAGCACGCGCGCATCGCTCTTCTTCGTCTTCTTCACCAGCTCGGCGATGATCTGATCCACGGTGATGCCTTCGGCTTCGGCGTGGAAGGTGGGAACGAGGCGGTGGCGCAGGGCAGGGGCGGCGAGGGCCTCGATGTCATCCGTGGTGACGTGCGTGCGGCCCTGGAGAAGGGCGCGGACTTTGCCGGCGAGGACGAGCATCTGGCTGGCACGCGGGCCGGCACCCCAGCTGAGCATGCTCTTCACGTATTCGGAGGCGTCGGGTTCGGTCGGCCGTGTGGCGCGGACGAGATCGAGCACGAAGTCGATGACGTGATCCGGCACCGGCACCTTGCGTGCGAGCTGCTGGGCGGCCTGCAATTCCTCGGCGGTGATGACGGCCTCGATTTCCTGCGTCTCGCCGCCGGTGGTGCGGGCGATGATTTCGCGCTCGTCGTTGCGAGTGGGGTAATCGACTTTGATGAGGAAGAGGAAGCGGTCTTTCTGGGCTTCGGGGAGCGGGTAGGTGCCTTCCTGCTCGATGGGGTTCATCGTGGCGAGCACGAAGAAGGGCTTGGGCAGTTCATGCGTGACCTGACCGACGGTGACGTGCTTTTCCTGCATGGCCTCCAGCAGGGCGGCCTGGGTCTTGGGCGGCGTACGGTTGATTTCGTCCGCGAGGATGATCTGGGAAAAGATCGGGCCAGGCTGGAAGATGAGCTTGCGGCGGCCGGTCTCCGCGTCTTCCTGGATGATCTCGGTGCCGGTGATGTCGGCAGGCATCAGGTCAGGCGTGAACTGGATGCGGCGGAAGCTCAGGTGCATCGCGTCCGAGAGCGACTTGACGAGGAGGGTCTTGGCCAGGCCGGGCACCCCTTCCAGAAGGCTGTGGCCACCGGCGGCGATGGCGATAAACACCTGCTCAATGACGGCCTCCTGTCCGACGATGCGTCTGCCGAGAGCAGCTTTGAGTTTGTTGTAACCTGAGACGAGAGCGGCGGCAGCAGCGGAGTCGGACATGGGGGGGAGATGACGAAATCAGAATGACGAGTGACGATTAAGGCCGTGAGAGGCTTCAACAGAGGAGGAGTGAACACGAGGACGGAGCACGAGTTCTTTCCACTCTTGCATACATGCTGGCAAGAAGACAAAAAAGAAGGATTCGCCAGGCCGGCTGGATCAGATTTTGCTGACGCAGGCGACGGCCATGGCGGCGATGCCTTCCTCACGCCCGACGAAGCCGAGGCGCTCGTTGGTGGTGGCTTTGACGCCGACCTGATCGGGCTGGATGCCCAATGCGGCGGCGATGTTCTTTTTCATCGCGGCGGCGTGGGGATTCACCTTGGGCGCTTCAGCGATGAGAGACGAATCCACGTTCTCAATGCGCATGCCCTTGTCTGAGGCGATCTGGGCGCACTTTTCGAGAATTTTGAGGCTGCAGATGCCTTCGATGGTGGGATCACTGGGTGGAAACCAGTAGCCGATGTCGGGCTCGCCAAGGGCGCCGAGCACGGCGTCTGCGATAGCGTGGCTGAGCACGTCCGCATCCGAATGGCCTTTGAGGCCGCGCGAATGCGGGATGGTGACACCGCCGAGGACGAGCGGGCGGCCTGTTTCAAAGGAATGTACGTCGTAACCGATGCCTGTGCGAACCATGGGAAGAAATCAGGCGTTGTGGTCGGCGGCTTTCTTCAAGCTGGCAAGCACCTCGGAGATGGGGAGGTCGATGCGCTGGCGGTTGAGGAAGTAGCTGACGTTTTCGTAGCCTGCTTCAGTCAGGTGGTTCAAGGCGGTGACGAAATGCTCGCCGACGCGAACCGCGCGATGCGAGTCGGAGCCGAGGACGATGGGGATCTTGCGATCGGCCATCATGCGCAGCATTTCATTCCCCGGATTCATTTCGGAGTAGCTCTTGTTGAGGCCGGAGGTGTTCAGCTCCATGGCCACACCGGTGGCCGCGATGCGGTCGAGAGCGGTGGCGACGGTGTTTTTGACGATGGCAAAGCACCAGGAGTCCGGGTGGTAGTTTTTGACCAGGTCAGGGTGTGCCAGAGAGTCGTAGAGGCCGGATTCGGCCGATCTGGCAAGGTGCTCGAAGTAGGTGCGGCGGAAGTTTTCGATGGTGCCGGTTTCGAACTTGTTGAGGTATTCCTTGGCCTGCCAGTGGACGGCGCCGAGCACGTAGTGGAAGTCGGCACGCTTGTGGAGGTTGGCGATGTATTCCTCACAACCGGGGAAGTATTCGCTTTCGATGCCCAAGCGGATGTCGAGCTTGCCCTTGAAGGCATCGGCGGCGCGCTGCACGAGCGCGACGTAGGTGTCGAATTCGCTCTCTGACATGCGCACCGTGGGCCAGAAGCCGTTCGGCATGGGGCAGTGGCAGGTGAAAATGATGCCTTTGAGGCCGGCTTTGAGGGCCTGCTGGGCATACTCTTCCGGCTCACCCCAGGCATGCTTGCACAGCGGGGTGTGCATGTGGGAATCGTAAAACAAAGCGCCAGTCTTGGTGGGGCCGGGAGGGGGCAGCGGCTGGGCCGGTGCTTTCTTGACCACGGCGACCACCGGAGCGGGGGGCTCTACGGGTACAGCCACTTCCACCGTCGGAACTGGGGCGGGAACGGGGGCCTTTTTGGCGGGCGCGGGCTTCGCAGGAGCGGGCGCTGGTGGGGCTTTGACAGCCACAGGGGCTTTGGCGGCGGCAGGCTTGGAAGGAGCGGGGGGCTGCGGTTTGGCCGCTTTAGCCGCCGACTTGGGGGCTGGCTTGGCCGGAGCAGGAGCGGGCTTCGCCGCGACAGTTTTAGTTTTTGGCAGAGGAGCCTTGGCCGCAGGTTTCTTCACCACGGGCTTGGGGGAAGGAGCTTTTTTGACCACCTTCTTAGGGGCAGGCTTCGACGCTGGTTTTTTAGGCACCGCCTTTTTGGCAGGAAGCGGCTTCTTTTGGGGCAGCGTTTTCTTGGCTGGCACGGATTTGGCTTTGGTTTTGGAGGCCACGGCTTTTTTGGATTTTGCCGCAACAGGCCTGGCCTTACCTTGGGCCGCCTTTTTCGTGTTTCGTTTAGGTTTGCTCACAGTCTAGCTCCTGGTTCCATGCAATATCAGCCATCCTTTTCCTTCGACATCCGCGATCCGTGCGTTTTTACCGCTGCCAACTGGGCCTGGAAAACAAAGTCGTAAAGTTAAAGGGACATCTTTCCAGTTTCCGGTCTGCAGTTGCTGGAGAAGGGGAATGAATTTAGGATCTTTACGATCAAAGTAGGCATAGACGACGTCATTATCGTCGGGATGCTTGATTTCGAGCAGTTCGCTGCCCATCGGAGCCGCCTCCGGTGGAATATTCTGAGGTTTGGACGCGATCACACGGAAGAGCGTGGGCGCGGACGGCTGGGTTTTGATAAATTCCTCCCAGTCGATTTCGCCGTAACGAACGGAACTTTCCCAGTCCACCCGGAAGGTGCCGTCCGCCATTTCTTCAATGATGAGGCTGACAGGCTCGGCATTGGCAAAGACGGCCTGGGCATACCCGAGACGGTAGCCTTCCTCCTCCACCGGAAGTGCCCAGCCCAGAGCTTTCCACTCGTGTGGCGTATGGGGATGGCTGCTGTAGTAATGCTCCATCAAGGGACGCACCCGCTGGGGATCACGGACAAAAGCGAACTGCTGGTCTGTGGTGGAGGCGGCAAAAAAGCGCCGAAGAGTCTGTTCGATTTGGGGTCTTTTGCTCTCGATGTCCACGATGGAGGAGGGGCTCGGGGCACCTGAACCCATGAGTTTCAGCGCGCTGGACTGGGAGCTGACCGGAGTGTTGGCGCTGACTTCATGGGGGGCGGCGCCAGCGGACGGACGGATTTCGGAGGGATCTCCCAAAAGAGCAGGCTGCTCTTTGGCATTGCCCGACCAGTGATGATCCTTGTCATTATCATACACCGACTGTACGTACTCAGGATTGACCCGGGCGGACTCCCAGAGCTTGATCATGACGACCCGTACAACAGTGGCGATCATGATCACCAAGGCCATGCAGCCGAGAATGGTGGCAACGGCGTTGATCATGGCCTCTCTGCGCCGGGCTCGGCTGCGGCGTGGCGGATCATTGTCAGCGATGCTCGGATGTGTCATGGCAAACACGCGTTGGTGGAGCCGAAGGCGGGATTTGAACCCGCGACCCTCGCATTACGAATGCGATGCTCTACCACTGAGCTACTCCGGCATGAACGTGTGACTTTAAGACGCTAATTATATAAGGGGTGCTCAGATCTTGTCATTTGCTTTCTTTGGCAGGTGGAAAAATTCTTAGCTCAAGGGCGGCTGAGGAAAGCTGGGGGAGGGGCGGATGACTGCCGCCCGCCTCCCGACACCTCGTGCTTGAATCTTGGGTGAACTCACGGAACATGGCCCATGCCCAGTCCGACCATCACTGCACAAGCTGGAACTCCCTATGGTGAATTTCTTGCCGAGCAGGAGGAAATTCAACGCCTGAAGTGGCTCGCCAGCGAGAGCGAAGGCCATGACATCGGGTTTGAGTTCGCGCTCAATGACTGGGCCCAGAACCACCGCGCCGAGTGGCGCAGCATGCGAAACCGCATGCAGCAGCAGCGGCAGGACTGAGTTTTTGCCCGCCGGCCGGGCAATATTGCTGAGAATGATGCGTTATGAGCCGGTCATGATTTGTCGTGCTGCCGCCCTTGGGGTGATGTTATTGCTGTTTGTCCCACCGCTGCACGCTGCGGCGCGCACCAACGTTTTGTTCATCATGGCGGACGACCTGCGGCCGGAGCTGGGCTGCTACGGCTCGGTGGCAGTCACGCCCCATCTGGATGCGCTGGCCAGACGCGGCATGCTTTTCCGGAAAGCCTACTGCCAGCAGGCAGTGTGCAATCCCTCCCGCTCCTCCATGCTGACCGGGCAGCGGCCGGACACCCTGGGGCTGTATGTGAATGGGACGCATTTTCGTGAGATGAAGCCGGCGGTGAACACGCTGCCAGGGTGGATGAAGGAGCACGGCTACACCACCCGCTGCGTGGGCAAAATCTTCCACAACTGGCACACCCAGGAGCATGGTGACCCGCGCTCCTGGAGCGCTCCGGAATTCCTGCACTATGCAAATCATGGCGATGACGTGCCGCAGGTCAGCGAGCCGCTGCCGCCAAACCTGGCCACGCTCTCCAGCACCCTGCGCCAGTACGGCAAGGTGCCGCTGTGTGAGTGCCGTGATGTGCCGGATGAAGCCTATTATGATGGGCGGGTGGCTGCCGAGGCCGTGCGTGTGCTGGGAGAGATCAAAGACGAGCCGTTTTTTCTGGCCGTTGGTTTTTGGAAGCCGCACGCCCCGTTCAATGCCCCCAAAAAATACTGGGACATGTATCAGCGGGACCGGCTGCCGGTGCTCGATCCCGCACGGCCTGCCGCCGCACCGGAGATCGCCTTTCATCAGAGCACGGAGATTCTGGGGCCGGTGAAGGATCAAAAGCAGCCCACCGCAGAGCAGGCGGCGGAGATGAGGCATGGGTATTTCGCTGCCATCAGCTACATGGACGCCCAGCTGGGGAAGGTGACTGCCGCGCTGGAAAAGCAGGGCCTGCTGGACTCCACCCTCATCGTCTTCTGGGGAGATCACGGGTATCATATAGGCGAGCACAGCCTATGGGCCAAGACCTCGAATTTCGAACTCGATGCACGCGTGCCGCTCATCATTGCACCACCGCAGGCAAAGCATGCCGGGGGCAGCACGGATGCCCTGGTGGAAATGGTGGATCTTTTTCCCACCATCACCGCCCTGTGCGCTGTCCCGGATGCGCCGGGCCTGGACGGGGTCAGCCTTGTGCCGCTGCTCAACGATCCCATGGCCAAAGTCAAAGACGCCGCCTACACGCAGTTTCCACGGCCTGCCTATCCGGACCGCACCCCGCGTGGCAGGCCGGAGGTGATGGGCGTGAGCGTCCGCACCCCGACGCTGCGCTACACCGAATGGCGGGATTTTGACACAGGCAGCGTAGTGGCCAGCGAGCTGTACGAGCACGTCCGTGATGCGGCGGAAATGAACAATGTGATCGCTACTCCGGCTGATCGTGCGGCCCTTGAACAGGCGCAGCAGCTTTTGGTACGCCAATTTCCGCGTGGAAAGCGATAAAACAGGAAAAAGGACTGTAAAAAAGCGCAACTTAATGGTTGCCAATGACGCCCAAATTTTGTTAATCATCATTAAGCCACATGAAAAATCGTTTTCTATTCCTTGCCCTCACCGTCTGCGCCCTTTCCAGCATCGCTTATGGTGACATCCAGTCTCCTCCCGGACACCACTTTACCTGGAGCCGGAAACTCAGTCGCGGTATCGGCAACGTTCTGTTTGGCTGGTTCGAATACCCGGCCGTCTGGCGCAAGTCAAACGAGTCGGATGGCTCCATCGCAGCTGCTTCCGACATGATCGTCGAAGGGACCAAGCGCACCTTGGTGAGAGCTGGTTACGGCCTCTATGAGATTGCCACCTTCCCAGTTCCTAGCTGGAAGCGCACCTACCGCCCACCTTATCACCACAAGGAAAATGTGGACACCTGGTGGGGCTACACCGAGTTCGCTCCTGAAGTGGGCTTCCGCTCCGAGGTTCCTTACTCCACTTCTCAAGGCTGGTAACCGCCAGCAAGGCAAGTTTCTCAAGGCACAGACTGCAAACAGTCTGTGCCTTTTGTTTGCAAAGCAGGGTTCCTGCTGGCAAGAAAGAACCGTTTCCTCATGCCTGAAGCTCATAAGATCGACATCCACCATGTGGCCAAGCTGGCCCGGCTTACGCTCACCGACGAAGAAGCCAAGCGCTTCGAGTCCCAGTTAGATGGCATTCTGACCTACATCGACACGCTGACGCGTTACGATCTGGAAGGAGTGGAGCCGACGGCGCATGCCATGCCCGTCTATGATGTGCTGAGGGCGGATGAACCCCGACCTGGGTTTACCCAGGAGCAGGCGCTTTCCAATGCGCCCAAACGTATCGCCGACCAGATCCAGATCCCCAAGGTGATCGAGTAACCGTCCACCCGCTGCCGCTGCTTCCAGCTTTCTTTTTCCTATGCTCGCCTCCTCCACCATCGCAGCCCTGCGCAAAGGCATCACTGCGGGTGAAATCACACCACGAGACATCGTTTTGGATGTCGCCAAATCCATCGAAGCAGGCAATGCTGAGATCGGTGCTTATTTGTCCTGGGACGTCGATGCCGCGCTCGCGGAAGCCGACCGCGCCGATGTCACGAAGCCGCTGGGTGGCATCCCCATCGCGGTGAAGGACAATATGAACGTGACCGGCCAGCCCTGCACCTGCGGCTCGCGCATTCTGGCTGAAAACTACACGGCGCCCTACGATGCGGGCGCCATTCAGAAGCTGCGGGCGGGTGGTGCCATCCCCTTTGGCCGGCTGAACATGGATGAATTTGCCATGGGCTCCAGCACGGAGAACTCCGCGCTCGGCGTCACGCGCAATCCGCGTGATCTTTCCCGCGTCCCCGGCGGCTCCAGCGGTGGCAGTGCGGCAGCGGTGGCGGGGGATCTCGCCATTGCGGCTTTGGGTTCAGACACGGGCGGCTCCATCCGTCAGCCTGCGGCGCTCTGCGGCTGCGTGGGCATCAAGCCCACCTATGGCCGTGTGTCCCGTTATGGACTCGTGGCGTTCGCTTCTTCGCTGGACCAGATCGGCCCGGTGACCAAGACGGTGGAAGACTCCGCCCTTTTGCTGAATCACCTCTGTGGTTACGACGCGCACGACTCAACTTCGCTGAATATCGAGGTGCCTGATTTTACCGCCGCACTCGGCCAGGACATCAAGGGCCTGCGCATCGGTTTGCCCAAAGAGTACTACATCGACGGCATCCACGCCGGGGTGTCGGCCAGCGTGCAGGCGGCCATCCGCCAGCTGGAATCTCTCGGGGCCATCATTGAAGAAATCAGCCTGCCGCATACGGAGCTCGGTGTGGCCACTTATTACGTGCTCGCACCTGCAGAGGCATCGGCCAACCTCGCCCGCTTTGACGGTGTGCGTTACGGCCACCGCAGCAGCAGTGCAGGGGATTTGATGGAGCAGTACACCAAGTCCCGTTCGGAAGGTTTCGGTCCCGAGGTGAAACGACGCATCCTGCTGGGCACCTACATGCTCAGCTCCGGCTACTATGACGCGTATTACATCCGTGCGCAGAAGGCGCGCACGCTGATCCGCAATGACTTCACGGAGGCCTTCAAGAAGGTGGACGTGATCCTTTCCCCCACCAGCCCCACCCCTGCGCACAAGCTGGGAGAACTCAAAGACAACCCGCTGGCCGCCTACCTGGAAGACGTGTTCACCATTCCCGTGAATCTGGCCGGCCTCCCCGGCATCAGCCTGCCATGCGGTACGGTGGAGGTGGAAGGCAGGGCACTTCCCGTGGGACTTCAGATCGTGGGCAAGGCGCTGGACGAAGCCACCGTGCTGCGTGTGGCGCATGCGTATGAGCAGTCGCGCTGAGCAGCTTGAATAAAGTGAAGAAAAACTCTCCACAGAGTTTGACAAAAGAACGCACTGGTCTACTCTCGTTCCCCGCTGCTTCAAACACAGCGGCTCAAAAAAAATCAACGCACCCGTAGCTCAACGGATTAGAGCATCTGACTACGGATCAGAAGGTTTCAGGTTCGAATCCTGACGGGTGCGCCACTCATCAATGATGAGTTATGTGGCTTTGGTCCCTTTGCTAAAAATTAGCGTGTGCACTTTTCAAGGAATGCGCAATTACCTGGACTCTGAGTTTTTGACCCTGCAATCACGCCTCTCAGGCCATCAAACTCAGCGCCAACTGCAGCAAAAAAATCGGCCTGCCCCAGTTCAGCAGCCACAGCTTCAGCGCCTCGGTTGAAGTCGAACTCAACGGCATCACCCAGATGGCTGGCAGCACCTTGTCCTCTTTGAGGATCTGGCGGCCTCTCTCTTCGCGCACTTTTTAACCGCGTTTTATACTCGTAGGACGCCAGGTCTTGTCGATTCACTTGGCAGAACTGGAGGGACAGTTTTTTCCGGTGCTGGTTCTCAGTGACCGTCATCGCGATGGCCGATCCGCCACGATCATGGTGCTCGCTGAGCCTGAGGGCAATAGCCCGAGGCTAAGATCACGTAGCAGTCGCATGGATGCACACGAATTCGTCCCGACTCAGGGATCGGCAGGTGAATGAAACTATATTTATTATGATTACTATTATTCGAGGGAATAAATGTACGATCTCATCAAGGAGCCAATTCAGAAAATAAGACCGCAAACAACTACTGAGGGACCCATCCTATGAAAACGTCATTCCTACTCTCCTGTTTGTTGGCTGCGGCACTGGCCAGTTCAGGTGCCAAGGCAGACATCCTGCTCGGCGCGCCCGGGGTGCCTGCGGGCACACGCATTGCGACCAAGGTGCCGTTCAAAATCAGTTACACTCTGCCGAACTCCTACAAGTTCATCTTTTCCGGCATTCAGGCCAAGGGCGACACCCTGGGGGCTCCTGGTGCCTCGGGCACCAATGGCAATGGCGGACAGTTTCATCTGAAGGCCGCCGTCTCGGGAGTCGGGTGTGCTTCGGAGCGTGCAGGACAGCTCGAGTTCCGTGACATTCAGGACTACAATCTCTCGCCGCTCCAGACGCTCCTTGTTTCTCCCATCGCCGTGTTCCAGGCGACCACCACCCCCATCACCATCAGTCTGGAATGGTCGGGCCAGGGGAATGCCCACAAGCCCAACGGGATCTTCAACATCCTGGGTGAGTATCAAAAAGACCCACCGGTCCCAACGGGGTCGCTCAGCTTTTCCTCGGGTGCCTGGATTCTTGAAGAGAGTCCCAATCCCGAGGGAACCGTGACCATTGTTCGTCAGTAACCCCGGAATTTTCCATGAAGCCCGTCCGTCCATTCCGACCTGCCACACGCTTCGGCGTCGAATTGGTCCTCGGCATCATCGCGATCACGGGCTGCCTGTCGGCCCAGCAGGCGCGGGATGTGGTGAGCGAGGAAGCTCTGCGCAAGCAGGTGGCCGAGGCACCCAGCCTGAAATCTCAACTCACCGCGAAAGCCAGGCCACTCACGAAGGCAGCTCCGTCCATTCAAAGTTCGCTCTGGACGAATTCGATTATTCTGGCGGACGGTGAGAAGTTCACCCTCGTTCCCGTGGGTTCCATTCTGCATCTGCCTGCGGAACTGCGGGGCCATGTCGCGGCCTCACCCCAGGGTGACTTCACCTTCTGGCCAAGCTTTCTGAAACGCAACACCACCTGGCTGGCTGCCAAAGAGGTGTCCCTGTCACTTTCACGCGGCAATGCCCAGGAGGCGAAAACTCTGCTCAAAACCCTGTCCTATGACAAGCGCCTCATTGTCGCCACCTACAAAGGGGGGCCGATCACGATCCTTGAACCAGCGCCCACACATTCGGGTTCCAATCGCGCCTCACCGTGAATTCGAACACACTATTCTGTCTCTGCTGCTTCAGCACCGCCCTGTTCGGACAGACTCCCGAAGCCTGGGTGCGGCAGACCGACCTGACCACCGGCCAGATCTACGACACCCCCATCACGGGAGGCGGCGGAGCCTACACGGCCCCCATGCAGGTCAGCAAAAGCGGTTCGCTCTTTGAGCTCTTTGCGCGCGGCACGGCCTGGGACAGCAACATCTACCTGCTCGACACCAAAGTCATCGGAACGTACAATCCCCAGGTGTCCGTCAGCATCTCCTCGGAAGACGACTATGTGCGTGGAGATCCGGCTGGATCGAGCTTTGTGAAACGCACCCGTGCCGACCGGTCCTTCTCCGTGAACATCCAGGTGCAGGGGCTCGTGCCGGACAGCAGCAACCCCTCCGAGCACGACGTCTATCTGGGCGTTCAGGGCAAGAATTATGACCCTGAAACCTACTCGTCCTTGAACCAGGCTCAGTATTTGATCGATGAATCCAATCTGGAAAACGGCAGTTACACCTTCGGCCCCATCTATCATCAGCTCACATCGCCCACGCTGAGTTCAGGCAACGGCGAGCAGACTTTCACCATCGTTCGTTATGCCTCCTACCAGGTGCCAGACACGATCATCGCCCAGCCGAAAATCGAGATCTGGCCTGTGGCCTCGGCGAGCGTCAGCAACATCACTCCTGGGCAGGTCTTCATCGACCGCATTCCGTCTCTTGTGGTAACGCTCAGTCATCTGTACCCGGACTCCCGCACCTACGTGCAGGTTTACAAGGGCAACCAGGTGCTGGGGACCTCGGGCAAGCTGGTGAATGGGACCGAACTGCGGTTCGGCGGATACTACAATCCGGATCAGGCGCAGAGTTCCACCAATGTGCCGCAGAGCCTGACGGTGTCTGTCGATGACCTTTCCAACTATGCCTCAGAGGATGGCACTTACACGCTGGAGGTCGTCACTCACACGCCGTTCTTTGGGCGCACGGCCGAGCGTTTATTCCACGTCACCTTTGAAGTGGACCGCGTCATCACTTCTCGCGGCCAGATCAGCACCACGGAGCTTGCCAGCCCTGTTTCGCCATGAAGCCGCCACGTCGCCAGCGCCTCCGTCCACACGGAAGTTTGCTGATCGAGGTGTCAGCCGCTCTCGCGCTGACCGCCGCGCTGGCGCTGATCATGATGCGCGCCTCCTTGCTCGCGATTTCGGGCAATCAATGGACCATCATGCAGACGCTGACCGACGCCTATCTCTCACGTGAAAGCGCCCTGTCCAACCGCCTGCCTTTTGCTGATCTCACCGCCTCCCAGTCTGCTTGGCCGGATATCGCGGTTGATCCGGTGCCGGAACTGACCGTCACCTTGGGCCGCGTCGCCGGCGGTCAGGCGATGCAGGGCACCTTGCGGCGCTTTCGCGCAGCCGAGGTCGCCTCCAATGCGGAGACCCCGCTCACGGTATGGCGGCTGCATTCCGTACTGAGCTATCGCGTCGGCAGCCAGGAATACCTCAAGAGCCGCTCCACCCTGCGTCTCCAATGAAATGGCCGCTCCATCACTCCCGTCTGAATCCCAGGGGGTTCACTCTGATGGAGATTTCCACCGCCATGGGCCTCATGGTCATGCTCAGTGCTGCCTTGGTGGTCATGCTCCAGCAGCATCTGAGCTTCATGGGAATGGCCCGGCGGCAGAACTTCCTGGCTCAAGAGGCTCCGCAGATCGGCAACATCCTGGGCCGGATCTTTCAGCAGGCAGATCACTTCTTCATCTACTCCAGCCGTGAAAGCGCGCTCAGTGGTGGCACGCCGGTCATTCAAAATGGCACTGCGGTGCGGCTGTTTTTCAAAACCGCCGTACAGACCACCCAGGAGCGCCTGATCGCAGCGGAGACCAGCAGCAAAGGCACTGCGCTGCGGTTCTATACCCCCCAGCCTGACGGCTCCGAAACTTCCTGGCTGATCTGCCAGGGACTCCAGAGCGCTGTTTTCAATGCCAGCGAAGGAATTCTCACGGTCACGCTCACCGGACCGAATGGCGAAGAAATCACCTACTGCGGAGCCAGCCGATGAACCCACACACTCTCAAACGTAACGCAGGTTATGTCTCGCTGCCGATCGTGACCGGACTGGCCATCATGTTCACCCTCAGCCTGACGATGCTCTTCAAGAGCACGCTGATGAATCGTGACCAGGCCTCGAAGTCACAACTGCGCGTGGACTACCGTCAGCGCGAGGAAGCACTCCTGCATGCGCTCGTCGCCTCCTTTCCAGGCAGGGCCATGGATTGCATGAAAGCCGGTTATGCCGAGGGAGCCGACTATGCATGGAGCAACATTTTTGCCGAAGCCGTGGCACTTTCAGCCTCCTCACAACGCCTGTCCCCTGACATCCTGCAAAGCCTCAATCTGGGCGGCAAACTCAGTGGCGATGTCGGCGACAACAACAGCAGCGCCGTGCAGAGCTGGATCACTTCGCTGACAGGTGAACCCGGACGCGTGACGCCCGGCACCACCGATTATGCCGACGTGTTTGCACTGCCCGCCTTCGCGGGAAAGGTGCCGCCGCTGCTGGATCTGAGCGCCACATTGCAAACCGCAGACGCCCTGCGCCCAGTCGTCACACCGCTGAAGCATTACCCGACACAAGTTCCTGGTCTGCTGGCGGATGTGACCGCGTATCCGGTTTACAACTTAATCGCCTACCCCAACATCCGTTTTGGATATGCCGCCCCGGGGGAGCCGTTCGTGGCGAAGCGCAACTGGTGGGCCTTCACCGTAAACTACGGCAGCAGCGCCGGCACCGTGGCACGGCATTACGTGCTGTCACTGTATGAAATTCCATCTCAAATGCCGATCGAGGCCGCCACGTTTGCCGCCATTGGCACGCATCAGGACGGCACGGCGTGGAATGTGGATACGGTCAGCATTCAAGGTTCCGTCTATGCTGCGCGCATGAGTGTGGCCGGGGCTTACGGTGCGGCACGGCTTGCCGGGCGCAGCGGCATCGAGATGACCGCCGATCTCGATCTCGGGGGAGTCACCGTGGGCTCTGATTTTGATGCGCTGGGTGAACGTGAACGCCTCCAGGCAGCCCAAGGCACGGATGTGCTGCCCGTCGCTTTGTCGGCCAACTCCGGCCGCCTTGCTTTCCTGCCGCTGCCCACGGGTTCCCGCTACCTGCGTCGCAGCCCGCCGGACACCACGGTGAACGCGTTTGATGATTACACTGCGGGGGGGCAGCGTTGTCGCATCACTGTCGAGGCCACGGCAATGGTCAGCTATGAAGATCAGACACCGACCAGCATTCGCGTGAGTTTCCCCAATTCCGCCGGCGGCACAGGCACGGTGGTGCTGGAGCGCGGCAACAACTGGCCAACCGTCTTTGAACCGGGTGGCGCCAACATTCCATTTCAGACCGAGCTGACCAACAGCAACCGCTCCTGCCTAACTTTTTACCCGTCATTGCTGGATGCATGGCTGCAGGCACAGAGCGCGGGCGGCGTGGCGACGAACAACAGTCTCTACTTCGGCGTGGACCCGTCGCTGGACCCGATCAACGTCCGTGTCGTCAGCGATCCACCCGCCCCGGAAGACATGTGCGTCATCATCCGTCAGGGCAAAAATCTTACCAACTACACCGCCGGGCTCAGCATCGTCGCCCCGTTGCGGGTCTATGTGGGGGACGACCTGAACGCGACCCCTGCTGCTGCCCCGCCCGCCGGCTCGGGCTTGGCGGCTGGCGCGGAATTTTATCCGCCGCTCTCCATCTACGCCGCTGAACTGCGCGTGGGCACCACCGGATTCAACCGGCCCATCGAACACCACGGGCAGCTCGGCAGCCTCGCCGCTGGCACTGCCAATGTCTGGCAGCCGCTGGACATGAGATCAGGCAGTGATGACGCGGTGCATACCGACAGCATCACCGCGGAGCTCAAGCCTTTGCGCAGTCCCGCCGAACTCCCGCCTGTCCATCCCATGAACTGGCTGGTTGTCATCGAAGAGATTCCTCAAGACTGAAATTTTTCATGTGTTCCACGCACTCCACCAACAATATCCTCGGTGATCTCGCCACCGCCTTCGCCGGACGTGAAATCTCCGATGTACAGGTGCGTACCGGTGGGCTGATCTACCTTCATACAAATCGCGGACTGGAGGTCGCCGAGGACTTCGGCATCCAGGATGCAGAAGCCGTGGGCCGGCTGGCGGAGGCGCTCTTCATGCGCCAGTCCGTCGAGATCTGGACCGAGGCAGATGCCATCGGCGGTGCAGCGCGCATGTGGGATCTGGTGCGCAGCCGTCGGGTCATCGACTTCAGCTGTGAAGAAGGCGCGCTTGGATCTCCGGTGCGCATGCGCGTGCAGGTGCATCTCAGCGAGCAAGGCCTGGGTGTCACCTGCCGCTGGCTGCGTGCGAAAATCAATCAACTCGAAACGCTCGGCATCGACCCGCTCATCTCCGACAGCCTGCGCGAGCTGATGCAGCGCCGCTTTGGCCTCGGGCTCATCACGGGCCCCACCGGCTCGGGTAAATCCACCACCCTCGCCGCAGTCCTCGACTGGGTGCGGCGCCATTTCCCCAAGCACATTGTCACCATCGAAGACCCGATCGAGTATCGCTACGACGCCATGATGGACGACCCCAACCAGCCTGGGGTGCGGCTTCCGGCCCCTTCGCTCGTCACCCAGCAGGAAGTCGGCAGGCACACGCTGTCCTATCAGAGCGGCCTGAAGGAGGTGCTGCGCAAAACGCCCAACATCATCCTCATCGGTGAAATTCGTGATCGTGAAACCATGGAGACCTGTATCGAGGCCGCGCAGACGGGCCACTTCGTGCTCTCCACCCTGCACACCCGGGGTGCGGTGAAGACGATCGACCGTATCCTCGAGTTCTTTCCCAAAGATCAGCAGTCCGGCATCCTGCATCGGCTCAGCGAGACCCTGACCTTTGTGCTCTCCCAGGGGCTGCTCACCGGGTTCAATGGACGCGTGCTCGTGACCGAATACCTGCAAAACACCAGCGAAGCCGTGGCGGCAGGCATGCGCGCCTATGACGGCAGCGCCACCTCGCTGGCAGATGCCCTCCGCTATAAAGGCAACCTGCGCTGGGACCAAAGCCTCATCAATCTCTACCGCGCCGGCCACATCTCCGAAGACATCTTCAACGCGAACTTGATGGGTTGACGCTCGCAGTCGCAACCCCCGGCGGCAGCACCGGCAGGATCATTTCACGGATGCGCATGAGCAGTTTCGCATGCGCCTCGAGCTCCTGGCGGCGCACCTCCGGCACGCCGTCCCACCAGCCTTCCTCCTCGGCGCTGCTGCGCAGGCGGCGGTAGCGTTCCAGACATTCCTTCAGGGCATGCCATTCACGGCTGACCGCCTTCTCATCGCGGCTGGTGTTGCCCGGTTGGAGCTGGTCGTTGAGCAGATTGATCGCGGCGCCCGCACCGGTCAGTGCATCAGACATGCTCCCGCCTTCACGCATTCCATACGCCATGGCGTTTTGAGAGAGCGCATTGATGGCCGCCCGTGCGGCTTCAGGCGACTGGGTGCGGGAGGCGATGTGAAAGTGCAGAATCTCATACAACGTCGCATCCCCCGGATCGAGCTGGTAGGCGAAACGCAGCCGCACGTCTGCGGCGGCATGCAGATACTGCTGATGGGCATTCGAAAGTGGCACGGTGCTGGAACGCCGCGTGCGGCTCTTTTCGAGACGTGAGAGCGCATCCACCCCCGCCTGCAGCCATGATGTCTCGCCCGGCGTCTGTGTGGGTGGCACCGGTGCTGGCATGCCTCTGCGGGAAAACCGCCCCGGTGGTGGTGGCGGCGGCGGCGGTGCCCCTGTGCCCGCCTGCGCACTCGCAGCCGGCGCGGCACTCTCTCCCCCATGCCAGTAGCTGTAGAGCGAGTCGCGTATCAAACGCGCCGCCAGACTTCCATACGCGCTTCCTGGCAGCGCAAACGCGGGTGGAGTTGCCGTGGCATGCAAGGCCGTCCGCGAGCAGGACAGCGCATGTCCGCCCCACCAGAGACCGCCTGCGGCAGTCAGCGTCAGGAGCGTGTGCGAAAGAGACATAACCCAGAGATGGAGATGGCGGCACCCTGCAGGCCGAGCGTGCCTGCCACAGCGGCAAAGTCCGCGAACGGCAGCGGACCCATTTTAAACACCAGCCGTGGCGTCAGATCGGCCAGATGATAATGCGGCAGCGCCAGCCAGAACGACTGCAGCACTCCCGAATCCGCGCCACCCAGCAGCGGGGCCAGCCACGCAGCGCCAAACAAGCCCAGCAGCAGCAGCCCGGTGGGCACCAGAAACGCAATGACCTCCGCCGTGCGTGTGCCCAGCGCCACCGCCAGCAGGCACAGCGGCGCTGCGCACAGACTGTAGAGCAGGCCATATTGAAACACCAGGGTCGTCCACATGCGCGCCTCCTCAGGCCGCTTTGGCAAAGTCCACGTCAGACAAAAGACCACCGCGATCAGCACCACCGCCAGCATCCAGACCCAGATCGCCGCGCTGAGTTGCAGACACTGGCTGATGCGCCCCGTGCCGCCGGCATGCAGATGCTCCAGCATGCCCTCGCGCCGCATGCGGTGCCCGAGCGCCGAGGCTTGAAACGGCAGCCAGGTGAATAGCGCGATCCAGGCATAAAACCAGGCCGCCTGCGCACGTGCGGGCTGTAGAATCTGCGGGTTTTCCTCCCACGGCGTCAGCAGCGGCGCGATCCAGATAAACAGGCCGGCTCCCAGCAGCAGCAGCCAGCAGCTGCCACGCCCCATGAGTCCGGCAAAGCTGAGGCGAAACAAAGGCCAGGCGCGCAGGGAGCTCATGATTGCAAAGTGCGGTAGGTTTCCATCCAGGTGCTGCCGCTGCGGCTCGTGGCATGCCGCAGCTGACCACCGGCAATGGTCAGCAGCGAGTCCGCCTCCCGCACGCACTCCAGTTCATGCATGATGACGAGGCGCAGCGTTTGCGTGCCTGCCGTGGCCCAGAGCTGCGTCACCTGCTCGCGCGTTTCGGCATCCAGACCGGTGAGCGGCTCATCCATGAGCAGCACGCTGGCTTCACTCTGCGCCGCCTTCACCTCGGCCAGAATCAACAGCACCTTCTGGCGGTTGCCCCGGGAAAGCTTGCCGATCGGCGTGGTCAAATTCAGCCGCAGCGTGTCGGCCAGCTTTTCCGCAGCGGCGAGTGATGCGCCCGTGAACCAGGCACGGAAGAACGTGCGCGATTTCATTTCTGGATCGACCCGCAGCTCATCCGCGAAGTAATGCACCTGCGCCTCGGTCGTTACCCGGCCTTGCAACGCCGGAGACAACCCGGCAAGCGTTCGCAGCAGGGTCGTTTTGCCCGAGCCGTTCGGCGCCACCAGCAGGTGCAGCCCCATGCCGGCGCGGATGTCGCCGCCTACTTCCACCAGGCAGCGCGCCTTCCGCTGCCACGGCAGACCGGTGTGGTAGCCGAAGCGGGTTCCGCCGGGGATGTGCAAAAGTGTTTCAGTAACCATGCTGTTGTGGCAACTAATTTCACTGCCCGACATCCCAAAGTCCATCACTTCCATTCGATGAAGGGTCATAGACGGACGATCCCAGCATGAGAAGCGGTGGCATGACGGTGTGATCGACAGACAGAGACTCATTGTCCAGACTGAGCACCGCCGGCATCGTCACCCAGCCCTGCGGCAGATAGAGTTGCAGCTGATCCGTGGGCACCCCTGCAATGTCCGCGGTGGGATGATCGGAGAGATAGGCGCGCTGGGCGGCAAACACCGCCAGGAGCGACACCGAGGCATCTTTGCCACGCTGCCAGTCACGCACGGTGGCAATGTTCATGCCTGCAAAGGTGGCCAGTCCCAGCAGCAGTCCGATCACAAGGCTGATCTCGATGAGTGTGAAGCCGCCATTGAGGCGGGCAGGACGGGGATGGAGGTTCCTCATGCTTCAGGATTGGGGTTTGAGGCTCTGCGCCACTTCCGCCTTGGGAATGATTTTCACGGCCCCCTGACGCACACTGAGCATGGCGGCTGGCACCGTGGCTGCGGCCGGTGACGCAGGCAGGTTCTTGGTGAACTCCGCAGGCAGCGTGGCGCGACGATGAATGAACAAAATACGCGCACGGTCTGGATTCGTACCAGGAGCAGCAGCCGCCTGCTGTGACGACACCGGCTTGATCAATGCGGCTGCGGCTTTGGCCGGCGCCGGAGCGGCCATGCCAGGGATGGGCCGGGGAACGAGCTTCTGCGGATCAGCCGCCAGGACCGCCGTGGAGGCGAGCAGCAGGGAAAAAAACAAGAAGCGTGTTTTCATAAGGGTGGGGTGAGTTCACATGTTGCCCGACTGCATCATGCGCGGCCCCATCAGGAAGATGGGCAGCATGGAGCCGGTGAAGACGAAGCCGATGAGCACCACGGCCATGGCCAGGGTGATGAAATTGATGACCTGGGTGAAATCCGCCATGGTCGCGGCGGTGTCCTCCTCGTAGATGTCACGCAGCAGCTCCAGCTGCTGTGGCAGGGAGGCCGAACGCTCGCCGATGCCGATCATGTGGATGACCTGCGGATCCAGCGTGGTGTTGCGCTTCAGCGCCTCGGCAAACGGCACGCCGGAGGATTCATAGACCTGAGAGGCCTTGATGAAGTCCAGATACATCGGCGTGCCCTGCAGCACCCGCGCGGACAAAGCGGAGGCGCGGGCGAGATTGATGCCATTGGCATACAGCATCTGCAGCGTTCCGATGTAGGCGCTCTGGCGCAGGCCCATGACCAGCTTCGTCAGCAGCCGCCAGTGTTTCATGAAGAAGAGCAGCAGCTTCTGCCGGAAGGCCTCCGAGCGAAACAGGGAGGTGATGAAGGTCACCAGCGCGATGACAAAGAAAGGCCACGTGTGCTGCACCACATGGCTCACCGAAAAGATAAACACCGAAATCTGATCCGGTTCCTGGCGCACGCTTTTCAATGTCTCCTCCACCTGGGACACGACAAAAATCTGCGAATAAATGAAGAGGCCGATCTGAAACAGCACCACCAACGACGGCACCAGCAGCGCCGTGCGCAGCTTGCTGGCAAACATGAGCTCAATCTTGATCCGGCGCGCAAGGGAGGCGAACGCATCACCCAGTTGTCCGGCATCCGCACCGGCCTCGATGATGGTGATGATGGTGCTGTCAAACGTCTGCTCCTTGGCAAAGGCGATGTGGACCGGCATCCCGGCTTCAAGCCGGTTGCGAATGTTCATCAGCGACGATTGCAGCTCCGGATCAGGCAGCCCCTGCGAGTAGTACAGCAGCGCGTCTGCCGTGCTGATGTTCGCCTTCAGCATGGAGGCGAGGCCGCGGAAGAGCTTGATGAGCTCTTTGCGGGAGACGGGCTTCCTGGACTTTTCACTCTTCGGCGTGCCGGCGAGGGACTTGATCAGGGCCACTCGGAAGCCAGGCTTGCTGACGATCAGCGCGGCCTGCTCGCGGTTCGGCGCCTCGCACTCGATCACCTTGGCGATCTCGGGCCGCTTGATGTTGCGGAGGGTGACTTGGAAGGCGTTCATGGCTCAGGTTTCGTAGGTGAGATCGAGCACCTTTTTCAGCGCATCAAGGTCGGTCCTGCCCTCGGCCATCAGCTTCAGGCCATTGTCGCGCAGCGATGGCAGCCCCGACTCCCGGCGCACTTCCTCCTCGAGTTCATAGGGCGTGATCTCCCCCTTGGCCAGCTTGTCCCCGAGCTTCGGAGTGATGGGCAAAATCTCCAGGATCGCGGTGCGCCCGGAGTAACCACGTCCATGACACTCTGCGCAGCCTTCCTTGTGATGCTTGAACAGCGGGCGCTTTGCCCAGGACGCATCGAGATGAAACAGCCGGATCTCACGTTCCGACACACCTTCGATGCTCTCCTTGCAGCTCGGGCACAGCAGCTTGACCAGCCGCTGCGCACAGGCCGCCTTCAGCGTCTGTGCGATCTTCCAGCGCTCCATGCCAAGCTGCTGAAAGCGCTCAATGATCTGCGAAGCGCGTGGCGTATGAATCGTGGTCAGCACCTTGTGGCCCGTGATGGCGGCCTCAATGGCCAGCTCTGCCGATTCACGATCACGCACCTCACCCATGAGGATGATGTCTGGATCGGAGCGCATGAAGCTGGCGATCATCGGTTTGAACTCGGTCGAGTCGCGCAGGTCGCAGTGCGTCACGCCGGGAATCTCGTCTTCGACCGGATTCTCCAGCGTCAGGATGTTGTCCTCCGGGTGGTTCAGCTCCCTCAGCATCGCGTTCAGCGTGGTCGATTTGCCGGAACCGGTGGGACCCGACATCACGATGATGCCGGAGGGCACCGCCATGGCTTTGTCGAGCTCAAACAAGGTCTCCTCATCAAAGGCCAGCGTACCCATGCCGAGCCGTGCCTCCAGATGCGTCTTGTCCAGCAGACGCATGGTGACGTGGTAGCCCCGGTACGTGCGGTGCCGCTCATAGCGCACCCCGACGGCGCGTCCGTAGTAGCTGGCGGTGAAGCGGCCCGAGATGCCCGGACGCTTGCTGCGCTCCTCCGGTGCGAGGCGCATGAGATTAAGCAGAAACGCATCCACCCGGTCACGCAGCTTCACCGGCATTTCGAACCGCACCCCGAGGGCCCCATCGACGCGGAAACAGTACTGGAAGCTGGTTTTTTCCGTCTTGATGTGGATGTCCGAAGCGTGCTGTTTGATCGCATCACTCACCATGCTGGCCACCAGCTGGGCGATCGGCTCATCGTATTGACGCGTGACATCAAAGTCCGGCGTTTCGTTGGAGAACTCCTCCACTTCCACCGCCTCGAGTTCCGCACGGCTTGGTCCCGAGGAACTGGAGGATCCCTCGATCATGGAGGACACCTCGGAGGCGAGCGTGACCACCTTCAACACTTCATCCTCCGGGAAACGCGCCGCACAGTAATCATCCGCCCGGTAGTCCCACGGATTCGCGACTGCCAGCAGCACCTGCTGCGCGTTGCGCCGCAGCGGCACGAACATGCCACGTGACATCACCACGGGATCGCAGTAGCCGACAAACTCCGCATCCGCCATCTCCCGCACCTGGGGAAAGGCCGGCAGCCCCGCAGCACGACCGACGGCGCCCAGCATGCGCGTTTTCGACGTGCGGCGCACCAGCGCTTCATCCGATTGACCTTCCTGACCGCCCGTGGCCGCCCGCAGCTGGCTGATGATCAGCCGCTGGATCGTGTGATTGAACTCGATGCCGAGATTCAGATTCATGGGGCAAAATGTCGCTGCATGAGCAGCTGCCATGCAGGCAGGTCGGTGAAGAAGCTGAAGACGAAAGGCGCATCACCTTCAGACGTACGGTTCAACTCCTGGCTGATCCAGAAAGACGCCGCCAGAGCTGAAACAGGATTGAGGGAGGTGACATGAACGATGCTCGTCTCTCCTGCCAGGATCGCAGGACAACCAAGCGCCATGCACACCGGGCGCAGGACCGGACAGTGCTCATACAATGCCGAGGCCCGGCCCGACAAGGGACCGAAACTCCAGCAATGCACGCGGTCGTTCAGGCTGTTGCGCAGCAGCCTCTGCATCCGCGCCAGTTCGCCCTCGGCCGTCAGCGCATGCTTTTGCGCCTGGTATTCTGCAGCGAATTCCAGGAAGTCGGGCATGAAGCCGGACGCCGCAGCAAGCTTCTCGCCATAGGCGGCCAGCAAGGGCGCGGATTCACTCTCCGCCAGATAATCACTCTGCTGGAGGTACATCACCGTGGTTCCCGCGATGCGATCAAGCACCGGACGCATGCTGTTGCGGTCCGTCTTGGCCGGGAGCTGCAGGTTAGGAAGAGGGGCTGACATGAAAATCTGCGTGATCAATGGCGCTCACGTGGCCGGAGACGGACTCCGAACACCGTCCGCGATTTACTGGCTGGGGGACTTTTTCGAGAACAGACGCCTGACCCACGACTGCTTCGGCGCAGGCGGCGGCTCGGGCTCGGGCCTCGGGTTTTTGACATTGGGCAGGTTTTGATACCAAGTGGTCGGCTGCAGCTCGATGTTGGTGTCCTGAATGTCATCCGGCTGCATGCCGGACAGCTCACGCACATGCCAGTTCATTTCAGCCATGCCTGCACCCGCACGCGAGGCATCATACACACGCGGAGTGATGATGAAGACCAGGCTGACCTGTTCGAGCTTCTTGGTGTTCGAGCTGAACAGCTTGCCTACCAGCGGAATGGTGCTCAGCACGGGCACCTTGTTGTTCCCATCGCTGCTGCTGTAGTCATAGAAGCCGCCAAGAAACAGCGACTGTCCCGCCGGAATGCGGCTGATGGCCTCGACCGTGGACTCGCTCACCCGTGGAAACATATTGTTGCCACGACCTGCGATGAGTTCGACAATCTTGGCCACCCGCGGACGCAGCTTCATGCGCACCGTGCCATCAGGCAGCAGCGTGGGCGTCACCGAGAGCGTGACACCGATCTCGCGGTTCTTTTCCGGCTGCTCAGTCGCGCTCGGATCTTCCTTGTCAATCTTGTAGCGCACCACATCGGTCACGTTCTGGCCCGCCGCAGTGTTGGTGATGTTGGACGTGATGACAGGGTAGCGGTCCACGATGGAGATCAGGCCCTGCTCGTTGTCCTCGGTGATGATGCTGGGGCAGGCCTCCTGCGTGACGATGTTGGCATTCACCAGGGCGCGCAGAATGGCCTGCACCTGCATGTTGTCGAACACGAGCCCTCCCCCCTGCTGGTTGATCTGATTGATCGAGTCCACCGGCGCGGCCAGGCTGCCGGTGCGCGTCACCGTGCTGACGTCTGGCAGGTTGAAAAGTGCGTTCAGACTCTGGTGCGTGGTCAGGTTGGTTCCAGTGTCCCCCAGTGCCCGGCTCCAGTCCACCCCCACCTGGCGGCCTTGGTCGCGCTTGATGCGCAGCACCCGGACGTTGACCAGGATCTGCGGCTTGGCCTTGTCGATTCCTTCCAGCAGCTTGCGCACCCGTTCGAGCTTGATGCTGTTGTCGCTGACGAGCAGCGTGTTCGTTTTCTCTTCAAACTCGATCTGTCCGATGTCGTGCGTGAGCATGGGGCGGATGATGGACTTCAGCTTCTCGAAGTCGGACTGAACTGCGCCCGGGGTTGCTTTAGCACCACCACCACCACCTTCCTCATCACCACTGTCCTGCGCGGCAGGGGCGGATATGCTGCGGTTGAGCGGAGCCCCCCGCAGGTACTTCAGCGTGTAGCTCATCACCTCCACCGGGAGCTTCGCGAGCTGGGCCTCGTTCATGAGCCTGACACTGGAACGCTGCTGATGCAGCGTGAGCCCAAAATTGACCGCCAGCTCCTCCATCTGCTGCTGCGGGTCGTCCGTGCGGAGATGCCCGGTGATGTTGAACTGCGGATCGTTCAGTTCATTGTTGTAAAAGTACTGCAGGCCGGCGCTGTGCGCGAGGTATTGGAACACCTCGTTGATCGGAGCGTTGTCAATCCAGTATCCGTCGTCCGAATGCTGCGGCGGCTTGGGCAGACTGTTGAAACGCGAGGAGACGTCCACCGTGGCGGCCGGCAGGTTTTGCAACGGTTGCACCTGCGATGCTGGCACCTCCAACGGTTGCACCTGCGATGCCGGCACCGCCAACGGTTGCGCCTGCGCTGTCGGCACCGCCAACGGTTGCACCTGCGCTGTCGGCACCGCCTCCTGGGCGGTGAGGGCAAAGCTCGCACCCAGGCTCGCCAGAGAAAAGATCTGCAACATGCGTCGGCTCATGGTTTCGTGGGTTGTGTGGGTTTTGTGGGTTGTGTAGGTTCCATCGGCGTCATCCGGCCCTCCATCTGGGAGGCGATTTTTTGCAACGGTTCGATGCTGAGATGCGGCAGGATGTCGTGCTTGAGCACGCCTGACTCATCGCGTTGAATATCGTGGAAATGCAGTTGCGTGGCGCCCACCTCCATGACTTGCGCCCGAAAGACTTCCCCCTTGTAGGCCAGTTCGATCACGTCGCCTTCCGCCGCACGGAGGCCACCGATGAGGAACTCTTTGCGCTGCAGATTCACGCCGTTGATCTTCAGCGTCTGCAGCGCCTGGTTCAGCGTGATTTTAGGCGTCGCACGATAAACGTCTTCGGTGATCACGGGGGCGTCATCCTCGCGGGGAAAGGTGGACAGGCCAAAGGGGTCCATGTTGCGCTGACGCACGCCCATTTTCTTCGCCATCGCCTCGATCTCCTCCGCCTTCGGCAGCAGCTCCGAGCGCGGCAGCCAGCTCGCAGTGCCATTGCCGATGAACAACGGCGCGCGTTTGGCCGCCGCAGCTTTGGCCTGCGCCAGCGCCGGGGCCTCGGCGGCTGCAAACAGCATGACGATGCACAGGATGAGTCTCATTTCTTCTCCTCCTCCGCCTTCCAGCAGGTATGCGTCATTTCCATCACCAGGAACTCACGCTGGTTCAGCAGCTGGTCGGTCTTGCGGGTGATCTTCAGCTCCTCCAGCACGGCCTGCGGCATGAGCGACTCCACCTGCAGCAGCGCCTCCTGCAGCGGCCCCAGCCCCCCTTGAAAACTGCTCTTCACACGGGCCAGATCAGTCTTGACCTGGCGTCCCAGGCGGCCACGGTCGAGCGGGAATACCAGTCCGCTGCGCTCCAGTTCGATCTCCTTGTACTTCGGCAGCAGCGCGTCCAAAATGCGGGTGAAGAGATGGCCGGGATCCGCCTTGAGCAGCGCTTTCTGATCCTGAAACGTCTTGCGCTTGGGCGCCAGCACCTCCTCCAGCTTCTTCATCGCGGCGAGGCGCTGCGTCTGCTCCTTGTAGAGTTCCGCTTTCTGCGCACGCACCGCGCTCAGCTTGCTGACACCGGCGACCACCCCGCCTAGCAGCAGGCAGTTGAACATCGCGGGCATGATCAGACCGTAACGAAGGATGGGACGGGTGTACGCGCTCATGGGATGATTCAGAAGGGTTTGTCCAGCGGGAGGGAAAGCGCGTCCTTGTCCGTCAGGCTCTGGGTGATCGTGGCCTCAAAACTGAACGGAAAGGCCAGTGAAGGATCACGTGCAAGGTCGCCGGCGGATGCCTGCGGATTGAAGCGTGAGTTGCGCCCCTGGGTCAGGGCGATCGTCATCTGGCGGGTTGGCCCTGGCCGGCAGGCGTCATCTCCGGTAACGTCGGCCACCCGTTCGAAGAAGGCGCTCAAACCACGCTGACTGTTCAATGTGCTGAGCAGCTGCAGCGCCTTCGGTTTGACCAGCCCCTTGAAGATCCAGGTCCGTTCCATGCCGGTGGATTCGGGTTTGGCCCCTTTGCCTGCAGGCACCGGAGCGCGGGACGCCTCCGTATTGTAAACAAAGCTGTCCAGTCTCACCCCCGAATCCTCCGGGAACAACTGCAGAAGAAACTCGACCGTCACCCAGCCGCGCGAGCGCGGCTGCAGCAGACGGGTGACGATGTCGATCTCCTTTTTCTCTTGCAGCAGCTTGGTATGCTTATCCTGCGTCAGCTTCATCTGATAGGGCGTTAGCTCCCAGGAAGGGTGGTTCATCGCAGCAAAGAGCGACCAGGTGCCGTACCCGCCGGTGCCGATCAAGGAAAAGACCAGCAGGTAGATGAACCAGGATGAAAAGCGCAGCAGGCGCAGATCACTCAGATTTGGATACCGCTGATCCAGCCGTGCCGTGTCCATGAAGCTCTGCCGCGCCCAGCCTCTCCACAGCGAACGGAAGCTCTCCGTCCGGGCCAGCGGCGTGTTCCCGCCGCTCACCTGCTCGACTGCCGCAGTGTCATAGATCAAAAACTCAGGCCGGCTCCCCGGCACCTCTTTCAGCGCCGGATGCTCTTCAAGATTCAGCAGTTCAAACTGGATCGGCTGACGGCTGATGGCGTACATCTCCAGTTCCTGCGCAACCGACTGCAGCACCCGCGCCTGGGTGGAAACGACCAGCACCTTGGGCACCGCCAGTTCGGCGCCCAGCGCCATGTTCCACAGGATGTCCCCAAAGCCCGTCGGCACCTGGGAGCCGCCACGGTGGCTGAGGCTGCGCACCGTGGAGAGCTCGCCCTGCGGGCTGATGGCAAAAACGGCGGTAAATTTGTAAAAACTGACGGCCACCAGGCTGCCGCCTTCCAAGTTCGATTTCAGCAGCGGCAGCGCCGCCAGCGTTTCCACCGGGGCGCAGGTCACCGCCACGCGCACGGGTATCCGTAAATCCTCGGCGCAGTCCAGCAGCTTCAGCAGGAACGCCTCGCGGGTGCGTGACAGCGACACCGCAGTGCAGCGTGGCTGCCCCGGGGCCGAGCCCCAAAATGGCAGCAGACGCCAGGTGTTTGCCTCCACCGAAACCTCGCGGTCAGCCAGCACCTCGCGCGGATCATCGACTAAATTGTAGCGCAGGATCTGAAAGTCATCCCCTGTCTCGCTGGTCACCTCTCCCGCTTGGGCGATCTCAGCCAGCCCAAACTCATCTGCGACGTGCAAGATCACCCCGAGAGCCTTCGGCTTCTCCTGAAAGTAAGTGGCAGACATCAGCTCACCGAGAATCTCCCCCACCCCTTCTCCGGTCGTCAGATTGGCCAGCGGCAGCGTCGGACCCGGCCGCCAGCTCTGGTGCTGCTTGGAAAACACGGCGGAGCAGACCTCGCGACCGCCATCAAACCACAGATGCCACTGCCATGACAGCTCCTCCGGCATCCGATACCAGTGACTGTCCACGCCCCGGCTCGTCTTCGACGCCACTGTGCGCGCCTGACGGTAGATGTCAGGTGCTTTGAGTTCACAGGGATCAGTGATAGTGAGCATGGAGCGGACAGGCTGGTGATCGGATGCGGGAGAGCTAGACTGGCTTACCAATCGGTTGTGTCGGCGGCCACCAGGACGTGAGTCGAGGTCGCTCCGGTGCCTGCAAAATCGCAGTTGCCGTACGGGGTGCCGACCGTTGGAACAGTGCCCAGCCATGTGTAGGCGCCGCCTGAAGGACAGACGGGCGCATTCTCCATCAGGAGACCGGCACCAAAGACACTCGCCTGTGCCAAAGCCGCACCGACGTTCAGGTTTTGCATGTTGGCGGCGGATCGCACCGCCTTCTGGACGGCGGCGAGCTGCATCTTGCATTTGGCCTTGTCAGCGCCCTGCCGGTAGCTGCCTAAGCCTAGGAAAACCACTGCGATCAATCCTAGGAGGAGAGCGATTACGAGGCTGATTTCAATGAGAGTCATCCCGGAACGATTGAAGCGTTGGGAGAGACGACGATTTAGTGCGGTGTGTGTGTTGATTTTCATTGCTTTAGTGTTGCCGTGGAAGGCGCAGATATAATATCCATAAATATCATTCGGTATAAAAATAAATGCTTCAGGTTTTGACTAAATTCACCTAAATGAATACTTAGACACCCCAGCTGTATCCGGGGCAGAGTCGCGTTTTTGTTCTCATCAAACCCTGCGCGAACTATCAGTCTGTTGACAAACCTGCGTTAATAGTAGTCCTAAGATACTTTTTTATTCTGGCAGCGCAAAGTCATGCCACAACAAGGGGGCTCTGGATCATGGCCGGAGTACAATGGATCACTTTTCACGCGCCATCATCAAACGCGATTGTTGGCCCAGGCGAGGCTTGGACGCGCCATTTCAAGGTTCGCGTCAACGCCACCGGCCAGTGTTTGTTTGCAGCGGTCTTTTCCGGTGACTTGAAGGGGGCAGCCTTTCGCGATCGTGGTTCACCACGGTTTGCCCACCCTCCTCAAATCATCACACAATCGAGGAAGTCTGCGACGAACTCATTTTTCGGATGCTCGCGAAGCTGCTGCGGTGAACCGATTTGCTGGATGTCGCCTTCATGCAGAACGACTACGCGGTCGGCCAGTTCGAAGGCTTCATCTTGATCGTGGGTGACGAAGAGGGTGGTGACTTTGGTTTCGTCGTGAAACTGGCGGAGCCATTTGCGCAGGGTTTTGCGCACCTTGGCATCGAGGGCGCCGAAGGGTTCGTCGAGCAGGAGGACCTGCGGGCCGACCGCAAGTGCGCGGGCGAGTGCGACGCGCTGCTTCTGGCCGCCGCTGAGCTGCGAAGGGTAGCGATCTCCGTAGCCTTCCAGGGCGATGCGGCGCAGGAGTTCGGCGACGGCTTTGTCGATCTCTTCGCGGTCGGGCCGCGTGGCACGAGGCAAGACGCGGAGACCGAAGGCGATGTTTTCCGCGACGGTCATGTGATTGAAGAGGGCGTAGTTCTGGAAGACGAAGCCTGCCTTGCGCTCATAGGCGCTGTGGTTGGTGACATCGGTGCCATGGAACTGGATGCTGCCTGCGCCGGCGTCGGCGAATTCGAGTCCGGCGATGATGCGCAGCAGCGTGGTCTTGCCGCTGCCGCTGGGGCCGAGCAGGGCGACGAGTTCGCCGGTTTTGACTTCGAGGTCGACGTTTTTCAGCGCTTGAAAGCTGCCGAATGATTTGGAGATGTGGTGGATGTGGATGCTCATGCTGCTCCTCGGCGGGTGGTCGTCAGAGTTTTTAAAATCAGGGTTACCAGCGCCAGCAGGGCAAGCATGGAGGCGACGGCAAAGGCGGGGACGAACTGGTATTCGTTGTACAAAACTTCGATGTGCAGCGGCACAGTGTTGGTCTTGTTGCGGATGTGGCCGCTGACCACGGACACGGCGCCGAACTCGCCCATGCTGCGGGCGTTGCAGAGGATGATGCCGTAGAGCAGGCCCCATTTGATCTTCGGCAGGGTGACGCGCCAGAACATCTGGAAGCCGTTCGCGCCCAGGGTCATGGCGGCCTCCTCCTCAGCCTGGCCCTGCGCCTCCATCTGTGGGGCCAGGATACGGGCGACGAAGGTGAAGGTGACGAAGATGGTGCTGAGCACGATGCCCGGCAGCGCAAAAATGATCTTGAAGCCGTGCTCTTTCAGCGCCGGGCCAAACAATCCCTGCGCGCCAAAGAGCAGCACATAGACCATGCCGGCGATGACGGGGGAGACCCACAGGGGAAGCTCGATGAGCGACGTGAGGAGGCGTTTGCCACGAAACTGAAAGCGGGAGACGCACCACGCGGCGGCGAGACCAAAGAGCGTGTTCAGCGGCACGGTGATGGCGGCGACTTTCAGCGTGAGCCAGATGGCGTGCATCGTGGCTCCATCATCAAAGGCCTCGATAAAGCCTTCCCAGCCTTTGCGGAAGGCTTCCTGAAAGATGACGACGAGCGGCAGCACAAACATGAGACCCATGAAGGCCACGGCGGTGCCGATGATCAGGCAGCGCGAGAAGAGGGAGTCGGAGGTTGCTTTGCGGGGCCTGACGGTGCGCGGCGGATGGATGTCGATGATGGCGGCCATGCTTGAGAAATGACGGATGGGGAATCAGCAGGTGGGACGATGGTGGGAGCGCCTCGTCATTTCATGCCTGTGCGTTTGCGGCTCCACTGCGCGAGCAGATTGGACAGCACGAGGATGGTGAAGGATGCGGCGAGCATGACGACGCCGATGGTGGCGGCGCCGGAGTAGTCGTATTCCTCCAGGCGCATGGTGATGAGCAGGGGGGCGATCTCGGTTTTGAAAGGCAGATTGCCAGAGATGAAGACGACGCTGCCGTACTCACCGACCGCGCGGCCAAAGGCGAGCGTCATGCCTGCGAGGGTGGAGGGCAGCAGCGCTGGAAACACGACACGTGTGAGTGTCTGCCAGCGGTTCGCGCCGAGGCAGGCGGCGGCTTCCTCGACATCCATGGAGAGATCTGCAATGACGGGCTGCAGGGTGCGCACCACGAAAGGAAAGCCGACGAAGGTGAGCGCGATGGTGATGCCGAGTGGTGCGTACGCCGCCTTGATGTCATGCTGCGCCAGCCAGGCACCGATCCAGCCATTGGGTGCATAAAGCGTGACGAGAGCGATGCCCGCGACGGCGGTGGGCAGTGCGAAGGGGAGATCCACCATGGCATCCAGCAGGCGGCGGCCGGGGAAGGAGTAGCGCTCCAGCGCCCACGCGGTGATCAGGCCGAAGACCGCATTCACCAGCGCGGCGGCGAAGGCCGTGCCAAAGCTGAGCTTCAGCGAGGAGATCACCCGTGCCTGCGTCAGCGTGGCGAGCATGTGCTCCCAGCCGCCGCTGGTGGCCTTCCACATGAGCATGGACAGCGGAAAGAGCACGATGAGGCTCAGGTAGGTGATGGTGAATCCGAGCGAGAGCTTGAAGCCGGGAAGGATGTGGCGTGGGCGTGACAAGGGATGAAGCAGGCTGGTGATAAACGAGCGCGAGGTGTCATGTGAATGCACCTCTCAGAGGAGAAGTGCATTCACGGCGGGGCGGTGGGCTTACTTCCCTTGATAGATCTGGTCAAAGATGCCGCCGTCGTCGAAGTGCTGCTTCTGGGCCTTGCCCCAGCCGCCGAAGTCGCCGTCGATGGTGACAAGGTTCAGCTTGGGAAAGCGGGCGCTGTATTTGGCAGCGGCTGTGGCTTCACGCGGGCGGTAGTAGTTTTTGCCAATGATGTCCTGCGCCTCGGGAGAGTAGAGGTATTCGAGGTAGGCTTTGGCGACTTCAGCGGTGCCTTTTTTCTCAGCGTTCTTGTCCACTACGGCCACGGTCGGCTCGGCGAGGATGCTGATGGAGGGCACGATGATCTGGGTCTGGCCGGGGAACTCGCGCTGGATGAGCCAGGCTTCATTTTCCCAGGAAAGGAACACATCGCCGATGCCACGCTGTGCAAAGGTGGTGGTGGCGGCACGCGCCCCGGTGTCCAGCACGGGCACGTTTTTGAAGAGCGCGGCGATGAACTCTTTCGCCTTGGCTTCGCTGCCGGTTTTCTTCAGGGCATAGGCCCAGGCGGCAAGGTAGTTCCAGCGGGCGCCGCCGGAGGTTTTCGGATTTGGAGTGATGACGTTCACGCCTTCTTTCACGAGGTCATCCCAGTCCTGGATGTTCTTCGGGTTCCCCTTGCGCACGACAAACACGATGGTGCTGGTGTAAGGCGCGCTGCTGTGGGGCAGGCGCTTCTGCCAGTCCTTCGCGATCAAGCCAGCCTGCTGGCCGATCACGTCAATGTCTCCTGCGAGAGCCAGCGTCACGACATCGGCTTCAAGGCCGTCAATGACGGCACGCGCCTGCTTGCCGGAGCCGCCGTGCGACTGGTCGATGCTGACTTTTTTGCCGGTGGTTTCCTTGTAGTGTTTGGCGAAGGCCTTGTTGTACTCCGAGTAGAGTTCGCGGGTGGGATCGTAGGAGACGTTGAGCAGCTCAAAGTCGGCTGCGTGGGCGGTGAGGCCGAAGAGGGCGGCGGAGAGGAGTGAGAGTGTTTTGTTCATGGTAGTTTATGGTATGGTGAAAATAGTTTTGAGTGACGGGAAGGAGGGCGTTCACTTCTTCAAAAGAAGCGGTGGCTGAATTCGAAGTAAGCGAAGTTGGTGCTGGGGCGCTGCAGCTGGCGCTCCACAAAGCCGCCCGCAGCAAAGTAGGCGTAGCCGATGGTGATCTCTGTTTTCGGGCTGAAGGTGTAGCGGGCGCGGATGTCGAACTCCTGGCCCAGGAAGTTCCCACTGGCCCCTGTGCGGTTTCGGGCGTTGTTGGCCGCGTAGAAGCGGTCCGTGCCGCTGGCCAGCCAGTAGTAGCTGTAGCCAAAGTCCACGCGCAGGTTGTGGCGCGGCTTGAGTTCCACCCGGACTTTCGGCGTGCTGATGTTTTCAAAGACGATGTAGTCGTTCGCGGACCACGGACGGCCGAAGCCAAAGAAGCGCTCAAAGCGGTTGTCCGTGCTGTCGTTCGGATTGCGGTCGCCGCTGGCGTAGCCGTAAAACAGGCTGACGCGCGGCTTCCAAGGATTGGAGCTGAGGGTGTAGCCCACCTCCACCGTGCCGGCATAGGCACGCACTTTGCTGGTGCCATTCTGGCCAAACTGGTAGTTCATGCTGGCGTCGTAGTCGAAGCCCGTGGCGCCGATGATGCCGTAGCCACGCAGGCCGGGATTATGCACGGTGCGCTCTGCCACGCCCCGGTAGGCGGACTGATGCAGCGCGAGGTAATAAGGCTCCAGCGTGATGATGTCTGACCACTGGCGCAAATGGCCGATGACGGCATACATCCATTGCTGCTCCACCGGCCGGTCCAGCTGATACAGCAGACGGTTCAGCGGCTGCACGGCGAGGAGGTCAATCTGCCAGTCACTGCTTTCCTGGCCAATGCTGCCGTGAAAGCCCTGAAAGACGTTTGCGGTGTTGCGCCACTGGTTGTTGCCGATGAGGCGACGGTCAAGAAACTCGAAGTTGTGAATCCCGTAGCGGATGCTGAAGGGCCGGGCGTTGCCGATGGCGTCATGTCCGAAGAGGTCCTTGAAATAGAGCTCCACGTAGGCGCGGATGACCTCGAACTCATTCACGTCGCGGTTGTCACGGGCGTACCGGCTGTTTTCGCGGCGTGAGTCCTGCATTTCAAACGCAAAGCGAAAGGGGTCGAGGATGTCCTTGATGCCGATGTAGGCACGCGTGCGGTGGAGCAGCGGCTGGTCCACTCCCTTCTGCGCACGGCGCAGGTCGTTGTCGCGGTACTCGTAGCGGAAGCGGTAGTCCAGGCCCACATCGAGCCATTTGACGTTCAGCAGCGAATCGACGCCCAGCTCGCTGGCGTTGCGCACATACTTCGGCGGATCAGGATCACGCGTTGTGCTGTAGCTGAGCGGGTTTTGATAATAGGTGCCGCGAGTGGTCTGTCTGGAGCCTTCCTCAGCGCCGTTGGCGAGAGAGGCAATGAGTGTAAGCAGACCCAGCAGGGATGCTTTGGAGGTTTTAAAAAGGGACATGGGCAGCGACGGTAAAAGGTTGGGAGCCGGTGTTTCTGTTGGGATGATCTGAAGCCGAAAAAGCCCGAATGGAAAGCCGCATCGCAATGCGATGAAGCCTCGAACACTTCCGGGGGACCGGTCAGTCATTGGAAAGGCGGGGAATCCGTGAGGGGCTCCTGCGGCCATGTGGCGACTATATATTCCCACAAACTACATAGGGCAAGTAGGGATTAAAAACTTTTTTCCAGGCCGTTCGGGTCATGCCAGGCGGCGCCTGCGACGAAACACCAGCCAGAACAGGCCGGGCGTGACCAGGAGAGCGCGGGAGGGCTCGGGGATGGCGATGACGCTGAGCGTGCCGCTGGAGTAAAGCTGGCTCCAGTCCCAGGCGAGGCCCAGTGCGCTGAGATCCGGCAGGCCGGAGACGGTGTCGAAGGTGCCGGAGACGGAGGACCAGTCGATGAGCTTCCACGAAGATCCTGCCGCCCATGTGCCGTCCGCCAGCGTGGGTGTGCTGCGGATGCTGAGCGTGGCTCCGCTGAGCGTCACGGCACCGCCACTGAAGACCAGGAGATCATTGCTGGCACCGGGCGCATTCAGCAGGCCGCTCGCCGCACCACCGATGAGGTCGAGCTCGATGCTGCCGCCGAGGGTGAAACCGGCCGCAGCCTGCAGCGTGAGGATTTGCGCATCCGGGACACCGTCCTGGCCGGCGAAGATCACAGCGCCGCTTTGCTGGGTGAAATACGCCCCCGCACTGAGAGAGCCTGCGGTGCCGCCGCCCCCCAGGCGTGCACCGCTGCCGATGATCACTGATCCGGTGCCGGTGGCGGAACCCGATGCATTGTTCACGAGCAGGCTGCCGCCATTGACCAGGGTGCCGCCGCTGTAGGTGCTGGCTCCGTCGAGAATCCACACACCGGCATCCTGCTTCACCAGCGCCACGGCATTGGTGCCGCTGGTGCCCGCGCCGATGTTGTTGATGATCGCGCCCTGGATCGTGTTTGCGTCCGTGCTGGCACCGCCGAGGGTGAGCAGGCGTGCCGTGCTGGCTGCGGCTGCGCCTACGTTCATGGCGCTGTTCAGCGTGGCGGCGGTGAAGACGAGCGCGCCGCTGCCGTTGCTGAGAATCGTTGCGCCACCAGTGGCGGTTGCGCCAGTACCAGTGCCAACTTGAATGCGCCGGTTCGTGCTGTCGCCTGCGCCCAGGTAGCTCAGCGTGCCGGTGTTTGCGGTGCTGCCAAAACGGATGATGCCCGAGGTCGTGTCCTTGTCCGCCGTGCCCAGTGCTCCTGCCACGCCGATGTTTCCCAGCGCATCAATCTCCGTGACGCCATTGTTGAGCTGCGCCTGCCCGGTGAAGGTGTTGGCGCCGCTCAGGCGCAGCGTGCCGCCGTTGCCCTTCGTCAGGCCAAAGCCGCCGCTGATGACGCCGGATACCAGCACATCCACCGCCGCACGCGGACTGTCATTGACGACGATGCTGCGGTCTGCGTTCAGCACGAGATTGGCCGAGATGGTTGCCTGGCCGTTTTCAAAACCAGCCGAGCCCGCGTTGTAGATCACATTCCCCCCGAGGGTGAAGCTGCCGCCGCTGGTGCTGCTCACCAGGCTGGCGGTTTGTCCGGCCACGGTGGTGGCCGCACCGCCCAAGGTGAGCGCTCCGACCACCGTAGCAGCGGTGCCGCCGACATCGAGCAGGCCCGTGTTAACCGCCAGATTGGATGAGGTGGCGATGCTGCCGCCGCCGGTGAGTTTGAGGGTGCCGCCATTCACCGTGGTGGCGCCGGTGTAGGTGTTTGGGGCGGACAGGATCCAGGTGCCTGTGTCGGATTTGGCAAGAGCCAGCGTGCCGCTGCCATCTGCGATGGCGCTTTGGATTGTGTTCCCGTCCGTGTTGGAACCTGCGAGCATGAGCGTTTTGGTGCCGGTGCCGGTGTTTGAAATGACGCCGGTGAAAACCAGCGCGCCGCTGCCGCTGCTGCTGAGGGTGGCTGTGCCATTGGTGGTGGCGACGAGATTGAGGCTGCGGTTCGTGGATGCACCCGAGCCCGTGTAAACCAAGGTGCCTGCCGCGGAGATGCCGCTGCCGAGATTGATCGTGCCACCCGCGCCGGCGGCGCTGCTGACACCGGCGTCTTCGAGGGAGGTGACGGTGAGCGTGCCCTGATTCACGGAAAGTGCGCCGGTGAAGGAGCTGGTGCCGGAGAGTGTCCAGGCTCCCAGACCTGTCTTCACCACTGACAATGCGCCGCCGGTGTTGTCCACGAGCGATGCCTGGAATTCGTTGGCGCCGGTGCTGGTGCCGCCAAGGGTGAAGGTTTTTGCTGCGGTGCCCGAATTGGAAAATGAGCCGCTGAAAATGAGGGAACCACTGCCAATATTCGTGATTGTGCCGCCGCCGGTGCCGCTGGAGGCGAGAACGATGGAGCGATTGGTTGAAGCACTGGAACCGGTGTAAATGAGGGTGCCGGTCTGCATTGCGCTGCCGAGATTGATCGTGGTGCCCGCACCGATGGCGCTCGCCGTGCCGCTGTCGGCGATGGTGTTGATCGTGAGCGAGGCGCGGTTGATCGAAACCGAACCCGTGAAGGTGTTCAGGCCGGAGAGCAGCCAGGTGCCAGTGTCTGCCTTCGTCACCGCCACCACGCCGCCATTACCACCGTCGGAGATGACGCCACGAAATTCGTTGTTTGTGGCGGTGCCGTTGAGCGTGAGCGTCTTCGTCCCTGTGGTGGCGGCGTTGGTCACTGCGCCGGTGAGGATCAGGGCACCCGTGCCGCTGGCAATGATGGTGGCCCCGCCTGCGCCGGCGGAAGCGAGATTGAGTGTGCGGTTCGTGCTGGCTGCCGCGCCCGAATAAGACAGCGTGCCCGTCTGCGCGCCGCTGCCAAAATTGATCACGCTTCCCGCACCGATGGCGCTGCTGGTGCCGCTGTCCGCGATGCTGTTGATCGAAAGAATGCCCTGATTGATCGTCGTGCTGCCAGTGTAGGAGTTCAGCCCTGACAGCACCCAGGTTCCGCCAGCCATCTTGGTGACTGCGAGGGTTCCACCATGGCCGCCATCGCCGAGGGTGCTCTGGATTTCATTGTTGTCCGTGCTGGTGCCTCCCAGCGTCAGCGTCTTCGTTCCGCTGGTGCCTGCATTGGTGAAGGTTCCGGTGAAGATCAGAGGCCCGTTGCCATTCACGCTGTTGTTGTTGATCGTGGCTCCTCCAGTGGTGGTGGCCGCGAGGTTCACCGTGCGGTTGGTCGCGCCGCCCGCTGTTCCCAGATAGGTGAGGGCGGCGCCCGTCGTGGTGGCGCTGCCGATGTTGATCACGCTTCCAGCACCGATGGCGCTGTTCAAGCCGCTGTCCGCGATGCTGTTGATGGTCAGGACTCCCTGGTTCACGGAGATGGAACCCGTGAAGGAGTTGCTCCCTGAAAGCGTGGCAGCACCCACGCCGGCTTTGATGAAGCCAAACGAGCCGCCGCTTTCACTGAGACTGCCGTCGATCACAAAGGTGGTGCCTGTCCCCGCTGTCAGGGTGCGGGTGCCGCTGAGGATCAGCCCCAGGCTCAAAGTATGCGTGTGGCTGCCCGTGATGCCGCTGGAGGTGATGTTCCCCCCGAGCGTAAGCGCATTCCCTGTCAGGGTAAATCCCGTGC
The DNA here is from genome assembly GCF_044222345.1 of Prosthecobacter sp. Lineage (GTDB taxonomy): Bacteria > Verrucomicrobiota > Verrucomicrobiia > Verrucomicrobiales > Verrucomicrobiaceae > Prosthecobacter. Next base: position 103,482 of record NZ_JBGANL010000010.1, read on the forward strand.
CGGTGCCGCCATCATTGGTGAAGGTGAGTGCGTTCGTGCCGCCGAGCGTGAGGCTGGTGAGATCATTCGTGACGGCGGGCGACAGGCCGGCGGTATTGAGATCAAACGTCAGGCTGTCTCCGCTCGTGGGCAGGGTGTTGCTCACCCAGTTGGTGTTGGTTCCGGAGGTGCCGGAGCCCCAGTTGGAGTCGATGTCCCCCTGCCAGGTCAGAGTGGCGGCGGGGGCGGAGGTGGAGATTGAAAAGAGGGCGGACAGGACGAGAGCCGGCACGAGCCGGAACATCGCCCGGATGGCGGAGGGGGACCGCCAGGAGGCGTGAGGGGACATTTTTTGTGGGGCATCCGGCATTCCGCTGGTTGCGGTCACGCTGGCTGGTGAGGTGGGGTGCCTTCGGCCTTCCGGGGATGCGGATCAGCCGTGCCATGGCCGTGGAGGTCAGGGCTTGATAATTCTACTTTTAGAGTAGGAATTAAATACCCTATATATCCTATTCGTCAAATATGCATTAAAATGGTTTCATTACTATTTTTGTCACATTCCGGGCGCCGCCCCGGCGGTTCGATGACGGCGGCGGCATGGCGTGATGACTGAAATGATCAGGGCTGAAAGGTGCGGAGGCGGCCGGTGGCGGGGTCGATCTGGAGGGTGACGAAGTTCTGGAGCTTCTTGTCCCGCAGATGAGCATCCTTTTCATGCAGGGTGAGAAACCACGGCTTTGCGGGCTGGAGTGCAGGGCTGCCGTCTGAGTGAAAGCGCAGGGCGATGTAGCGGCCGTAGATGTCTGCGGTGCTGTCCTGAAAACCGAGATCGATGATGGATGAATGAACAGCGTCGGCGCTGATCTCGATTTCCAGATCGAGACTGGTCATGGCGCCGACGGGTTCAAAGGCATCGGTGGTGGTGGTCGCGGGGGTTTCATACTCAGGCGGTCGGAGTGTGAGGATGCGCAGCTTGCGCAGGGTGGGACGTCCGCCGAGGAGGTCTTCGACTTCATAAAGACGAAGCTCGGCGTCGGTGTTGAACAGGATGGCCAGGGACTGGGCCTCCAAAAGGCGGTTTTGAACGGTGTCAGCCGCCGTGCGCAGGCGCGCGGCGGCGGCGATGCCTGCGATGTAGGGCGCACTGGCCACGGCGAGGACGGCGAGAATGCTGACGACGACGAGGATTTCGATCAAGGTGAAGCCCGGGCGTGGCCGCTGGGTGCGGAGAGTCATGAGAGGTGCGTTTTTTAATAGCTGCGTGAGTCCCAGCGGGCATTGCGCAGCGGGACGGTGCTGGAGAAGACCTCGTAGTGGAGGTGCTTTTGATTGAGCCATGCCTCGAGGCTGGCGAGGTCGCTGTCGTAAGCGGTGGCATCGGTGAAGGGTGCACGGGCCTGCGTCAGATAATCCACGGGGGTCTCACCATGCTCCTGCGCCCATCTGGCGGCGGAGACTTCATCCAGCGCGACCATGGTGACGAGGACGAGTGGCGGCAGGAGGTGCTGCGTGCCCTGCGTGGCATTGCCTGCGGCATCGACGGTGACTTTTTCCACCTCAGGCGTGGCGTTGTTCACGTCGAGCGAGTTGTAGGTGTAGTTTGGCGCGATCCAATGGGCTGGCTTTCTGGTGGCGAGCGCCGCTTCTGCCGAGACACGTGGGGAGAGCACCAGGAGGATGATGTTTTCCGCCACGGTGCGGACGGATTGATCGAGGTCCTGGCGGAACCAGTCGGCAGGATGCGTGTAGATGGTGTTGCCTTGAAACGGCATGGCCTGCTCAGAGGGCGGACGATATTCCACGAGGCGGTAGCGGTGGCGCACGGGGATGGAGTGGGCGGAGAGGAAGGGCGGACGGTTGGTGCTGTCATCACCGAACTGCACGGCATAACCCCGTGCGTTCAGCAGGCTGCCGAGGCCGCTTTGCTCATGGGTGAGGCCCAGGGGAGCCTGAAAGAAGAGGGCATGACCTGGGGAGTCCGCCGGGGTGGTCTTTCTGCCGAGCAGCGTGCTGGCCGTGCCGGCTTGAAACTGCAGCTCTGAAAAGCGGATGTAGGCACTGGGTGCTGTGACGGCGCCTGTGGGCGCTGCGCTGGAGCTGGTGGACTGGTAGTAGTAGTCCCAGTAGGAGTTCAGAGTGGCCTGAGAGAGCGTCTTGGTGATGAGTTCAAACGCCTGGCGCGCCTCACGAAACTGCTGCGTCTTGTGGTGCACGCCGGTGACGGAGCGCCGCACGGAGTCGAGGGCCGAAACGCAGGCGAGCATGAGCATGGTGAGCAGGAACATGGAGGCCATGAGCTCCACGATCGTAAACGCCCGCGTCCGGCGTGATGGGATGAACGAGGGTTTCATTTGCCGGTCCTCGCGACGACGTAGGAGTAGAGCTTGTAGCTGGCAGGCTGGGCTTCGGAGAAATCGAAATCAGCGGCGGATGTCTGCTTCAGCTTCATGGTGACGCGGCGGAGAAAGGCGTCGTTGATGTCGGAGCTGCCGGGCAGCAGAACGTCGGTGGCCGGTGCGCCGACTTCAGCGACGAAGGCGATGTCGTCCCTGCTCCGGCCGGCTGGATCCACGGGCACGGCGTAGGCGTCGAAGTAGTAGCGCTGCTTGTGCGCGGCGGTGGCTGACTGCGACTGGTCGAGCGAGCCGAGGATGTGCTGGGAGATGCGGCTGGTGGCGGCGATCTCCCCTGCGCTGCGGACATTGTTCAAACCATGCGGCAGCAGGCTCATGATGGTGGTGATGCCAAAAGCGGCGATGCCCAGGGCGAGGGTGACTTCGACGAGGGAGAAGCCCTGCGGGCGTTTGCGGAGGCTGGAGGTGCGGATGTTCATATTATTTATTTTGGGTTTTTTGGGGAGGGTTCAGTTGCCGAACTTGCGTTTTTCGAGGACGCGGAACTGATAGTGATTGTCCAGGCTTTCGGACGAGGAGGCGGTGCTGTTCGTGAAGTCCGGGAGATCCGCCTGTGCGGGATCAAGAAAGCGGTCCACCACGGCGGAGCCGCGAAACTCGCTCTCAAACCTGTCGGCATCGGTGATGGTGCTGACGGGTGACGAGCGGGCCTTGCGGATGACCTGGGCGATGTAGTGGACGCGGTAGGTGTTTGAGCGCGTGGTGAGGCGCGGGTAGAGATTGGTGTAGGGGCGCTCGCGGGTGTTGTCTCCGGTGAGGCGGCGGCTGGCCCAGAAGCTTTCCATCTGGGTGTAGTCCGCGACATCACGGTCCGGCACGAGGTGGACATCGCAGATCTCGCTGGGGCTGAGGAAGACCTGGCCGGCTTTGAAACGCTGCTCGAACTGGGAGAGCGTTTTTTCCGCGTCGATCTTGTAATGCCAGCGATGGCCGCCTGACGTGGTCCAGAAGGTGTTTTGATCCGTGGGGCTGGGGAAGACCTTGTAGCTGGGCGCGTCGCTGGTGGGCACGGCGGTGATGCGCTCGCTGGCAAAGAGGGCGTGCAGGCCGCTGGCGCGGCGGATGTTGGTGAATGGGAGGATCTGGTAGTTGAGATTGATCTTGCCGGCGGTGGAGAAGGGCTCGCTGATGGCGTAGGGCTCGACGACGGGCATCCAGAAGTATTCGAGCAGCAGGTGGTCCGGCGGATTGGTGCCGCCGAGTTTGGACGGGCCGCCGGGGTGGCCCTGCTGCGGGCGGAACTGCAGGGTGCGCCAGGGCTTGCCAGACTTCACACCCGTGGGCAGCGAGCCGAGCGCACCGGGGGAGGCGATGAGGCGATTGGGCGTGAAGAAGACGCCGTCCACCGTGGTATGCTGGTTGGATTCCCCAAGGTAGGGGACGCCGTTGACGACATTGTTCACGTTGCCTTCGTCAGGCTTGTTGATGTACGGGCCGTCACGCGCGGGGCCGGGGCCGTTGTCAAAGTCACCGTAGAGCTGTGCGGCGGTGGTGGCGGCGCTGAAGTAGGGGAGATCCGGAATGCGAGTGTTTGGATAGGTGGCACCGGCCTTGGTGGGGACGAGGCGGCTGGCAAAATCCGACTTGGAGCCGTAGTCGTAACCTGGAAGCTGATTGGAGACGAAATTGGAAAAGCTGTGGGCGAGCCTGCGTGTGCCGTAGTAACGGTGCGGCTGCCACTGGCCGGCATCCACCACGGTCATGGCGGAAGTGAGGCGATAGTCGCCGTGCTTGATGGTGACCGTTTGCACGACGTCGCTGCCTTCTTCGATCTCGGCCTGCGCCACGCTGGTGGAGACCTGGGGTTTGAAAAGGCGGACCGCCGAGTCCTCGGCATCAAAGCCGAAGAAGCAGGCACCACGGGCGGGCTGTGAGCCGGTGCGGGCAGCCACGTTATCCCGGAAGATGCGGCCGCGCTGGGTGGCGGTGCTGTTTTTGGTGACGGTGCTGTAAAAGCCTGATGCATCGTTTCGGATGGCGGTCTCCTGGGCCTTGTTGAGGCTGATGCCGAGGGCGCCACGGCTGTAGAAGGTCCACCAGGCGGGAGCTTCCAGCTTGTCATTGGCTGCGGCCATGGCCTTGTTGAACTGCCGGACCAGCGTGGGGGCGGGCATGGTGGGGGCGGCAGGGAAGCCGGGGGTGAGCGTCTGCACCAGCATGGCCTGGGTGTCTCCGCTGGCGGGGATGCGGTTGAGATGTCCGCTGTAGATTTCGATGCTGAGATCCGCCTGGGAGAAGTTCATGGGCTTGCTGCCGTCACGGCCCACGTCGATGTCGACGAAGCTGCTGAGGAGGTTGTAGTTGATCACGCTGGTGTCCTCGCCGGAAGAGTCGGAGGGTTTGACCTTCCAGTCGGCATGTCCCCAGTTGTTGTCGGCGGTCATGGGTGCGCGGGCGACGGCTTCGCGGCCACGCAGGACGCCTTTGAGGCCGATGCCGTAGCCGCCGGTCATCTGGCTGCCGGTGTTGGTGGCGCGGCGTCCGGTGTAGAAGAGTTCGCTGTCATTGGGGAAGAGCTGCTGGCCGTTGACACGAAACTTCTTGAGGCCGGAGACGCGCACGGTGAACTCGGGCTCCAGAAGTGTGTAGCCTGCGGCGGGCACGAAGAACTCCAGCAGCAGGCGTGACTGGATGCGGCGGATGCCGGGCTGAAGAGGTGTGTTTTTGTTGAGCTGAAAGTTCCAATTCACCGACTTGTAGCCTGGATGTGCGGGATCAGGGCCGTAAGGGAAGCCGCCGGTTTTTGGCCAGGTCTTGGTGTCTGCCTTTTCGCCACGGAAGGGATTGGGCGTGGGCACGGGTGGGAAATTGGAATACCAGCGGGCCTGCGGCGTGGCACCGTCAATGGTGGGCGCGGTGCGGCCGCCGGGCCTGCCCATGGCGGGATAGACTTCAGGATAGGTGTTGGCGGGATCATCCGTGTTGTCTGCGGCGCAGATGAAATGCAGGCCGACTTCGGTGATGGTGGGAAAGCGGCCGATGCCTTGGTAAGTTTTGCCACCGGTGGGCCACTGCGAAGGCGTGACCTGGCCGTGGCCGGGGTATCCCAGCGCCTCCACCAGCCCTGAGGAGCTGGCGTCCGGGTTGTCTGGGTCTGCATTGAAAAAGCGTGGATCGGTGAAGGTCTTGAACTTGAAGGTGCGTGATGAGTCCGTGGCGTAGCCGAGCAGGTAGTTCTGCGTGGCATCGACACCGGGAGTGATGACCTTGGGGTCCTGCACGATGTTGCCGTCATGCAGGTTGGTGCTGCGGACGTAGTCGAAGATTTCGACCAGGATCTGCTGCAGATCGTCACCGTACTTGGCTGAGAAATTCTGGCTGGGCACGGCGGCATAGCCGGGCATGGGGTTTTGCAGCAGGGTGTAGAGGTAATTCAGCAGGGCCTGGTTTTCCGGACGCTGGATGTCCTGCGTGGTGGAGTCGGCATTGCCACGCTGGAAGATGTATTTGCGCAGGCCGCCAGCGCCGCCCTGGCGCAGGGTGGAGCAGAAGGCGATGAGCTGATCATACGAGGTGCCGTAGTCGGTGCCACGATAGCTGACGGGCCACAGCGCGATCTTGGGCAGGCCATGCAGATTCAGCTCCGGCGAGCGGCTCTGGGCGGTGAGGAAAAAGCCTTTCCGCTGCAAGACGTCGCGTGCCTGCACCCCCAGGCCGAAGTTGTTCTCCGAGCGATCCTCCTGCAGCAGAAATTCATCCAGGCTGGCGTAGAGCCGTTCTTTGCGAAAGGAGGCGAGCTTGATCTGTGCGATCCTGGGGTCATGGTATGAAATGGTGCCGCTGACGGAGCCGCCGGCGCCGATCTTGGGTGTGAGGCGGTAGATCAGGTCCTTGTCCGGAGGGGTGAGGGTCTTGCCGGGAAAGAGGATGGGGCTGAGCGCCGTGGTGGCGGGGTGGCCGGGGTAGCGCTGGAGTTCGCCGTTCACCGGCTGATAGCGGGCATAGGCGGCATCCTCTTCGTGGTAGAAGGTGGGGACGGCCCAGGGGGTGGGCTCGGAGGCGGTGTTGATGTTCACCTTGCTGCTCTCATCATCGGCCCAGAAGGCGATGCGTCCGACGATGGGATTGTCCGCTGTCGGTGAGACGGCGGCGGCGAACTTGTTTTGCTCATCGAGCGTGCCCAGCGTGCCATCGCGCAGCAGATACAGCCACTCCACTGGCATGGGCAGGCGCTGGGTGTCTCCGCCGCTGGTCTTCACTCCGGTGATGGTGCGGCCATTGACGAGCTTGTCTGAATACGAGAAGCCGCTGACGGTGTCGGTCTGCCCGGTCATGGCACGTGGATCGATGATGGGGAAATGCAGCGTGGTGGTGCCTGCGGTGTCGACACGGTGGATCGGACGGTTGAGGTCAACATAGCGCGCCTTCAGCTCCTGCCAGTTTGTGGGCGGAGTGTCATTGAGCAGGGAGGCTTCCGCATCGGTCCCGCCATTCACGACCATCTTGGAGCTGGAGTAGAGCTTGTAAGCGGCGAGCAGGTCTCCGGAGGCATCATGCTGACGGATGAGTCCGGGCTGGGAGGTCCAGACTTCGCGGCCCTTGTTCTGTGCATTTGGCGTGGTGCCTTTGCGCAGCTGAGCGATGGCCACGTCCACGGCGAGATCGCCAAACTGGCGCACCTGCTGGCCGCTGGCGTAGCGGGTGGCTCCTTTGAGCTCTGAGCCGGACATGGAGTACACGGCGAGCATGAGGGTGAGCATCAGTGCGAGCATGAGCACGACCATGACCAGGGCCATGCCACGGCGGAGCTTTGTGTGAGGGAGCAAAAGATTTTTCATGGAGAGAGCGGAAGGGGCAAAGCGGTGGCGCTGGTACAGCGCGCGGCCAGGTGTGAAGGGCGGGAGCCGCCGGGGGGATGGGATGCGCGCCGTGAAAAAACACAGCGGAGAGACGCGGCCACGTCAGCGGCTGAGGACCGCGCGGTGCTGCAAAGACGGCCGGTCTGGCCGTGACAGCACCCTGCTCAGGGCATCAACAAAGGCGAAGCATGTCCGGAGCCGAGGCAGGGATGGTGCAGGATGTTGGGGAGTGTTTCATGAAGGCTTTCCTGGGGGAATCCGCAGCCTTTCCCATCAAAGAGGGATCAGGGAGCGGGGTGCTCTTGAGATGGAACCTTCCGTTTGCCGGATCGGTGCAGGGCGGCGTTTTTGATGCGCCACTTTAACTCATATCGTAACAGTGGGATATTAAGCTTTAAATCATCCTTGTCTAGTAGGATATTAAAACTTTTTCAGACCGGGGCGGGGGATTGCGCTCAGATTCGGGCGCCCATGAGCACCTTCATGACGTCGTCCATCGTGATCCAGCCGGTCATTTGGCCGCTGGCATCCTCCACGAGAGAGGCGATCTCGCTCCGTTCGAGAAACAGGGTCAGCAGCTGGGTGAGGGATGCCGTGCTGCTGATGTGCAGCACGGGGCGGATGAGGGATGTCCAGCCGGTGCCGGGGTCCGTCAGGTTTTGCAGGAAGAGCTCGCGCACGCGGATGTAGCCGGTGATCTGGTCCGCCGCGCCGTTGCTGCTCACGGGGTAGCTGCGGTGGAGCTTGGGGCCGAGCGCCTGCACGTTTTCCAGGAGGGACTTGCGTGCATCGAAGATCTTCACGGCCTCCTGCGGCACCATGGCGGTCTTGATGCGGCGGGCGCTGAGCGTGGCCGCATGGATCATGATGATCTCTTCATGATTGTGCAGCAGCTGCTCGGACCTGGCCGACTGCACCAGGGTGATGATGTCCATGATGTGGTCGCTCTGGCCGCGGCCATCGCCTGCGCCGCTCTTGAGCTTCTCGCAGAATTTTTCCATCAGCAGGATGAGCGGGTGGCAGACAAGCATCATCCACGTGAGCGGCGCAATCAACCGGGGGGCAAAGCGGGCGGCCTGATGAACACCGATGATCTTGGGGGCCATTTCACCGCCGAAGAGCACGGCGGCGCTCATTATGATGGAAAACAGCCACAGCCATTCGGCGCCATAGATCCAGGTGAAGAGCGCGCCGGCGAGTGTGGCGAGGCCGGTGTTTGCCAGCGTATTGAAGGCCAGGATGGCGGAGATGGGGCGCTCGATCCGGTTCTTGAGCAGGAGCCAGCGGGCGGCATGCTGAATGCCTTTTTTTTCCTGCAGCTTTAAATCCAGCGGATTGAGGCTGAGCAGGACGGCCTCGGTGAGAGAGCAGAAAAACGACACGCCGAGGCTGGCGGCGCAGGTGAGCAAAAAGAACGGCAGCATAGGGCGTGCAGGCCGGCGCGGGAGCGCACCGGTGCCTGCGCATCAATCATTCCCCGGATAGGGAGGAGGTTAGAGATTCGGAGCGTAAGACTGCAGCTGGCGATAACGCGCGAGGATGGTTTTCACGGCGACAACCGTGGCGGAGACCTGCTGGGGCATGGGGGCCAGTGACGGAGTTTCAAAGACGATCTCCAGCGCCGAGGAAGACTGCCCCGGCGGGGCGGTGAGCATGCCGAGATAACCTTCGCGAATGATGCCTTTGTCGGCGAGGAAGCCGTCGATCACCTGGGAGTCATTGCGCGGGAGAATCTTGGAGGCCTCCTGCAGCGCGGGCTTCAGCAGATGCTCACTGAGGAACGAGCCGCCGACGAAGCCGTACAGGCCGTCGCTGTCCTCATCCGAATGCAGGGAGATGAGGCCGTCGTATTTTTCACGGCGCAGCTCGCCTTCGAGATACTGGATTTCAGGCTCGTCGGATTCATGCCAGAACTGGCGGTTGAGATCGACGCCGCTGCCGGAGTGGCGCGTGCGGGACCTGCGGCCGGTGGGGTTGCACACCGGATAGATGTGGAGTTCGTAATCGTGGAGCTCCACGGGCTGCTCGGAGGCCCAGCGGATGAGATCAAAGGCGGCCAGGGTGCCTGCTTCTTCATCGCCATGAATGCCGGCGAAGATGGCAAACTTGAAGCCATAGCCGGGATTGAGCGGCTTGGAGATGATCTTCGGAATGAAGGTGCTGCGCTCGATTTCGGGGGTGGGCTCGCGCAGGACGAAATAACGGCGGCGTGTGAGGGGGCGGGGGATGCTGTCCCCGGTGTAAACGAGTGATGAGGGAATGGCTGACATGGCGGTTAGGATCCGGCTTTGTTGCGGGCTGCTTCGGCGAGGGCGGTGGAGAGGTAGCGTTCACCCGTGCTGCAACCCACGGTGACAATGAGCTTTCCGGCATTCTCCGGGCGTGCGGCCACCTGCAGCGCGGCCCAGACATTGGCACCGGTGGAAATGCCCACGAGCAGGCCCTCCTCACGGGCGAGACGCTGCGCCGTGTGGATGGCGTCCTCGTTGCTGACTTTGATGACTTCATCGAGGATGCTGATATTGAGGTTCTTCGGCACAAAGCCGGCACCGGTGCCTTGGATCTTGTGCGGGCCAGGCACCACGGGCTCGCCGTTCAGCGTCTGCGTGATCACCGGGGAGGCCGCAGGCTCCACGGCGATGGATTTGAAGCCGGGTCTGCGCGATTTGAGCACTTCGCTGACGCCGGTGATCGTGCCGCCCGTGCCGACGGCGGCGACGAAGATGTCGATCCTGCCCTCGGTATCCGCCCAGATTTCTTCTGCGGTGGTTTTGCGGTGGATCTCGGGGTTGGCGGGGTTTTCAAACTGCTGGGGAATCCAGGAGCCGGGGGTGGTGGCGTGCAGTTCGTTCGCCCGCTCGATGGCGCCCTTCATGCCTTTGGCGCCGGGTGTCAGCTCCAGTTCGGCGCCGAGCAGCACCAGCAGCGTGCGGCGCTCCAGGCTCATGGTTTCAGGCATGGTGAGGATGAGGCGGTAGCCTTTGGCGGCGGCCACAAAGGCCAGGGCGATGCCGGTGTTGCCTGAAGTGGGCTCGATGATTGTGGTGCCGGGCTGGAGGCGGCCGTCAGCCTCCGCCGCTTCGATCATGGCGCGGCCGATGCGGTCTTTCACGCTGCCGAGGGGCTCTTTGAACTCGGCTTTGAGGGCGATGGTGGCATTCACCCCTGCGGAGATGCGGCCGAGCTTGATGAGAGGGGTGTGGCCGATGGCGTCAACGATGCTGGTGTGGTAGGACATGGCTTTGTGTGGTGGTGAAATGGGGCGGGGCTTACTTCCTGGCCGGAAAGGTGTGGGGCTCGCTGGGAAGGCGGGTCTTTTCCGTGCTCTCGACCTGGGTGACACGGCCCTCGTGGACGATGATCTGAACGGAGCCGAACCTGAGTGTGGAGACCTTCTGCCTGACGATGCCGATCCAGGACTCGGCTTCAATTTCTTCAGATTGCTGGGACATGATGTGCGGGAAGGGAGGGTGGTTTTTGAATGAACTTGAGGAATGTATTATATTTAAATATACACTGCGCAAGTAGGAATAAAGAGTTTTTTGCAGGCGCGGTCATGCGGGGGGCGGTTGAAGCCGGTGCTGCGGCGCAGTGCGGCAGGATTCAGGCGCAGAGGCTGAGGCAGGGCGCGCCTGCCGCGAAGCGAACGCTGCGCCCGGGGCAAATCATCAGGGCTGGCAGGGCCTAGTGTGCGGAGTCCAGCAAGACGGCCAGAAAGCCGTCGGAGGGGTCGGCATGCCGGGTGGCGGCTTTTTTCTTGGACGCTTTTTTGGGCACTGTGGCGCACTGCTCCTGTTTGCGGAGCGTGACTTCCACCACGTTTTCCAAGGTGTAACGGTCCAGGATGTTGGCGATGGCGTTGCGGACATCGATCATGAGCATGCGCAGGCCGCAGTGCGTCTCGTCCGGGCAGCTGCACTTCTCATACTCCGTCTCGCTGGCGCAGCCGATGGGGGCCAGCTTGCCATCAATCAGGCGGACGATTTCGCCCATTTTGATCGATTTCATCGGCTTGGCCAGCCGTGTGCCGCCATATTTGCCGCGTGTGCTTTCCACATAGCCTGCGGTGCGCAGCTCGAAGAGGATGGCCTCAAGAAACTTAAAAGGCAGGTGCTCCTGCTCCGCCAATGAGGAGACGGAAATCACTCCTTCTTTCTGCCGCTCGGCAATGCCCAGCCGGATCATTGTGCGCAGGGCATACTCTCCACGTTTGGTCAGTCGCATGCGAATACTTATGAGATGGCTGCGCCCACTGGGCAAGCAGGATTGCTTGATTTCAGCAGAGGAGATCTGAGGGCGTTCCGCTACCTGGGATCTTTGGACGTGGCGATGGGCATGATGCCGAGTTCGCGGGCGTCTGGGATGGAGATGAGCTGGATGTCTGCATCGGCGTCTTCGGAGTCGTCTTCGAGCTCGGCCTTGTACTTTTTGAGGTTGGCGTTGCCGATTTTCACGGCGCTGGTGAAGGTCTTGTAGGAGGCTTTGAACTCGGTGAGCTTGGCCTTCTCCGTGAGGTGGGCGATTTCTTCGACGGATTTGATCTCGTCGTTGCCGAGCATGGTGGTTTCGAGGCCGATGCGTTTGGCGTCTTCACCGTCGCCGAGATCGAAGGCCAGGAAGCAGTGGCCGGGGATCATGACGAGGTAGGAGGTGATGCCGATCTTGCTGAGGACGGAGGCCATGAGGACGGAGCCGTCCACGCAGTTGGCCTGGGTGGCCCGGACGGAGTCGTCCAGAAAGCGTACGCTCTGGCTGACGACGAGTTTGCTGGGGGTGGTGTGGGAGACGTCACTGTATTTGATGCCGCGGCGCTGGAGGGCGTTCCAGACGGCGAAGACCTGCATCATGACGTCCTTGGGGTCGTCGGACTGGTAGCCGGAGAAGTCCGAGACGATGCCGCTTTGGAGGGCTTCCTTGAGGATGACGTCCACCTCGGGATGGTTTTCGTTCACGTAGGCGGCGAAGAGCCAGGAGAAGTCGTCGAAGTCTTCACTCTCTTCGTCATAGAGCACGTAGAACATGCAGTCATTGAGGGAGCGCATGACGTAGGTTTCATTGGCTTCTGGGATGGCCTCGCCGTTGACGGTGGCTTTGAAGGTGACATTCACCGGGCGCTGCTGGCGCACTTTCAGCAGGGCCTCATAATCCCAGAGGGCTTTCGGGAAGATGCGCGCCTCTCCGGCTTTGGTGACCCGGCTGACTTTGCCTTTCCAGGTGGAGGGCTTGAGGTAGCCGTCGATGGAGATGCTGACCTCGACTGCGGCGTTTTTGGGCACGCCGGTCAGATCTACCGCCAGCCAGCCATTTTCATCGCCATAGATGGGGATGTCTTTTTTCTTGGGTTTGGGATCGTCGGCGGTTTTTTTGTCCTCGGCGTCCTGGTCGTCGCCGTTCCAGTCCACAGTCGCGGTGGAAATGAGGGCGCTGGGGTAAAGATCCTGCTCGGTGTAGGACCACGGGTCCAGGGTGACTTCTGCCCGGAGCGATGAAGTGAGGGTGGCGCAGAGCAGCAGGGACGGGAGGAAAAGTCGCATGGTGAGTCGTTGATTATCAAAGAAGAGGGTGCCTGCCATGGTGGGGCAGGGCGCACTCATAAAGCGCGGGTGCCGCCGCGTCTGTTAAAACTTCCGGGCAATCAAGTTTGCTGCCGGGCTGGGCTGACTTTTGCGGGACGGCTTCTGGCTGCTTGCACTCGCAGTGACCGCTGGCACGGTGCGGCATGCCAAAGCGGATCGCTATTTTTGGAGGCAGCTTCAATCCCCCGGGGAACCACCATGCCGCCATCGCCGCGCGGCTGGCGCAGGATTTTGACGAGGTGCGGGTGATCCCGTGCGGGCCACGGCCGGACAAGCCGGTGACGGACAGCGTGCCTTCGGTGTATCGTGCGGCGCTGGCGGACATCGTGTTTGGCGGGCTGCCCAAGGTGAGCGTGGATCTTTCGGATTTCGAGCAGGAGACCTTCACGCGGAATCATGAGCTGCAGCGGCGCTTTGAGGCGGAAGGGGAGCTCTGGCACGTGGTGGGCGCGGATCTGGTGACGGGAGGGGCGAAAGGCGAGTCGCTGATCCAGAGGACGTGGGCGCGGGGTCTGGAGCTGTGGGAGCAGGCGAACTTTGCGGTGCTGAAGCGGCCGGGCTACACGATGAGTGATGACGATCTGCCACCGCACGCGCGGGTGATCGAACATCTGGTGGAGGGTTCCAGCACGGAAATCCGCGAGCATTTGAGCCATGGGAAATGTGTGCGCGATCTGGTGCCGCCACGGGCGGAGGCCTACCTGGCGCGTTACGGTCTGTACCGTGCTCCGGTGCCGGGAAACTGGGCGCGGGGTACTCTGGAAGGCGCGAAGTTTTTCCTGCAGGCGGATGAGGAAAACCCGAAGGTGCGTGAGCTGAGCAAGCTGCTGGATGGCAGGAATGTGGCTGCGGGGGCGGCGGATTTCATCAATGTGATCGGCGGGGACGGGGCGATGCTGCGCAGCATCCGCGAGCACTGGCGCGCGCGGCTGCCGTTCTTCGGCATCAATGCGGGGCACCTCGGGTTTCTGCTGAACGGGCCGGATCAAGTAACGGCAAATTCGTTTCCGCCGAGCGATGTCATTTTCCGTCAAATGCCCATGCTCTTCCTTGAATTTGAGGACGAAGAGGGGCGCAGGCATCCGGCTCATGGGTTCAATGACGCCTGGTTGGAGCGCGCGACCAGCCAGTCGGCGTGGCTGGAGATCACTGTGAATAACGTGCGCCGTATCCCCAAACTGGTGTGCGACGGGGCGCTGGTGGCGACGGCTGCCGGATCGACGGCGTATGCCCGCAGCATGGGGGCGCCGCCGCTGCTGGCGGATACGCCGGCATGGTTACTTGTAGGCTCCAATGTGCTGCAGCCAGCCCATTGGCGCAGTGCGCTGCTTTCTCCCGACACGACGGTGGAGATCCGCAACATCGACCCCAAGCACCGTCCGGTGCAGGCGTATGTGGACGGGTTGAGCATGGGCCGTGTGGTGGCGCTGCATGCGCGGATGTCACGCGCGGCGGCGGCGGAGCTGGTGTTTTGCGCCAGCCATGACATGGCGGAAAAAATCGCAGCAATCCAGTTTGGTGCATGATCACAGCGTTACAAAAAGACGACGCGCTGCTGGCCGACATGGCGGCGGCTTCGCTGGACGAGGACACCCTGCATGTGTGGTGGCTGGGGCAGAGCGGCTTTCTGGTGCAGTGGGCGGGGGAGCGGCTGCTGTTTGACCCCTACCTCTCCGATTCACTGACGGAAAAGTATGCCGCCACAGACAAGCCGCATGTGCGGATGACGGAGCGCTGCATCGACCCGCGCCGGCTGACGGGCATCAGCCGTGTGACGGCCAGTCACGTGCACACGGATCATTTGGACGGCGCCACGCTGGTGCCGCTGGCGGAGGCGAATCCCGGCTTCCGGCTTTATGTGCCGCATCCGGTCATTCCCGAGGCGCAAACGCGGCTGGGGGATGCGATGGTGACGTACTGCGGCGAGGCGCAAAAGCGGCTGGGGGATGCGATGGTGACGTACTGCGGCACGGGGGACCGGGACAAGTATTTCGAAGGAAGATGGGAGATCCACGGTGTCATCGCCAAGCACAATGAGGTGATCCGTGATGAGGAGAAGAACTGCCACTGCACGGGGTTTCTGGTGAAGTGCGGGCCGTTTACGATCTACCACAGCGGGGACACGCTCTGGCACGATGACATTGTGAGCATGGCGCGTCAGTTTTCGTGCGATCTGATGCTGCTGCCGATCAATGGCAACAGGCCCGAGCGCCGGGTGGCGGGAAATCTCAATGGCCTGGAGGCGGCGGCACTGGCCAAGGTGGGGGAGGCAAGGCTCGTGGTGCCGTGTCACTACGACATGTTTGAGTTCAACACCGTGACGCCGGACGAATTTGTGAGCGCCTGCGAGAGGCTGCAGCAGCCGTACCGCGTGATGCGGTGCGGGGAGCGGCTGGAGATGAGGAAGGCGGATTAGGCCCTCATCTGGCGATGGCCTGGCCGGTGGCGGTCCAGGCATTGAAGCCGCCTTTGAGGAGGAGGATGTTTTTGAAGCCGAGCTGGTGCATCTGGACGGCGATGGACTGGGCGCGGCCACCGATGGCGCAGTGGACGATGCAGGGCTTGGTTTTGTCGAGCTTGGCGAGGGCATCGAGCGTCTTCTGGCCGTGGAAGTAGTCGTAGTTGAGTGAATTGAGGATGTGGCCACGGGTGTGGCGCTCGTCCTCGGTGCGGACGTCGATGATCAGCGTGTCCGGGTGATCGACGAGCTGGCGGACGACCTGGTCCGGGGCGATCTCATGCACTTCCGGGGGAACAACCACTGCGGGTGGCAGGACCGGGCTGACAGGGGGATCTGCGGCGATGGCGGCGGTGCAAAGCGCGAAGAGCAGAAGCGCTGGCATGAGGAGGGAATGCATGAAGAGCGGAAATGTGCCTCTTTGTGGTGCGTTGGCGAGCGGAACTCACAGCGTTCTGCCGGGGGGGATCAAGGGCGGGTCACGCCGGCGGCGATCTTCTGAGATTGATCTGGTGGCGGCATTCGGCTGGCATCCTGGCGAACGGGGAATGTTTTGTCGTAGTCGATGACGAGGCCGTTGGAATCGCACACGAAGCGCGGGCCTGGAGCGAAGTGAGAGCAGGCGCTGCTCCACTCTTTCTTAAAGTCCGGGCAGGAGAGGCCGCCCATGTCGAGTAGAGTGTGGAAGGTGCAGGAGGCGCTGAAAGGGGTGTCGAGGTGGGCCTTCAAAGCGGCAGCCTTGCCTGCATGGTCCTTCTCGTAGAGGGGGGAGAGCCACATGAGCATCGGCACTTCAATGACCTGCCGCGAAACCCTCCCGTGCATGAATTTTCCCAAGCGGGCTTTGGAGGTGTTTTCACCGTGATCTGAGATGTAGCACAGCCAGGAGGAGGCTTGAATTTTCTTCAAGTCGCTGATGAGGCTGGTCAGCAGGAGGTCCGTGGCACAGATGGTGTTGTCATAGGAGTTCTGGACGAGTTCCAAATCCTGGGGATCGCTGGTCATGCCGCTGCGGATGCGCTGCAAGGCGTCGTTGGCAGCTTCTTTGGGCGCGGGGAAGCGGGCCTGCTCCGCAGGATAACGTGCGGGGTAGGGGCCGTGACTGCCGATGGTGTGGAGCACGAAGAGCACTTTGGGCTCATTGCGCTGGAGAAGGCTGCGCACCAAAGGCAGAAGGCTGGCATCTGTGGCCTCGTAGGTGCCTCTTCCTTCGACGTCGATTTTGCCGCCCAAAAAAACAGCTTCATCCGCATCGGCGGAGAAAATGGAGGTCAGGGTGTCATACGTGCCGTGTTTTTTTTGAGCGGAGAGCCAGTAAACACGGAAGCCTGCTTTTTTGTAGGCTGAAAGAATGCTCGTCTGGCGTGTGGCCTCGATGACCTGGCCTGCTTTCGGAGAGGTGAGGATGGAGGGCACGGCCAGCAGAGTGACGGTGGCGGTGCTGGCGACGTCGCGGAAGGGCAGGAGGCCGGCGGTTTTCTGCAGAAGGGGGGTGGTCTCGCGTTCGTAGCCATAGAGGCTGAAGCAGTCTTTGGCGGCGCTCTCACCGATGACCAGCATGTGGACCTGACGGTGGGGATCGCTGCTGAATTCCGGCTCCTGGCTGACGGTTAATTTTTCCAGCAGGTCCTGGCGGTTCTGCACACGGGAGCGAATGGTGAAAGCCTCATAGCCGGAATAAAGTGTGGAGCATGGGAAGGTGGACAGGCAGCGCTCTTTCACGGCGGCCAGGCTGGCAGTCTGGCCATAGAATGACAGATCCCAAACGGCCGGGACGAGCAATGTGGAAAAGACAGCCAGCCGCCCCACAGGGCCCAGGCGGTAATCGGCGGGCACGCGTGCTTTGACGAAGGTGATGTAGAGCGCCACCAGCAGGAGGGTGCCCAAGGCCGTCATCATCACCGGGGTCTGAAAAGCGGAGAGCTCTGACGGGTTGGTTTCAAGCAGGGCCAGAATCAGGAAGGTGCTGGGGAGATTTTGAAGCGTGAGCAGGCAGGCCAGACAGGCCGGCACCAGCAGGAGGAGCGGGACAGCGAGCCAGAGGGTGAGACGAATGCGCATCCCCAAAGCGCCTGCCAGCAGAGGCAGGACAAGGCTGAAAAGCAGCTGGCTTGCGGGCAGCCAGTAACAACAAGCGATGAGATTCGGCAGGTTGATCAGGGCAACGGCCAGCATGATCGAAAACCATATCCGGGCGTTTTGAGCCAGTGCATTGGATGTCAGGGTTTTCATGAAACAAGTGAAGGAGGCCTGTGAAAAATCTCAATTCAGCGTGAGCGCACGCATCAGGGGCGCTGCACTCTGGCCGCCATCTTTGGAGCGGTGTCAGAGGTCAGCGGCGCATGGGCGGCATCCTGGCGAACGGGGAATTTTTGGTCATAATCGATAATGGCCCCGCGGGTGTCGCAAACCAAACGGGGGCCGGGAGAGAAGCGGGGAGAGGCGGTGCTGCGCTCGGGTTTGAAGTCCGGGCAGGAGATGCCGCCCATGTCGAGAAGGGTATGGAAGGTGCAGGAGGCGCTGAAGGGGGTGTTGAGGTGGGCCTTCAGGCTGGCGACCTTGTCTGCATGAGCCTGCTCATAGGCAGGTGAGACCCACATGAGCATGGGAACCTCCACCACCTGGCGGGAGACCACTCCGTGCATGAATTTTCCCAGCATGGCCTTGGAGGTGTTTTCACCGTGGTCTGAAACATAGCAGAACCATGAGGATGCATTCAGGTTCTTCAGGTCGTTGATGAGATTGGCGAGAAGGAAATCTGTGGCGCAGACGGTGTTGTCGTATGAATTTTGAGCGAGTTCAAGATCATGAGGGTCTGTGGAGGTGCCGCTGGCGATGCGGATCAGAGCCGCATTGGTGGCGTCTTTGTCCGCCGGGAAACGGGCCTGCTGGGGGGAGTAGCGGGAGGGGTAGGGACCGTGGCTGCCAATGGTGTGCAGGACGAAGAGCACCTTGGGCTCCTGCCGTTGAAGAACGCCACGCACCAGCGGGATGAGGCTGGCGTCCGTAGCGCCTTCGTAGGCTCCGACGCCGCCCAGGTCAAAGGTTCCGCCATTAAAGACGGATGCGTCTGCCTCGGCCGAGAAGAGGGCGGTGAGGGTGTCAAAAGTCCCATGTTTTCTCTGGGTGGAGAGCCAGTAAATGCGGAAGCCGGCCTTCTTGTAAGCGGAGAGGATGCTGGCCTGGCGGGTGGCTTCGAGCACCTTGCCAGCGGGAGAGGCGGTGAGCATGGCGGGGACCGCCACGAGAGTGACGGTGGCGGCGCTGGACACGTCACGGAACGGGAGCAGGCCGGGCGTGCGCTCCAGCAGCGGGGTGGTCTGGCGGTCGTAGCCATAGAGGCCGAAGCAGCTTTTGGTGGCGCTTTCACCGATGACCAGCATGTGGACCTGGCGCTGCTGCTCATCACGAAACGCGGGCTCCTGGCTGATGCGGAGCTGTTCCACCAAATCTTTGCGGTCCTGCACCCGGGTGCGCAAGACAAAGGCCTCATAAGCACCGTAAAACGTGGAGCAAGGAAACGTGGAGAGGAAGCGCTGCTGCACGTAGGCGACGCAAAAATTCCCGCCCTGCGTAAGGAAGTCGGAGAAGGGCGGGGCCAGCAGTGTGCCGAGGACCAGGAAACGGGCGGCTGGCCCAAGGCGGAAGCTGGCTGGTACACGTTTTTTGACAAACCAGACATAAAGCCCCCCCAGCAGCACGCTGCCAAGAGCGGCATAGATCACCTGAGCTTGGAAGACGGCCAGCTCTGCGGGGTTGGTTTCCAGCAAAGCCAGAAACAAGAACGTGGTGGGCAGGTTTTGAATGGAAAGCAGACAGACCAGGCATGCGGGGACCAGCAGGACCAGTGGGAGAGCCATCCAGAGCATGAGTCGGACGCGCAGGCCGAAGGCGCAGGCCAGCAAGGTCAGAGAAGTGCTGAAGATCCACAGGCTGATGGACTCCCATGCTAATGAGGAGAGGAAGCAGGTGACGAGATTCGGCAGAATGATTAAATTTATGGCCAGTATGACCGATACCCAAACACGATAGTCGCGAACGACTTCGGGAAGGATGCGACCTGTCAAAAACGATTTAAAATTCATACGTGTTAATAAAATCTATAAAGTGAAACGCGGCAAGTGATTCGGTCTTTGACCTTTTGTTTCAGGGGGAGCAGCAGGGGCCTGCCGTCGAGCGCTGGAAAGGTGAGGGGCTCTGCTTCCCACCAGGGCGAACATGCCGTGAATTGTGGGTCGTCTGCGCGAAAGTGCTGAATATTAGAGGAGTGAGAGGGGTAAGCCTGTAAAGAGCGCAAGATGTCACAGGCTAACTGCCCGGAATTTTTCTGAGAGGCGAAAAAGGCCCCTTAAAAAGCCCTTCAGGCAGTTCTTTTTGAAGCGAAAAAAAGCTCTGAGAGAGAAAAATATGGGGCGCTCTCTCTAGCTAAATCGTTCTAATTGTTAAAATTATGAAAAAAATGTTTGAATGTAATTAACAAATAAATTACAATTTCCATAATTCGAGGCTGAGCAACTCCACAAGCTGAACACTTCGAATTAACACCAACAGCCAAACACACACACACACACAACACACTATGAAAAACATTAAGCTCAACACTTCCCGCAAAGCTGGCTTCAGCCTCGTGGAAATGCTCGTCGTCATCGCCATCATCGGCATCATCGCCGCAATCGCGATTCCGAACATCGGCAACCTGAACCAGAGCGCCAAAGACGCCACGGCCAAGCGCAATGCGCAGACCGTTGCTTCCGTGCTCAACGCCGCTGTCGCAGCTGGCGCTTCCCTCGGCAGCCCAGCCGACGGTTCCGCCATCGTCAACCTTGCCATCACTGGCGTGACCCCAAGCACTGGCGCCTTCTCCGGCAAGCTGTTCACCTCCGGCCCGATCAACCCAACGGAAATCCCTGCTGCTGCCACCTACCTGACCTGGGACGACACCAACAAGCAGGTGAAGTACAATCCAGGTTCCTACTAATCTAGGTGCTGACGCGCCCGGCACTGGGGTTTGAACTCAGTTTCGGACGGCTCACGTCCGCCGGGGAGGTGACTCCCCGGCGTTTTTTTGCAGCAGGGAGCAGGGCGGAGGTGGTTATGAACATGACAATTCGCAAACAGAGAAGGGCAGGATTCAGCTTTGTTGAGGCTATCTTCACGATTGCCATCATCGGCATCATGTCATCGATCATCGTGGCCGCGATCTCCAATGCCTCACGCGATGCCCATCGTGTCATGGCGCGGCAGCAGCAGGCATCGGTGCAGAGCGCGCTGACGGCATGGGTGATGGCGCAGATGCGCGTCAACAACACGGCGCAGTACCGCGGCCTTGAGAGCGTGCGCACTTCTTATAACGCACTGGCCAGCAGCCAGCTGCGATTCAAGCTGCTGACCCCCGACCCGACATCGTCTGATCCGAGTGCCCGCGTGGGTTTCCTTGATCAGACCACGGCAGATCATTTCGCCGAATACACGAGCAATGCCAACCAGCTGCAAACGGCTGCTTTGTACAATGCGCAGCAGTACCTCTCGCTGCCAGACTGGCAGCCGGGCGATTTTCCCCATGTGGATCTGGTCAATCAATAATCCGGTTCTCCGCTGAATTCTATCATGCACACCCCCTCTCCAAAATCTCACTCTTTCATTCGCGGCTTCTCGCTGGTGGAGATGATGGCTTGTGTGTCGATCATTGGCATCATCGCCTTCATGGCGATCCCATCCGTCACCCGCATGCGGGGTGACAGCGAACGCAATCTGGCGATCGCGCGTGCGGAGTCGCTGAATCTGGCGCAGGCGAGCTACATCCAGGTGCGCGGGCGTACGCAGGCGGCGCTGGAGTGGGCGGCGGCCTCGACGCCGGAGGCGAAGTACCAGCTGCTGAAGTCCTACCTGAGTTTTGCGGAAAAGGACCTGACCAGCTTCCTGCCGTCCGGGTACAATCTGACTTTCCCGCCTTTGATCACGTCCATGACGAAGGCGACGCTGTATGGCCCGACCGGCGCGACCATCAATTACTGACAAATTCCGGCATGACCTTCCTCTCACATCGTGGAAAACGAGCCACCTTCCTGCCAGCGGGCCGGGAGGGCGGGTTTTCCATGTCGGAGATGGTGATCGTTGTTTCCATCATGGGAGTGCTGGCGGGGATCGCAGTGATGCCAATGAACCAGTTTCTGGGTGCGTCCAAAGGTGCGCTGGCCTCGGCACGGCAGGAAACGCTCAACCAGGCGGTGTATCGTTTCGCCCAGCAGAACTACGAGCTGCTGTTTGATGCGATGAATGGTTCCATAGCGGATGAGATGGTCATTCTGCGCACGCTGCAGTATCGTGACCCGAACATCAATCGTGCCCAGCCCGGCTCGCCTTATATGGACCCGCGGTACAACCCGGTGTCTTCGAGTGATTCCACCGTGCACCGTCTGCGCTGGACGGGGAGATTGTTTGAACTGCTCAAACCCGGGCAGAGCGGCACGGGAATCCTGATGGATTTCGAAGGCCGGGACTTCACCACGGCCTTTGATTTTCCGCCAAACTTTCAAATGGCGGGACGCTGATCCCTGCCACGCACAAACTCATGGCTGCCACCCTCCAGATCCCGACGAACCCGCTAGCACCAAAATCTTTTGGTGGTGCGAGTAATCCGCCAAACACGATAGTTGAGGCGAGGCAGACTGCGATTCTGGCCATTCAATCGATTGAAGGGCTGGCCCTGCAGCATGGCATGCTGCCTGTCACGCTGCTGCGTGAGAGCTGCTCCCCCGATGCGGAGCGGCTGATCCGGAAGCTGGGCCGGGTGCCGTATGTGGCGGACCCCTGGCTGCCGGTGAGCACCATCGGACCGCTGCTGGTGATGGCGCACCACAACCCGCGCGCGGGAGATTTGTGGGGAGTTCCGCACTTTCTCACGATCCGGGTGCTGATCACACCGGAGCAGTACCAAAACACGCGCAAGGATCTGGTGCAGCGCTTTGGGCAGATGCCGATCTCCCAGTCGAACGCGATGGAGCAGCTGCAGCCGCCGGTGTTTGCCGACCTGGGGCTGGAAGGCACCTTTCAGTGGCTGCTCGAACGCTATCCCTACGAGCCCACTGAAATCACCAAGCTGAAAGGTTTCTACGAGGCGCAGAAAAGCAAGGCGGAGACACTGGGAGTCACGCATTTCAATGTGGTGCAGCGCAACATGGGCATCGCCCTGCAGCACCTCGTCAGCGGCTGCCGCACGCTGGTGTACAGCGCCACGGAGGCGCAGAGGCAGACTTTCTTCCCGATCCCGCTGCTGGAGCGGCACAACGTCTACCCGCTCTACATCGGCAAGCAGGTCGTTTTCCTGCTGAGTGAGAGCGCTGACTGCTATGCTTTCGAGGACGAGTGGCTGTCGATGGGCAATCCTTCGGTGAAGATCGTGCCGGTGCTGGCGGATCTGGCCAGCATCCGTGAGGCGATCAACCGGGCGGGCGCGACGTTTGACCCGAGTGCGGTGGCTTCGATGGGGGAGGGGACGACGCTCTCCGTGGCTGATGATGCCAGCGTGGTGGAAATCTCCCCCGAAGACATGGCACGGATCAATCCGCAGAATCCGAACCACGAGCCTGAGCAACTGGTGCAGTGGGCGCTGTTTACCGCCATCCGCTGCCGCGCCTCCGACTTGCATCTGGAGAAATTTTACAGCTTCACGCGCTTCCGTGCGCGCATGGACGGCACCATGAAAACGATCATGACCGCGCCGGAGAGCCAGCTCAACCGCTACGTGGCGCTGCTGAAAAACTACGCGGGCATGAGCCAGAACCGGCAGGAGTGCCAGGACGGGCGCATGGCGCTCTCCATCGGCCGGCGCCGGGTGGATGTCCGTGTGGCTGCGGTGCCGACGCGGCGTGAGTTTCAGAAGGTCATCATGCGTTTCCTGGACAAGCAGGACGGGGTGAAGCGCCTTTCGGATTTCAACCTCTCGCAGCGCCAGATCGACATCCTGACACGCACCATGCAGCGCGACCAGGGGCTGGTGCTGGTGACGGGCCCGACCGGCTCCGGTAAAACGACCACGCTCTATGCGCTGCTCAACAGCGTGAACGATGAGAGCGTGAACATTCAGACGATTGAAGACCCGATCGAATACGAAATCGAGGGGATCAATCAGACGCAGACAAACAACGCGCGCGGACTCGACTTCGCGAACGGTCTGCGCTCCCTGCTGCGTGCCGACCCTGACATCATCCTGATCGGTGAGTCACGCGATGCGGAAACAGCAGGCGCGGCGGTGAATGCCTCGCTCACGGGGCATCTGGTGCTCACCACGCTGCATGCGAACGACTCCCTGCGCGCGGTCTCACGACTGCTGTCGATGGGGGTGGAGAAATATCTGCTGGCAGATTCACTGGCACTGAGCCAGGCGCAGCGTCTGGCGCGCCGCCTGTGCACCTACTGCAAGCAGCCGATGCAGGCCCCGCCGGACGTGCAGGATCTGATGGCGAAGCAGGCCGTGATCACCCAGCCGATCACCACACCCATCTACACCGCCCGCGGGTGTGATGAGTGCCATGGCACGGGCTATGCCGGACGCGTGGCGCTGATGGAGCTGTGCGAGGTGAACAATGAGCTGCGCGACCTCGTCGAGGAGGGGGCCCCGCTGAGCGCGATGCGCGCCGCCGCCTTCAAAAATGGTTTCCGCTCGCTCTATCAGGAAGGCCTGCAGCAGGTCATCGGCGGGCATACCTCCCTCGATGAAATCAAATGCCTCAGCTACACCGCCATGTAAGCGGGGAGCATTTTACAACTTTCCAACTCTTGACCACCATGCGCCAGACCACTCAGCTTCTACCCCGAGAATTTGCCTCGCGTGCCATCGCGCGCGTGCTGATCATCGATGACGAACCCCATGTGCTGGCTGTGGGAAAGGCCGTGCTGGAGGCCCACGGTTTTGAAGCTGTCGCCTGCCGCAGCGGTGAGGATGCGCTTGAGCTGGTGCGCGCTGGTACGGAGTCGGGGCAGCGTTTCACCGCAGCCATTCTGGATCTCACGATGCCGGGCGGGGCTTCCGGATTTGAGGTGCTGGAGTGGTTTCGTGCGTGTGATCCCCGGCTGCCCGTCATCGCCTGCAGCGGTTTCTTTCAGGATGATGTGAAGGATCTCTGCCAGGCGATTGGGTTTGTGGATGTTTTGTACAAGCCCTTCAATCTCGAAAGTCTCTGCCTGGCGGTGCGTCGCGCCATGGTCCAGGATTCGGAGGTGGCTGAGTCAGGCTTCTCGGGCTTCAAACCTGGTCATGACTCATGAGTTTTTACTTTCAGATCGCCAATCGCTTCACACTGCTCGGCATGTTTGCCGTGCTGGTGGGGGCGGGGGCGACTGCCATGGGATTCATCTGGCAGGAGTTCATCACCCTCCGTTTTGTGCAGAGCTCCTATCTCGGCGCCGTGGCATTGGCGGGGCAGATGGAGCTGAACCGCCAGGCTCTCAATGAGAATGAGATGGCAGGAGTGGCCCCGCTGAACTGGGAGAACGAGGCCCGCCTGCGGATGCGCCTGCAAACGGTGGACATTCCGCCGGCCCTGCAGAATCTCGGACTGGAGGTGGATGTGGTGGCTCCACGCCAAACTGAAGGGAGTGTGGGTCCGCCGATGGCGAAGTCTCCGCCCATCATCATCATTCCCGGCTGCCAGAATTGTGTCATCGATGAGCCCGCTCCGGCACACATGAACAATCTCATCTACCGCGTGATGGCGGGCAGCTCCCTGGTGATGGATGACACCAGTGACAGTCGTGATCTGGAAATCAACGGCGGGGACCACTGGCTCATCAGCGCTGCTCCCTTGTACTCGCGCACCGGGCATGTGGCGGGCGCTTTCATCGGCCGCCAGCCGCTGGTGCAGCTGCGGCATCTTTTCAATTCCCAGCGGCTCACCGTGCCCATTCTTGGCGCCTGCGCCGGGCTGGCCTTGGCGGTGTTCAGCTTTTACATCATTGGCCGGCGCATCACAAAGAAGACCCATGCGCTCATCGACGCCTTCCGTGCGATGCGTGCGGGGAATCTCAATGTCCGCGTCCCGGCCAATGGGAATGATGACCTGGATCTCCTGCAGGAGGAGTTCAACACGATGATCTCCCACGTGCAGGAGGATGACCAGCGCAAGCACACGCTGCTCGTCGAATACGAAGCCGCGAAACGGCAGGCGGAAACCGCCACCGCCGCCAAGGGCAGCTTCCTGGCCAACATGAGCCATGAGATTCGCACGCCGATGAACGGCATCATCGGCACCACCAGCCTGCTCATTGAGATGGGGCTGGATCCTGAACAGGAGGAGCTGATCCGGATGATCCGCTCCAGCGGTGAATCGCTCCTTCACGTCATCAATGACATCCTTGACTTCTCCAAGCTGGAGTCCGCCAAGATGGAGATGGAAAAGCTGCCGGTGGACATCGAGAAGCTGCTCGGAGAGACCACTGACGTCTTCTCCCACAAGGCGGCGGAGAAGAACATCGAACTCAATGTCCACATCGACTCCGCGCTGCCGCGCAAGGTGCTGGGTGATTTCCAGCGCATCAAACAAATCCTCGTCAATCTCGTCGGCAACGCCATCAAGTTTACCGAGAAGGGGGAGATCCTGATCCTGGTGCGGCAGGTTTCACGCCAGACACCGCAGGGTGACAAGGCGCTGCTGCATTTTTCCGTGCGTGACACCGGCATTGGCATACCTCCGGAAAAAATCGGCCAGCTCTTCCAGGCCTTCAACCAGGCGGACACTTCCACCACGCGCAAATATGGCGGCACCGGACTGGGCCTCGCCATTTGCAAGAAGCTCATCAAGCTGATGCAGGGGGAGATCAGCGTCGTGAGCGAGGAAGGGAAGGGGTCCGACTTCTTCTTTGAGCTGCCGCTCAGTGTCGCCCCTGATGATGAATCGCGTGAGGAAGAACTGATCTGGCTCGATGTGGTGAAGGCGCGGCCTGTCGTCGTGTACAGCGCGCATCCCACCACATTGCAGGTGCTCAACCAGTCACTCACGCAATGGGGCATGACGGTGAGGCTGCTGCGGGACCGTTCCCAGGCGGAACTCGACGCGGTGGTCGAAGAGTCAGGCCTCTTCATTCTCGATGTCACCAGCCTTCGCCATGAGGAGGCCGTGCTGATGCTGAATGCCGCCGCCATGCGTGGAGCCGCCATCATCACCACCATGTCCATCACCAGCGCGAAGCTGGACCGTGACCGCTTTAGCCCGCCTGCCGGCAGCCGGCACGCACGGCTCTCCAAACCCATCAAACGTCGTGAGCTTTTGCGCACGATGGCAGAACTCTACCGCATGCCACGCCGCGTCGTCCCCACTGCCCTTGTCACTGCGGCTGTGCCTGCAGAGAGGTCCGTCACGGCGCAGGCTCCCGTGCCGGCTCCTTCATCGCGCCCGATCCCCGCGCCTGTGCAACAGCCGCCGCCTCATTACATCCAGCCCCAGGCGGAACAACCGATGGGACAGCCTCGGATGAATTCCACGTTTGAGTCCCCCTCGGTGCTGGAGACCCCCGCGCCTCCGCCCTTTGTGAATCAAAGTGCTGCCCGCGCTGCCGCTGGCGGCCATGACATTCATGTCTCTCATGCCACGAACCGTGCCATCGCCAAGGCTGCCAGGGCGGAGGCTGACAACTTTGCCAGCCAGAACCCCGCTCAAATCCTCCTCGTCGAAGATCAGCCTTTGAATCAGAAGATCGCCACGATGCTGCTGCAGCGCCTGGGCTATGTGAGAATGGACATCGCCAACAACGGGGAAGAGGCCGTCAGCATGGTTGCTCAAGGAGGGTACGACATCGTCTTCATGGACCTGCAGATGCCCGTCATGGGCGGGGTGGAGGCCACCCGGCGCATCCGCGGGAACTTCCAGCTCAAACATCAGCCCGCCATCATCGCCATGACGGGCCATGCTCTCACCGGAGTCAAAGAGGAGTGCCGCGATTGCGGCATGAATGCCTTTCTGACCAAGCCCGTGTCGCTGGACGATTTCCGTCGCGTGATCCCGCCCGCGCTTTCGGTCGAAGCTTCGCAGATTCCCATGAGCTTCTAGGGCTCGAAGGTGGTCAAGGCCCTGGAAAGATTAAACCCGGATTCCAAAGTTAAGCAGCGTTTTTGATCTCGGTGACTGGAGTTGGCGAGTGCTCGGGGAGGTGCGGCTTCCTGCGACGTTCGCTTTCGCCACTCCAAGATTTTGTCCATCAAGGGTTGCTGCTTTTTCGCTGCCACCCCAGCGCTGCGCGTTGTAGAGCACCCGCTGGCGCGCTCCTCTGCCCAGGACGGCCCCGCCGGTGAAAACGGCGCAGCGCATGGAGCCGCCGGCTCCTCGCGCTTTTTCTCCTCTTCGCGGATGACCAATCAAATAAAAATAATGCCAGGCATTTAGTGATTGATTCCTGCCGAAACTGCCGCAGTGTCGGCGGCATGAAATCGACTCAGTCTGCTGATTCTCAGGTGCTCCCGCTCGAAGAGCAGCTCGTTGGCGTGAATGCGAAAACGGGCCTCTATCCCGGCGCGCGTTCCTGGTCTGGCGGGCGGTTTCGCATCCTGGGGAAGGGGCCGCTGGAGTCCTACTGCTACCACGTCATGTCGAGGACTTGTGGTGGAGAGGTGCTCTTTGATGACGTGGAAAAAGAGGCGCTGCGCCGCGTGATCTGGCGGATGTCCGAATTCTCCGGGATCAAGGTGGCGACCTACTGCATCATGGGGAATCATTTCCACCTGCTGGCGGAGGTGCCGCACCGGCAGACGTGGCTGCAGCGGTTTGAGGGGCTCGACGGCGAGGCAAAGCTCTTTGATCACCTGCGCACGCTCTACAGCCGCGCCTACCTGGGCCTGCTGCGGGATGAATTGAAGGATCTGCGCGCGCGTGGCATGACGGTGCTGGCAGAGCAACGGGTGGACGCATTGAAGAAGCGCTTCTGCGATCTGTCCCTCTTCGTCAAAGAAGTCAAAGAACGCTTCAGCCGCTGGTTCAACAAGCGGCGCGGACGTCGTGGCACGCTGTGGATGGACCGCTTCAAAAGCGTCATCGTCGAAGGCAAAGGCGAAGCCCTGCGCACCATGGCCGCCTACATCGATCTCAATCCCGTGCGCGTCGGCCTCGTCAAAGATCCCAAGGACTACCGCTGGTGCGGCTACGCGGAGGCGCTCGGTGGCAGCCGCAGAGCGCAGCGCGGGTTGTGCAAGGCGCTGAGCAAACCAGTGGATGGCTGGAAAAGTGCGGGCGCAGCGGAGGCGTATCGCTGCCTGCTGCACGCGGAGGGTCGCGAAGTGAAGGACGCGCAAAACGAAAACGTGCTGCGGCGCGGCGTGAGCGTGGAGTCGGCACGTGCCGTTCTGGCCAAAGGCGGAAAGCTCAGCCCTGCGGAGCTGGTGCATTTGCGCGTGCGCTATTTCAGTGACGGGCTGGCGCTGGGGAGCCGCGAGTTCGTGGAGAGTGTTTTTGATGGAAACCGGGAGATGTTTGGTCCGCAGCGCAAGCGAGGCGGTCGTCGGGTGGTGGAGTCGGAGTCACCGTTTTACACGCTGCGTCATCTGCGTCTCAAGCCGCTGGAGTAAGGTTCAGATCGTGGAATGAAAATGGGGTGGCGGGTGTTTTCATCGGTTGTGGATGTGTGGGGTTGCTCCCGGCACTTTGTGGGGAGGCTGGATTCAATCAGCGGTCGATAAGCAATGCTTGAATGCCGCTGCTGCCTCTCTCAGAGTGACTCGGAATGAATGTGATGCGCTGTTGGATCATCCTGCTGGCAAGCTGCCTGGTGGCGGGCTGCGCCTCTGAAACAAAGACGAAGGTCGATGATTTCTGGCGTTGGATCGACCCTCTGGGGCATACGCGCTCGCATCGCGAAAGTTACTATCCGCATGAGCGCACGACGGGATTACGGCTGCCGGGATCTGATTGAACGGGCTGCGTTCTGGACATCCACTGCTGAATTCACTGAAACACCATGGGGGAATGGATGAAGAAATTCGCCGTGGCCCTATGCCTGACAGGCCTGATGCCGGGACTGGCGGCGTGCGGACATGTCAGGCATAG